>CAYRDX010000047.1:0-37143 GCA_964423205.1 uncultured Saprospiraceae bacterium | reverse complement strand
CGTTCAAATAACCCATTCAATTTAACTTTATTTCAAAGTGAGAATTGCTGCTTTCATAGGGGTAATTCACCAAAAAATAAAATATCTTCGCTTTCTGAAACCGTATAAAAAGTTGAATTTTGAACCGTTTCCCCAAAATTCCACTTTTGCTAATGAATCGGATTTCAAACATCATTTGGCTTTTACTGCTCTTTGCATTCTTCTCTTGTGAGGAACCACTGGATATTGTACCCAACGGTAAATCACGCCTCGTAATCTACAGCAATTTCAGCGACCAAAAAGAATTGCAGGTTTCCGTATCCAAAACAAGGTCATTCCTGACTAATGCACCTGTTGAGTACATTACCAATGCTACGGTAATGGTCTTTTCAGGGGCAAAACTTTTAGAAATTCTCGATTTGGTGCCTGCAGATCCATTGACCAAATCAACACCTTATTACAAAAGCAACCGAATAATACCTGTTGCTGATGAGGTTTATACTATCAAAGTTTCTGCTCCCGGATTTGAAACAGTCACTGCCAAAAGCAGCGTACCTAAGGCTATCCCTATTGAATCTATAGAATTCACCAACACCATCAATAACATTTCCGGAAAAGAATCTTCATTGGCTTTTGAATTAGGTATAACCATTAGTGACCCCTCAGTAGAGAATAATTACTACCACCTGTTCTTCTATCAGGAACTGATACCGTTCAGCATTTCACCTGAGGGAGATACACTTTTAGGTTCAGTGCAGTTGGTAGCACCTTATTATACGGAGGCCAAGAAGGTCGATTTACCGGTCATCAGTCATTTTGACAAAAAGAGTTTTCTTTTTAAGGACTTTCAGTTTAATGGTAAGAAATTAGTCATGAGCTACACCGGGACCTACTTTTTCAATCCTTCCAAATTCATTCTTGGCAATTTTCTCGTAGAGTTAAGGTCAGTTTCAGAAGCGTATTATCTATACCACTCCACACTGACCAGACAGATAAACTCAACTCATCCACTCTCTGAAGGAGTAGTTATTTATCACAATATTGAAAACGGAGAGGGAATTTTTGCCGGTTTCAGTTCCGCTTTTAACGTCATCCGACCCAGAATTTAGCCAGGTCCTTTTAAAATCTTTTCAATTTGATATTAAAATCTGCCTACAGATAGGGGAAGCCTGAATTTATGGTGTCTTGAGTAGTGTAAGTTCGAAATATACTTCGACAAAAATTCTTAAACACCGAATAACATGAACCCGACAACATCGACATCAACCCGCAACGTTTCTATCACTGATTTTCCGCTTTTTGATTGCCTGACTGACGAGGAGCAGATGAGGCTGCAAGACATGGTGGAGTACCGTGTTAAATCAAAATACAGCTACATCTACCTTCCCGATGAGCCATCCGGTTATGTATATTTTCTTGCAAAAGGAATGGTGAAGATTGGAACACATTCATCTGATGGTAAGGAAATCATCAAGTCGGTTTTTCAACCATTGGCCATGTTTGGCGAGTTGGGAATCATCGGTGAAACAAAACGACAGGATTTTGCGCAGGCTTTGCGGGAAGAGGTGCATGTCTATGTTCTAAAAGTTGAAGGAATGAAAAGGCTTATGCGGTCTAATTTTCAGCTTTGTGACCGCATTATGAGTCTTTTTGGCAATCGACTCATTAAGGCAGAAAGCAAACTGGAATCCTTGATATTCAAAGATGCCCGCACCAGAATAATAGAATTTATTAAAGACTCTATAGAGCGAAACGGAAAGAAAATAGGTTACGAAATGCTGCTCAAACATTCGCTCACTCATCAGGACATAGCCAACATTACCTGCACATCCAGACAAACGGTGACTTTGGTTTTGAATGAGCTTCGCAAATCTGATTTGATCTATTTCAACCGTGGAAAGATATTGGTGAGAGATATGGAACGCCTCACCTGAGGCGCCTTAGAAGGTATTTTACCTGTAGTTGTAATTAAGATGGCTGCCCAGGTGGCGGCTATTTTTCATTCTATGATAATGTCCATCCTTATCTTTCTTTCTGTAGGTAAATAATTATTGGTCCGGTTGTCAAGCACCTTCATCCAACCGAGGTTCAGACCCTGATAGCGGGCTATAACCCATCCTTTTTGTAAATCATCAAAGTGAATATTTTGCTTCTTTAAGAACAGTAAAGCATCTTCCCTGCTCAGTTCCTTTGAAGGGAGTGAAGGGTTGACAAGGTTGCTTAGAGCCAATTTGTGCGAAGGAATAAAGTCTGTTTGTTTAATTATACCGATTTCAACTCCAATAGAATGTCGGCTTAGGCTTTCAGCCACCAACAACTGATGGGGCAAATTCTCCATTGGAATGGCTATGATATCACCGTTGCCCTTGATAAAAAATTCATTTTTCTCCGGGGCATTTAGCCAGTTCGAGACTTTCGCTTTTTGAGCAGGTGCTAATTTCCTCAGAGGGTTTGATTTGGCAACTTTCTCAATAGATTGGACTTTAATTGTTCTTCTAAGACAGGCGATGAAAAAACCTTCACCCCGAACCTTGTGTGGATAAAACTGATAACCAAACCCGGTATCCTGAATACCCCATTCAGGCATGATATCAAGATTTTCCATTTCCAATCCGAACTGGTCAATTAACCATTTGACGTTTTCATCATTTTCAGCGCGGTTGAAAGTGCATGTTGAATAAATGAGAATCCCGTCATTCTTAAGAAGTGGAATGGAGGCTGCCAGTATGCGCTTTTGCCTGGCTGAACATAAAACGGTATTACTCAGTGACCAGTGGTCAGAAGCGGCTTTGTCTTTTCGAAACAAACCCTCTCCTGAACAAGGGGCATCCACCAGAACAACATCAAAAAAGCCAGCCATACCATGGAATTCTTCCGGATCGTGATTACTTACCATGACATTTGGATAACCCCATTTTTCCACGTTTTCCAACAGTGCTGGCACCCTCGTCCGGATGGCTTCATTTGCCAACACCAGACTATTGTCGGTGAGTGCCGAGGCCAGAAGTGTAGTCTTACCACCGGGTGCGGCACATAAATCCAGCACACGAAGATCATTGCTAAGACCAATGAGTTGTCGAAAAGCCTCCAAAGTAAACATGGATGAAGCTTCCTGCACATAATAAGCTCCGGCATGCCATAAAGGGTCCATTGTAAAAACGGGCCTTTCTGGCAGGTATCTGCCCAATGGATGCCACTTTACTTCCTCAAGTTGGTCGAATGCCCGGGTTGGTTTCGCCGGGTTTAATCGGATACTTGTTTCGGGTGGCTGAATCAGAGACTGAATAAAGTCATGGTAGTCAGCACCCAACTCATTTCGCATTCGATCATCAAAGTCATTCGGAAAGGACATAGCAAGTAGTTTCGCAAGCCAAAAAAGCAAATTGGACACGCCAACCGGGTTGTAAAGTAAGGAGGACTTTTTTGATTGGCAGCTCTAAAACTAAGTATAGTCTGCAAATGTTACTTTTGCCGCACTTTCAACCAATCGAAAATCCTTATGTCGGACCAAAATAAAGAGCTGGAATCGGGAAATAACCTCAAGAATCTGAGCGGCGAAAGATTTAAGCAGGCTTTACAGATTTTCACTTTTGTAAAACCATACCGGTACCAGCTGATTGGAGGACTGGCTCTGTTATTTTTCTCCAGCGTCGTATTCATGATATTTCCCTTTCTTTCGGGCGAAATGGTGGACATTGCACTTGGGAAATCGCGCTATCCCTTTGATTTAAAAGATGTTGGCTGGGTGCTTTTATTTATACTTGTAGCCCAAGGCTTTGTATCCTATGCCCGGATTCAATTGTTTTCCACGGTAAGTGAAAAAGGCATTGCAGATGTCCGAAAAGCGCTTTACACGAAATTGATAACACTCCCAATTGTATTCTTTGAGCAAAGCAGAGTTGGAGAATTGGTGAGCCGCCTGACAGCCGATGTCGAAAAGCTCTACAATGCATTTTCCATAACCTTGGCTGAGTTCCTCCGTCAGGTCATTATTCTGGTTTCAGGGATTATTTTTTTAGCCATCACTACACCCAAACTGGCGCTTATCATGTTGGCAACTTTTCCATTTGTGGTTGCTGGAGCCATGTTTTTCGGCCGTTTTATCAGGAAATTGTCCAAAGAAAGGCAAAATGAATTGGCTGACTCCAACATCATCCTGAATGAAACCATGCAGACCATTCACGTGGTGAAGGCATTCACCAATGAGCTGTTTGAAAACAGGCGCTATGGCAGGTCCATCGACCGGACGGTGAATGTGGCACTTCGTTTTGCCAAGGGAAAAGCACTTTTTGCCGTATTCATCGTCACCATGCTTTTTGGAGCACTGTTTTTCATCATTTGGCAGGGTGCTGTTATGGTCAGCAATGGCAGCATAACACCCGGTCAACTCATTTCCTTTGTGGTGTACACGGGAATTATAGGAGCAGCCATAGCTGGTTTAGGCAACTTTTATACGGAGCTTTTGGGCGCAATAGGCGCAACAGAGCGTGTCCGTGAGATCCTGAATGAGCCGGAAGAGGTTGTGGTCAAGAAACTCACTCAGAACAACATGCAAAACAAAACTCTGGAAAAAAAGATGGTGGACGGGCGTTTGAAAGGAGATATTGTGTTTGACGACGTGCATTTCAAATACCCTACCCGACCTGATTTACCCGTTCTGAAAGGTATAAGCTTTGAAGTCCCCTCTGGCAAAAAGGTTGCTTTTGTCGGTGCCAGTGGTGCTGGCAAATCCACAATAGTCCAATTGATATTGAAATTTTACGGACTGAGTAGTGGAAGTATTCAAGTTGATGGACAAGATATTTATGAGTTCGACACCCACAGCTACCGGTCCAATATCGCTATCGTTCCGCAAGAAGTTTTGCTATTTGGCGGCACCATCCGGGAGAACATTTTATATGGAAAACCCGATGCCGCCGAAGCTGAAATCCTCGAAGCTGCAGAAAAAGCGAACGCCCTTGAATTCATTCAATCCTTTCCCGAAGGACTGGACACCATCGTCGGTGAGCGCGGCATCAAACTTTCCGGAGGGCAGCGCCAGAGAATTGCCATTGCGAGAGCTATTCTGAAAAACCCTTCCATACTCCTGCTGGATGAGGCAACTTCATCACTCGATGCAGAGTCGGAAAAAGTTGTACAGGAAGCACTCGACAAACTCATGGAAGGCCGGACATCCATCATTATAGCCCACCGACTGGCAACTGTCCGTAATGTGGATTGCATTTATGTCATTGAAAAGGGAAGGATTGTCGAAAGTGGCACCCACGATGAACTTTCACTGCTGGAGAACGGTATTTACAATAGTCTGGCAAGGCTTCAGTTTGAGCTGGCCTGATTTAGAGCTTGTTTGGAATTTGGTCACTTGGCTCAAAACGACCCTTTTTCGCCACTTTTTCAGCTTTTTTCAGTCAAGTAGTCCCGCTATTCTCCTTCAAAAAGCCAAAAAATTGACGAAAAATTTCTCGTTTTTAACTCAAGCACTAAATCCCAAACAAGCTCTTAGCAATAGGCAAAAGTTTATTGATTTGTAAAATCTTAAAATGGGAAACGGCACCTTGCTCAAAGTTTCTATTCTGGGTTTATTCCTCTTACTCATTGGGCTTATCGTCATTTATGTTCTTGAGTTCCCCTACTTCTCCAACACTTTTGAAGTCGAGAAATTGGTGTATGCATCCCTTGCAGTGGGATTGATAATCGGACTTGCGTTGGCCATGTTATTGGGAAGACACATTCAAAATGACATTGACAGGTACAGGGTTTGGGCTCTGTTTATAGTATTTTGCACAGGTTTTGCACCACTCTTTGGTTCTCTTACCAATCGATTACTATCGCCTTATGATGTACAGAATCAGCAGTTTCAATTCATTGCTGAAGAAAGTTATGCTGCCAGCAGATATGGTTTCATAGTTGGTGAAAAGGTAAAAGCAGAAGGCTATTTCATTTATGTCATCAAGGACGATAAAGTGGAGCGATTGAAAAGTAAGCAAGAGCGTTTCAGAGATATTCCAGAAAATACGCAGATAGACTTGCCGGTCAGGAAAGGTTTGTTCGGTTTTGAATTTATCGAGTGGGACTAAGCTTCACTGATCCAACCTTCTTTCACTGCATATAACACCAATTCCGAAGTTGAACCCAATTTCAGCTTTTTCATGATGTTCTTACGGTGAGTGTAAATGGTGTGTGTGCTCAGATTCAGTTTGGCTGCGATTTCCTTGGCAATGAGGCCACTGGCCACCAACTGCACAATTTCAATTTCCCGGGCAGATAAGGGCGTAGGTGCACAATCCTTTTTGGGAAAAGACTTTTCGAGCAGGTAATTCAGCACATTGGTGCAGAAAAACTTCTCGCCATTTGAAGTGGCCTGTATGGCATCCCAGATTTCCTTCTCATCACACTGTTTGGATAAAAAACTGTTCACCCCGCTCTCCAAAACCTGATAAATATTATTGCGGTCATCATCGGCGCTGATAATGACCAACCGTGTCTTTGGAGACTGCTGTTGAATCTTTTCAATTACCTCTGCTGAAAACTTGTCAGGCTGATTGTAATCGAGGGTGACAATATTTGGTGAATGAACCTTTATCAATTCCATCAAATGGTCCTCATTAGCGGCTTCTGCCACCACCTGCCAGGATGGATGCTTCTCAATGATATGCCGCAAACCCACGCGTATGAGTATCTGAGAATCAGCAATTATGATAGATGACGGGCTCATTCTGAATTACAAGAGGTTGAAATACAAAGATTTTGTAGTGCAAAGATATAATAGCGTCTGTATTAGCCAAAGTTATTAAGAATAAGTTTAAATAAGCTCACTGGTAACGCCACTTGTAAAACAGGTCCCAAACCACTATACCCACACATACAGCAATGTTTAGGGAATGCTTGGTTCCAAATTGGGGTATTTCGATGCATGCCTCAACTTCTTTTAGTGCATTTTCACTGACACCCTCCACCTCATTACCAAATACCAAGGCGATTTTGGCTTCTCTTGGAAACTTAATTTCCTGCAAAGGCACACTCGCCTCAGCCTGCTCGACAGCCATCAATTTCCATCCTTCTTTTCTTAATCGGGGAGCTAAATCGTCAACACTGTTGGCGTATTCCCACTCTACAGCATTCGTAGAACCAAGGGCTGTTTTCATGATTTCACGATGTGGCGGTGTCGCAGTGATACCACAAAGGAAGATTTTTTCAACAGCAAAGGAATCTGCTGTTCTGAAGGCGGAACCTACATTTAAAGCAGAACGCACATTCTCGAGAATAAGAATAATAGGAGTTTTGGTTTGGCTGCGAAATTCCTCCGCGCTTACTCTTTCCAATTCTTCCATGCTCAATTTTCGCATAATTTCATATTTGGATTTCTGTACAAAATTAGGCAAACACCCCTTCTCTTCAGGCTTTTCACCGGCAACCATTCACTTTCCAGCAGCTCGATTTCTGCATCCGAAAAATCATTCATAATGTTAGACCACAAGATGTAACAGGAATTACTCAAATCCTTTTTGATGTAGCCATCTTTTTGACCATTTAACAGGATGATGTCGCGGGGACCAATATTTGGAAAGGCTGTACCAATCTGAGTGATTTCAATTTCCTCGCTCAGAATGAAGTTATCCATTTCTTTTTGAAGCGGATACCAGGACAAATGCGCCAAAGTGCTATCCCACCCCATTGAAATGCCTTTGGGGTATACCCAATAATTTCCGGAAAGTAGCCCGAAAAAAGCCAATCCGTAAATGGCCCCTTTCCATTTCCTCGACAATTCTGAATGGTGTAACAGATTAAACAAAAGAAGAGTAATAGAGATGAAAAGAGGCAACAAATAACGGTGTGCCATGAGGCCTTTGTGCCATATCATGGAAGGTGTCAACACCAGGAACATGATGAATACAAGAGCCAGCAGTTTGACTGAAACTGATGTATGAAGTGAAGCCAGGAGTGAGATTTTAGATGGCCACCTTTTGATTTTATAAACCAGCACCATCAAAACTATCCAAACAAACACACGGCCAAAGTCCAGCATCCTCCAGCCCAGTATTCCAACATTGCGCATTAAACCTTCAACATTTACCCTCTCAAAACTCGGCGCCCAAACCGAACCGCCATGATAGCCAATCCAACCCGTCTCCCAATAATGAATGAGTAAAAAACCAGCTCCTGCTAAAGCACCTGGGATGAAGGGAATCAGCTTTTTTAAAATACCGGTATTACCCCTCTCCTGCCTTTGGATAACAATAGAAAACAGGAACAAACCGAAGGCTACCATCATTCCCCTCAAACTCACCATACACAATCCTGTTATGGCAACTGCCAGCAACCAATTGGGTTTATCATCCAACAAGACCCAAAAACCAAGCAAAAAGAAAAAAATCAACACCACATCAGGACTCACCAGCGTCAATTGTGATGACAAAACCGGATCGGCGAGCAACAATAGAATCAGTCCATAACCCATTCGTTTTCCACCCAACAACGCTCCTAATTGAGTTACAACAAATACTATCCCCACTATAAAGGGCAGCATTGCAAAGTGACTTATGGCCAGGCTCTTGCCGCAAAGTTTCCAACAGGCAGCCAGGTACATTCCAAAGAATGGCGGATGACCACTGTCGATTTCAACTGGCAGAAGAAATGAAGAGAATTGATTTTGGTAAAAAAAATGGGCATGTTTGGAGGCCAACTGGATGGTATCCCAAAAGAATGGATGATTCCGAACCATGAAGACCACCATAATTGCCGCCAGATAAAATATCCATGAAGTGACTCCGGAAGCTGAAACGGCATCAAGAGTTCTCATCAAGAACCTCTTCATTTAATGCATGCCTTTATAAAATGGACAAACAGTGGATGTGGATTCTCTACCGTACTCTTCAACTCCGGATGAAACTGAACGCCAACAAACCAGGGATGGTCTTTTAGCTCAACGATTTCAACAAGCCCTGCATCCGGGTTGATTCCTGTGGCCAGCATTCCGGCTTTCTCAAACTGAGCGAGAAAGTCATTGTTGAATTCATATCGATGGCGGTGGCGCTCACTTATTTTTTGATTTTTATAGGCTTTGGAAGCCAGTGAATTTTTTTTCAACTCACAGGAATATGCGCCAAGCCTCATGGTGCCACCTTTCTTTGTGATTTTCTTCTGGTCGGGCATCAGGTCGATAACTGGGTAAGGTGTTTTCTTGTCAACTTCAGCAGAGGCTGCATGTTCCAGTTTAAGTACATGTTGAGCAAATTCGACCACGGCACATTGCATGCCCAGACAAATTCCAAAGAAAGGTATCTTGTTTTCACGTGCGAAACTAATTCCTTTGATTTTACCACTGATTCCCCTCTCTCCAAATCCCGGCGCCACTAAAATTCCATTTAAGTCTTTTAATAAATTAGCCACCTCAGCATCCGGAGCCTCCAGCTTTTCAGAGTGTATTGGCTCGACTATCACTTTGCATTCGTTGACAGCACCGGCATGGACAAAAGACTCGAATATGGATTTGTAGGAATCTCTCAGTTCGTGGTATTTGCCAATCAATCCAATCCTTACCTCATGAATCGGATTTTTCAATTTACCTAAAAACTCTTTCCATGGATGGAGATTAGGCTCTCTTCTGTCCGGCAAACGCAACTTGGCGATTACAGTGCTGTCCAGTTTTTCCTTGGCCATCAATAAAGGGACATCGTAAATGGTTTCAGCATCAATGGCCTCCACAACGGAACCAAAATCAACATTGCAGAACAGAGCAAGTTTCCGGCGAATATCCGTACTAAGCGGGTGCTCTGTCCGGCAAACCAAAATGTCGGGCTGGATACCAGCACTCAGCAATTCCTTTACTGAATGTTGAGTAGGCTTTGTTTTCAACTCCTTTGCAGCACTTAAATATGGTATCAACGTAAGGTGAATAACCATACAATTGTCTCTTCCGAGGTCCCAGCGTAATTGCCGCAATGCTTCCAGATAAGGCAAGGATTCGATGTCCCCAACCGTGCCTCCGAGTTCAGTAATAACTATATCGTATTGATTGGAAGTGCCCAGGAGCAAGGCCCTTCTCTTTATTTCGTCAGTGATGTGAGGTACAACCTGTACCGTTTTACCCAAATAATCCCCTGCCCTTTCCTTATTAATGACCGTCTGGTAAATTTTGCCGGTCGTTACGTTGTTGGCCTGGGAAGTTGGAATGTTCAGGAACCGCTCATAATGGCCGAGGTCGAGGTCAGTTTCAGCGCCATCATCTGTTACGTAACATTCTCCATGTTCATAAGGGTTCAAGGTGCCGGGATCAACATTGATATAGGGATCAAACTTTTGAATGGTTACGGAGAATTCACGGGCTTGCAGCAGTTTGGCAAGTGAAGCGGCGATGATTCCTTTACCTAATGAGGAGGAGACTCCACCCGTAACAAAGATGTATTTGGCCATGGCATGATTTCTTTGGAAAAGATATAAAAGAGAAAAGAAAGAAGGACCAGAACAGCCATCAGACTTTTGCCTTTTTACTTCATTACGGGACGTAAAGGTAGAAATAAAATGCCGAAGACCTTGTGAGATGCCAGGATGATTTTAGCGGCTCTTCCAAAGCACCTCTTCAACACCATGTAATTGGGCTATACGGCGGGACAGAACGAAAAGGTAATCGGAAAGGCGGTTCAGATAGGTAATGATTTCGGATTCAACGATTTCTTCCATATTCAACGCAACAGCATTCCGCTCTGCTCTTCGGCAAACACATCTTGCAACATGACAATTGGAAACTGATGGATGCCCTCCGGGCAATATGAAATTCTTCAGAACCGGCAGAAGTGATTCCATGCGATCTATTTCTTTCTCCAGAAATTCAATGTCTCCGGCTGATACGGATTGACTTCCAACTCCTTTTTCAGGATCAGAAGCCAGATTAGCTCCCATGGAAAATAACAGCGATTGTATTTTGTGAAGTGCTTCCCTTGTTTGAGAATCAGTGAGTGAATCTCTGACCAAACCAATCCAGGAATTCAATTCATCAACAGTACCATAGGTTTCTATCCGGATGTGGCATTTTGGAAGACGTTTGCCACCGAACAGCCCTGTTTCACCTTTGTCTCCTGTCTTGGTGTATATTTTAATAGCCATAATAGTCAGAGTTTAGTTCGGATAACAATTTCAACAGCTAAAGGATTTTAAACTGAGAAATTTCCTTCATAATGACCTCGACTCTGCAATTAAGCATTCTGCAACATGCGAACCGGGTTTGGATTGGTTTCATCTGACTCTACCAATCCGTCGCGTAATCTGACAATTCTTTCAGCATGTGATGCTATTTCGGCTTCATGTGTTACGAGGACAATGGTATTCCCCTGTTCGTGAATTTCCTCAAACAATCCAATGATTTCCATGGATGTCTTTGTATCCAGGTTACCAGTGGGTTCATCCGCCAAAATGATACTGGGGTCATTTACGAGCGCCCTGGCCACGGCTACTCTTTGTCTCTGACCACCTGACAATTCATTGGGCTTGTGGTCCATGCGGTCACCAAGGCCAACGGCATTAAGGGTATGCCTTGCTTTTTCCAGGCGTTCGTTTTTGGGGATACCAGCATAAACAAGTGGAAGAGCTACGTTTTCAAGTGCAGAAAGCCGGGGTAAAAGGTTGAAAGTCTGAAAAACGAATCCAATTTCCTTGTTTCGCACCTCTGCCAGTTCATTATCAATCATGGTGCTCACATTGATGCCATTGAGGATGTAGTCGCCATGAGAAGGAGAATCGAGGCATCCAATCAGGTTCATCAGGGTTGACTTTCCTGAGCCGGAAGGCCCCATAAGTGCGACATATTCATTCTTATAGATTTCCAGATCAATGCCCTGCAATGCATTGACCACATTGGCTCCCATGTAATAGATTTTCTTGAGGTTGCGAACAGCAATAATTGGATTCATTTACTTATGGTTTGTAAAGATTGATTTCGACTGCGATAAAACCCGCTTAGTAAAAAGTAAAAAGTAAAAAGGCAAAAGGCAAAAGTTTTCCAACTGATTTTCAATTGGATAAGCAAACAATTTGGCACCTTTATTTTTGACTCATGACTTACAATACTTTTGGTACTTTGAAGTAAGCGCCATCATGCACAGGTGCATTTGAAAGTGCCTCAGTTGTATTCAACTGGCCTCTTATTTCATCCTGGCGAAGCTGGTTTAGTTCCTGGTTGACGTACACAAGAGGTTCCACACCTGTTGTATCCAATTCCTCCATTTTTTCAACCATACCCAAAATCTTGTTGAGGTCTTTCATGAGGTTTTGACGCTCCTCTTCTGTAAGTTCGAGCTTAGCCAATTCTTCAAGTCGTAAAATTAAAGGACGGTCTATCTGCATGGTCAGTTTTTAGAAGTTTGACGGATATTCATAGAAAAGAAGAAGTTTCTGTCTTTCCGGATCAAGATGCCAAAGGCAAAGGTCAGATTCATTAGTTAAAATTTCACCTGTTGATAAATTTCTTTCTGCATTTACCTGAGAAAAAAAAGCCATGTGCCTATTTTCGTGCCGACCGGTAAAGACAAACGTATGAACCAAACAAACAAGTCCCAAATCAAACATATTGCCATCGCCGGCAACATAGGAGCTGGCAAAACGACACTCTGCGAAAAACTCGCACGGCATTTCAACTGGAAAACTCATTTCGAAAGTACAGATGATAACCCGTATCTCGCTGATTTCTATCACGATATGCAGCGCTGGTCATTCAATCTGCAAATTTACTTTCTCAACCACCGGTATCAGCAGATACTGCAAATCCTTAAAGGTGATGAAACGGTGATTCAGGACAGAACCATCTATGAAGATGCCTACATCTTCGCACCGAACCTGCACGACATGGGCCTGATGACCAAGAGGGATTTCGATAATTATTTCAGCCTGTTTGTCACTATGTCTTCTCAAATTCAGGCGCCTGATTTGCTCATTTACCTGAAAGCCAGTATTCCTACGCTCGTCACACATATCCAATCGAGGGGTCGCGATTATGAAGGAAGTATGAGTCTGGACTATCTGAAACGGCTCAACGACAGGTATGAAAAGTGGATTTCAGGTTACAATGAAGGAAAATTGCTCGTCATCCACGCCGATGATGTGGATTTTGAGCACAATCCTGAAGACCTGGGTAAAGTTGTCAATATGGTCCAGGCAGAATTACATGGCCTATTCTAAGGATGGAAGGACTGAAGGACTGAAGGATGGAAGGACTGAGGACTTAAGTAAAAACTATGGATATAATGGTTTAGAAGTTCCTGACTCTTTATTGACAATATTCTCAGTCTTTTTTTCTGAGGATATTTTATCGCCCCCGGTGCTAAGAGCAAATGCAGCTATGAGTGCCACATGAATAGCAACTGCAATCCAGAATGCGTTGCGTTTTCTTCGTTGGGCTTCGAGTTCAAAATTCCGGTTATGATACATAATGTCTTTTTATGGAAAATATAACGTGCATTTGAAGCATCCTATTTTTTGGTCACTCAGAAACCGCACAATAAAATATAAACTTGTCTCCAAAATCAAGCACAAAATCCAAATACTATGGTTAAAAGCTTTCTTGAAAAGAGTTTCCTCAACACCTACGAACCCAGGCTGAAGGGACCGGCCTGGAAATTTTATTTGAGGGAAACCTTGCAGGCGGTAGGGAGCAGCATATTGATTTTTCTGGTCCTGATATTCCTGGGTTTTATTGAGTTTTCCACAATAAATCTGGCTGTCTGGCTTCTGGTTTTTACTGTTATTGGTTGGATTTATGGTTGGGTGGTCAGAAGAATTTATCTGAAGAAATACCATGAATTAAAAGGCTGAATAGAGCCCTGTAATAAAAAAAACAGCTAATGATTGAAATTGTATCATTAGCTGTTTTTGATTTTTGGAAGAATTACTTGCCGGCCGACGGTTCCATTAATTGGAAGAACTGGTCGAGTTTTGGCAGAATGATTATTTCGGTTCTGCGATTCAGGCTTCTTCCGGGGGTAGTTTCGTTGGTAGTCTTTGGCACAAACTCACCACGGCCACCCGCAGTCATCCTTTCAGGTTTTACATTGTATTTCTTCTGCAGCAATCGAACCACTGAAGTTGCCCGCTTCACGCTGAGGTCCCAGTTGTCGGATACACAGGAGGTATTGATCGGAACGTTGTCGGTATGCCCTTCAACCAGGATATCGAGTTCCTTATGGTCATTTACTACAGAGGCAATTTTACCTAAAACAGTCTCAGCAGCAGGATTGATTTCTGCACTGCCTGACTTAAAGAGCATCTTGTCGGAAAGTGAAATGTAAACCACACCTTTCTTAACCTCAACAGTGACATCCTCATCAGCGATGTTGGCCAGGGAGCGCTTCAGGTTCATAACCAAAGCGAGATTCAAAGAGTCTTTGCGTTGGATGGAGGAAGTGAGGCCTTGAATGTATCTGCTTTGGTCGCTGATGGCTTCTAATGATTTCTTGATGTTCTCAGCCCCAGCCTTGCTCACTACAGACATGTCAGAAAGTCTGTCGAGCAGGTTGGTATTGGTGGACTGCAAATGTGCAATTTGGTCCTGCAGGATTTTGTAACGGTCGCGTTCTTTCTGGAGGTCAATCTCTTTGTTGGCAAGGTCTGTCTTGGTGCGGCTTAATTCGGCTTGCAGGTCGGCGTTATTTCTCTCACATCCACTGAGTTCCATTTTTATTTTGTCATACTGCACCTGCAAATCATTTTTTAGGGATTGTTCCTGGGTAAGTTTTTTCTTGCTCACACAAGAGGACAACAAACCTACCGCAAGTAATAGAAAAACATATTTCTTCATGGTATTAAGATTGATTATTAGATGAGTGATTTCGTGTGGATAAACGGCTAAAACCAGATTTTGGTTTGTCCATTACCATTTACACCAACCTTTTTAATCCAATTTTAATACCTCCAGAAATGCCTTCTGCGGCACCTCTACGTTGCCAATCTGGCGCATTTTCTTCTTACCCTTCTTTTGTTTTTCAAGCAATTTCCTTTTTCGGCTGATGTCACCACCATAACATTTGGCAGTAACGTCTTTGCGCATTGCAGAAATCGTTTCCCTTGCAATGATTTTCCCGCCAATAGCAGCCTGAATGGCAATGACGAATTGTTGGCGGGGAAGCAATTCCCTTAATTTTTCACAGATACGGCGGCCAAAAGCATAGGCCTTGTCTTTATGTACCAAAGCAGAAAGTGCGTCAACACTTTCACCATTCAACTTGATATCTACTTTGACCAGATCAGACTGGCGGTATTCTATAGGATGGTAATCGAAAGATGCATAACCCCGGGAAATGGATTTCAGCCTGTCGTAAAAGTCGAACACAATCTCACCCAGGGGCAGTTCAAAAGTAAGCTCCACCCTGCTGGGAGTCAGATAACCCTGATTCTTGAAAATGCCCCTTTTATCCAGGCATAAAGTCATGATAGCCCCGATGTATTCGGGTTTTGTGATGACTTGAGCAAAAATATATGGTTCTTCAACAAACTTCAGAACGGTTGGGTCGGGAAAATCCGAGGGTGTGCGCAGTTCGAGCACCTCTTCATTGCTTTTATGGGCAACGTAGGATACGTTGGGCACAGTGGTAATGACCTCCATGTCGAACTCCCTGGAAAGCCTTTCCTGAATAATTTCCAGATGAAGCATCCCTAGAAATCCGCAACGGAAACCAAAGCCAAGTGCAGCGGATGTCTCGGGTTCAAAAACCAAAGAGCTATCGTTCAGTTGCAGCTTTTCCAGACTCTCCCGCAGGTTTTCATAATCTTCATTTTCAATGGGGAACAAACCGGCAAACACCATAGGTTTGACCTCCTCAAATCCCTTAATCGCTACCTGACAGGGCCTTTCGACGTGGGTTATGGTATCGCCCACTTTAATTTCTTTGGAAACTTTTATCCCGGTGATGATGTAACCAACGTTTCCGGCAGTCATCTCCGGTTTTGGCACGAGGTCCATTTGGAGGATACCCACTTCATCCGCCTCGTATTCACTCTCCGTATAGTAAAACTGCACTTTGTCGCCTTTGCGAAGCGTGCCATTTATAATTTTATAATAGGCAATAACACCTCTGAAGGAATTGAAAACACTGTCAAATATCAGCGCCTGTAGCGGTGCTGCCGGATCTCCCTTTGGTGCAGGAATTCTTTCAACAATCGCAGAAAGGATATCTGAGACCCCTTCACCCGTTTTACCACTTGCTAAAACTACATCTTCTATTCCAACGCCAATCAGGTCAATGATTTGCTCCATCACCTCATCTATCATGGCGTTTGGCATGTCAATCTTATTGATGATCGGAATAATGGTCAGGTCATTCTCGATAGCCAAATACAGGTTGGATATGGTCTGAGCCTGAATCCCCTGAGTGGCATCCACCAATAATAATGCACCTTCACACGCTGCTATTGAACGGGAGACTTCGTAGGAAAAATCGACGTGGCCCGGGGTATCTATGAGATTGAGGGTGTACTGTACGCCATCTGTATGGGTGTAATACATTTGAATGGCGTGACTTTTTATGGTAATGCCGCGTTCCCGTTCCAGATCCATGCTGTCCAATGCCTGGGCCTTCATATTACGCTCGGAAATCGTACGGGTTGACTCCAAAAGCCTGTCCGAAAGCGTGCTTTTGCCATGGTCGATGTGAGCGATAACGCAGAAATTGCGAATATTCTTCATTGAAAGAAATAAGGGATATAATTAATAGCCTCTGACAACGTTTAGCTTATGCTGAAAAAGCGCGGTCACGACTACTTTTGGGCCGCAAATATACGATGCTTTGTGCCATCCCGATTACTGTGGTGCAAAAGCTGGTAAAAATTGCAGCCAAACAGATTATATTCGTTGCAGTTTCACCCTTTACAATCAAAGCTCCAACGCCATGAAAACCCAATTGTTTATCCTCTCCCTTCTGTCTGGATTCACCTTAACTGCTTTTTGTCAAAAACCAAATCCTGTCGAAATCAGTGTTTTTACAAAAGCAGTATATTTTGATTTTGGAAAACACGAAATCAGGCAGGAGAGTGACTCTGTTTTGCAATCTGTGGCCAATGAATACCGAAAGTTGAATAATGCTAAGGTGAAAATTACAGCCCATACAGATTCTATCGGTTCTATAGAGAATAATCTGGCTTTGTCGAAAAGAAGGGCCGAAATGGTCAAAGAAGCCCTTTCCAATAAAGGTATTCCACCATATTCCATTGCTGTTCGGTATTGGGGCGAAAAAAACCCTGCCGCTTCCAATAACTCCGATACAGGAAGGCAGCTCAACCGCCGCACTACTATTGAACTGTACTTTACCCTGAAATTGGTTCCGGTTGAAGGTAGCATCAAGGATGTTGATACAGGGCGGGGAATAGAATCGGAAGTTATCGTGCATACCAAATACACTCGCGACAGTACCCGAAGTGACTCGAGTGGCTATTTCAGAGCAACTGCACCGGAGGGGGAGGTAGCTGCCGTGGATGTTCTGGCAAAGGGTTATTTTCTAAAAACCACCATGTTAAGGGTCTTACCCGGAAAAATGTCACCCCTCCAAATCAAAATGAGTCCCGCCTTGCCGGGATCTAAAGCCGATATAGAGAATTTATATTTTGTAGGTAATCAAGCTGTGCTTTTGGGAAAGTCCGAGCCTACCCTACCCAGGTTGCTTAGGTTCATGCAAATCAACTGGCACCTAAAAATTGAAATTGCCGGGCATATAAACCACCCTTCAGAACCTCCGGTTACAAAGAATACATGGAATTACCAATTGTCGGTTTCGCGGGCCAAAATGGTTTTTGACTATCTTCTTGAAAACGGAATTTCAAAAGACAGGATTCGTTATGTTGGTTATGGTAATTGGCAAATGAGATACCCTAAAGCGCGTTCAGCTGAAGAACAGGAAGCCAATAGACGAGTAGAAATCAGGGTATTGGAGGATTAATTTTAGTGACTAAGCTCTGCTTCTTCGAAGATGTGATAAGGCTCCAAATGTTTGATACAACATACACAGGATTTCGGAATACACCACCACTTTCTGGGCTGTGGCCTGTCTGAACAACGCATCGTTGGAACGCCAGGATCTCTCGCCAAGAAACATCAGCAGAATTTGGGAAAATAAAATGAAACTGAACAGGAGCAACGCCACACCATAACGACGCGGGTAACCCTTTTCCAGAAAAATGGCCATTGCATAAAACAAACTCATCAGAAGAAAAGAAATAAAACCAGTGCGGACAAAAGCGTAATGCCCGCGGTAACTCACATCATAAGGTATCCATGCAAGGCCAATGTAACTCAGACCTGCTGCAAAACCTAATACAGAAGCAATCAGAGCGGTAGCCTTGGCACTCTCATTTTTAAAGACTCCTGGCAGGGCGAGAAAAAAGAAAAAAATACAAACACCGGTAAATGTCATTGCACTCCTGAAAACGAAATTGGCGGGAAAGTTACTGTCGCCATCGGGAGTTCGGGCCCTTCCCAGGTCACTGATGAAGTTGTAATTAAAAGAGTAGGACTCGAGCTGCCGCTCATGCAAAGTTCCCCCGGAATACAAGTCCATGGAAAGATGCAAAGCACCCAGAAATACAATAGTAGAAACTATGGTGAGATAAAAACTAAAGCTCCTCCAGTCAAAACCATTTCTGTTCGTCACCATATCAGCTTTTCACTTCTTTAGGATACTCAATGCGGATATGGTAAATGCTCCTCAGCATCTTTTTGAAAACAACCCTGCACTTTTCCAGCTCTTCAAAATTGAGGTGGGAGTTGTCCAACTGGCCCTTCTCCATTTTCCCGGCGATGATAGAATCAACCAGGCAGTCGAGGTCTTCACCTGTTGGATTATTGAAAGCGCGGGAAGTGGCTTCAATACTGTCGGCGAGCATCAGCACGGTTTCTTCTTTGCTCCTGGGTTTTGGACCTTCATAAGTAAAGAGCATTTCATTAACGGTTTCACCAGGATGTTCCTCCATGCATTTTCTGTAAAAGTATTCCACTTTCGTAGTCCCGTGATGGGTTTGGATGAAGCGGATGATTTTGGGTGGAACCCTGTGTTTCCTGGCCAATTGAGCTGCCCGTGTTACGTGCTCCCTAATGATACGCGCACTTTCAAAATGGTCGATGCTTTCATGAGGACTTACATTGGTTTGGTTTTCAATGAAAAACTCGGGGTTATACATTTTTCCAACGTCGTGATACAAGGCACCCACCCGGACAAGTAAGGCATTTGCACCTATTTCGTTGGCTGCAGCCTCAGCTATATTGGCAACCTGAAGGGAATGTTGCATAGTGCCTGGTGCCTTTATGGACAATTCGCGAATGAGCGGTTTGTTCATGTCCGCCAGCTCCAACAAAGATATGGAGGACAGAAATCCAAAAGTCCGTTCAATAATGGGGATAATTGGAAAGGCCAGCATTGTCAAAACGGCATTAATGAATATCCAATTATAAATTGTCCAATCCACTTTGCCGAAGTCTCCCTCTTCGATTAGAGAAAGTCCGAGATAGGCTATCATATAGGTCAGCAAAATCAAGAGGACAGATTGAAAAAATTTCGACCAGGCCCTTGCATCCGCAACGGCAAGAACCGCTACTACCCCGGCAACAATCTGCATAAAGATGAACTGGTAACCGACAGTGGTCAGAAATCCACTTATTAATACGACTACGACATGAGTGAAAAAAGCAAGGCGGTAAGTGAAAAAATGTCTTACGATGATTGGCACGATGCAGTATGGGACTATATAAACGCTGAGTGTTGACTTTTCCACCAAATATGTGAAATAGCTCATGATCACCAGCCACATCATCACGAAAATCAGAAAGTTCCAATTCTGAAATATCTCCCGCCGGTAGGTCTGTATGTACATCATAAAAACAGCGAGAATCAAAGCTGTTAATAGCAGATAACCAAAATAAATGACCTTGTTGGAGGCTTGCGAATTGGAGTCATCGTAAAAAGCCTTTCGCAGTGAAACGAGTTTATCATAAACATCATCGCTGATGACAACTCCTTTTGTGGCAATTACCTCATTTTTTTTAACTACTCCTTTGGTTGATACCAACTCCTGAAAGGCTTGTTTTTGAAGCCTTGATGTTAATTCTCCATCGTATTGAATATTGGGACCAAGCACTGTTTGCATCAAAGGCCACAAAAAATCAAGAATAGCCGGATTGTACACTGAAAGAGAGTCCTTGATAAGCTGTTCTGCCTCCGCGATGGTGAGAAGGCTTCCGAGAGGCTGCTTTTGAGCAGTTCTTCCGTTGATTATGTTCAGGGTGAAATCACTGCCCTTTCCGGAATGCTCTGAAGCCAATTCTACGATACCTCTGTTGTAAACCTGCTGTAGTAGCCGCGAGCCCAACTCTTTAATCGAAGGGGTTTGTGGTTTTACAGTGTTGTCATTGGGGTTTTTTTCCAGTATGGTCAGGTTTTTATCAAAAGATGCTTCAAATTCCTGAATCCTGGTGTTGGCAACATTGGGGTTTAATGTATAGGCAGGTGAAAACTCTCTTTCTATTTCCTCCTTGTCTTGGCTGATTTCCTGGGCTGATTTATGGATGACAAAGTCGAAGGGGGCTTCCAGCGTTTCATAATTCCAAATGTGACCCTTTTGAAATTCATACTTGAATTTTTGGGTACTCGGGTACAGGAAACTCAACGCAACAACTACCCCTGCTACAAAAAGGTATTTACCCAGGTTGTTGAAGTTTTCAAAAGTTTCCTTCCAGTTCGGATTCATGATTATCAATTAGATCGCGAAGATAGAGCTTGCAGAGTTATTTGGTAAACATCAATAGTACACATAATAGCAACACGAGCTTATAAGACACTATACGAAAACTGACAATCTTGGTTCTAATGAATTATTGAAGTTGCTGTTCATGTAAAATCTGTCGATAGATAGCTATAGTGGCACCTGCCATGGTCTTTTTTGTAAATAGCTGGACATTGTCTTTGGCATTTAGACACAGTTTCTTTCTCAATTCGGCATCACTCATGATTCGCAATACCTGTTCAGCAAGTTTCTTACTATCCCCTACTCCGGCCGTCAGGCCATTGATTTCGTCGAACACAATTTCATGTATTCCACCAGTCTCTGTAGCCACGACCGGCACGCCAGCAGCAAAGGCATCCAGAATAGTTGTTCCCAAACCTTCTGTTTTGCTGGTAAATAAGAGCAAATCAATTTCAGATAAAACCGAAGGGATATCGCTTCGCCACCCAAGTATGAGCACTTTGTCCTGGAGGTTTCTGTTTGAAATGTATTTCCTAATGGCCCCCCCTTCACCCCCATCAGCGCCGATTATGAGAAACCTGCAATCCAATTTTTTCAGAACTTCTTCAGCCGTATCAACAAATGTGAAATAGTCCTTGTGTGGTGCTATTGCTGCGATGTTGGCGATAAGTGGAATTTTGTCAGACAGACCAAGTTCTAACCTCAGATTTCCTGTTTTTTGTTTGCCGTGAAAACGCGTCACATCAATTCCACTATGAACCACAGCCAGTTTTTCAGGATTAATGATGTGTGGAATCAGAAGTCTTTTAATAAAATCGGATACGCAAATTATCTTTTTTATTGATTCATGATTGTACTTCCACCTGGACCATGCCGTTTTTCCAATTGGAAAATCCACCCTTCTGCTAACAACAACCGGAATATTGATGCGGGAAAAAGTGCTTGCTATAACAGCTAAAGTGTGGGCCTTTGCATCGTGTACATGGATTAATCCGATGTCCTCTGTTTTGCAAATTTTGAAAAGGTAAAAAGCGGTTAATAAACTTATTGGGAATCTTCTGGTGAAGGAAAGAAAAGGCCAATCCTGTCGTTTGCAAAAATCCTCCAGTTCAGAATTCTCTGGACAAAAAATCCATTGATTCCAATTCTGCTTTTTAAGTTCATCCACCAGATAAGCCACCTGTTGTTCTCCTCCCCTCCAAGTTTTGGCGGTAGAAATGTGCAAAATTCTTATGCCTGCAGGCTTTTTCAATTGGCGGCCATTTTTAGTTCAGGAACTGCAAGTGTGCAATTTGAATGAACACCGGCTTTTGCATCCATCGTCAGATAAACAAAGTGCCCTAATGATTGTGCAATGATAAAACATCCTGATACTTTTTGAAAGTCTTAAAGTAAGGTGAATCTTTTCATCAATCACTTAGTAAGGTTAAGCCGACAGGAAATGAAAAAAGGGCGATGGAAATTCATCACCCTGATTCTTATTGACAGTTGTGAGTTCTGATTTTACCAGAAAAAATCTGGAAAAAAAGTGAGGGGGGCAGAGACTGATCTATCTTAAAATATTGGCCTAAGCCAATTTATTTCTTTACGCTAGAAATTGCCGGGCAGTGCACTATTGTTCTTTGATGAATGATCAGCACCACCCGGCAAAGCATTTCAACAATTTCGTCAAACTTCCGTGTGTTAGGATTCTATGGCAAATACGTACCTTAAGCCTTTTCCTAACACAAACTTGCGCCCTGGTTATTTTCAATTACAACCACCCACACAGGTGGCTGCATGTTGTTGTGCCAAGTCAACATGGTTTGAAAAATAACATCCTTGAATAACCGGAACTTTGAATCGACCAGAAAACGGCGTTCACCATCCATTGAATTGAAGGTCAAGGATGGTGAACCTGGGCGGGTGCCCTATACCGTTTATCCTGGGATTACAGTTGTGTTTGTAAACTGAATTTATTCTGGAAGCAATTAAAGAATAGAGTGACTATCCAGAATGTTTGGATAAATAGTGTCGTTCAGGTTTGTTCAAAAGTGTTTGTTTTTTGTTTCAATGTCTGCGCACATCTACATTTAGATGGCTGATACTTGTGTGGTGAAAAAATTCACCAAGGTGTTCATAAAAAGTTGAGTGTTTGTCTTACTCAATGAGTAAGGATTTCATCTTAAAATAGCCGTCGAAAAAAAAGGGGGGGAGTTTTGAAAAAGTTGCCAGAAATAAAGAGTGAAACAAAATTAAGGGGAATAAAACAGTGATGAAAGAGTCTCTTTTCCGAAGACCAGTCACATTCAAATTGGGTCAAAATTTAATTTCAACAGTAACTTTTAACCCTTTTTCAACCGTTTAGGGGAAAAAAAACTGATTTATAAATCTGTGCAAAATTTAATCCGATGAAAAAAGCTTGTCACAGAAACTTCTAAAAACCAATAAAAAACCAGGTTTTAAGTCAAAAAATTCATCAGAAACTAATCTGCAACTCTGCGACAAATGGGGTAATTCATCGACTGTAATTCATATTGAAGTCTTAGCCATGTTCAGAATTTTCTCAAATTCCTTCTTTTCGAGTGGCATTACAGACAATCTGCCAATACGCACAAGTCCAATATTTTGCAGACTATTTTCGGCTTTGATATCTGAAAGCTGCACCGGATAATCTAACCTCTTAATAGGGACAAAATCCACTACTGACCAATCACCTTTTTCGGCAGTCGGATCGGGGTAGTGTTCTTTGAGTACTTCGCAAATGCCAACGACTTCTTTCTGATTAACGCTGTGATAAAACAATACCAGATCTCCTTTATGCATGCCTCTAAGGTTGTTTCGAGCTGCATAATTTCTGACACCATCCCACATAATTTGCCCGTCATTTAATAAGTCATCAAAGCTGTATTCTTCTGGTTCCGATTTAATTAGCCAATAGTTCATGCAATGAAATTTCCTGGATTTAACAGTTAACGGTATTGAAGAGAATAGCGCAATGTTGGGAAAAAAGGTAACAAACTGATCTGCACGGCTTCTTTTTGTATTTCTCCCGATGGTGTAAACTTTTCTCTGATATCGATGTATAAGGGATTTTTGCGATTGTAAACATTGTATGCACCCAGGCGCAAATTGTGGGTGAATTTTTTTTGGGTAACTACATAATCAAACCCCAAATCAAGCCGATGGTAAACAGGCAGTCTTTCGGAATTCAACTCATCAATTACACGTGGCCTCAAGATGATATCAGATGGAGGTTGGCCTGGCGCCTGCACAAGCTCATACTCCTGGATAGGGAAAGTGAAAGCTGAACCTGATGCAATTTGAAGCCCCGATGAAAAAGTCCATTTTGAGCTGATTTTATATAAGAATTGCGCACTGAAACTATGCCGACGATCTAAACGGTATGGAAATGTCCTGCCTCTGTTGATTTCTTTGTCGAATGTTCGGTTGGTCCAGGTTACTGCATAGCTAACCCATCCTCCGGTACGGTCAGTGTTTTTCTTTAGCAGCACCTCCAAACCATAAGATTCTCCTTTACCCTTTGATATTTTATCCTGCCAGTTTTCAGAGTTAATTTCATCCAGGACCGTTCCTTTGAAGATTATCAGGTTCTTCAGATCCTTATAATAACCCTCCAAAGTTAAATCAAAACCGTTTTGGAACTTTTGGGTAACACCTGAAGAAAAAAGCCATGATTGCTGGGGTTTAACTTTTTTGGTAGAATTTACCCAAAGGTCTTTGGGTAAGCCAATACTGGTTGGACTCAGCAAATGTAGATTTTGGGTCATTCTCGATATTGAAGTAAAGAATGACCTGTTTTCTTTGGAGAAAAAGGAAAAAAATAGCCTTGGTTGTGGTGAAAAGTAAAATCCACCCAAGCTCGAAAAAGTTGAAACTCGCATACCAAGGTTAATCAGGATATTCTTGCTGATTAAAAATTCGTCCTGAAAATAAATATCCGCCTCATTGGCTTTCATGGAAGATTTATCTGTAAACCCCAGAGAGTCTATAGAAAAAGTGTCCGATAATATGGATTGATTGAAAAAGAGTATACCCGGTTGTATTATATGCCGGCTCAGGACTCCACCAAATTTCATCCTATGGTCGTTTGGATTGTGGTAATCAAAATCTGCCTTTATTGATACATCTTCAATTTCAGAATGGTATTTAATCGCCAGCAATTCCCTTGATAGTGTTTGGTCCCTTTTTTTCATGACCAGTTCCAGCAGTCCCTGAGATTCGTAGAAGTATCTGCTGTAAGAAACCGTTCCGTGACCAAACATGTGTTCGTCAAATTGATGAGACCAACGAAAAGCGCCTACCTTATTGCCCCATTGTACCCTATCGTTATCAGCTAGTGAAACCAACGTGTCTATAAAAATGCGAGTCTGGCTGTAATTGTCCTTGAAATCGTCAAGGCCCTGATAAAAACTGAAAAATATCCGGTCCTTTCTGGACAACTGGTGGTTTAATTTCATATTGAAATCATAGAAGTAATAATCTATAAAACCATCGACACCTTTCTTTTTTCTCAAATTCTTGGTCAAGGGTACACTAAACAAATCAAAAAAGGCTCTGCGACCTGAAAGAAAAAAAGAGCCATCACCTTTTGCAATTGGACCCTCCAGACTTGCTTTACCTGAGCTAAGACCTAAATCCGCTTCCCATTGATAATTATTAAAGTTGCCGTCTTTAGTTTGAATATCCCATATAGAAGAGATGCGCCCTCCGTACTTTGCCGGAAAACTTCCTTTTAGTAATTGTGCACTTCTTATCGCCTTATTATTAAAAATTGAAAATATCCCGAGGCCATGAGTAGCATTGTAAACTGTTACCCCATCCAGCATGTAAAGATTCTGGTCGATATTACCTCCTCTGACAGAGATGCCTCCGAAACCATCGGCACCGGTCTGAATGCCCGGAAGATTGGAAGCTGCCCGCAATACATCTGCTTCTCCACCAAGGCTCGACATCTTTTCCATTTGGCTGACATGAAGAATTACCGACCCAAGTCCCTTGGTTTCCAATGCAACCGAGTCAGCTAGCGCAAATACTTCTATTTGAGTTAAATAGGCGGGTTTAAGCGAGATTTCTTTGTCCAGATTTGATAACAATTCCAATTCAAAGGTGTCCGGACGATACCCCAAGTAGGACGAAATAATCTGATTCTTTCCTTCGGGAAGTCGCAGATTATAAAATCCAAATTCATTTGAATAAGTACCAAAGCCCTTTTCAGCTTCGTAAATAACTGCTCCTATTACCCTTTCACCCGACAATTCATCCCTGACAAAGCCACTCACGGTATAAGTCTTCAGTACTACAGGCGGTTTTTTTTGAACAATCACAATTTGAGTCCGCAGGACTTCATAGGACAGCATTGTTCCGTCCAGCATAAAATCGAGTGCTGTTCGCAGGGGTTGGTTCCTTAGAGTCAGGGTAACCATTTTATCTCTGGGAATGATACTGTTGCTGAAGGAGAGGTTTATATCTGAATGATCCATCAAATCGTACAGGGCCTTTTCCAGCGTTGTGTTTTCAAATTTCACACTAACCAGCCTGTCCAGCATTGTCTGACTAAAAGCTGAACAGCCAATAACAACCAGGAAAAGGACCAACCAAATTCGCTGCATGCTAAACCAGTTAGATTCTGGTCAAAGGTAGGTGACTTGAGCTAACTTGGGAACCGAATGTGGGAAGAAGTTTTGCGGGACTTAACTGGAATGACGCTTGTTTACTCATTGCAGCACTTTCCAGACACTTTAAAATAGTCAGGTTTTTCCTCAACTATTTTTAGAGGGCAAGCAATTTGCATTGCTTTGAAAGTCTCATTTAATCTTTTTCTTTTCAGCTCTATGCTTTGTGTGTAAAGGCAATCTAATATGGCCATATCAGTTACATCAATTTGAACTTTGAACTCTTTTTCAATGGACTTGAAGACTTCCCGGAAGGGAGTTCTCTTGAAAATCAGCTTCCCTCTGGACCAAGCCATTGCATTTCCATTTTCATCAACAACAACTTTTGGTTTCACAATACCCTTTACAATGGTTAGATATTCACCTGTCTCAAGAATAGCAGTTTCCCCTTGTGATGGCGTTACAGATACCTTGCCTGTATTCACATAAACTTCCACCACTTCTTCATTCTCATAGGCCCTAACATTGAATGAAGTCCCAATTACTTTAATGTTCGCTAAATCAGTTTCAACATGGAATGGCTTGGAGGGGTTTGATTTCACTTCAAAGAAGGCCTCTCCGATGAGGTTTATTTTTCGGTCTTTATTATTAAAGTTGCTGGAAAACTTGATGATGCTGTTTTCATTGAGTGTAACCTTGCTGCCATCTGCCAGCGTAATCACTTTCTGGATTCCGGATTCTGCTCTTACTATCTGCGTTTGTTCAGTTAACTTGAGTCCACCTTTAATGACAAAGAATGCAGCAATCAGAATTAGAAAAGCAGCGGCTATCCTGATGAAATAGTAATTCCATCTTTTGGATTCTATAGAAACTAAATCCACATCGGATTGATTCAAACGGAATTGGAAACTTTTGAGGCTTTGCTGTGGATCACCGGGACGATCAGATTTATAACCTTCAGTTAACTGCCAAATGCGTTTAAGATCGCTTTCTTCCATGAGTTTCGATTCACGTGCGATCCAATTTACTTCTTCATTTTTTTCGTTCACTGGCATAAAACATTTCTTTAGACGACTCTTAAACTTATGATAAATCAGAGAATTTCAGAACATTTGATTGAGTTCTTAAACTGGACACAATCCAATAATCACTCCCCTATTCTTTCATGCTCCGATTTTTTGGATTCACTGCTAATTGTAATCTGAATGACCAACTTGCGGCCAACCCTCATGTCAACCTCGGGGTTGTTGTAAATGTGAAAGTTGCTGCTTGAGTAACTTCAGTGCTTTGGTCATGTGATTCTCAACCGTTTTTACAGAAATACCCAGGTGTTCTGAAATCTCCTTATGGCTCATATCCTCAAAGCGGCTTAAGATAAAAACTACCCTGCACTTCTCTGGCAGTGAATCTATTGCCTGGTCAACTTCGTTTTGAAAATCCTTCAACTCAACCTGTTGAAGAGCACTTATCTCTTCGCTCGATTCCCCCATTAACTTGTCCTCGTCATCCCACTTAATTTTAAGATCGCGCACGTAATTCATAGCACGGTTCACCGAAGCCCTCTGCAAATAGGCCTTAAATGAGCTGATTATAGGAAGCTTTGACCGGTTTTTCCAAATTTCAAAAAAAACCTCCTGCGCTACATCTTCGGCTGCATGTTCATCTTTAACAATCCTATGAACTTTGATGCGCACAAAACTGTAATACTGAAGAAAGATATTCTCAATTGCTTCTTTTCTACCCATGGACAGGGCTTCGGTCAGCTCCTCATCGGTATAATGTTTCTGTGGCTTCAATTGATTCGGTTGTCATTTGGATGGCGAAAATTAATCAACTTCCCAACGAACTAAAAAATTGACAGATAAAATCTGATTTTCCTGCCTGTGGTAAAGTCATTCAATCAACGTAAGATTGGAACTTGAGCATGACTGGAATTTTTGATTATTTTGCCTTTTGGTAGAATATGAGTTTCAATTACAGAATCTTTATCCTAAAAATACCTTTAAGATGCGCTATTTTTCAAAGTTCTTTATAGCCTTGTTTTACCTTATTAATACTGCTGTTGCTCAAACCACAGAGACAAAGGGTATATTCCAAAATACTCCGCAGGAGGAACATCACTTTATGTTTCTGTTGAAAAACAGGCCAACTGAGTTTCAGGATTTCAGGGCAGAAATCACAAAGTATATCTGGAAACATTTTGCCCAGGAACATCTCAAGATTACTCAATTACAGGTTGGAGGTGATTTTGCCAATGTGCCTATCATACACTTACAGGCTTTTGGAAACCAACAAAAGGCAATGGATTTTTATCATAGTCTGAAAGACCACAATCCCGACTTTATGCAAATGGGAATTATTACAGATTACTTTGCCATTTCCAAAAGCAACTACAACAAATTAATTCAGGCAAAATCACTTTTGGGTTATCCTTCCTTTTTTGAAAAGGAATACCTCCGAAATCAGTGAATTGAAACGTTTCTTTGCAACTTTTTTTAAATTTCACTGCTCAACTTTTTCAATTTGGAATTCACTTTTCAACAACTAAAAGACTCCATAAAGAAGAAAGACTACCGGCCAGTTTATTTCCTGCATGGTAGTGAACCCTATTTCATTGATTACCTTTCTGACCTCCTTGAAGAAACTGTCCTTTCGGAATCTGAAAAGGTATTTAATCAGATTATCCTTTATGGCAAAGATGTCAATGCCCAAGCGGTAGTTGATCAGGCTCAACGCTACCCCATGATGGCACCCTGGCAAGTAGTCATTCTCAGAGAAGCACAGGATATGAGAGATATCAAAGAACTTGAGCATTATGTAAAAAAGCCTGTGCCAACGACCATTTTGGTTGTCTGTCACAAACACAAGGCTTTCGACATGCGAACTTCTTTTGGCAAGAGTTTAGGTGAACAAACTGCAGTTTTTAAGAGTGACAAAATAAGGGACTACCAATTGGAAGAATGGATTTCAGAATATGCAAAGGCAGAAAAACTCAAAATGGCTCCAACTTCTGTCAGTCTTTTGGCAGAGTATCTGGGAGCAGACATCAGTGTTGTAGTGCAGGAACTCGAAAAAGTTGCCCTCCACTTAAAAACGGGCGAAGAAATCACTCCCGCTCATATTGAAAAGTACATTGGAATTAGCCGTGAGTACAACTTCTTCGAACTGCAAAAGGCACTTGCTTACCGTGATGAAAAAAAATCTGCAAGGATAATTCAGTACTTGAGAAACAGTTCAAAGACTGGAACCATGATTTTGTTGGTGTCTTCGCTGGCGAGCTTTTTCATGAAAGTTTATTCAATTCATTTTCTTCGCAAGGCTTCTGACTCTGAAACCATGTCCGCACTTGGCTTGCGCAATTCTTATGCACTTCGTGAATACCGACAGGCAGCCCTGAATTTCCCTCTTGCCAAAACAGAGGAGATAATCAGCATCCTGCACGAATACGACTTGAAAACTAAAGGAGTCGGTTACAATACAACTGGAAAAGAGGAGAAAGAACTGATTTCGGAAATGATGTGGAGAATCATGCACTGATGGCAGTTAGTTCAAATATTCCCGAAGGGAACCATCAAGTACAGAATCACCCAAACATCTAAAATTATGAGTAGTATTGACACTAAAAGCATGTCAATGCCTTTCTTTGTTCCTGATTTTTGCGGTTTAAGTTAAAGACAGATTCAGTTATCATGAAAAGGAAAGGGACCTTAATGATTTTGTTGAGCGTGTTGGCGTTTATTACGCCGCAGTTTCTTTTTACCGGATGTTATTCCTTTAAAGGTACCAGCATTCCCGCTGATGTCACATCTTATTATATTGCTCTTTTCGAAAATCAGGCACCAGCTTCTACTCCCACACTCCCCCGTGATTTTACTGAGCGCCTTCGGGACAAAATACGCCGCGAATCGAGATTAACATACAGGGATATAGATCCTGATATTGAATTCAAAGGAGCCATTTCAGACTTCAGGGTAACAATGGAGGCTCCAAGAGCTGGTGAACAAATCAGTTACAACAAACTCAGCATAACGGTGATGGTGGAGTTCATTAACCATAAAAATGAGAAAGCAAACTGGAAGCAACAGTTTTCCTACTTTGACCTGTTTCAGCCAGACCAAAACCTCATTGACGTGCAGGATGCATTGATTGAAACTATCAGCAAGGAATTGGTCGATCAAATATTCAACAGGGCCTTCACCGATTGGTAAGGGTAAACTGGTGAACAGAAAGTTTCCTGAAAGATAATACCTACATTTGACCGGCCTTTACTCAATCAAACAAAACAAAAACAAACTGAATATGGACTACTTACTCCTGATACTTAGAGCCCTTCTTGCAATTACGGTTTTATTGGGCATATTGTATGCTCTAAGCGCAAACAGAAAGGCTATAAACTGGCGGCTGGTTGGAAGTGGTCTTTTATTGCAATTGGCAATCGGTTTGCTGGTTCTGAAGGTTGAATATGCTACCATATTCTTTGACGGTGTAGCCGATTTCTTTGTTAAAATTCTCGACTTTACACACGCTGGGATAGACTTTCTGCTGACTCCTTTTGGGCTTACGGCTGTAGATAGTGCATTGAATAATTTCATTTTCAAGATATTGCCTACTATCATCTTCTTTTCTGCAGTTTCAGCCATGTTGTACTATTTTGGGATTCTACAGATTATAACCAAAGGCATAGCATGGGTCATGAGCAAAACCATGAAACTTACAGGAGCTGAAAGCCTTGGCGCAGCATCCAATATTTTCATCGGACAAACTGAAGCACCGCTTGTAATCAGACCTTATCTGGAACGCATGACCCGCTCTGAAATCATGTGTCTCATGACCAGCGGATTCGCCACCATAGCAGGCAGTGTTTTTGCCGCTTATGTGGGATTCCTTGGAGGTGACGACCCCGTTGCAAAGCAACTCTTCGCCCGCCACCTGCTTACTGCATCCATTATGAATGCAACGGCCGCAATAGTTGCAGCAAAAATTTTATTCCCTGAACCAAGTGAAATCCCAATCGAAGCTCAAAAGATAGATATCCCAAGAGAGCAAACCGGCTCCAACGTTCTCGATGCCATCACCAGAGGATCCACTGACGGATTGAAACTTGCTGTGAATGTGGCTGTCATGCTGCTGGTATTTACAGCAATGATAGCTCTGATAAACTACGTTCTTCTAAATGGCGTTGGTTCATGGACAGGATTGAATGAATATGTAGTACAATCCACACAAGGCCGCTTCGACGGTTTCAAGTTGGAATACATTCTGGGGATGTTGTTTTCGCCAATAGCCTGGCTAATAGGTGTCCCTGCACAGGATACACTGGTAATCGGGCAATTGCTGGGTATGAAAACAACAATCAATGAATTTTATGCCTATGCCCAACTACCTGCTTTGAAGGCATCGCTGGATCCCAAATCCGTGGTAATTGCAACTTACGCTCTGTGCGGTTTTGCTAATTTTGCTTCCATCGGTATTCAAATTGGTGGTATCGGCGCACTTGCTCCGGGTCAGCGTAAAAATCTGACAGAGCTGGGACTGAAGGCTATGATTGGTGGAACTATAGCGGCCTTTTTCACTGCAACACTTGCGGGTTTGGTTATTTCAACTTGATTTATGTCCAACCTTTTCTAAGGTTCGATAGATCTGTTGGCGGTGCCGCCTGAAATGTATCAGGAAAAACTCAAGCATACCTGCAAGGGTGAGTCTTCCGGCTAAGGGATGTCTGTAAATCTCCTTGCCTTTCCATTCATCTGGTGCATCTTTGAGGAACACTGCCATTTCATTTCGTTGGTTCTTCCATATCGATTGTAATTCGCCCAGACTAAGGTTCTTCTGAAATGCTGACTCATCAACTGCAGCCGGAGCTTTGAATTTCAGGGGAGTCCAGAGAAACAGCTTCAATCCAAACATTCTAAGTTTCATACTGAGTCCAGCAGTTGTAAATTGTTTGGCATAAGTGGTTTTCTTTTTGACGTATTGTAGGGAAAGTCGTTCTGAAGTCATCAAATGCTGCATGACTTCAGCAACAGACCAGGCTTCCACTTCAGGTTTCCTATTCAAATCTTCCGTAGATATGGACTGTAATTCCTCCAACAGGCTATCCAGTTCACTGTTAAGTTGGTCTATCATCATCTGTTTTTTTGTGAAAATAGATTTTAATGATTAAGCAGTTGGCACTCGGGAGATTCTTCCTCTCAATTAAGAAGTGACATGGCAAATTCCGGTTAAATGAAATGCTAAGCAATTACGGCTATTTACTTGCACGGGTCATCTCTCTTTTACCTGGAGGCCCCTTTAATGTTTCCACCCGAAAACCCACTTCTTTAAGGCTTCTTTTGAAACTTCCCTTAGCACAATAAGTTACCAGCACCCCATTCCATTCCAGAGAATCATACATCTTCTGCAAAATTGGTGGCTCCCAATGTTCTGGTGAAATTTTTGGGGCAAAGGCATCGTAATAAATCAGATTGAAACGCTCTTCGAATACGACTTCTTCAAATGGCCTGAGCAATTTCTGAAAAGTAAAACTATCTGAAATGGTGTGCTTGGTGTTCCACTCCGCCTGATGGATTTCAGCGAATACTTTTTCACTTCCCTGAACTGCCAATTGTTGAGTATAATTCAACTGTCTTACGATGTCAACCGGTACCGGAGAATTGTCCACACCAGTAAATTGGATTTTTAAACCGCCTTTTAAAGACTCGATATAGGTTAATAAAGCATTTAATCCTGTTCCAAATCCCATTTCCAGTATGCTGACTTTTTCCCGACCAGCAACCTGATAATACAATCCGGATTGGATGAAAACATGCATACTTTCCTGAATGGCACCATAGCGGGAATGATAAGTTACATCCAGACCATCAGCTTTCAAAGTATGTGAGCCATCCTGTGTTTCGACTATTTCCATGAAATCTCAGATTTTGACTTCACCAAAATTAAAAACAAAAAAAATGGAATTCTCATAAGGACCATTTTTTCAACATAACTAGATTTTTAACCAATGCCTTACAACTAAGCCAATTATCAAGACAAATCAAATAGTTTAAATTTTTTTTCATCTATCTGAAACCTTAAATAACTTTTTGGAACAATATTTGAAAAGTTCACATGTGTTCACGTACACTACCGTTCAATTTTTTACAAATAGAATTTTTTATAATTTAATTGAATTTTGTGAAACACTTAAGGGGTTAATATACGTAAACACCCTTCTCAAACGAACACCGTGCTCAACACTAAGAGGTAAAAAACAAGCTATAAACCCGAACGTCATGATTAAAAAGTTACCCCTCCTGTTGAGCATTGTGTGCGCAATTTCTCTTGCTGGCCTTACAGCCTACCAAAGTGAATTGATTGCAGGGCTCAAAGTTGACCTATCAAAGGCTTTCCAAAAATTATCAAAGACTGAAAAAGCACTTGAAGCAGAAACTGTAAGGGTTGAAGAGTTGACTGCAGAGATTGCTGTATTAAAAGACTCCATTGCCTTACTTAATACTCGTGTATTGGATTTAGGAGCTAAAATTCATGGTCTGAAAGGTACCATCGCTAATCTGAATGATAGTATCCGCAAGAAACAAGACCGGGTAAATGCCCTGACAATTCAGATAGATAAATTGCAGCAGGAGAAAAACAAAGCTGTTGAGATAGCAAGATTGCAGGCAGAAAGACTAAAAGAACTCGATCAAATGATGTTACTGGATAGCCAACGACAGGCCAGTATTGATGAAAAAACCGAAAAAGAGAAAGAAAAATCAAAGCATTCCAGCAAGGTATTTCTGTTAGAAGAAAGGATAAGTAACAAGGAAAGAGCCGAAGAAACTATAATGGAGGCTCCATTCCCTGTGCAAAACTGGAGAGTAGTGGATGCTGGAACAGATCCGCAACCTGCCGCTCCGACTACCTCGGCAGCCCCTTCTATCAAAACAGAAGATGGAAATAAGATTAAAACAATCGTTTACGATACCAAAGTAAATTTTCAAAAAGTAAATGTCAGGAACAAAGAAAACAGCAATGACCTGAAGAAAACCAAGGATGACTGGAAGTATGTTTTCTTTAACATTAACCTGGAAAACAATAACCTGAATCAACTGTTGGGGGAAGAGTTTATACTTGAAATAGTGGATTTGGATTCGGGATTACTGGTGCCTTACAATGAGTTCAATCCAGGATACCCGGAAAGCAATCAGGGAAATGCGGGTTATAAATTTGTTTTCTCCGGAAACCCATTGACAGTTAAGTATTTCAATAGCCAGAAAAAAGCTGGAGGAAATTACGAGGCAAGTTTATACTACTCCCGCAAAGGCATCGTTTACCCCTTGACCAAAGGAAATATTCAGTTCATCAGGAACAATGAAGTTGTAACCCATTAACCAACACAGATTAGGAAAGCCTTTATCTCAATAGAAGTTGTTTTTGGGCAGTGGCTTCGGCTGCTGCCTTTTTTTTATTCCTCTTTTCTGTGACAAGCTCGGCCTGAAATTCCTGTCAAGGCTACTATATTTGCAGGGTTCCAAATCAAGAATCCTTGCACCTTACCGAGCTTAAACTCACCAATTTTAAAAATTACGAATTTCAGAGACTGGAATTTGAAACAAGACTTAATCTTATAACTGGCTTGAATGGAATGGGGAAAACCAACCTTCTCGACGCCATTTATTATACCTGTATGGGTAAGAGTCATTTCCGGACAAATGATAGGAACATCGTCCGTCATGACCAGGATTTCTTCAGATTGGAAGCTTATTACAAGATTAACAGCACAACTGACAAAATTGTAGTTAAAGTTGTACCCGGTAAGACGAAGACCATTGAACGAAATGATAATGCCTACGGCCGCATCGCCGACCATGTTGGGTTGCTGCCTGTGGTTTTCAAAGCTCCTGATGATACGGCACTTGCAATGGAAGGCAGTGAAGACCGGCGGCGCTTCCTCGACAATACTCTTTGCCAGATTAATCATCAATACTTAGAAAAACTCATTACTTACAATAAAGTGCTGGCAAGCAGAAATGCCTTGCTGAAACAGTTTGCTGAATCCAATTCATTTAATCAAACCTTGCTTACCGCCTTCGACCAGCAATTACTGGAGCCGGCAAGTTATCTCAGGGAACAAAGAGTTGAGTTTTCGAAGAAATTCAAACCTATCTTCCAGCAATATTATTTGAAAATTTGTGGAGGAACCGAAGAAGCTGATTGTACCTATAAGACGCAATTAATAGATAAGGATTTTCAAGTTCTTCTCTCAGATAACCAGGAAAAAGACAGAATACTGCAAAGAACGACAGTAGGCATCCATAAAGATGAGCTCATTTTCAACCTGGATGGTTTCCCGGTAAAGCGTTTTGCTTCTCAGGGTCAATTGAAGTCCTTTATTCTTTCTTTGAAACTGGCTCAATACCATATATTAAAGGAGGAGAAGGGAATTCGCCCCATTCTGCTGCTCGACGATTTATTTGACAAATTGGATGAGCGCAGGGTATCCCAATTGATTGAGTTATTGATGAAAGAGGAATTTGGACAGGTTTTCATCACCGAAACGAGTACGGAAAGTGTTGAAGCTATGGCGCGCAGTTTTGATTCTGCATATAAAAGACTAACGATTACTAATGGCAAAGCCTCCTGAATGAATTGTGTTTAGGGTATGTTAGCCAATATTTCAACTCAAAGAATCAACATCATTTGTCCCCTGACCTTTTTACCTTTACCGAACTAAACATGTCTATGAGATACTGTTTATTTCGTAAGCAGAAACTCAAATCAAATGAACGACAATCTGATAGTGCATTTGTCAGAGGCACAGATTTATCAAAATGACAGTCTGGTACTCAACAACGTAAACCTCAAAATCACAAAGGGTGAATTTGTTTACCTGATCGGCAAAACGGGCAGCGGCAAGTCCTCCCTGCTCAAAACCCTCTACGCTGCACTCCCTTTAGTTCAGGGCAAAGGAATGGTGGCTGGCTTTGACCTTAAGTCACTGAACCGAAAGACCATCCCTCTCCTTCGCCGAAATATGGGCATCATCTTTCAGGATTTCAATCTCCTAAGCGATCGCAATGTGGAAGAAAACTTATTGTTTTCTTTGAAAGCAATGGGATGGAAAAAAAAGGAGCTTATGATGGATCGCGTGGAAGAACTACTCGATAAAGTGGACCTCAAAGGCAAAAATCATAAAATGCCGCACGCCGTTTCAGGAGGTGAACAACAGCGTGTGGTGATAGCACGTGCTTTATTGAACCACCCACAAATCATTGTTGCCGATGAGCCTACGGGCAATCTAGATCCGGAAACCTCCGACGATATCCTTTTACTCCTCAGGAAGCTGGCACAGGAGAACAACACCGCGGTACTTTTTGCCACGCATGACTACAGGATTTTGGAAAATTTCCCGGCCCGAATTGTGCGTTGCCATAGCGGAAAAGTGATTGAGGAGGAGGATGTAATTGTTTAAGCTTAAACAAATTTGCGCTTTTGGCATTATCTACCCTGAAGGTGAATATTCAGGCCTTCCTCATTTCTGAAAAATGAATTGTGTAAGTGTTTTTTGGTTTCGTCGCGATTTCCGGTTACATGATAATGCCGGACTCTACCACGCTTTAAAGGCTGGCCGCCCTGTTTTTCCAGTTTTTATTTTCGACAAACAAATTCTGGATGACCTGCAAAATAAAAGTGATGCAAGGATTGAATTTATCTATCGTGAAATCCTTCGTTTAGTAAAAAGGCAACCCCGAAGCCCGAAGGGCTAAAGGGGTAAAAAGTAAAAAGGAAAAAGGACCCCGAGTGCTCGGGGGGAAATTGGAAAATAACCAAGCCCCAGCAACCAACTGCCAACCGCCAA
>CAYRDX010000046.1:0-37860 GCA_964423205.1 uncultured Saprospiraceae bacterium | reverse complement strand
TGAGGGATGAGGGATGAGGGATGATGAGACTTAGCGTCTTTGCGCCCTTTGCGGTTAAGATTCAACTGTGCCGACCGCCAATAGCCAATAGCCAATAGCCGACCGCCAACAGCCAACAGCCAATAGCCAATAGCCAATAGCTAAAAATCAATCGTTATATGTCAGTTGCAAAAAATTAATTCCCAGTAAAGAAAAGTTGGCACAATTTTTTAAATTAAAGAAAACAATATTCGAAATCACGTTACAACCAAAACGGACACGTGAGCAGCACTGTACATACTATGAGAAAGTCCGGAAACCGAGTATACTAAACTCCACCTATCCTTTCCGACTCCTTTTTCCAGACACCCTGGACTCTTCTCAGTAATCAAAAAGTAAGAATTGCAGCGGCATTGCGTCCTGCATGCGGTATTGCTTTAGCCTGTTGATGTCAGGCTGCAGTGCGACAAAACATTTCTTACCTGCATTAATTCAAAACCTTACACACGTGAGCGGTATGTCACCTCCGCCAGCAGGTAAAGTATTACCTCTTCCGAAGCATACATACCGAAATAAATTGAAACCCACATTAACAATTATAATCTCATGGTTAAAGGTAATGGTTTAGCACCACGCTGGAGAAAGTCACGGCTGGCCCCCTTTGATACCAGGCTGTCCGGATTACATTCGAACACCGAAATATCATCAGCACGGGCTATCGGGCGGGTGCTAACCACCTTTGCCGATGAGTCAAGACGCTTAAGGATGAAAAGCTCTGGACTGTACACACTTCTAATTATTGTTATCAGCCTCTTCACCCTCGTTGGCCAATCCTCTGCTCAATGTGCACTTGTATGCAAGAACAATCTGAACGTTTACTACAATTCCGATGGTTTTGTAAAGCTAATTCCTGAACTTTTACTGACACAGCAGGTAGGTTGCAGCGGTGGATACACCATCAATGCCACTGATACACTGAGTAATAGTTATGGCGATAATCTTCCGGCAAATTTGTTGGGCAGGAAACTTACAGCTACGGTGACCAATACAGCAAGTGGAAATTCCTGTTCTACCAACATACAGTTGCTCGACAACGAGGGTCCGAAAATTGGTGGACCTGATACAGTAATTATATGGTGTAATCAGCCATTTAGCAAAACCGCCATTGGTTCACCAACCATATCGGATAATACAACTCCATCCGGCAGCATAACCGTTAACTCGACCGATGAATTTACCGACCTTCCCTGTATGAGTACGGTTGGTTCAGTCGTAGTAGCCGCATCTGTAAAAAGAACATGGACAGCTACCGATGCCTCTGGAAACAAGTCCACCAGGGTTCAAAACATCTATCTCAGAAGAGCTACGCTCGATATGGTTGTTTTCCCAAAACACCGCGATGGCGTGCAGGCTCCAACGCTCGAATGTAGTGTTGATAATCCACTGAACCTGAATCTGACTGGCCAGCCGATGGTAGAAAATACCAAACTGGATATCACCACACATTGCGACCTCATCACTTCTTCAAATGATCAGAGCATACCTATATGCGGGGGCTCAAAGAGAATCATCCGTACATGGACTGTTTTTGACCTTTGTACCAATGATTTCAGGGTGTTCTCACAGGTTATTATCGTCAATGATTCGAGAAAACCCACTTTGACCTGTCCTTCTAATGTAAAAGTGTCCACTTTAAATACTTCCTGTTCCGCCAATGTAACCTTACCACAGGCAACGGCTTCTGACGCTTGTTCTGGTGTGGTTGTTACACCCAACTGGCAATTTGGCAGCGGTTACGGGCCCTTTTCCAATGTGCCTGCAGGAACGCATACGGTGGCCTATACCGCAAAGGACGGCTGTAATAATACCAGCACCTGCGAAATAACAGTGACAGTGACTGACGAATCAAAGCCTACAGCTATATGCCAATCACTTGTAACTGTATCGCTTCAGAATGACGGCAAAGCACGCATTTATGCTACATCTTATAATAATGGCAGCCACGACAACTGCGGCATTGACTTTTACAGGGTAAGTCGTGACAATGGCGCATACTCCGAACACCTCGATTTTGACTGCTCAGACTTGAACAAGACCATACCAGTCAGATTAAAAATAGTGGATAAGAGTGGCCAGGAGAGTTTTTGCAACAGCAACACCACAGTACGAGACGATGTGAAACCGGTGATTACCTGTCCGGCAACCGTTACCGTCAATTGCGGAACAAACTATAACAACCCAGCCCAAACCGGAATTCCGGTGGCAACAGACAATTGCTCCATACAGAGCACCACTTACACAAATGCCGTCAACCTCAACGCCTGTGGCATTGGTACTGTACGAAGGACATGGACTGCGGTTGACGGCAGCGGAAACTCATCAACTTGTCAGCAAACCATCAATGTTGTTGACAATACCACCATAACAATTGAATTCCCAAAAGACATACTGACTTATCAGTGCAATCCCAACCTGGACACTTCCGTCACAGGCATTCCGAAGGTAATTGGAAGGGATTGCGAACAGTTGCAGGTGACCAGCACAGATTACTTCTTTTACACGGCCCAGCCGGCTTGTTTCAAGTTGCTGCGCAAGTGGGCAGTTATTAACTGGTGTGTTTTTCAGCCAAACGACCCTTCCAAAGGAGGTTTTTGGGAACATACCCAGGTAATTGAAGTTCGTGATACCATTGCACCGGTTTTAACCTGCCCAACCAATCTGATGGTTGAAATCCAAAGCGCGCAGTGTGAAGCTTTTGTCAATGTGCCACTTCCAACTGTAAATGACTGCAGTAAGGCCATGACGTTCACAAATATTTCAGCTTATGCATCAAGCAAATCAGGTTCAGCCAGCGGAACCTACCCCATTGGCACACACAACATCACCTATCTGGCATCCGACGGTTGTGGAAACAGTGCGAGCTGTAAAACCATGGTAACCGTTAAGGATGCTCAGGCGCCAAAACCAGTGTGCAACAATGGGGTAACCGTCACCATACAACCTAATGGAACTGTAACGCTGACTCCTTCTATGATCAATGGCGGCAGTACGGACAATTGCAGCCAGGTTTCCAAGCTGATTTTGCAAGTGAGCCCGAATACATTTACTTGTCAGGGCCTTGGCAATAAAACGGTTACACTTACAGTGACCGACGAATCCGGAAACAGTGGATTTTGCAGTACAACGGTGGTTGTTCAGGACAATTTCGGAGTTTGCGCAAGCCAATCCTCTGTTACCATTGCTGGTAAAATAGCCAGGGAAGGTGGCGATCCGGCCAGCCAAAAACCAGTTACCCTGAGCGGTGCTATCAGTATTAACGCCTTTACGGGTGTGGATGGAACCTTTGCTTTCCCCAATTTGCCTTTGGGTAAAACATATACTATCACGCCATCAGCCAATACTCAGGTACTAAATGGTGTAACTACCCTGGATATGGTTATCATCAGAAGACATATTCTTGGCATCGAGCATTTGGCCACGCCCTATAAGGTTATAGCCGCTGATGTGAATAAATCGGGTAGTGTTACCACATTCGACCTGGTGGAACTGCAGAAGCTCATTCTGAACATCAGTACCAAATTCCCAAATAACACCCCGTCATGGCGTTTTGTGGATGCAACTTTTGAATTCCCAAATCCGAAAAATCCATTTTCCCCGGGCATTCCGGAATCCATTACGGTTACCAATGTGGTAGCCAATCAATGGAATAAAAACTTTATCGCCATAAAAGTGGGCGATGTAAATGACTCGGCCATCCCAACCAATTTAAATGAAAACACAACCGAAGACCGCAGTTTTGAAGGTCATTTGGACTTTTATATAAACGATGTCCTGCTCGAAGCAGGACGTGAACATCTCGTATCGATGAAAGCCGGTGATTTCAAAAATATAGCAGGTTTCCAGTTTACCCTTGGTTTTGACAGCAAAGCGTTAAGCTATGAGGGCTTTGAGGAAACTGCACTTCAGAATTTCAACCATAACAACATTGGGACAACCCTGACGGCAGATGGGTATCTAGCCTTGAGTTGGGACAATGCAAATGGCCAAATATTCAAGGATGGTGAAAACCTTATCGTTTTTAGGTTTAAAGCTCTGAAAAAAGTAAGGCTCTCTGAGGTTCTTTCCCTGAGCTCAAAAGTGACAGCAGCAGAAGCTTACAGCGGCTCAGCTACTGCTAAGAATGCTGACTTCGGATTGCTCAGGCCGGTTCTGAATTTTGAAAATACCGCCCGCGAGGGCATACATATCTATCCAAACTCTCCGAATCCTTTCTATCAAAGTACCCTCATCAGATTCTACTTGCCGGAGGCAACTGGAGTGCAACTAAAAGTTTACGACGTGTACGGGCGCCTGCTGAAAACGCAAGTTGGTAACTATTCGAAGGGTACACACGAAATGCAGCTCGACATGTCTGGTTGCGGTGCAAAGGGAATTCTGATTGCTGAATTGGAAGCCAATGGCTATCAGCGAAAGACCCTTCGCATGCTAATGATGAGTGATTGAGCTGACTGACAAAATAATTATTCCCTGAACGTATGGTAACCAGGTATTGACTTTACGATTCTGTAACCAATGCTAAACATCACTTTGACCAATTTACACATACGCACATTACACCTGGGTTACCCACAAACAAGTATCGACCCGAAAGGTGGGCGAGCAACGAAAGTTGCCATGCTATGAGAAAGCCCCCTCCGGGAGGCTTTGCCGAAAGGCATAGAAACCCGGAAACTCTTTTGAGAAGATGCTTAGGGACAGTTGCAGAGGCGAATACCATCAAACGTATTCCCTCTGCCAGTTCCCTGAAAATGAACTGATGACAAAATCAATTATTATAAATCAATCTTTCAATCCCATGAGAAAAATAGCGACTACTACAAATTCTCGAGCCAGGAAAGATGGGACCAAAACTTTCAGTATCAAACGATGGAGTACAGTCCTTTCTTTGCTACTGATGCTCACATGGGTGAGTAACACATCGATAGCTCAATGCACCTTAGTGTGCAACTCCGGTGTGAATGTTTCACTTCCAGGTCCGGCAAGCAATTGCTCAGTAGCCATCACACCAGCTATGTTATTTGAGCCACCGGTTTGCCCTAACCCAATGACTGTGCAATTACTCGATAACCTCGGTCGCCTTCGGCAAAATAGCCCGATTGTAACGGCAGCAGATATTGGTTTGACCATTATGTACAAGGTTATTGAAAATTCTACCGGTAACTCTTGTATGGGCACACTGAGGGTGCAGGATAAGCTACCCCCGGTGCTGACAGGATGTGTTGATGCAACGAGACACTGTCTGGAAGACATCAAACCTGTCGGTGAAGGCACTGGAACCGTTCCAAAGCCAACCGCAACGGACTGCTCACCGCTGACATTGACCTATGAGGATATTGTTTTAAAAGGCACTTGTGCTGACCCTTATGTTATGTTGATTGGAAGGCGGTGGACTGCTGCTGACAACAAAGGTTTTTCCTCTACTTGTACGCAGAATATTACAGTAAACCGCGTGTCATTGGGTGGTTTAAATCCCGTTGTGCCAGTTTGCCCGACAAATAAGGATTTAACCTGTTCAGGAACGACGCCCAATACCAGCCCGGAAGCAACCGGATATCCGACCATTACAGTAAATGCAGTGATCTATCCTGTAAAACCCGGGGCCAGTCATTTCTGTGATTTCGCTTCCACCTATTCTGATGAAGTATTCCCATTGTGCGGCGGCTCATTCAAGATTTTCCGTACCTGGACAATTTTTGACTGGTGCCAACCCAATAATCCGGGAAGCGGCAACCCTTGGACCTGTGTCCAGGTAATCAAAGTGGAGGATAAAACACCTCCTTCCATTACCTGTCCCACGGCATTTGAGCGCCCAACAACCGGAGGAACCTGTTTCGGCACGGCATCCATTCCACCGGCAATCATTACTGACGCTTGTTCCAATTTCACGGTACAAACGTTGACTCAATATGGGTCATTGAATTCCAATGGTGGCACTTTGCCTAATATCCCACAGGGAACTCATGCTGTAACGTATATTGCCACTGATGCTTGTGGGAATGTCAGCAATTGCAATACAACGATTACCATAAAAGACAATACCCCTCCGATTGCAGTTTGCATTCAGTTTTCAGTGATTGCTCTGACAAAAGAGGGTGTAGCAACTGTGCAGGCAGCTGCGTTTAGCAATGGCAGTAGCGACAACTGCAACCTGGACAGGTTTGAAGTCAGAAGAATGGCCAATGCCTGCTCGCCAGCAACCACCTTTGGTCCTACAGTGTCCTTCAATTGCTGCGACATTGGCAATAAAGTCACTTTAGTCCTCCGAGTTTACGACAAAGCGGGCAATTCCAACGAGTGTATGATAGAGGCGACAGTTCAGGATAAAATTGAACCCACTATCAACCAGTGCCCTCCAAATCTGACGATTGAATGCGGGGCACCCATCCCACCACCATTACCGCCAATTTATTACGACAACTGCCAGGGCTCAACCTGGTCGAACACAGAAGCGTCGAGCATCAATTCCTGCGGGACCGGAACTATAACCAGGGTTTACACAGTGAAAGACGCCTCTGGCTTGACCAGGACCTGTACGCAAACCATTACAGTGGTCAATTCAACACCTTTCAAAAGAGCAGATATCACCTGGCCTTTGGATTATGTCATTCAGCAGTGTGGAACTTCCACCAAACCTGAAGACCTGCCGACTGCCAATGGAAGGCCAAAAATTATTGAAGACCCCTGCGATATCATCGCAGTGACTTTCACTGACCAGGTGTTGCCAACCAATCCCCCGGCTTGTTTCAAGATTCTGAGGAAATGGATTGTCATCGACTGGTGCCGTTACAATCCGAACAATCCGATTTTGAACGACACCTATTTCGAACACGTACAGGTGATTGAGGTCAGGGATAATGTGCCACCCGTACTAACGTGTCCTAAAGACACCACTTTCCTTAATTACAATGCCAATTGCGGTCCTCTGTTTATCAATATGCCTTCTGCAACAGCACTGGATTGCAGTCCTGCATTGAAATGGACTTCACAAATTGATTTCCTCAATAATTCCACAATCGATGCAGTCGGGACATCACCCAATGTTACGAATAGCTACCCTGTGGGAAAGTCCCGCGTAACGTTGAAAGTGGAAGACCAGTGTGGCAATTTCACCACCTGCTCATTCATAGTAACTGTAAAAGATGGTAAGCCACCGACACCTATCTGTTATCACGGTATAGCTGCGGAACTGATGGCCGACCCTGCAGGAGACGGTGGAAAGGTTTCTTTGAAGCCCAGCATGTTCAACTCCGGCAGTTTTGACAACTGTACACCTGATTCATTCCTCACGTTCACGCTTTCAAAAACAACCTTCACCTGCGCTAATAAAGGTCACAACAGCATTATCATGTATGTGACCGATCAGGCAGGAAATACTGACTTCTGTGAAACTTACGTGCTCATTCAGGACAACCTGAGTATATGCCCATCCGGCCGTACAGCCAATGTTTCAGGAAGTATCACAACTGCTTCCGGGACCGGCATGGAAAAGGTGGCCATCAATGTGAGTGGCCCGACAACGCAAACAATGACCTCTACGACCAGCAAAACGGGACAGTTTGTATTCCAGGGACTGGCACTGGGCAAGGATTACACCTTCACACCTGCTTATAACATGGATCCACTGAATGGTGTCTCGACCTTCGACTTGGTGCTTATCACCAGACACATCCTAAACATAAGCTATCTCGATACACCATATAAGGTCATCGCCGCCGATGTTAATAAATCGGGATCGGTAAGCACCATGGATGTGGTGGAGATCCGGAAGCTGATATTGGGACTCTCAGAAAGATTCCCCAACAATAACAGCTGGAGATTTGTGGATAAGAAATACGTTTTCCAAAACGCTGCAAATCCATTCCAGCCAAATTTCCCCGAACTGCACAACGTAAACAACCTATCTGGCGCATTGAACAATGTTGACTTCATCGCCATAAAGGTTGGCGACGTAAACGGTTCGGCATCCATGGGGAATGTAACGGATGCCTCGGCTGACAGGAATGGACTGGATTTGGTAGGTCTTGTCATTCAGGACCAAATCACTTCGAAAGGTGAAGTTTACCGTGTACCGGTCACCCTCTCGCAGGTTAATGACCTCGTTGGCTATCAGTTTGCCCTATCGTTTGACACAGAAGCACTGGAACTAATGGACATAGACTACGGAACTTCTTCCAGAGAAAATTTCGGTATGAACCGGGTGGAAGAAGGAATCATCAAAACTAGCTGGGACAATTCAAAAAACACACTAAACACGCAAGCAACACTAAACACGCAAGCAACACTAAACACGGCATTATTCACACTAGTATTCAGGGCCAAAACAAACAGCACAATCAGCAAGCATCTCGGAATCAATCAAAAAGTTATGCCTGCTGAGGCGTATAAACAGCAAGACAATGACATCAAGTTGTTTGGTCTGAATCTCGGATTCAGCAACAACACACTGGCATCAGGATTTGAGCTGTTTCAAAATACACCAAACCCATTCCTTGACCGCACCATTATCGGTTTTGTTTTGCCGGAAGCTAATCAGGCAATCATTACTGTATATGATGTTTCAGGCAGAGTTCTAAAATCTTTCACTGAGTCATTTGGCGCTGGATATAATCAGGTTCAACTGACAGCAAAGGATTTAGGAACTTCCGGAGTTCTGTACTACAAGTTGGAAACTCCGACTCATACTGCGTCAAAGAGAATGGTCAGACTGGAGTAAGAATTGAGAAATTGGACCCCGAGTGCTCGGGGGGAAATTGGAAATTGGAAATTGGAAATTGGAAATTGTGAGTTGAAAAACTAAGGAAGTTTAGAATTACAGCTCCCTATTCAATCCTTCAGTCCTTCAGTCCTTCAGTCCTTGTAAAGATACAATGTGCGATTTCCCATAACCGATTTAAGTATTCTTAAAATCTGGTTTTTGGGATGACCTCTCCCGGCTTCGGCTGGGGGGGGTTTTTTAGGTAACCTAAGTGTTTTATCAGGAAAAAATTGGATTGAACTATAACAGTGTCACTATGATTGACGTTAAAAGGTAACTTTGCCAGCCGTTGGATGGATTGGAGGCATTAATGCAAATTGAATACATGACATTTTCCAGAATTATAGCTGTCGCCCTAGTTGTTTTTGCCGTTATACCTGCCATGTCGCAAGAGGGCGTTGAAGCCGGCGCCTGGGTGGCTACGTCCAATTATTTTGGCGACCTGAACACCAATATGCGCCTGAACAGGCTGGGCCCTGCTGGCGGATTGGGATTGAGGTATAATTTCAATGAACGCGTCTGCGGTAAGATATCCGCCAATATTGGCACTGTAGAAGCTTATGACAGCGATTCGCCAAACGTTTATGAACGGGCACGGAACCTGCACTTTAAATCTACCGTTGCCGATGCCGGCCTGCAACTGGAGTTTAATTTTCTTCCTTATAACCATGGTAGCAGAGATGAAGGCTGGACGCCCTACCTTTTTGCCGGAGCCGGGGTTTCCTATTTCAATCCAAAGGCAAAAATGGAAAACAAATGGTACGAGCTGCGCCCAATGGGTACGGAAGGACAATACAAGGGAGATGAATACTATACTGTAACAGGGTCATGGGTTTACGGCGCGGGTTTCAAAATCGGCCTCAATTATGAATGGAGCCTGAATATCGACATCAGTGCCCGCCGACTGTTTTCTGATTACCTGGATGATGTGAGTACGGTATATCCTGACCTGGAGGATGTAGAGGATTTAAGAGGAGAAATTGCCACGAGGTTTATGGACCGTTCGTCAGAATTGTACAACACCAATCCCAATTTCTTTGTAAGAAACAACATCGAACATCCCATCGGCGAAATGGGCCGTCAAAGAGGTAATAGCCGCAACAACGACACCTACGTGTATTTTGGAATCGGCATTTATTACTACTTTGGTAATTTGAAATGCCCGTATGAAAGGTAGTCGGCTGTTTGCTGTTGGCTGTTGGCAGTTGGCTATTGGCGGTTGGCGGTTGGCTGCGGAATGCAACTGTGGACTGTAGACTGCCGACTCATCCCTCATCCCTCATCCCTCATTCCTCATTCCTCATTCATACCTCATACCTCATACCTCATACCTCATATCTCCCTCCCAGCAGGTAATCCTGAAATTCCTTCAGTTTTTCCCAGTTTCCGGCGGCAGCCATGGCAGCTTGTTCGGGCCAGGTACCAGGATCGTGAATGCGATAGGCGTCACCTGCTGCATCGAGTATTTCCTGAATATTTTTCACCTCAGTAGCAGCAAGATCCTGCAAGGTATTGACTCCTGCTTTCTTCAACAGTTTTTCAATCTTGGGGCCAATGCCTTCGATAATCTTTAGGTCGCCGGGATTTTTGGGAAAAATGGCGGTGGGTTTCAGAGCATCGGGATTTTCCATTTTCATTTGATGCAAACGGGCAGCCTGACCAACCCAATCATCCCGTAAAATACGGCCTGGGAAAAATCCAATTTGTTCATTCACTTTTTCAGCCTTTTCCTCATCAAAGGATTTTATCTGCTCATAGGTAAAAATGCCAATGTCATTCAGTTTTGCCTCCAAAACAGAACCAATACCTTTAATCCGCGTGAGGTCATCCTTCTCCTGCTTTTTTTTCTGGGGCAAAGTTTCTGTAGGTGATTTTGGTTTTGCTTCCTCCTTTTTTTCATGGACAAGCGGTGGCTTGACTGTTGGGACTCTTTCAGTTTTCGCTGGGGTCTCGGTTATTTTCATATTGCGCATCTGGGACAATTCGGAACGCAACGCTTGGTTTTCCGCATCCAGCGCCAACAGTCTTTTTTCCAGAGTAATGACCCTCTCCGAAGGATGGGGAGCCGATTTGGAAGTTGCTTTCCCTGAAGAATCGGCAGTTCCAGCTTCATTACTCATACTGGCTAAACGCGATTTCAAACCAAGAATCTGATGATTGAGATCGTCAATAGTAGTGGCATACGACCGGTTGGTATCCTGAAGTTTTGCGAATTCAATTTTCGTTTCTTCCAATTCAGACTGCCACTTTGCTTTGCGGGCATCGACGCCCCGCGCATATTCGAGTGACTTCTCCGCTTCACGATAAACCCTCAATATATCGGCTTCCTTAAGGTCGATCTCCTCTTTGAGTGAATGATGCTCCGTGCGAAGCGCACTCAATTCCTGCTGCAAGCTATCAGCTTTTTTACTGGCTTTCCTGGCCCTGCCACCCCACAGTATCCAGGCTGTGACAAAACCGATCAGGAAAGAAATCAAAACGGAGATAAGAAAAGCAATGCTATCGGGATGATCCAATGCTGCGAATAAGTTTTCCATGTGTTTGTTCTTGATTGTCCCTGGTGCCAATCAATCAGCACCGGATATTAATGTTGGATTTTCAATTTCTCAAAAAGTTAAGTGAAGTTAGTGCCGCAATTCAAACTCCTCAAACCACTTTCACCCCGAGCACTCGGGGCAAACAACCTTCAAACCACTCAAACCACCTTCAAACAACCTTCAAACCCCTCAAACCACCTACTATGTCCTTTTCTGAATTCTGAAATTCACCCTGCGATTTTTGCGCATTTCCGTACTGTCGCCCTGAACGATGATTGGTTTTGTTTCGCCCTGCGATGACACCTGTATGATTGATTTCAGGCCAAGCGATTGAAAGTATTTAGCAGCACTTTGCGCACGTTTCAGCCCCAATTCAAAATTGTACTCTTCACTTCCAATGGTGTCGGTATGTCCGATAATGGACAATTTCATCTCGGGATGCTGCGCAAGATACTTCACAACGGAATCGGCATAAACCAAGCACTGTGGGCCCGGTTTAAACACATCGGAATTGTATTCAAAATTGGTATCGGAGAAGGTGTTGTCATGAAAACTGAATTGCAATTTCTCGAAAGGTAAGGTAGCACTTGTATCCACTCTGTACAATTCAAAGGAAACAGGTTCTTCAAGAATGTCACCTTTCATCAATTGATAATCAATGGAAACCCGTTTTTCGTCAATTCCCCGTCCTTCCAGTATTTTCTCTATGCTTACGGCTCTGGCAATTCCCAGGTTCTCAAAAATTCCGGAATGAGCATTTTTCTCGGCTTCGAGAAACCGGCCCGTGAGAATCATATTTACATCCGGAGACACCTGCAGGTATTCAGCAACTCTGGTAATGAAATTAGTATTGTTTGAAGATAGCTCTGGTGAGAAATTGCTTTTTCTGAAAGCCAATTGCTCAAAACCTTGCAGTACGGCTTTACCCCCAAACTCTAAATTTAGGGTGGCGGGTCGAGTCATTGCTGGTGAATCAGCATCACAGAGATGCCTGATTTCACAAATAAAAAACCAACGTGAAAAAAATGCACACACGAGAAAGACCAAAAAACCCAGAGAAAATACCCTCATAGTTGCCTGTTTGTTGTTGACTTAAAGAAACTACCGACTCCAAATCCCACATCACAGTCCTATCAGTTTCTTTTTAATAATTCAGTCCGTCCAAAATTATATAATTCGGGTGATTGGGCAAAAACTGTTTTTTTCGAGGTTTATTCCAAAAATAACCCCATCCAAAAGAATTACGGACTTCCAACAGTTTGATGCGCATCAAAAAATGAAGTTTTTTGGGAAAATTAATTGGATAGTGGGCAGCATTTTTGAATGATTGCTCTTATCTTTGCCCGCCTTTTAGAAAAAGTTCTTTAAAATGGATGCTTTAGACCACTTTTCAATCCCTGTGTCGGGATTGGGCGACGGTCTCCATGAATATCAGTTTGTTATTGAATCTGACTTTTTTCAATTATTTGAGGGGTCACCAATTCAGGAAGCAGAGGTAGATGTTTATCTCGACTTCGAAAAACGGCCTGATATGTACATCATGAATTTCGACATCTGCGGAACAGTTGTTACCACCTGCGACCGCTGTCTCGAAGAGTTCGGCTTACCTGTTGAAGATTACCAGACTCTGCTGGTCAAATTTGACGAAGCGGAGTCGGAGGATGCGGAAATTATCTACATACTCCGCGGCACTCAAAAGCTGAATGTGGCCAAATTTATCTACGAGTTTATCAACCTCGCAGTACCTATGGCCAAAACACATGATGATGCTGGAGAAAAATGTAACCCGGAGATGCTGAAGTTCCTGACCAACCTGGAGGAAGAAAAAAAATCTTCCAATCCGGTTTGGGACGCATTAAAGGGATTAAATCAAGAAAATTGACTGGTTAGGTGGTTAACCGGTTAACTGGTTATCATAACCAATTAACCAGTTAACCGATTAACCAAAAAAAATAGAGAAATGCCAAATCCTCGGAATAAACATTCTAAGCGCAGAACCCGTGCCCGCCGCACTCACTACAAGACTGGAGTGCCTCAAATCGCTACTTGCCAGACTACCGGAGAAGCGCACATTTATCATCATGCATACTATGATGATGAAGGCAACATGCGTTACAGGGGTAAAATCCTGGTGAAAACCAAAGAGGAATAAAGACCAAAGCAGTCTGACTTAACGGTTATTTAACCACACATTAAGTCATCAGCTCAAAAGCTCCCCATTCGAAAGTAACGAATGTGGAGCTTTTTGTGTTTTCAGTTTTCTCCATTTCTGGCAGGTTTGCCATCTTTGGCTCTCCAATTCAAAATAAAACTTTCAACTGTGAAAAAGATTATCTCTACTACCAATGCACCTGCTGCTATTGGCCCCTACAATCAAGCTATTGAGCACAATGGTATTCTGTATGTATCCGGTCAAATTCCCATCAATCCGGCTACCGGAGAATTGGTGTCCGGAAGCATTGAAGCTGAAACCCATCAGGTGCTGAAAAACATAGGTGGCATTCTGGAAGCAGCTGGTTGCACGTATCAAAATGTCTTGAAATCTTCCGTGTTCATCAAAAACATGAATGATTTTGCGAAGATGAATGCCGTTTACGCCGAGTACTTCAAACCTGAATTTGCACCGGCGCGCGAAACCGTGGAGGTGGGCAACCTGCCCAAATTCGTGAACGTGGAAATTTCTGTAATTGCGGCCCTAAAATAGTTGATGGTTGTTCGTTGATCGTTGTCAGTTGAATGCAGCGGACAACGAACAACGGACAACAAACAACAGACAACGAACAATGAAAAAACAAGTTCTTTCCTGCATACAACCCACCGGGGATATGCATTATGGCAATTATTTCGGTGCGGTGAAAAACTGGGTTGACATGCAGTCAACCTATGAATGCCGTTATGGAGTGGTGGATTACCACGCCATGACCATGCCTTACAACCCAAAGAAACTCAGGGAAAATACATGGGAACTGGTCATCAATTTGATAGCTACGGGAATTCAGCCCGAAAACATTTTCATACAGTCCATGATTCCGGAACATTCTGAACTGGCCTGGATTTTCAACTGTTTCGCCAGCTATGGTCAGGTTACCCGCATGACGCAGTTCAAAGACAAAAGCCAGCAAAGTGAAACTTCTGCAGAAGGATTTATTTCTGTAGGATTGTTTGACTACCCCGTTTTGCAAGCGGCCGACATCCTCATTTACCGTGCAGATTATGTGCCTGTGGGTAAAGACCAGGACCAGCATCTGGAGCTAACCCGCAACATTGCGCAGCGATTCAACAACATCGTCGGCAAGGAATACTTCGTGCTGCCGGAACCCATTTACACTGAGACTCCGAATATACGCTCTACTGCCGATCCTACCCGCAAGATGAGCAAAAGCGCCGGAGAAAAGCATTACATCAATGTATTTGCAGAAGATGCCGTTATCAGAAAGCAAATCAAATCCGCCGTAACAGATACCGGCGATACTCCGGCTGGAGAAATGAGTCCGGGTGTTGCCAATCTGTTTGAGCTGCTGAAAGCCTGTGGTAAAACGGAGGCCCACTCATCCCTGATGGACACCTATAATGCTGGCAGCCTGAAATACGTAGATTTGAAAGAAGCCACAGCGGAAGCTATAGTAGAGCTGAGCGCTGAATTCCGACAAAAGAAAGCCGAACTCAACGCCAACAAAAAGGCAGTTAAGGATATGGTGAAAGCTTCTTCAGCAAGCATCCGTCAGCAGGCCCAGAAAACTGTATTTGAGGTAAAAGAACTGGCGGGATTGCTGCATGTTTCGAAGTAAGATTTGAACCAGATCTTAGAATTCAGCAGAATTTGAAAATCTGTTACATCTAACATCATAAGACTATGAAAATCATCTGCATCGGCCGCAATTATGTTGACCATGCCAAAGAACTCAACAATCCAGTTCCCAGCAAACCGGTAGTATTCATGAAGCCCCCGACAGCATTGTTGGTTAATGAAAAGCCTTTTTACTATCCGGATTTTTCAAAAGACGTTCACCACGAAATTGAAGTGGTATTGAAAGTTTGCAAAAACGGCAAGTCTGTCCAACCTGAATTCGCTTCATCCTATTACAAAGAAATTGCCCTTGGCATCGACTTTACTGCCCGTGATTTGCAGCAGGAATTAAAAACCAAAGGTCAGCCTTGGGAATTAGCCAAGGGCTTTGACAACTCAGCGGTTCTGGGAAAATTTGTTCCCCTCGAAAAGGTGCAAAAAGAAGGTAATATCGAATTCCACTTGAAGAAAAACGGAGAGGTAGTCCAACATGGCTTCACCCGCGACCTCATTTTCAATTTTGATTTCCTGATAGTCTTCATTTCCAAATACTTCAAACTGATGCAGGGCGACCTGATTTATACCGGAACACCAGCAGGAGTAGGACCTGTGCAAATTGGCGATAAACTCGAAGGATACGTTTTGACTACCTCAGGAGAAGAAGAACATCTGTTGAGCTGTAAAATAAAATGAGGGCCCAAAATGGACCCTCATCCTATTCGACACAAAGAGATTAGTTAAGTAATGAGTCAAAAATAAAGTTGCCAAATTGTTTTCTTAACCAATTGAAAATCAGTTGACTGTTGGCTGTTGGCTGTTGGTAGTTGGCGGTTGGTAGTTGGTTGCTGGGGCTCGGTTATTTTCCAATTTCCCCCCGAGCACTCGGGGTCCTTTTGACTTTTGACTTTTGACTTTTGACTTATTACTAAAAGTTTACTTTCATACCCGCCATAAATGCCCTTGGCAATCCGGGTCTCAAACCTGCAGGCCTGTGGGCTGCGATGTAGACTTCATCGGTCAGATTGGTGATGCTGCCAAACAGATTCACTTTTGAATGCACCTTGTAACTTGCATTTACATCCACCAAAAAGAAACCATCCACTCTCTCGCTTTCCAAAATCTCTCCTTGTCCTGCCACCGCACGCATTGGGTTTTGGTAGCGTGTATTCAGATTTACGTTGAATTTATCATTTCCTGCACTCAGCATCAATGCCAACTGATGGCGGGCTATGTAGGGAAGTTCATCGCCGTGCTTCACCTGTCCCCATGCTGCAAATGTGCTGGCGAAATCGCTCTGAAAAGCGGCAGATGTATTCGTGTAAACTAATGTCAATGGCAAACTCCAGGTATTCCCCTTTTCGGTCATCAGGTCGTAACTCATCTGGAATTCCAGACCTTTTGCTTTCACTTTACCTCCATTGAACATATCCGCCGAGCCCGTTCCACCCACAGCGGCCAGGTCAGCACCCAACAAGTTCTTATAATCGTTGTAAAAAACTACGGCTTGTCCGGAAAGAGCGCCATTGCGGTAGCGGGTGCCCAATTCATAACTCACACTCTCTTCGGGCTTACTGCCTTCGGTAGAACCCGGAGGTGAAAAGCCTTTATGCACGCCGCCAAATACGTTAAGGCTCTCATTGAATTTGTAATTAATGCCCATGCCCGGAATGAAAACATCCACTTTGTTGCTTTTGACAGTCAGGTTCTCACCGGATCTTTCAGGGTCTTTGGTACCGTAGTCCATTCTTTCCATAACGATGTTTTCATACCGAAGACCTGGGACAAAAGTCCAAGAACCGATTTTGACTTTATACTGGGCATAAGTAGCCCATGCCTTACCACTATCTATGCGGTTGCTTTCTGTGCCTCCAACACCAGGCGTGGAAAGACTCATGGTTCCTGTGGTCATTTTATACCCGTCCTCCCACTGAAAACGGTCCATTTCATCAGCATGGTAACGCAGCCCAATATCCAGCGTGTGCTGGATCTTGTTGGTGTTCATCCTTAAACTCATTACGGTTTGGACACCCTGAGAGATATAGGTGCGATAATTGGCTTTTAGCAGTAAAGCATTGGAATGTACACTCGTGGCACCCGTCAGAATGCCATATGCCTCCGGACTTTGTGAAGGGTCAGCTAACAGGCTGCCGAGATTGTAAGATTTTCCGGCGGCATCTTTCACCTTATCGAGTTTGTACCAGTTTCTGAAAAAGTTATTGCGATAAGCAGTAGTAGTTATATCTATTGAATTTGTAAGCATCGCAATGTGCTGAAGTGAATACTGTTCATGACTTGTTTTTAGCCCATCCTTTTGCGAAGCACTATAACGGCGGTATGGGTTCTGGTTAAAATCATCCTGCGTAAGGCCGAGATAGGTTTCATCGCTGTTCTCCTGGGATTGCCCAATCTTAAAGGTCAGCGACTGATATATTCTGGCATTTGGGCCGGTATTCACTCGAAACTTTGCCAGATAGTCTTTTTTATCAAATCCTGTTTCACCTCCATTGTCCAATTGCTTAAAACCATTCGACTTCAGTTGGAATGATTCCACCAGATAACCGAAATTTTTGTGGGAACTGCCGACATAGACATGGAGATTGCGATTGCCATAGTTACCGCCGAGAATATTTACTTTCCCTGAAAAATGCCCCGGAATGGCCGTAGACAACAGATTGATGGCACCGCCAGTTGTATAAGGGCCAAAACGGACCTGTGAACTTCCTTTCATGATTTCAACAGCCTGTATCCTTCCAATAGTGGGGAAATGATATGCGGAAGGAGCGGCATAAGGAGCAGGAGCAGCCAGTACTCCGTCTTCCATCAGCGTAATCTTTGAGCTCCTCTCCGAGCCGGCCCCTCTGAGTCCGATATTGGGCCTTAGCCCAAAGCCATCTTCCTCTTGCAGATTCACCCCGGGTACAGTCCTCAGCACCCTGTTCACATCTGTATAGCTCAACTTTTCAATTTCCCGTGGGGAAATATAATGGGCAGAACCGGGGATGCTTCTTAATCCCCTCATTCCTCCGGTCAGTGAAACACTTTGAACGACCACAGCGGGCAATCCCATTATAGTCTCTTCAACTTCAAGGTCAAATGACAAAGACTCGCCAGTTTCAATTTGAATAGCCTTCTGCAAAGTCAGGTAGCCAATGCTGGAAACCACCAACGTATAATCCCCGGCAGGAACATTCTGAATCTGGTATTTTCCATTGCTGTTGGTAATGGTGCCGTAATTGGTATTGTCCAGGAATACATAGACACCTGACACCACATCAGTACTGCCTTTTAGTTGGACTTTGCCACTAATGGTTGAATTTTGGCCACTCAACATAAAACTCCAGCCTAACAAAAATGATATCAATACGGAGTACAAAAATTTAGCGCAGTTCATTTCGACTTATTTAGATTAAATAAAAATAACGCCACAAATGTAACATGTCATGTTCCTCCCGCCAATACCAAAAGGGAAATAGTTTTATTCTAATTATGGGTAACAAATACCCAACGTTAGGTAAGAAATCGTTGAATTTGAGGGTTTTGTAAAATTAGTGTCACGAAATCGAGAGTGCTATCGGCAGGCTGAATCGTCTATTTCATTCCCTTTCCTCAACTTATACCGCTTTTAACCACGGAGATACGGTTTTTTTCACCACGGAGACACGGAGACACGGAGATTCACGGAGTTATCTCTGTGTATCTTAGTGCTCTCCGTGGCTCCGTGGTTAATACGGGCTGGAATTCTCTGTAAGAGAAAAGGACTTTTCAACTGTTTTTTGAATCATTGACACACTTTAGTTAACAATCTCGAAGGGGAAGTAAGAAATATGGCTTTTGTGCAGCATAAAGAAGCTCAATAAATTTGTGCCGTTGTTTAGCTTGGCTCTAAGATTACAACAAACAGATTTTGTACTTTTTGAAACTGAATCAAATAGTGAAAGCAAATTGAAGCATTATGGCAAAACTAGTACAACAACCCGGTGGCATTTCAGCCCACCTAAATATATCAGGTATTAAAGACCTGGCCAGAGAAAACGCTCAGGCAATAGTTGCAGCAGGCCACTACGACCTGCTCAAAGTTTATGTTGAACTAAAGCGATATGAGGTTTATTTGAAAACTCTGATTCAGTCTTTGCAAAGTCCAGCATTTGAAAAGGCCAAGGAGCAGGGAAAAAAATCCTTTAGGTATGATGACGCCCTCGTTCAGGTTACTTCCCGCTCGAAATGGGATTTCTCAGTAGATGCACATTGGTCTTCACTGAATGAAAAGATTAATCAGCTCATTGAGGAAAGAAAAGAACGGGAACGACTACTTAAAGAAATGAAAGAAGACAGCATCATTGTAAATCCTGAAACAGGGGAAATTACAGAAGGAAGTTCTATCCCACTCGAAATAGTAAATAGTCTTTTTGTCCGATTGTAAACAATCATGCTAATTCACAAATTGTTACATTTTTCATTTCAATGATAAAGGTGAATTTGTGAAGTTGAGTACCTTACGTTGGGTGGGAGATGGCCCCCAGAGGCAGAGCTGATTGGTTCTATATTAAAAGGGTTTATTGATTTAAGATATAAGACGTATCCCGATAGCTATCGGGATTTAATTTTCCGAGGTGCACACGGCCGGATTTTGTCTCGGAAAATCAAAAATCTGATATCGTCAATCAAAAACTAGTCAAAAACCAGAACCAATCAGCCCTTCCCAAGAGGTGACACCTTTTTGAAAGGTGTCACCTCTATTATCCAATAAACATTCAAACCGAAGTGAAACAAATTCAGAAGATTTTTGAAAAAAACAGGAAGCTCATGCAGAAACTGGGCTTTCGCATCATCGAAGAGGACAATGCCCGGCCATGGGGTGGATTTTTTGTAATCGATGAATTGCAGGCAAAAGCGTTCGCCCAAAATTTTTTCCCCGAAGAGGACTTTGAACAGTTGAAAATATCCGAAAAACTCAGCCCTAAGATATTGCTGGTAGCACCCCGTAAGAGACTGAGTTGGCAATACCATTTCCGTAGAGCAGAAATCTGGCGTTGCATTGATGGTTCCGTGGGGGTGGTGACTAGTTTTACAGACGAGGAAAAGGAAAACCACACCCTGAAGAAGGGCGACAAAATAAAGCTGCAACAGGGCGAACGCCATCGCCTGGTAGGCCTCGACGAGTGGGGAATTATTGCAGAAATCTGGCAACACACCGACGCAGAAAATCCCTCAGACGAAAACGACATTGTCAGGTTGCAGGATGATTTTGGGCGGTAAGTAAGTAAAAAGGCAAAAGGAAAAAGGACCCCGAGTACTCGGGGGGAAATTGGAAAATAACCAAGCCCCAGCAACCAACTGCCAACCGCCAACCGCCAACAGCCAACAGCCAACTGATTTTCAAGTGGTTAAGAAAACAATTTGGCAACTTTATTTTTGACTCAATACTAATGATTTAAAACGGCAGGAATTCTTCCGTTCTTCGTATCCTCGATTCTTCAAATCTTCAAAACATGCGTCCTTACATCCTTGCAGAAACCAATTGGAAAATTATCCAACAAACCCAATTCGATCTCGCTATATTGCCATGGGGTGCCACTGAAGCACACAACTTCCACCTTCCCTATGGCACCGACATCATTGAAGCCGATGAGTTGGCCGCTGAATCGGCACGATTAGCCTGGGAAAAAGGCGCTAAAGTCATCGTTCTGCCAACTATACCTTTTGGTGTCAACACTGGCCAGGCAGACATATATCTGGACATCAACCTCAACCCAAGCACGCAATTTCACATCCTGAAAGATGTCATTGAGGTACTCAACAGGCAGGGTATTTTCAAACTACTAATTTTCAACAGCCATGGTGGCAATGACTTTAAACCCATGCTCAGAGAGTTGGGATTGCAGTTCCCGAAAATGTTTCTCTTCGTAGCTAATTGGTTTCAGTCTTTGGATAAAAGACAGTTTTTTGAAGAAGCTGGCGACCATGCCGATGAAATGGAAACCAGCCTGATTCTTCATTTCCGGCCCGACCTGGTTTTACCCAAAGAACATTGGGGAAGTGGAAAGGAGAAAAAGAATCGGATTAAAGAATTCCGTGAAGGCTGGGTGTGGGCTGAGCGCAAATGGTCGCAGGTCACTGAGGATACTGGCATTGGCAATCCGGAACATGCCACATCAGAAAAAGGAGAGTCTTATTTCAAAGCCGTGACGCAGAAAATGTCGGATTTGTTGGTGGAATTGTGCGAAACGGATGTGGGGGATTTGTATGAATAAGCTGGATTCGTATCAAATTTCTTTTTACTATTTTCGCCATACCTATCTGGTGCCTCTTACCATCTGAACCAATTACGTCCCGGGATTTCCGGAAAATTTACATTTCAACCATACCATTTCAATCATGAACAAAAACACCTTCTCAGTCCTGTTCTTACTTTTCATTTTGAGTTGCAAAAAGAATTCTGAAATCTTTCCGAACGTATTTCCTTTTGGTTACACCCTTTCAGAATTCACGGTCGGTGAACCCATACAATTTGGCGGTGGCGACTGCTGGGGTACGCTGATTACTTATAAGAAAGACAATACAAGCATGCTCGCCGATTCCTCCCAATGTTCTGAATACAGCACAAGCAGGACATATTATCTACTCATTAACGATAGCATCAAAATAGTGCATCACCAATACTTTGTAACTATCTACAATGAGTCCAAGCAAAAACCAGAATATGTAGCCACCGAAACCGTACATGATTTTACAAGCAATCCAGCTTCGATATTCGAAAGAACGGAAACATTGGACCAAGCGGATGCTGCGCTGTTTAGCAGCACATTTACCAAAACACCAATGGATGACGTAGAGACTACTGGCCAGGAGTTCGCAAACAGGCTGGAAGAAACTCGTTCACTAGCTATAGATACTGATGACTTGACATTTACAATAAGTACCGGACAGGAAAAAGTCGACGATATGGGTGTACCCAGCATGGATATTTTTATTTCATCAACTGCATTTGAAGGGCCAGAACTTCTGGTAAACGATTACAATGTTTATCCGGTTGAAGATGCTGAGATGAAATCAACTTATGGCATACCTGCCAACGCAAAATTCTCTTTTTATTCCTGGTATGCAGGAGGCGGAGCCTGCTATTACGGGGTTGTCCAAAACAGAACACTCCGGGTTTTCAGAAAATACCTGGAAGAGACAGGACCAGATGATGAGGTTCCTGAACTTCAATTCGAATTATTGAAAGAGTTTCCTTTGTCAGGAGACTTATCAGCTTTCAGCCATTATATCTGCTACAAAGGAGAAGGAAACAACAAGCTTGAGATTATGATAGCCTTTGAAAATGACAAGGCCGTCAGCGTCAGGTATAAAGGCCAAACGGAATCGATATCGCTACAGTTTGAAAAAGAGGAATACCATGAGGGCGGAGCCTATCCAACCATCATCGAGTATTACAAGGAATTGTCAGGTGGCAAGGTAAACGGCACCTACAAACTCACCCATGCAGGGAATTGGGATTATGCTGAATACAAAAGAGGCAAGGATGGCAAGGTTTTCAATTTCGTTATCGATCATGAAACAACTATCGTAGGAGATACCTATTCCAAAACTCCCTGTTTTTAGATTTTTGGAATAATTGCTGACCTACAGTCGGCGACCATTTATTGATCGGCCTAAATGCCCCTTGGGCAATAGGACGGTATTCAGCAAAACTGTGATTTCATCAACCATAAGCCTGTAAACGCCCATTAATTACCCATCCTCTCATTATCCAAAAACCATACAAGGCAATGCCCCGCTTGCCAACAGTGGATGGCCCCGACCAGCTCACGACAACCGGAATATCTCCAATGTAAACAAACATTGATAGAAGAAACGTCGGGGTTTCATCTATTTCAGGACCCATCTCTAAGGGATATTTGTATTTTCATGGAAATTTGAATCAAATCCATTTTCCATGAAAAGACTTATCATTATCAATGCCCTATCTGGGCCGCTGTCATTGTAGTGGCAGGATTTTATTGCAAAGACAGTGAGCATTACCAGATTCTTCTGGGAAGCCTTGTAGTGGGTTTTACCCTTTCCAATGGAATAACTTACACTGCACTTAAAAAGCTGAACAGGTAAGTGAGGGAAAATAAAGTGGACGATATTGAGGCAATTCAATGCTTTGCAGTACTTTAGAATCGCAATTGCCGTTTCATTCAAAAAACCTCCTATCATGGAACTAACTCAAAAAAAATCAATCGCCAACATTGCCGTCAATGCATTTTTCCTGATTATTCTAAACCTGGTTATGGTAGCCATTATCGGGTACCTGACTCTGGATTCTGAAGCCAACCGAAACAGTCAGTTTGGAGCAATGTTCATAGGCTTCTTCATGCCGATGTTCATCGTCTTTATGACTCCCCAAACGAAGCCACTGGAGCGTCTGATGAAATTTGGAACCGGTTTCATACTGTATATGATTTCCGGTTGGATTATTGCAGGGTTTCCTACCTGTTTTGTAAACCTGCTTATTCCATCACAGGTAGTAGCCATTGCCACGCTTTATTATGGCCATCACCTGAGTGGATTGGTTGATAAATCTTACACCTCATGACATTTCGATTAATCCTGCTCTTCTTAATCTTTAGCCTTAAAGGATTCACACAGTCCGAACCCGGCGTAAAGGTTTTTTGGAATAACCTGAAGCCACTTTGTGGCAAAGCCTACGCAGGCACGGTGATAGAAGCCCCTGAGAATGATGATTTCAGAGGCAAAAAGCTCATCATGCACGTCAGATCTTGCAGTGAATCCATGATTTTTATTCCGTTTCTCGTCGGTGATAACCGGTCCAGAACCTGGGTGTTGACGCTGAAAGATAACCGGGTCCAATTGAAACACGACCACCGCCATGAAGACGGCAGCCCGGATGCCGTGACGATGTATGGCGGAACGACCAGCAATTCATCGCTGTCCAATATTCTGGTTTTCCCTGCCGATCAGGAAACTGCTGACCTCATCCCGGCTGCGGCTACTAATGTATGGTGGATAACGCTGGACGATACCTCCTTCACCTATAATCTCCGGCGACTGGGCACGGACCGCTATTTTTCCATTCGTTTTGATTTGACAAAACCGGTTGAAACTCCGCCTGCACCCTGGGGCTGGACAGATTAATGAGAGTAAGGATCGGCAGGTAGGAAACTGAGAATCACTCTCAATGCAAGGACTAATGAAAGACAACCTGAACGACCTGTCCGAAGAGGAATTGGGGCGACTCTTCCCTGTGGTATTGGTTACCTACCCAAAATGTACCTGGCGGCATTCACAAATTCAATAGGGAGGATTACATCAGCGCAAAATCTGATTTTATTAAATTCACCACTGCACAAGCAAAAGCCTTTTTCACCAATACCCATTAACTTTTACACCTCCCCGGCTACACCCTTTTCCACCCTCAGGTTTTATTTAACAAATCCACACGTTCATGAGGCTGACATTTTTTGATTGATAATATTCTCTGTTTCATTGATTAAACTTTCCCTCAAGTATGAGAGTCAATAGCTTTGAAAAAATTCAAAAGCAAAGGATGTGTAATGAACACCAATGCAGGAATAATCCAAATCACTACAAAATACGACTGTTATGAAAATTAGAATCTCCCTAACCTTATTGGCTGTTGCAGCCATGATGGTATTTGCCCATGCCCAAAGAGGTTTTGGTCAACGCCAGTTCGACCCCGAAAAAAGAGCAGAACATATCACCAAGGTGCTCGCTGAAAAATTATCCCTTAGCGAAAACCAAAAGGCTGATTTGCTCAAAGTCAACCAGGATTTTAGCGCCAAACTGAAAACTCACATGACCCAACAAAACATGGAGGAAATGAAGGCGCTACGCACTGAGCATCATGCAGCCATTTCCAAAATTTTGACTGCTGAACAAAAGGAAATCTTTGATAATCACCAACCCCAGCATCAGGGTATGCGCGGCGGAAGAGGGCAATTTCAAAAGCAAAACATGGAAGTCCGCAAAGCCATGATGGATGAATTGAAAAGCTACCGCCAGGAAAACATTCAACCGGTAATGTTGGAACAACGCGCAAAACTGGAATCCAAAATCTCCAAAGCTGATAAGAAAGCTATTATCGACCTACGCGAAAAAATTGCAGCAAAACGCAAAGAACACCTGGAACAAAGAAAAGAGATGGCCCAACAACACCACAAACACCGGAAGGATGCCGGCATGAGGGCTGGTCATCAGGGCTTCAAAAGGGGCCATTCGCAGGGTCAGGGTTTTGGACTTATGGACGATGAAATGAAAAAGGTGGCTGAGAAACTGGTGAAGTCCTATGGTGCAGATATTGAAAAACTCTTCGTTGAAATTGCTCCAAAACGTGAACAGTGGCAAAGCGACATCAAAGCCATCAGGGAAACCCACCGACCGAAAACAGCTGGTTTCCGTCAAAAAACCCAAGCTGAGCCTAAATCGCCATCAGAAGAAATGAAGACTCGTAGGGACTTTCACCGAAAATTGAGCTTCCTGTTGATGAAAGCTGAAAACAACACTGAAAGCTTCGGAGTACAACCCGACCGCAAAGTCAATGTGTTCCCCAATCCGGCAGGTTCCACTCAGTTCATCGAGTTTGAAGTCTTGAATCCCGGCCTTGTGAATGTTGAAATCGTTGACCAGCTGGGCAACATTGTCAAATCAGTGTACAAGGGTGAGTTGCCCAAAGGCATGAACAAACTGGAAGTGAATGTGGGCGAACTGAAAGGAAATATGTACTACTACCGCATCACTGATACGAAAGGCATAACCTCAAAACCATTTATCCGCTAAGCATCCATTGCTTTGCTGAAATCCACAGGCGGTGACAATTCATTGTTACCGCCTTTCTTATTCTCTCTGTTTAACAACATCCTTTCTTTTCACCTCCTTCCTGAACTGGCGGACAGGGCACGGTTCCATAGGAGCAGAACACGCAACAATCTCCGGGTTTAGGGCGAAGTACCGTTTTGCAGTTTTCACATTCATAGAAAAACTGGCAGGCCCCGGTGGGCATGGTTTCTACTTTTTTATGACTACATTCCGGACAGGTGATTTCAGACACAAGGGATATTTCGTTCCTGGATTTCATCAGCCACATATTTTCCTTTTGTACACATCTGCTTGTTACGCAGAGTCTCCTTTTGTATTGCATACCAGAATACTGGCAGAACATTATTACTAATGTTCAAGTTTTCTTTTGTGCAATTTTTTTCCTTTGCTAATTCCACACGAAAAAGAGGAAAACACCATGGTGAGCGTCGAAGCAGCGTTCTCTGGTCTGAGTTTATTCAAGTGCCCGGATTATTTACTTCCGACAATACTTTCCTGAAAACCTTGCGGGCCGGCCATTCATAAACCACCTTAAAAGTGGCTCTTGCCAGCATAGAGAAATTGCCCTCAGGCAATAGAGAATGATGCTCCTCGAGAAAAGCCAACCCCTCTTCAGCATGGTGCCGAAACCATTGCCGGACACCCGGGGAATTCCTGTCAGATAAATCTGTCGTTTGGATACCAAATCTATTGGCTTCTTCCAATGAAATGTTGATATAACCCGCCTGGATATCCTGTTCAAAATCCTCGAGATCATACTGAAACCGGGCAGCTCTGCCCAGAGGCTCCAAAAGTTTGTATAATTCCGGATCGTGTTTAAATACCTTCAATGTACCCCTGATGGTTCCTCTTATGTCCAATAAATGAAAATGGTGCATCAGCTCTGTTTCTCCGAAAAAGATGAGCCTTCCCTTTCTTTTAGCATCGAAAAGCAGGGATTCAAGAATATCTTTTGTTTCCAATGAGATATCCTCACCAAGCCGCAAGGCAAGCTGGTTGCAATACAGCATTAAATAATCTGCCGGATCTTTTGGGTGCGATAGATCCTGTGAGAAATGAATCTTTTCCGAAAGATATTCAACGCAGTCAGTATAACCCTCGGGTAAAGGCAGCTCGCCATCAACAATATCGTCCAGATACCGCATCAGGGTATAGTAAGATTCAAGGAATTCACCACGGATCCAATTCAGTGACAGGTACTTAAAAAGCCGGAGGTAAAATAAAAAGGTACGGTATTTCCATCCCCTGGTCCTCAGCATCTGGCCGTAAACCATGGAGCGCATTTCTAAGGATTTCTTTCTTAGGTCAAGTTTCATTGGTTGGACTATAAAGAAGGTTTCTATAAAAATCTGCCATGAGCAGGATGAAATGATTTTCTCTCGTCGGTTTGGCTAATGATTATGCATAGCAAAATGAAGCACTCCAATACCAAAGTTGAACATCAAAAACATACTCAAATGTGGGGGCATTTGGGATGTAATACGACCGTATCTCTTCAAAAGTACCTGTTTGTTCTGGTATTGAGTATGGTTGTAATAACAGACGAACTGTAACATTAAGACGGACTTTAGTGACTTGCGGATTAAATGATTCTGCTATTTTTCTTACTTAAAGACGGGCAAGATAGCCATTTACAGATGCATTTACAAAAGTCGGCAGTCAGCGGTCTTCAGTCTTCAGTCCGCAGTCTTCAGTCTACCCCTTCCGCAGGGTTGATTGGTTCTGGTTTTTGACTGTTTTTTGATTGACGATATATGATTGACGATATCAGATTTTTGATTTTCCGAGACAAGAACCGGCTGTATGCGTCCCGAAAAATCAAATCCCGATAGCTATCGGGATACGCCTGATATCTGAAATCAAAAAACACTTATAAAATAGAACCAATCAGCCCTGCCCCTTCCGGGTCATTCACTCATTCACTCATTCTCTCATTCTCTCATTCTCTCATTCTCTCATTCACTCATTCTCTCATTCACTCATTCTCTCATTCAATCCTTCAGAAAATCCCCTACCCTGCCGAACACCTCGTTGAAGTGCTGATTGACGAGAGCCGGGTCAGCGGCATTAATGGGAAAGGGATTTTCATGACTATAATTATAGGGGAAGTCGAATTCATCGACTTTAATATTGATATCGCGCATGGCTCCCTGTAGAGTATTAATCACTTCAAAAAATGGAATCACGAAATCTTTTCTTAGCGCCACCGCATAAAAATCATTTTCGACTTTGCGAAACTGCTCCTCTCTGAAATCCCGCAATTTCTGGTACTCGAGCATAGAGCGAAATACCTTGCCTTCAAAATGACCATCTTCTATGTAATGACTCAACACGGGGTCTTTCCGCAGGAAAGTATCAAAATGCTCTGCCAGATAAGAATAAATAGCCACATTGGCTTCACTGTCAAGAATAAATTTGGATGAAGGAGAGGCCCGGTTGAGCACCGTTCCGCTGCAAAACAGGCAAACCTTTGACTCGGTGAAATAGCCCTTATAATTGGCCATTTTGAGAATTTGCGCAAGCATGCCACCAATAGAATAAGCAAAGAAGTTGGCACTAAAATCCTTATGAATCAGTTCGTGTTTGCCCTTTTTACAAAACTCGGTGAGTTGCAAGACGTCGTTGTAAGTCTGCAAACCCGACCAGATGATGCGCTGTGGCATGGAGTGAAGTCGCATACTGATGGCCACGTTCATCAGAGTGGAATTCACGATATTGGGAAACAGCTTCTTTCTTTTGTTGCACAAGTCGGCCATGCTGTGGCGCTCACCCCACTGGAGAGGCGCCCTGTCCATGTGAAAGGCCAGCGGAAAAAACAGCACACCACTTCCTGTGGAGTCGCAAATAGCTTTGCCCCAGGTCAGGTATTTTTCCCAGTTTTTTTCATTGAGTCCATGAAAAAGGAAGGTAATTTTCCTCAAAGGCTCTTCACCCACAGGCTTCATCAGGTAGTAGCTGAAGTGTTTATTTTCCTTGATCTCTACATCTCTGATTTGAACTACATTCTCTGCTACCTTTATATCATTTGTATAGGAAATGTCATAGTCAATGACCAGATTATGCTCCTTGCAATTGTAGCGGTCCTTTCCGGGAAGAAAACCCTGTGAAGTAGAATGGAATGGAAAGCGGTACAGTTCAATATTGTCAACAACCACCTTGGGCTCCTCAGAGCGAAGAGCCTGCCGCAGTTGGTTATACATCTCATGATAAGTCATAAAAACCGGATGCTTTTGTTCCTGACCTTACCTGTTAAACAGGCTTGGCAGAAACGAAGTATTTCTGAAATTGAATTAATTGATTCCTTTTAGAGGAACCTTTTTGCACCCTGAATTTGAAATGGAAAAATCTTTAACGGTCAAAGAAAGATTTAAATTTTGACAAAGACCGGGATTATCTTAATGATTCTTTCACTCTGGGACTTGAGTGATTTCCTGACACGAGTGTTTTTTTTATGTTTCACAGAGGTCCGCTGAGAAGACGCAAAGGCTCCTTTAGGAGTTTTTTTACCACGTAGACTCTGAGAGCACTAAGAACCACAGAGAGAACTCCGTGAAACTCCGTGTCTCTATGTCTCCGTGGTTCAAAAAAAACGCAGAGAAAACACAGAGAATCCCTCATTCATTCAATCCTTCTCTCCTTCTCTCCTTCTCTCCTTCTCTCATTCTCTCATTCTCTCATTCTCTCATTCTCTCATTCTCTCATTCAATCCTTCACTCATTGTTTCCCAAAAGGCACTGTAAATCCTAACCATGGCACTGCAATAAAATCCCCTACCTCTCCTACAGGAATAAAAAGACCAAAGTCAAGACCGGCCTTTTTGATAATCCAGCGACCTCCCAGAGACATTATTATAATAGACTCCCCGCTCCCATCGGATATATAAAAATTCTCAGTTAGGAAGTAACCTCTATTGCTCAATCTGACCATCCCGCTCAACGTTATCAGTGGCCGACTGGCCCAATCTCCACCGGCATAACCATATCCCACTCCCAAAGTAATGTTGTTATCGGGAGAACCCAGGGTGCCAATGCCATAGAGAATACCCCACGAAGCATCCTCTTCACCCAATACTGTTCCGAGTAGTGCGCCGCCACCAATGTTGATTTTATCCTTATCTAAAGGAAAAGAGACTTTAGGGGTTAGAAATACAGGTGTGGATGCCCCTCCAAAAAAGAATAAGGGTATAATACCTCCGCCAATAGAAAAGTTTTCTGTTACGCCATAACCTACCTGATTCCAGAGCACCCAGATATTCTGGTAATAGCCCTCCCCTTTCTTCAACCCATACCCGTTGGGTGACCAGAAATATCGTGTTGATTGAGGATTGGTAAACCATAGTTTGCCTTCCTTTATTTGCTGCGCATGTATAGGTTCCCAATACTTTACTTCACTTTTGGGGATACCTATTTCCCCGAGATTTTGTGTTTTCAGGTAGATTTTCACCGAATCCTGACCCATCATTTGGCCAATGTATTCGTTTCCATCTTTGGTTTCAATTCTCATGAGAGAAGAATCTTGTTTGGTTTGGCCAATTGATTGAAGCGAAAGCCCAAACAGGATGAAAGTCAGAAGAAGAAGATTAGGTCTTTTCATTTTGTAGGTTTCTTGATTAGAGTGACTCGGGATTACACGGCTTGAAGTTAATGAAAATATCACAACACCCAGGCTGACAAAAAAGCCCCTGCCATGGACGGCAGAGGCTGCAAAAGAAAGCATGTATCTGAGCAAAACTCAGGAAGTCATTAGCCAGTATGCCAAAACTCCGGCAAGATACCCAGACAAGGCCAGAAGGCTTATTTTTTTCATATACCAGATGAAGTCGATTTTCAAAATTCCCATGATAGCGACTCCTGCTGCAGAGCCAATGATCAGCATACTACCACCTGTACCAGCGCAGTAAGCCAGTAATTCCCAGAAAATGTGGTCTTGTGGGTAAACCGTCATTGGGTACATACCCATGGCACCGGCTACCAAAGGCACGTTATCAACTATTGCTGACAAAGCACCTATCAAAGTATTGACAACATAGATGTCACCAAATGTATTGTCGAGAAGGGTAGCCAACTGCCCCAATTGCCCGCCTACCTGCAAGCTGGCGACAGCCAACAGTATTCCTAAAAAGAATAAAACCGTTGGTGTATCAATCCTCCTCAATACCTGCCCCACCATCAGACTTTCACGGCCCTTGGCTCCTTTTCGTTTATGCATCACCTCTGTCGTTAGCCAAAGAACACTTAAGCTGAGTAAAACGCCAATGAATGGAGGAAGGTGGGTCAAGGTCTTAAACACGGGAACAAATAATAGTCCACCTACTCCCATCCAGAAAATGAGCTTTTGGTGAAATCCATTTGAGTTGCCGAGATGAGTGGCATGAGATGCCGCATTCTTTGGAGCTTCAACTGTACCTTTCATGGTAAACGACAAAATGATCAGTGGCACCACGAGGTTTAATACGCTCGGCAAAAACACTTTGATTATGATGTTGCCAGCTGTGATTTGCCCACCTATCCACAGCATAATTGTGGTAACGTCGCCAATTGGTGACCAGGATCCCCCGGCGTTGGCGGCAATTACCACCATACTGCCAAACATCCAAAGCTCCTTTTTGTCCTTAATCAGCTTGCGCAAAAGGGCAGCCATCACAATAGCAGTAGTCATGTTATCGAGCATAGCAGAAAAGAAGAAAGTCACAACACCAAAGATCCAAAGGAGTTTAACCCGATTTTTGGTAGTTATACGGTTTGTGACCACACTAAAACCGTTATGAACATCCACCAATTCAACGATGGTCATCGCTCCGAGAAGGAAAAAGAGTATCTGGGCGATTACTCCTAAATGCTCAGCCAGGAAGTGGTCGATATTATCTGCAGAGCTTCCCGGCAAAATAGCTTCGCGGCCGAGCATGAGCAGAGTCCATGTGGCCACACCGGTTGCCAGGGCGCTGGCAGCCTTATCAATCTTAAAAGGGTGCTCCATGGCTATGCAGAAATAGCCAACTACAAACACCAAAATCATTGCGATATACATGTTTGGGTTTTTTAAATAAACAAGTCACTGGTTAGGTAAAATTATAATGACCAGAAAGTCTTGTAACGTTGATAATAAAGGAGTAAGAAATGTGAACCAGTTGGTTAGAATAGCCAGATTAAATCGCCTGACCTCAGCCGTAAATCAAAATAGAGTGCAGAAAAAGATAGATGGGCAGATGCGAAAGCGCTCTATCAGACTGCTGTACTTCGTAATTCTTACACCAGCTTTCAGTGGTTTCCTTCAAACAAATGGCAGGAAGATGGACTCTGAAAAACATCAATTGACAACAACCTGTACCTGGGTGACAGCCAGCTTCAGCCGTTACAGTCAATACAGTCAATTGCTCACTCAATACCGAGGTACCGTTAGCATGCTGGACAAATACCAGATTGTTGAAGACTGTCAGTAAAAAAATGGAAATGAAAGTCCGCATCGTCAAAAGAGCAAAGCTTTTAGTTTTTTAAAACCTCATACTTAGGTCAAAGGGGATTGAAAAGTTCGTTACAGGCAGAATTCATTTCGGATAAAGAGGGATGATTTTTAGCATCCCCAAAACTTGTCTGGTTGTTTTACCATATAAGTCATATTATGGCTTTATCATCCCCTTCGCCTTTTGCATTGGGTTAGGTTGAGGGTCAACCTTGTGTTCTTTGTAAACTTTAAACAATTTTGGCTGAGCGGGAATCGGCGTTGAATTGTTTTTCTCATTGATATCAGCTGTTTCGCGATAGGGGTCGAGTTTTACAGATTTCACCAATTTTTCCTTGACGAATACTTTGGTCACAGAATTTTCGTCTTTTCGCCAGATTTCAGCAGGAATGCGCTGGATTTCAGTAGTACCATCCTGGAAAGTCCACTCCAGAATCAGAGGCATTACCAAACCACCTTTATTGGAAAAATACAGTTCGTAATAATTCTTCTTTCCGAATAATTCTTCTTTTTCCTTCTTACTTAAAGTTTCATCATACAGATGTATGGTGGTGGTCTGAATGGAATCGGCTGTTTCCCATGGTTTGTATGTGTTGTAGAAATCAATCAATGCAGGGTCCTCGTCAACAGCAAACTTCATCCCTGATTCCCTGTTGCGGGTTTTGCTGATATCTTCATAAGGTTTTTCAATCTTGTTCTTGTTTTCAATCTTTCTCTTTGCAGGATTTTCATCCAAATTGGCTTTATGCCAGACGATGCTGTCGATGGAAATATCAACCGCATCAATGCTGTAAAACCATCCACGCCAGAACCAGTCGAGGTCCACTCCACTGGCATCTTCCATTGTGCGGAAAAAGTCGGCCGGAGAGGGGTGTTTGAACATCCATCGGCGGGCATATTCGCGGAACGCCATGTCAAACAACTCGCGGCCCATGATGGTTTCCCTGAGAATATTCAAGGCTGAAGCGGGCTTTGCATAGGCATTCATTCCGAAGTTGACGATATTCTCACTGTTGGTCATAATGGGTTCAAGCTGGTCTTTGGGTGAACTCATATAATCGACAATATGATGGGCAGAGCCTCGTCGCATTCTGTAATTGTTGTCAAATTCCGATTGGGCCAGGAACTGTACAAAGGTGTTGATTCCTTCATCCATCCATGACCATTGGCGCTCGTCACTGTTCACAATCATGGGGAAGTAGTTATGCCCCACTTCATGAATGATGACACCAATAGCTCCCATTTTGGCCTGTTCGGTGTAGGTTCCATCCTCTTCGGCACGACCGAAGTTGAAACAAATCATAGGGTATTCCATGCCATTGGAAGCCTCCACAGAAATAGCAACCGGATATGGGTATGGAAAGGAATATTTGCTATAGGTCTTCAGCGTGTGTGCCACCACTTTGGTACTGTAACGGCTGTAAATGGGATAGGACTCCTTAGGATAGTAACTCATGCACATTACCCGTTTGCCATCTTCATTGTAGTGTGGCATGGCATCCCAGATGAATTTGCGGCTTGCAGTCCAGGCAAAGTCTCTGACAAAGTCAGCTTTGTAAATCCATGTCTTTGTCTTTTTGCTTTTTTTGGATTGCTCATTTTTTGTAGCTTCTTCCAGTGTAACAATCTTCAAAGGTTCGGAGGCAGTTTGGGCCTGTTTCCAGCGCGCCATTTGCTCAGGGGTGAGCATGGACTCGTAGTTGAGGCATTCACCAGTCGAACCCACCATAAAGTCATCGGGAAGCGTCATCCTGACCACGAAGTTTCCAAAAGAGAGGGTAAACTCGCCTCGCCCGGTAAATTGCTTGTTCTGCCACCCCTCCACGTCGTTGTACACACATAGGCGCGGGTACCATTGCGTCATGGTAAAGAGGTCATTCCCGTCCTTATCAAAATGCTCGTATCCTCCACGACCACGGGGACCATTAATCCGGTCAACCAATTTATAGTTCCACTTAACCCGGAAGGCGTAAGTCTCACCTGGCTTGAGTTTAGCAGGTAAATCCACTCTCATCATCGTTTGATTGATCGTGTATTTTAGTGGTGCCCCATTTGCGTCAGTTATGGATTCAATATTATGGCCGTATTCAGTAAGGTCCTGCCATTGTTCCAGCATGTATAAAGCACGCTGGTTCATCACATCTTCCATTTCACTGCCATTGAAATGGTGCATATCATTATGACCCTGATGCTGGTTTTCATCCAACTGCAACCAGAGATAGGAAAGCGTATGCGGAGAATTATTGTGGTAGGTAATTAGCTCCTCCCCATACAGGTGGCGCTTTTCCGTATCCAGCGTACAATTGATGTCATAGTCCACCCTTTGTTGCCAGTATTGTGGCCCCGGTGCTCCATCTGCTCCCCGGTATGGGTTTGGTGAGGGTAACAAGCTACCAAGCTGCTCAAACTTGTTTCCATGGTTGGATGTGTTCTGCGCCATAAGCATCCCTGATGTGAAAAGCAGAAAAGCCAGATTCAAAAATCTCCAGTGAAGTCGCATGATGTTGGGTTTTATCGTTTTCAAAAAAATTAAAGCTTAAACGTTGCCTCCGTTCTTGCCACAGTAAGCATTTGCGTTTGCTTGGCCTTATCAGGGAAAATCAGATAAACCATGTTCACCTGAGTCGTAAATTTCTCAGTTAAAAGAGTATTCCTTACGCGGATGACTTCATTTGGGCTTAATGTCAGTTTTGGAGTGGAAAATTTGTATAAAACTTGATCGTTTTTTTCTTGAACAGAATCAAAAGTAAGTTTCAGCACAGTGGATGACATCAATAATTGAAAGTGTTTCAGGAGATATGGATTCACCTCTTCTGGGTCAAGTCTGGGATAATCTGGCTTGCCATACACCGCTTCCCTGAGGTCGTCGTGAAAAATGTAAAACTTTACATCGAATTGCTTTCCGGATTCATTCCAGACGATTTCACATACACTCAACTTGAAGTCATGACGAATGGCTTTTTCCGGAGAGGGATGAAAAACTCCGGCAATCAAAATGGTCACTATAGCAGTCAGGCAGGTCATTATTCAACTGTACCAGTCATTCAGGGAAATAATCCCTGAAGTATCAGAACCATCGCTACCCCAGCACCGGCTCCGGATACGAAGATACTCCAGGATCGATGATTAAAAGAAAAGATGCGGGTAAGTAAAGCCAATGTCAGGAAAAAGACAAGTACGATCAGTATTTGCCCGAGTTCTATTCCAACATTGAAAGAAAACAAAGGCAATAAGATACTGCTGGCCTCTCCCATGAGCGACCGGAAAAAATTGGCGAAACCCATACCGTGTATGAGGCCGAAGAAAAGAGCGAAAAAATAATTCACGGAAACTGCCCGGGAAAAGGTCTTACCTTCTGCTTTTCTGGCAGTAACGTTGTGTAAGGCTGTTATTAAAATGGTTACTGGTATGAGGATTTCTACCACTTCAGATGGCAATCTGAAGATATCCAGTGCCGACAATGCCAGCGTAAGGGAATGCCCCAGTGTGAAGGCCGTGACCAGCACCACTACTTTTTTCCATTCTTTCCAATTGTACACTGCACAAAGGGTAATGATGAATAAAAGATGGTCATAGGCCTTTACATCGGCAATGTGTTGGTAACCAAGCTGAAGGTAAACCAGGAATTCGCTCATTATTTTGGAAGTAAAAAGTAAAAAGGCAAAAGGGGTGAAAAGGCAAAAGTAAAAAGTAAAAAGGCAAAAGGATGGAGAAGGCAAAAGTAAAAAGGCAAAAGGCAAAAGGGGGTGAAGGCAAAAGTGTGAAAGCAAAAGGTAAAAGGTGCAATACTGTTATTATTTTTGAGTTGGCTATCTTTATTGGCAATCAAACTTCATTCTATGAAAAATGACCTGGGTGAGCGCTTATTCAAATTTGCGGTGGATGTACTCAGGTTGCTTAAGACTTTTCCTTCTCCATCCTTTTGCCTTTTTACTTTTTACTTTTGACTTTGCACTTTTGACTTTTGACTTTTGCCTTTTCCATCCTTTTGCCTTTTTACTTTTGACTTAAGACTTTATACCTTTGCCTTTCATTATTAAAAATCAAAATCCAACATGCCATATCTCTTCACTTCCGAATCTGTTTCAGAAGGACACCCCGACAAAGTAGCCGACCAGATTTCCGACGCTCTCGTCGATCATTTTCTGGCTTTCGACCCCGATTCAAAAGTTGCCTGTGAAACTTTAGTTACCACCGGACAAGTCGTACTCGCCGGCGAAGTAAAGACTAAAACCTATCTCGATGTGCAGTCCATTGCCCGTGAGGTCATCAGGAAAATCGGCTATACCAAAAGTGAGTACATGTTCGAAGCCAATTCCTGCGGTGTGTTTTCGTCCATTCATGAACAATCACCGGACATCAACCGTGGTGTGGAACGCTCTAATCCGGAAGACCAAGGCGCCGGCGACCAGGGAATGATGTTCGGATATGCCACCAATGAAACGGACACTTACATGCCATTACCCCTGGATCTGGCACATAAGATTTTGATAGAACTTTCTGCTATCAGAAGGGAAGGAAAACAAATGAAATACTTGCGCCCGGATGCAAAGTCTCAGGTTACCATTGAATACTCCGACAGGAATGTACCCATACGCATAGACAGCATTGTGGTGAGTACCCAACACGATGAATTCAGCGAGGATAAATCCATGCTGGAGCGCATTCGCAAGGATGTGATCAGCATAGTGATTCCAAGGGTAAAGAAAAAATGCAGCCCCGCCGTACAGAAACTTTTCAAGAAACACATCACTTTCCATATAAATCCAACCGGCAAGTTTGTCATTGGTGGCCCGCATGGCGATACCGGCTTGACTGGAAGGAAAATTATTGTGGATACTTACGGTGGTAAGGGTGCACATGGTGGAGGCGCATTTTCCGGAAAAGACCCCTCGAAGGTGGACCGTTCCGCTGCCTATGCTACCCGCCACATCGCCAAGAACCTTGTCGCTGCAGGAATTTGCAGCGAAGTGCTGGTACAGGTAAGTTACGCCATTGGTATAGCAAGGCCTACGAATATTTACGTGAATACCTTTGGCACTGCAAAGGTTAAAATGAAAGACAGCGAAATCGCAAAGCAGGTGGTGGAGCTTTTCGATATGAGACCCTACTCTATTGAGAAACGCCTGAAACTGCGCAACCCGATTTATTTCGAAACAGCCTCCTACGGACACATGGGAAGGACTCCGGAATTTAAAACCATTGAATTAGTGAATGGCTCCGGAGAGAAAATAGCCAAACTGGTGGAAACCTTTACCTGGGAAAAACTCGATATGGTCGAGCCCATTCAGAAAGCCTTTGGGCTTAATGGTAAATCCTGATTTTATCACTGCCTCTGGCAAAAAATCCGAAATCTGTGAGGTTTCGGATTTTTTTTTCGAGTACTCTAAGTAACGCTTAAAAATTAAGTTCACGATTTACGTTTACTAAACTTTTGGTAT
>CAYRDX010000045.1:0-38047 GCA_964423205.1 uncultured Saprospiraceae bacterium | reverse complement strand
AAACCACTTTCAAACAATTCAAACTATCATCAAACCACTTTCAAACAATTCAAACTATCATCAAACCACTTTCAAACAATTCAAACTATCATCAAACCACTTTCAAACAATTCAAACCACTCAATTAGTAGCAGCTACCTGCCTGATGAAAATTTCGTTGATGGTCGGTAGAATTTCGTTGAAGGATTTTATATGGACATTCTTTTGAATGAGGTATCTGAGGATATTATTTGAATCATGACCTTCGCCTACCTGCACAACGAGTTTATGATCTGCAACAGATTCTATGTTGAAAGCGGGGTCCGCAATGTCGGCTGCTGATAAATGTGTGGGCAATTCTCCTCCAAACTCTATCTTGAATCGATTTTCCTTAAAGTTCTGTTTGATGTCCTTGACTTTACCATCGAGTACATTTCTACCCTTATTGATGAGTACAATTTGATCGCACATTTCCTCCACCTGCTCCATCCGGTGGGTAGAGAATATAATGCTGGTCCCCTGCCGGTTGAGATGCTTGATTTCGTCTTTTATGAGATTCGTGTTGATGGGGTCAAGGCCGCTGAATGGTTCGTCTAATATCAGAAGTTTTGGTTTATGGAGGACAGTTGCGATGAATTGCACTTTCTGCTGCATACCTTTCGAAAGCTCATCTATTTTCTTGTCCCACCACGTTTTGATATCAAATCTATCGAACCAGTATTTGAGTTCTTTATCGGTATCTGAAGCAGAAAGGCCTTTTAGTCTTGCCAGGTAGGTTAGCTGTTCACCGACCTTCATTTTCTTATACAGTCCCCTTTCTTCCGGCATATAGCCAATTTGACCCGGATGTCTGACATTTAACTTTTCTCCATCGAGCCAGACAGTTCCACCATCAGCTTTGATAATTGTAGTTATAATCCGGATGAGGGTGGTTTTCCCTGCTCCGTTTGGACCCAACATGCCGAATATGGTTCCTTTAGGGATTTCAAAGCTGACCCGATCTACTGCGACCGTCTTATCGTAGGTTTTTAGGACTTCCTGAAACTGGAGGATGTTATTCATTGGCTTCCATTAATGTTCAAGCTCAAATTAAATTGACTAAAAAACGGGGGCAAGGTAAAGGTTGGTACTGAATAGGGAGTGTTTCAATTATATGGAATTTGAATTTTTTTCGATAAAACGAACTCTTGAATCAACCGTGGGCACTGTGGGTTAATGAACCTTAAAGTAAAGGGAGTATAAGTTGGAGTTTATAAAAATCAGAGGAGTAAATGTCTTTTTTGAAATTGTGGCCGATGGAAAAACGAAAGGAGTATTTGCCGCCGGCAAGAATTTTTACATAGGCTCCCAGTGTTTGATATTGACTTTCGGAAGTCTGGCCAAGACCCCCTGTCAGTTTAAAACCTTCATAAAGAAGTCCCAGGTGTACATTCCTGCCAACCTGAAAACCAGGCATTATCCAATATAAAGCATAATCGAAAGTAGCTGTGCCCTCTTTACGAAGCGCTTTGTACCAGCATGCAAAAGTCTCAAACTCTATGATTCCATTGTTAAAATAGGAAAAAAGTCCTGGCACAATACCGTCTCCAATTACGCCCCGGGTTCCTCCTGATAATAATTTACCGTGTGTGAAACCGAGAAAAGGATTAAGGTACCATTGTCCTTTACTTGTGGTAAAGCCCAGTCCCACACCTGTTTCCAGCCGGTTGTCAGCTCCTGTTTGAATATTTCCAAAACGCGGGTTGGTCCAAAGTATGCCGTAATAGGTGAAACTAAGGTTCTTGTTTAGGCCAAAACTACCTTATGCTGCAGGATAAAACCGAAGACATTGTCGTTGTTGAGGCCTATTGTGAATGATGATGTTGGAAATTCTGGGTTTTCCTAAGCCTTCAATATGCAGTACTGAAATAGGCTGGAAAATCCAATGGTCAGCAGTACAGATTTCATCCCAAAATTTATTAAGGATTATTGGTCAGATGAGGCTAGCGGGGTATTATCAATTTACCAATTTAGGCAAACTGTTAGTTAAGTTGCTAAAAAACTAATTAGGGTAAAGGTTAACCTGTGGTTTGCAATTTCAATGTTTATATTTTTGAGCAAAATCAATCGATGCCAAAGCCTTTCATATATCCGTTACTCCTAGTAGTGCTTTTAGTTTCAGGCTGCAAAAAAGAAAATCCCGGAGACCCGGTTGAAGAGCCTCTCGGAAACTATCCCCCCAACACTGGCATTGTGGTCAAAACATAATTCCCACTGGCAACGAGCAGTACCTGAATAAGAAGTCGGATTTTATTTTCAATCAGGACGTACTCCACACTTTTGAACTGAATATTTCCAAATCAGAGCTTGCTATTATCGACGCCAATCCGGCTGCAGAGCAACATGTAGAAGGAAGCCTCACCTTCAATGGCGAAACTATCAGCCCGGTTGGAGTCAGGTATAAAGGTTCGGTGGGTGCTTTCGTTGGTTGCTTGTCGGGTAAAGACTGGTCGAAACCTTCTGGCTTTAAGACCTGCACAAAACTCTCTATGAAAATCAAAATTAATTGGCGGGGCAGAGAGGAGCGTTTTTATGGTCTGAATAAGTTGCAGTTGCACTCCATGAATCTGGATCCATCGCAAATGCGGGAAAGGCTTGCCTACTGGCTTTTCCGGGAAATGGGTGTACCTGCACCACGGTCTGTAAATGCCAGACTTTTTATCAATGGTACTTTTTCCGGACTTTATGCGCTGACTGAGGAAGTCGATAGCCGTTTCACCAAATACAACTTTACTGATGGTGATGGTAATTTGTACAAAGAAATCTGGCCCGTGAATATCTATGGTCAAGCTTTCCCTGAACAGGAATACATCAAGAAGTTAGAGACTAACGAGGAAAATAATCCCAGTGCTGAACTCATCAGGGCATTTGGCAACGACATAGCCGCCTCTACATCTTCAAATATCAAAGACATAGTTGCCAAATGGATTGAAGTGGATAAGATTATGTCATTTATAGCCGTTGACAGAACCATACGGGTTGACGATGGCCCATTTCACTGGTATTGCAGCGGACAATGGTGCGGCAACCACAATTATTTTTGGTATGAAGATCCAAAAGCTAAAAAACTTCACCTCATTCCATGGGATATGGACAATGCTTTTGAGAACATCATCGCCAATGTCAATCCGGTAACTCCCATTGCCGACAAATGGGGAGAAACAAGAGCCAATTGCCAACCCTTCTTCGGTGCAGCTCAAAGATTGCAGCGATCAGCAGCTTGAGACAAATTGACGGCAGGTTGGGTTCAGTTTGGGCAGGAGTATCAGCAAAAGGTTGCACAATTAAAATCCGGCCCTCTTTCTGCAGCTTCGGTAAACGCTAAGCTCAATTCCTGGGAAGAACAAATAAAAGGTGCTACCATAGAAGCAAGTCTGAAACATTCTGATGCTCTTACGCATGCGCGCTGGCAGGATGCTTTAAACCTGTTAAAGAATAATCTTGAACACGCCAGTAAAAATTAAGACTCTTTCTGATTCACTTCTTTTGTCAAAATACCTCTCGCCAGCGCCGCTTTTGAGTACACAAATTAATCATTGCAGGAAAGGCATCAACAATTCCAGATGACGGGCGTTGTTTGGAAGTCTATTCTTAAAATGACAAATTATTCAATGTTGGGAACCAGAGAATTTACCAAGCAACATGTAGTTGAACTAAACCATAAATCATTTGGACAGGGTGACCCTATCATCATTTTACATGGAATTTTCGGTACACTCGATAATTGGCAAACCATCGCCAAACAGTTAGCTGACAACTACTCTGTATATATCTTAGACCAAAGAAATCATGGCCGGTCTCCCCATAGTCCGGTTATGAATTATCATGCTATGGTGGAGGATTTGAGGCACTTCATGGAAAGCCATTGGATTCATAAAGCCAATGTTGTTGGGCATTCCATGGGAGGTAAAGTGGCCATGAATTTTGCCCTGGAACACCCGGATATGGTCGATAAGCTGGTTGTTATTGATATGGCCCCCGGCCGATACATTGGAAGTCATCATGATATTTTTGATGGTCTTCATTTGCTTTTGAATGAAAATTTTGCTGACAGAAATGAAGCGGAAAGTTTGTTACTGCCGCTTGTGCCGAGCCGCAGAGTTCGCCAATTTCTGCTCAAGAACCTCGGCAGGGATAAATCCGGCGGTTACAGTCTGAAGATTAATTTACCCGTACTGGAAAAGAATTATCAAAATCTTCTGGAACGGGTAGTGAGCAGTCATGTTTTTGAAAAACCCGCATTATTTGTCAGGGGCAGTGAATCCACTCATGTCCTGGCAAAGGATGAACCCGACATAAAAGCCTTTTTCCCTAATGCCTCCATCCAAACCATTAAAGGTGCCAGTCATTGGGTTCATTCTGACAAACCAGAGGAGTTGTTGGGAATGTTGCGAACATTTTTGGCGTGATTTGTTCATGAATCAATAAAGGAATAAAGAACCTGACAATGCATTTAACCGTCAACCCTGAAAAATAAACTGATACCTTAGCACCCGACATGTCGAACCAGGAAAACACTGCAGAAAATAAGGAATACAGCAAAGTGCTTCAGAGGGTTTTGGCTCAAACCAAACCTTACAAGCTGGTGTTTGCGCTGGCCGCCGTTCTTGCTGTGGTGTTGGCCCCTGTTGCTATCCTGCGACCCTATCTGGTGCAGGTAATGGTGGACGACTACATCTTCAGATTCGATATTCCCGGGCTTACCAAGATGACCATTCTTTTCATTGGAGTGCTACTGCTCGAAGGTGGTTTGCGGTACGTGTTTATGTATTCCTCCAATTGGTTGGGTGGTGCCGTGGTCAGGGATTTACGGGTCCGGGTATTTAATCACATCACGGCCTTGCGGCTTAAGTATTTCGACCGGACACCGATTGGGATTTCCACAACACGAACAATCAGCGATATTGAAAACATCAACCAGGTTTTTTCGCAAGGTATTATCACGATAGTGGCTGATTTCCTGATGGTTATAGTGGTTTTGGCAGTTATGTTTTTTGTCAGTTGGAAACTCACCCTGATTTGTCTTACTACCATGCCCTTTCTGATTGTGGCAACTTATATTTTCAAGGAAAAAGTAAAGGCTTCCTTTCAAAAGGTTAGGGCCCAGATTGCCATCATGAATGCCTTTTTGCAGGAACGGCTTTCAGGTATGAAAATCGTGCAGATATTCAATGCCGAACAACAGGAGTTGGACAAGTTCAGAAAAATTAACCGTTCCTATACACAGGCCAACCTCGATTCCATCCTTTATTATGCAGTGTTTTTTCCTGTGGTGGAAGTCATTTCTGCTGCCTCACTTGGCCTGATGGTTTGGTGGGGTGCCAGGGAAAGCCTGAGTGATGCAGTATCATTGGGTGCTTTGGTGGCATTTCCTCTGTACCTTAATATGCTGTTCCGCCCCATCAGAATGCTGGCAGATAAGTTCAACACCCTTCAAATGGGATTGGTAGCAGCAGAACGCGTGTTCGCACTGCTCGACCGGAATAAATTTATTGAGAACAGCGGCACTTTTGAGCCGGAAAAAATTGAGGGTAGGGTGGAGTTCAAGAATATTTGGTTTGCTTACAATAAAGAGGAGTGGGTGCTTAAGGATATCAGTTTTAAAATTGATGCAGGTGAAACACTGGCCCTGGTGGGAAGTACGGGTTCCGGCAAGACCTCTATCATCAGCATACTCAACCGCTTATATGAAACCCAAAAAGGCAGCATCGAAATCGATGGTGTCAGCATCAGGGATTTCGAACTCTATGCTCTCCGAAGCAAAATGGCATTGGTGCTGCAAGATGTCTTTCTGTTTTCGGGTTCTGTGATTGAAAACATCACCCTTAGAAACGAAAACATTACCCGGGAGCAAGTGTTGGCAGCAGCCAAAATGATTGGAGCGCATGAATTTATTATGAAGCTTCCCGGGGGCTATGACTATCAGGTAATGGAGCGAGGAGCCACCCTGTCCATGGGGCAACGACAGTTAATATCTTTTGTCAGGGCACTGGTATTCGACCCTGAAATCCTCATTCTCGATGAAGCCACCTCTTCCATCGATCCTGAATCTGAGCAGGTCATTCAGCATGCCATAGAAAAACTCATCGAAAAACGTACTTCCATCATTATCGCTCACCGCCTTTCCACCATTCGCCATGCCGACAGTATTCTCGTTCTTGAAAAGGGGCAAGTAAAGGAATATGGTACCCATGAGGAACTGCTCAGCGTCGAAAATGGCAAGTATCGTGAATTGTATGAGATGCAATTCGCACAAAATAGTCTCGTCTGAAAACGGATTCTTTTTGGCTTATCGAATTAGTGAAACTTCTTTTGGTTGGTAGCTTCCTTTACTCTTCAATGCATTTCACTTTTATCATTCCACTTATTAGTTTCGCAATTCATCAAATAAATACCAAAATGCTAAAACGCAACCTATTATTGATAGCCCTTGCTGTGTTGCTTCCCATATTGAATCTGCAGGCGCAGAAGGCATTGCTGCAATGTGGCCCCATGTTGGGTTATTCCGATATGTTTGAAGTAAAACTTTGGGTACAAACCAAAGCAGCCGCAAAAGTCCAGATTGCTTATTGGGAAAAAGGTACCACAAATAAACCCATGCTTACGGATGCGGTACAGACAAATAAAAAAGATGGCTTTACGGCACATTTAATAGCCGACCAGGTTCAGCCCAGTAAAGTCTATCAGTATGAAGTCCGTATCAATGACCAGGTGGTAAAGCTGGATTACCCCACCACTTTTCAGACTCAGCAGTTGTGGAGGTGGCGGACTGATCCACCAAATTTCAAAGCCGTTATCGGGAGTTGTGCCTACATTAATGAAGAACAGTATGACAGGCCGGGTAGACCTTATGGTGGCAACTATCATATTTTTAAGTCAATCCATGCTCAAAAGCCCGATGTCATGGTCTGGATGGGTGACAATACCTATTTGAGAGAGCCGGATTGGTTTACGAAAACAGGTTATATCCACAGGTATTCCCATGACCGCTCCATTTCAGAATTGCAACCTCTGCTGGCTTCGACTCATCATTATGCAATTTGGGACGACCATGACTATGGGCCCAATGACAGCGACAGAAGCTGGATTCACAAGGAGATGGCAACAGATATCTTCAAGATGTTTTGGGGCAATCCAACCTATGGATTGACAGGACAGGGAGGCATCACCACTGCCTTTCAATGGGGTGACATAGACTTTTTCCTGTTGGATAACCGGTATTTCAGGAAACCCAATGACCGAAAAACGGGCGATTGCACCATACTGGGGGAGGAGCAGATTGAGTGGTTAATCGACGCCCTGGCTTACAGTAAAGCTACTTTCAAGATGGTTGTAATGGGGGGGCAATTATTGACTACCTATGCCAATTTTGAAACCTACATCAATCAGTGTCCTGAAGAAAGAGCGTATATACTTAGGCGCATTGAGGAAGAGGGATTCAAGAATGTCATTTTCCTTTCTGGTGACCGCCATATGTCTGAATTAAGCAAGGTTACAAACGCCAAAGGTTTTGACATCTATGACTTCACAGTTTCTCCATTCACTGCTGGTGTTCGCACTGGTGCAGAGGTGAACTTGAACAGGGTTGATGGAACATTGGTGCAGCAGCACAATTTTGGCACCCTCGATTTTTCGGGACCTGTCAAAGAACGCAAAGTGACACTGAAGGTCTTTGACGCTGACGGAAAAGAGCTTTGGACGTACGAAATCAAGGCCCAATAAAAAAAACTCCCTAATGAAATACATTCAGGGAGCCGCTAATAACTAAAACAGCAGGATAAATCTCTTAACCAAAATTATCGGTTTAGATAAGACATTGAGTATCTGGGGTATCCTCAGAAGTCTGTAATTTTTCTGATCACTTTATAAAGCCTGGTATGCACATTTACCTCTTCAATAAAGGGGTCATGCTCAAGATGATTGGCTGAGATAAGTTTCAGGTGAGTGACCCGCCCGCTATGGAAAATGCGTTGAATGTATTTTACCCAAAGCGAACCATTGTGTTTGACAGCGTAAATATCATTGTCTTTCAACTCGTCGAAACGCTCCACTTCTCTGCAAACTACAATGTCGTTGTTCAAAATAACGGGGTCCATACTGTTGCCATTAATATGAAAGGCAACGAGCCCACTGCCCTGAACTCCCGGCAAACTGAACCATGAGTTGTCTTCCATTTCAAAACTGTCTTTTTCAACCGTGCTTCCAGCGAAAGCTTCTGCGGTTGTGAAAAGGATATTCCCTTTAAATGAGCTCGCCAAGGTAGGGGCGGATTTCACAGGAAGGTCAAATCCAAAAGGGCTACCGGTGCCGTCGAGCAGGTAATCCTCATTCACGCCAAACTCCCGGCAAAAGGTTCTGGCCTGTGAATAGCTGATTACCCTTTTGTCATCTTCGTTGAGAAAGGCTCGAATAATATGTCCATAACCCCGATTGCCGAGTATTTTTTCGGCAACATCCCCTATGCCTTTCCCGCTGCGGTCGTTTTTAATAATGGCACCTTTATCTTCCAGCATTTGAAAGACTTTGATAAACCTCCGGTTAAGTTCAATGCGGTCTTCTCCAATCATGGCAGAGTATTTTTGTTTAAAACAATAAGCAACAAATCGGTCGCAATATTAAAACAAAAAAGTTTATACGCAAATATTTGTTGAAATATTTTATTGTTTAAAACAAAAAATTCAAAAAATCAATTATGATAGTCGGCTGGCGACCTCCATTCAGACTTTAACAACCCGTAAATAAAACAATCGTAAAACGCATTGTTTATTAATAATTCTTGCCGCAACACAGCTTCCTTAGTAAAACCCAGCCGCTGTGTTATCAAATGGCTTCTTTTGTTTTCAGGGGCAGTTAATATCCTGATTTTGTTCAGGTCCTTTTTTCCAAAAAGGTAATCTATCAAAGCACTACAGGCTCTGGTCATAACGCCTTTACCTTGAAAACCTTCTCCAAGCCAATAACCAATGTCGCAGCTTTTATTGTCACGGTTAAAACATACTACGCTGACCATGCCTATGGGTTTATTGTCCAGTGTGATTACTGTTACCAGTCTCGTGCCTTTGGAGTTATGGTCCATACTTTCCGCAATAAATTTTTCAGTATCGGTGACTGATCTGGTCAAATTAACCCATGGCAACCATTTACCGAGGTGATATCGATTGTTGTCAATCAAACGGAATATTTCATTTGCGAACTCAGGCCGTGCAAGGTGAAGTGCCAGATGGGTGTCTATTTTTATAAAAGGTCTCATATTGGATCGAAGAGATCCTCTGAATCAAATTGTTATGATTAAGGTACCAATAAGGTAAGGACTCCGTTTAAAAGTAGTCCGAAATTTTGATTTTCCTGCTTAAATGGCTCATTTACTGCAAACAAATAAAACTGAATGAGTTCATTTAGTGAAAATTAAACCATCGGGATATTTTCCCGTCTATAAGCTAAACCACTCAAATTTTGAAGACACCACATAGTGATATCAGTGATGAGAGGATTCTGGAGATGGTCCAAAACAAAGACTACTGGGAGCACGGATTCCGGATGCTTATGGAGAAGTACCAGGAGCGCCTGTACTGGCATGCTCGCAGAATGCTACAACACCACGATGATGCAAACGATGTGATTCAGAACAGTTTTATCAAAGTGTATAATAACGTTGGGAGTTTTGAAGGGAAGTCAAAATTATACACCTGGCTATACAAGATAGTAACGAACGAGGCTATTACATTTTTGAATAAGAGGAAAAAGAAACAGGCATCTCCACTGCAAACAGAAGAGCGAAACTTGTCGGCCGTGATAGAGTCAGATCCATGGTTCGATGGGGAGGAGGTTGAAAGAAAGTTGCAGGAAGCTATTGCCACATTACCGGAAAAACAAAAGACGGTATTTAACCTCAGGTATTTTGACGAAATGAGTTATGCCGATATGTCGGAAATGGTGGGTACTTCAGAAGGAGCGTTAAAGGCCTCGTTTCACCATGCTGTCAAAAAAATTGAAAGTTTTATCACCGGAGTCACTATAAGCTAATTATAGAACCGGCTGGACATAATACTCAGAATCATGAATGAAAAGGACAATATCAGGGATGAGCTAAAGCTACTTGCACCAAAGCTTACTTCACTGCACGGAAAAAACGAAGGATTTTCTGTTCCTAAGGACTACTTTAAAAACCTCCCTGATGAATTGATTGAGCGCATTCGGCAAGACATGCCCGATCAGCCTGAAGTGCATTGGTACGATAAACTTCTGAATCTCTCATCCACCTTTATTAAACCTCGTTATGCCCTGGCTTTGGCAGCTGTTTTAGTGTTGATTACGGTTGGCATCTGGTTTTTAACAAATCCTGGCGCTACTCAAACAGCGGCACCGCTTGTACAGATAGAGGAAATATCCGACGAAGCATTATTTACCTATGTTTCCGATAACATTCGGGACTTTGACCGGGATTTGCTGGTGAGTCAATCTGTTAAAGAGGGTGAAGAAGTAAAACCTTTACAACAAATTACCAAACCCAGCACCGAAGAAATGGAACAATATCTCGATGGAATCATCGACGATCTGGATATGGACGATTTACAGGAAATACTCTGAACCCAAATGAGCGGAAAATCTAAGAACCGCTATTGACCAATAATTTTTAATTTTTTTGACAATGAAAAATATAATCATCACTACAGCACTTTTACTTTCATTCTCAGTCAGTCTTATGGCCCAAATCAACAGGCCAAATGCCGCCAGGGCACAGGACAGGATTAAGGCTTATAAAATTGCCTTTTTCACTGAAAAACTTCAATTGACTCCGGAAGAGTCAAAAGGGTTCTGGCCGCTTTACAACCAAATGGAAGATGACCAAAAAGCACTCAGGGAGAAGTACAATCTGGCCGACAAGAGGCTGGAACTGCTGTCTGATTCTGAAATTGAATCACATCTGATGAAACATCTGGAAGCTGAAGAACAGATGGTAAAAATGCGCCGGGACTATGTGAAACGTTTTATGCAGGTTCTTCCGGTCAGAAAGGTGGCTATGTTGCAGCAAGTGGACAACGAATTCAAAAGAACCCTTATTGAAGAACTTCGCAATCGCCGTGGCAATGCCCAGGGAGGGCAGCAAGGTGGCATCAGGCAAAATCGCAATTAAGTAAAAAGGTAAAAGTAAAAAGGCAAAAGTAAACCCCGAAGCCCGAAGGGCTAAAGGGGCAAGAAGGCAAAGGTTTTCCAGCTGATTTTAAAGTGGTTAAGAAAACAATTTGGTAACCTTATTTTTTGACTCATTACTAAGTTTCATAACCGATTCAAACAACAAATAGACTGTTCCCATACCGGCAAAGTAAGTTTGGGCCATCCAACTTTCTTGTTCCGGTATGGGATTTTTATTTCCGGCTATTTGATTGCTTCAGAGGTTTGAATATTCTTCAGTAGCGGATTCAATTCTGCCGTCCATTTTGCGTATCCTTTTTTGTTTATATGCAGCATGTCCTCAATAAATAGGCTCTTATCAGGTAGGCCATCATTGCCTATCATAACCGTACTGATATCCAGAAAATACAGGTTTGGCCGGTTTTCAGCAAACTGCAGAACCATGTTATTATACAATTGGAAATCTTTCCAGCGATTCCAGCGAGAAGGTGAAGGTTTAGCTGAAATGAATACTACTTTGGTTCCTGGCAATCGTTTTTCAATCTCTCCAATGAATTTTTTGAAATTTTGAAAAACAACGGCAGGGTGTTCCCCATCATTGATGTCATTTTCACCGCAATAAAAGACGATGACCGAGGGGTCGTATTTCCAGATTATCCTGTCGGCATAATAGTTCACTTCCGGTACGGTGGAACCACCAAAGCCCCGGTTGATGACCTGAAATTCTGAAAAGTCGGATTTCAGACTTTCCCACATTCTGATGCTTGAGCTACCGACGAACAAGATCGATTTCTTTGGTGGAAATTTCTTTTGGTCAGCAAGTTCAAAAGCCTGAATTTCGCTTTCAAACCGGTCGAGGTGGTCGGCCTTTTGACCCCGCGGCAGGAAAGAAGCAGCTTGATTACTGGGTGGTTGGTTGCAGGAAAAAGCAAAAGCGATGAGCAAAAGCATTCCGGCAATAACAGTGTTAATCTTCATGGCATCTGTTTTTAACTTTATACGAAGTTAAGAATAGCCCGTGAAAGGGTTTTTAATTTTTTCCCCTAAAAAAGCCTTTTTTCTTTTCAATTTGCAAAACCTTATGTGGTATGAAGCATGTCAATATCAGTGTGAGAGGAAAAGTTCAGGGTGTTTGGTACCGTGAATCGGCAAGAAGGAAAGCCATAAGTCTGGGTCTTTTCGGCTTTGTGTGCAACAGACCGGATGGCAGTGTTTATGCTGAGGTTGAAGGAAATGAGACCGCAATTTCTCTTTTTGTGGATTGGTGCAAAACAGGTCCTGAATTGGCAAGGGTTGAGTCCGTTGAATTTGTCGAAGCTCCCTCTAAAAGCTTTTCGCAATTTGATGTGCGTCGTTAAAGGGTCTCGAACATTTTTCTCACTTTTGCGGCGGATTCTTAATAACGCTTGAACAACACTGGTTTTTTTTGACGACTTACAGTTGCTTGCAAGTGTTCGAAAATTACACAGCAGATGAAGTCAGTTTTTTTAACCGCTTTTTGCCTTCTGGCAACCTCCCTAATGTCGCAGCTTCCCTGTAAGATAGCTTTCGATCAAATTGATGATTTTGACACCACGCGGGTTATTGCAGCTCAACCAATTGTATTGGGGAATTTCACGCTCACTGGCAATATGACCGAAGACCTCGAAGGACTTACCTACACTGAAGAAGCCAAAGCCATTGTCAGTTATGCTGACAGCGAAGATAAAGTCCGGTCTTTTTTCCTGACACTTGGTACTGTGGAGCGTCAGTTCGTTTCCATCGACAAAGGGTTCAATGTGTTGCTGAAATTCAGTGATGGGCCCATTATGGAGCTTTTCAATGTGCCAATGGAGCCAGAATTCGACCGTGAAATACTGATGTGGAAATTTATGCACACCTGCGTAGTGCCGCTGGAAGTTTTTCACATGATGAAAAACAGCCTGGTTGAAAAAATCCGCATCAATTACGACAATTATAAAAGCACCATCATATTGGAGCCTAAGCAACAATTGGCTATACAGCAAGCTGTCAAGTGTATCGAAGACCGGTTAAAAAAAGACCCCCGAAATATTAAACCCTGATTTTACATCCCTTCAACGGATCAATTTCTACTCATTGTCAAACAAAATTCACTTTATAGATTTAGGAGCAACGGCAGGACTGTCGTTACCTATTCCCAATCTTTTACTTACATGAAAAAATCACTGTTGTTGGCCTTAATCGCTGTTTTTGCTTTTGGTTGTAAAAACAGTAAAGACAAGTATGAGGCATTTGCGGAAGATTTCTGCAAATGCCTCGAGCCCATGGCCGAACTGCAAAAGAAATACAAAGAGATGATGGAGTCTGGAGATCCTAGTGGTATGGATACTTTTATCCAGGAAGCCACTAAAGCTGATGAAGAGGGTCAAGTCTGTATGGCTGATCTCGAAAAAAAGCATGGAAGGATAACAGGTGAACAGGAAGAAACTCTTGCAATGGAAGCACTTCGCAAAGTGTGTCCGGACATAGTAGCGCTAATGGAGCAACCTGTAAATCCTTTAATGCCAGATCCTGAATTTGAAGCACCCACTGAAGATGCTGGAACTCCGGAAGGAGGAGGTGGCAATTAACATCCTGGTTTGATGGATCAAAAAAAAGGAGCAGCCAACTGTGTTTTGACTGCTCCTTTTTCGTAAAGCCGGGTTTACTTGCCAAACCCTGCACTGTTGAAGGATTCAATAATTTGCCGGTCGAGGCCAGTGTTCATATTTTCCTTGACCTCAATTTTCAACTTGTTTACAAAAGGTGTAGGATCGGAAATCGGACTTTGGTAGTACAAAAAGTATATGCTGTTCGCAAGGCCCTGGATTTCACTTTGAATATTGACGAACATTTGCTGAAGCCCGGCAACGTCATTGGCTTTGAAATAACGGTCTGGTACAAGAGCCAGTGATTTCAAAGCTTGTTCATCGAGGTCAGGACTTGCCAATGCAGCAACGTACACCCTTTTGGTGCCAAGTGCCGCTTTAGCGGTATTTAAAGTCTGAGTAGGTGATGCATTGTGACGGCCGTCAGTAAAAATAATCAAACTCCCATCCACAATTCCATTAATAGAATAGGCATCCTGCCATAAGGTTGCAACGGTCTTGATGGCGCCGTAGAGGTTGGTAGAATTGATCAAATTGGTTTCAGGAATTGCATTAACAGCTGCCTTTAGCTCTGTTTTGCTTTTGCTAAATGCCTTAATCTGATAAATGCCGCTGTCGAAAGTGTAAATGGCAATTTCCTGGTTATCTAATTTTTTATCGATAAGTGAAGTAGCAGCGGCTTTTATCTGAGGCACAAAACCTTCCACCGATTTGGATATGTCAAGCAGGAGCACATTTTTTAGCACAAAAGGTATGGAGCCTTTCCCAAGCCGGATTTGAGCTTCCGTATCGACTCGGCCATTGTTTTCACTGACCTGAAAATCTGCAACTGTGAGGTTGGTTACACCTTTCTTCTGGTAATCTGTTACCTGAAAAAGCACCTGGACAGTGCGCTGCTTGGGTATGACGCCTACTTCGTAAGATTTTAGGCGATAGAATCTGGTTTCTTTGGGTGGGTTGGTGTCTTTGTCTTTCTTGCATCCTCCGACCAAAACGACGGTCAGTATCAACACCGATGCACATAACAGTGATACAGCTTTCATAAAAGTTTTTTTTTAGAACGGTTTTTACAGGGTGTTCGTATGGATTAAAGAATCCTTTTCAACTTAAACTGGAGGGTGGGGGTGTGTGCAGTAAGGACGAATTGAAGAATGTCATTTCACAAGAGTTTTAGAGCTTTTGCATCTTGACAACATTTACGATGTTTTTTTCTGAAAGATGCTTTCAAAAACCGGAAACCCCTATTTGGGTCTGCCTTTTGGGTGAATTAACACAGGAGGCTGTTTTGATTTATCCTCTTTGTTGAATTTTGTTTGATAATTTTATTTATAAAAAACAATTTGTAGCAAAATTCAACACTAATGTTTATTTTTGCTCAACTGTTTGTGAACCCAAGTATTCTATATTTGCGGTTCCTTTGAGGAAGGATAAATGACCGACAGAGGTCGAATCCCCTATACTGTAAACAGGAAGTCATTAACCGAACGAATTTTACATGTCTCAACAAGTCACCTATACTGAAGATAATATTCGCCACCTCGACTGGCGTGAACACATACGCATCAGGCCGGGTATGTACATTGGAAAACTGGGGGATGGCTCCTCTCAGGATGATGGCATTTACGTGCTTTTGAAAGAGGTAATCGACAATTCTATTGACGAATACACTATGGGCCATGGGAAGGAGATTTCCATAAAGATTAAAGACGGCACCGTAGAAGTGCGGGACTACGGCCGGGGCATCCCACTAGGTAAAGTTGTGGAATGTGTCTCTCAAATGAATACAGGTGGTAAGTACGACAGCAAGGCATTCAAAAAATCTGTTGGACTCAATGGAGTTGGAACCAAAGCCGTTAATGCATTGTCCAAATATTTTAAGGTGCAGTCTGTCAGGGAAGGAAAATTGAAGACTGCGGAATTTGAAACTGGACTGATTACTTCCGATTCCAAGCTTCAAAATACCAATGAACCCAATGGTACCAGCATATTATTCAAACCTGACGATAGCATTTTCAAGCAATACCGTTACCGGAATGAGTTTCTGGAAATGCAGTTATGGAATTACGCCTACCTGAATGCTGGCCTGAAAATCAATTTCAATGGTACCATTTTGCAATCCAGGAATGGATTACTGGACATGCTCACCCGGAAAACACAAAACGAAACCCTACTGTATCCAATCATTCATATAATCGATGAAGACATTGAGGTAGCCATGTCTCATGGCACTCAATATGGGGAACAGTACTATTCTTTTGTCAACGGGCAACACACTACCCAAGGTGGTACGCATCTGGCTTCTTTCAGGGAGGCTATCGTGAAGGTGCTTCGCGAGTTTTTCAAAAAGGACTACGATGCCAAAGATATCCGGTCCTCCATTGTGGCAGCCATCAGCATCAGGGTAGAAGAACCCGTTTTTGAGTCACAGACCAAAACAAAGCTTGGTTCTCAGGACATGAGCCCTGATGGCCCGACAATCAGGACTTTTGTAAGCGATTTCCTCAAAAAGAAACTCGATAATTTCCTGCATAAGAACGAGGAAATAGCCAAAGCCTTGCAAAAGAGAATTGTGCAAAGTGAGCGTGAACGCAAGGAAATTGCCGGTATAAAAAAACTGGCCAATGAGCGTGCAAAGAAGGCCAACCTGCACAATAAAAAGCTTAGAGATTGCCGTATTCATTACAATGACCCCATCCGTAAGACTGGCGAAGACAAACGCAACGCCACTACAATTTTCATAACAGAGGGTGATTCAGCAAGTGGAAGCATTACCAAGGCAAGGGATGTTGAAACTCAGGCAGTTTTCAGCTTAAGGGGAAAACCGCTCAACTGTTTTGGCATGACCCGGAAGATTGTCTATCAGAACGAGGAACTCAATTTGCTTCAACATGCTCTGAACATTGAAAATGACCTTGAAGATTTGCGTTACAATCAGGTTGTAATCTCTACCGACGCTGACGTGGATGGCATGCACATTCGCCTGCTGTTGTTGACTTTCTTTTTACAATTCTTCCCCGAACTGGTGCGCAATGGCCATCTGTATATCCTGCAAACTCCATTGTTCAGGGTCAGGGATAAGAAGACAACCTTTTACTGTTATTCAGAAGCAGAAAAACAGGTGGCCATGCGGAAACTTCGCGGTAAGCCGGAAATTACCCGTTTCAAAGGCTTGGGTGAAATATCCCCAGGTGAATTCAAAGACTTTATTGGCAATGATATCCGCCTTGAGCAGGTAGTTATTCATGAGGATACGGTGTTGGAAAAAGTTCTCGAATACTACATGGGTAAAAACACTCCAGAGCGTCAGGAATTCATCATCGATAATCTTAGGGTAGAGTTGGACCAGGTCGATTCAAAGGAGGAAAAAGATAGCATAGCATCAGAAGAAGAGGTGTTGACAGAGGCTTAGAAACAGGAGGGATTTCGCTATATATCATCTGGCCGGTATTCATAAATAAACGAAATCTATCTCTGGGAAAATAGTTTTTCAACTTCAGCAAGACCCCTTAGTAATGAGTTAAAATAAAGTTGCCAAATCGTTTTCACAACCACTTGAAAATCAGTTGGAAAACTTTTGCCTTTTGCCTTTTGCCTTTTGCCTTTTTCCTTTTTCCTTTTTCCTTTTGCCTTTTGCCTTTTTAGTTTTGCCTTTTTATTTAAGTCAAATCTGAATGAATATTCGATTGCATCAAGCTGGGAAGCGTTACCGTTATGAGTGGATTTTCAAAGGTGTGGATTACACGTTTGAGCAAGGTAGGGCTTATGCCATTACCGGTCCTAACGGTTGCGGTAAATCGACATTGATGAAAATGCTCAGTGGACATTTAACTCCCTCGAAAGGAAGAGTGGAGTTTTTCCAGGGAGACAAAAGGACAGAAATAGACGAAGTGTACAGGCAGGTAAGTTTTGCTGCTCCATATATAGAGCATATTGAAGAATTCACACTTATAGAAGCTATTCAGTTTCACCTCCATTTCAAAAGGTTTCAAAAAGAACTTACTGCAGAGGACATTATTCAATTATTGGGATTCTCAAAATCAAAGGACAAACAAATCCGCAACTTTTCCTCTGGAATGAAACAGCGACTAAAACTGGCACTTGCAATTTGCTCTGACTCGACACTTTTGCTGCTCGATGAGCCAACCACCAACCTCGATAGGCAAGGCACCAGTTGGTATTTGGATCTCGCATCAAATTTTACTTCAGGACGCACTGTTATTGTGGCTTCCAATGTGGAGGTTGATTATTCATTTTGCCACTCAAGGCTCGACATCCTGGACTATAAATGATGGTTGTTTTTGTGTAGTGAAACAGCTTCGCCAATTGCAGGTGCAATGATTTTTGAGTCCAAATTCTTTTCAATAGCAATTTCACTTAGTAACCTGATGGGCTCCCCTAAAGGTTCGTCCGAAAGGTCAAATGTGCCGTAATGCATGGGTACAAGTTTCCTGGCTCCGAGATCATGAAAGGCCTTTAATGCATCCGCAGGACTCATGTGGTTTGAACCCATAAACCACTCAGGGGCAAATGCTCCAATGCCAAGGAAAGCATAGTCAATATTTGGAAAATACATGGCTGTGTCTTTGAAATGTGGACCATACCCCGAATCACCGCCGAAATAGATGGTTAGTTCTTTAGTCTCAAGTAAAAAAGCTCCCCAAAGCCTTTTATTGGTATCGGTAAGCCAACGCCGGCTCCAATGGCGGGTTGGCAAGAAAGTAACCCTGATTTCAGAACCTCGGAATTCAGATTGCTGATACCAACCCATTTCAGATATTCGGTGGCCGTTGGTCCAGGAACTCAGCAGCGAAGCCATGTTAAGGCCTGTAAGTACCTGCGTTTTCCTATTGTTTTTTGAAATGGCTTTTATGCTGGGTTTGTCACAATGATCGCGGTGATCATGGGTAATCATCAACAAATCTATATTGCTCAGTTTTTCAGGAAGTAGCGGAAAATCGGTGTATCTCGACATCAATGGACTTAGATTTCCAAATACGGGATCAATTAAGAGGTTCATGCCATTTAACCGGAAAAAGAAGGAAGCATGGCCCAACCAGACCATTATATCGTCTGCATCTCTCAGGTATGCATCATCCCGAAAAATTCGGGGATGCCATTTTTCCTCTTTTTTAGCTTTAGCATAAGGATTATCAGCCATTTTCCATTTAAAGATGTCTTGCCATTTAAGAGGAAATGGATGGCCGGGAAAATAGAATCGCCCGGAATCACTCAATGGGGTTCCTTTCCAGTTTTTTGAAATAGTGGGAAGCTCCGGGTTCGACAGGTATTGGGTCATCTCTTTTCTTGCGAAGTCTGCCCGCAGTTGCAGGTTACTCAGTGTTATTTGTTAATCCAATTCGAGTTTAAGGTCTTCGAGAAAACCCTTTAGGTTCCTAAGAGTTCGGATGGTTTCTTTTTTTTGTTTCAGAAAATCCTTTTCCTCTCTTAGGTATTTGCGAGCGCCTTCCAGAGTGTATCCCTTTACTTTCACCAGGTTAAAGATTTGCTCGAAAAGCCTGATGTTGTCGGCAGTGAACCTTCGTTCACCTTTACTCGATTTATGCAATCTCAATACCAGAAATTCTTTTTCCCAAAATCGAATCAATGACCTGGAAACCTGAAACATGGCAGCGACTTCGCCGATGGTATAATATCTTTTGGTGAGATTGTTAGGTACGTTGATCATTATTCGGCAGTTTGATTCTGAATGTAACATTACTTACCGGTTTTTACTTCAAGCCGTAACTTGGACAGGCCACTTATGCTGTTTAGGACTTGCCATAAAAATACAAAACTTTGATTTGGAAGGGATTCTGAACTATAAAAAGTGACTATTCTAAAGAACCAACAGTTGCTTTCTTAAAACATAGACTTTACTTCAGGCGTTATTTTCTGCGACAATTCCTTAATTAGAATGTCTGATTCTCCTCCTTTTCCGACGAATTAGATTAATTTGGGAAAGTTTTACCTGGAATGTTTCTTCGGTAATAAATTGCTTCCTTTAACAGATTTCAGGATTTATAAGTCACTTTGATGAAAAGTACATTAAGATACATCTTAACTGCCCTGTTGATTTTTCCATCCATCGTTATGTTACACGCCACACATAACAGGGCTGGAGAAATCATTATTGAACAGATTGGAGGCTGTACGAGCAACATGGTCAGGGCAACCATTATCACCTACACTAAAACCAGCAGCATTGCTGCAGACAGGGACACTTTGACCCTTTGCTGGGGTGATGGTAAATGCGAAAGTGTGGCGCGTGCCAACGGTTGTGTTGGACCTAATGTACCCTGCAAGGGCGTGCCCGGGCCAAATGATGTCAAGTATAACATTTATACAGCCACACATATTTATTCCGGCACCGGTCGCTACACCATTTCGATGACCGACCCTAACAGAAATGGAGGTATTCTCAATGTAAACCCTCCCAGTTCTGACAATGTACAATTCCATTTACAAACAACTTTCACGCTCTTTAGCGGGCAGTTTCAGGGTTGTAACAGTTCTCCTCAATTATTGAATCCTCCGATTGATTACGGTTGTGTCGGGCAGCCTTTTATCCATAATGTAGGTGCCTATGACCCCGACGGTGACAGTCTTTCATACGAAATTACGGTGCCATTACAAGCGGTAGGCACTCCTGTTCCCAACTATACATTTCCCCAAAACATACAAAACATCACAGGTTGCTGCCTGACTCTAAATCCCAAAACAGGTACAATCAGATGGGAAAATCCCGTTTATCCCGGCGAGTATAACGTTGCCATGATTATCATTTCCTGGAGAAACGGTATTCCAATAGATACTACTCTGAGGGATATGCAGATTCTGGTTTTTCAATGCCAGAAAAACAGGGCACCGGAAATTTCAACAATTGAAGAAGTTTGTGTGGTTGCAGGAAAAGCAGTGCAATTTCAGGTGAGAGCTACTGATCCTGATGCAGGCGATAAAATCAAGTTGTCGGCGCTTGGAGCTCCATTTAATGTTGCCATAAGCCCTGCTGATAATGTGCAAACCTGGCGGCCAGTTGGTAATCCTTCAGCAGCCTATCAGGCCCAACCTGTTACCAAGACATTCAGGTGGCAGACTGCCTGCGAACACATTTCCGACTTACCCTATACGGTTGTTTTTAAAGCCGAGGACGACTTTTTCATACAGAGCATTCCTAATTCAACCGGCCTGGCAACATTGAAACCCGTTCGAATTAAAGTTGTCGGCCCTCCGCCAGACGACGTCAGGGCCAGGGCAAGTTCTAATAACATTAAAGTAAGTTGGGCTAAACCTTATGCCTGTGAGGGTGCCAAAGACGATTTCTTTTTTGGATTCTCTGTCTGGAGAAGGGAAGGCAGCAACCCATTTCCTGCTGATTCCTGCACTCCGGGGCTGATTGGCAAAGGATATACAAGAATTGCCAACACGTTAAACGTGGAGGATGGGCGTTATAGTTTTACAGATTCACTGGTTGAGCGCGGCCGTACTTACTGCTACCGAATTCTTGCCCGTTTTGCCAAAAGAACAGGAACAGGGCAGCCTTATAATTTTGTAGAAAGTCTGCCATCAGCAGAAGTATGTGTTCAGTTGAACCGTGATGTTCCATTAATCACCAATGTTTCAGTAACCCAAACAGCAACAAACAATGGAGAGCTTGTAGTGAAATGGACAAAACCCCTTGCTAATGATCTCGACACTTTGCTGAATCCAGGTCCTTATCGCTATGAATTATTCCGGTCAACCGGATTTGCAGTTTCTGGTGCCACACAGGTGGCTACATTTAACAGCCCAACTTACTGGCAGTTAAATCAGCAGGAGTTCATAGATCAGGCTCCAACACTTAATACAAAGAATAATCCTTATACCTATCACCTCGCGTTTTATACATCAAACAGACCAAATCCCTTGGGCACTGCAGCTGCAGCATCCTCACTATTCCTTACTGTTAGTCCAACAGATCGAGCCAATATTCTGAAATGGAAAGCCAATACTCCCTGGGTAAACAACAAATACACAATTTACAGGCAGAATGGCATTGTATGGGATTCCATTGGTGTAACAGCCGATACAACGTTCAGAGATGCAGGCCTTGTGAATGGGAAAGAGTACTGTTACTATGTCAGGTCTGAAGGGTCATATGGCATACCGGGCATCATTTCTCCTTTGATAAATCTGTCACAAATAGCATGTAACGTTCCATTTGACAATGTGCCTCCCTGTCCTCCTAAGTTGAGTGTTTTCAATATTTGCGATGACAACATCAAGTGCATGGAGGGGGAACCATTGTTTAACAGGCTGCGATGGACTAATCCAAAAAACATCTGTGCCGAAGGTCAGGATGTGAACTCATACAATATTTATTTTGCTCCGATTGAAGGAGACAAACTGGTTTTGGTGGGTACAGTAAATAATCCTTCTGACACCTTCTTTTTGCATCAGCCAGAGCGGGGAATTGCGGGATGTTATGCGGTTACGGCACTTGATTTAAACAAAAATGAAAGCCCTCTGAGCAACAAGGTTTGTGTGGACAACTGTCCGAATTATTCCTTGCCAAACGCCTTTACACCTAACGGCGATGGCCAAAACGATGTGTACACACCCTATCCCTTCTGTTTTATTGAAAGCATAGATATCCTTATTTACAACCGCTGGGGAGAAGTTGTTTACAAAACCAGCGATCCCAATATTAACTGGCGTGGTGAAAATATGAAGGGGAAAGCTCTTGCCGCCGGAACGTATTACTATACCTGTAAAGTAGTGGAACAGAGGGTTTCAGGAAATGTGCCTTCACCTGAAATTCTGAAAGGATACATAGATTTGATCAGGTAGTGAACTCAGTCGAATAAACAAACCCTTTACCAAATAGCGAAATGTCAAAAGCCAACATTCTGATTATTGATGACGAAAACGATATCCGCAATTTGTTGAGCCGGATCATCAGGTTGGAAGGTTATGATGTTTTTCAGGCGGAAACAGGAAAAAGTGGTTTGAAACTGCTGAAACAGGAGAAAATACACGGAGTCATTTGCGACGTAAAACTGCCTGATGCCAATGGCGTTGAATTGGTATCTCAGATCAAAGAAATCAATCCCGAATGCGAAGTTATCTTACTGACTGCATTTGGAACCATTCCGGATTCTGTTACAGCTATTAAAAGCGGTGCATTTGATTACATCACGAAAGGTGACGACAACAATAAAATCATCCCCTTAATCAATAAGGCGGTTGACAAGGCTCTGCTTCAGTTCCGGGTGAAAGAGTTGGAAGACAAGGTGAACAAGAAGTATAACTTCAACTCCATCATCGGAAAATCAACCCTCATGCAGCAGGCCATTTCCCTGGCCCAAAAAGTTGCCTCAACTGACACTACTGTTTTGCTTACCGGAGAGACAGGAACTGGTAAAGAGGTCTTTGCACAGGCAATACACTATGAAAGCGAAAGGAAAATGAAGCCTTTCGTTGCCATCAACTGCAGTGCCATAAGCAAGGAACTCCTGGAAAGTGAAATGTTCGGACATAAAACCGGCTCCTTCACCGGAGCCACAAGAGACAAAACCGGTTTATTTGAAGAGGCAAACGGAGGATCCATATTTTTGGATGAAATCGGTGAAATGGACCTTTCACTTCAGGCTAAGTTATTGCGAGTTCTGGAAAACGGCACCTTTCTAAAAGTGGGAGAGACTAAGGAAACTAAAGTGGATGTCAGAGTAATAGCAGCTACAAACCGAGATCTTCAAAAAGAAAGTGTAAAGGGAATTTTTCGAATCGATTTGTTCTACAGACTTTCCGTTTTCAATATTAGGCTTCCGGCCCTCCGGGAAAGGCAGGATGATATTCCTTTGCTCGCAGAGTTTTTTATCTCAGTCATCACGGCAAAGATGAACCGTCCAAAATTGGACATGGAAGAGGACTTCAAAAAAGCCCTGATAAAACATGACTGGAAAGGCAATATCCGGGAATTGAAAAACATCATTGAAAGAGCTGTCGTACTCGCCAATGGTGATAAATTGACAGTAGAATGCCTGCCTTTTGATTTCCTGTTGAATGAATCCGGGAACCCCGCCGATGCGCTGAAACTGTCAGAAATCGAAAAGCAGCACATCAGAAGAGTCATGGCTTATACAAAAGGTAACAAAACCAAAGCATCTGAACTACTGGGTATCGGACTTGCCACGCTCTATCGCAAGATTGAGGAATATAACCTCTGATTTCTTCCATTATTGAATTTTTCTTCCGGGATGATTTATATCATCTGGGAATCTTTTGCAGAAATTACATATTTGCAGCACTATTTGTATTAAGTCTAAATAAATAAAAATGAAATTTCTGACAACTGCCCTATTGATTTTATTGCCATTTTTCCACACTTGTCTTTTGGCACAGCAAATTCCGCTGACCACAGACAGACCCGACCAGACCGAGAGTCCCAATATTGTATTGCCCCGCCATATCCAGGTCGAACACGGCTTTCATTGGGATAAGGTAGCCGGTGGGTCCAGAATTTTTACGCACCCTTCGACTCTGATCCGTTATGGTGTCAATGAGCGTTATGAGATTCGTTTAGCATTTGAACCGGTTTCCATCGTTTCTGATGCCAGTCGGGTTTCGGGTATTGAACCATTGGAGTTAGGCCTAAAGACAAAATTGTTGGAGGAAGAAGGTCTGCTTCCTGATTTGGCTTTTCTTTTCCACCTTGGCCTATCGGGATTAGCGTCGGAAAGATTCAGGAATGATTACTGGGCAACCTCTTTCCGCCTGAATGCTCAACATACTATCTCTGAAAACTCAGTGCTTGCTTATAACCTGGGTATGGAGTGGGATGGTGCAAGTCCAGAGCCCAGATTTATTTACACCCTTACATCCGGTAACAGCATTACAGATAAATGGTCGGCCTTTGTAGAAATTTTTGCTGTTATTCACAAAAATCCGGTGATGTTGAGCATAGCATACAGGGAGGATTCGCATGGTTGTTGAAGCCTAATCTTCAGCTTGATTTCTTTGGAGGTAAAGGCTTGAATCGAAATGCAAATGTTGTCTTTGGTGGTGTAGGTGTATCATACAGGTTGCCTGATTAAATTTTTGCTGTATTTGTAAGCTAGCTCAACTGCTCAATTAATAGTCATTGTATAATTTTGCTGATTGCATATTGCGACATTAAGCTGCATGACAAACAATGACTACAAGACACTGATGCCCACATGGCCCGATGATCCGGGGGTTTACAGATTTATCGACAGGGAAAGCAACATCCTTTATATCGGTAAGGCAAAGAATTTAAAAAGCAGGCTTTCCAGCTATTTTGGTTCTGAAAAAGGATTGAGCTATAAGACCAGGGTCATGGTTAAACATGCGCAATGCATTGAAATGACCCTTGTCGATTCGGAAGCGGACGCATTGTTATTGGAGAAAACGCTCATCAAACGCTTTCAGCCTCCCTACAATGTCATGCTAAAGGATGCCAAGAGTTACACCTATATATGCATCAAGAACGAGCGCTTTCCGAGGGTTTTTTTTAGCCGGAGAGTTATCCGCGATGGGTCAACCTATTTCGGACCATATACTTCCAAAAGCCGGTTGGCAGTCATTTTAGACTTAATAAAATCGCTTTTCCCACTTCGCAATTGCACCTACAATTTAACCGAAGAAAACATTAGCCAGGGCAAGTTCAAAGTATGCCTTGAATACCACATTAAGAATTGTATGGGTAATTGTGTGGGTTACGAATCGGAAGAGGAATATTTGGACAGAATAGAGCAGATTAAGAACATTCTGAAAGGGAATTTCAGTCCGGTAAAACGTCATTTTGAAGCCAGGATGCACCTTCATGCTGAAAACCTGGAGTTTGAAAAGGCAGAGGCCATTCGCCAAAAACTAACTTCCTTTGAGGATTATCAGGGTAAAAGCACAGTGGTCAGCGCCACCATCAGAGATGTAGATGTTTTCTCAATAGCCAGTGATGATAAGAATGCCTATGTCAATTACATCAAGATTGTTAATGGAGCCATTATTAATACCTACACTCAGGAAATGGTGAAAAACCTGGATGTGGATGAAATGGACCTCCTGTCTTTTGCGATACCTGAATTGCGTGAAAAATTCAACAGCGTCGCTCCGGAGATTGTAGTTCCCTTCCCAATTGATTCTGCCGAGGAAGGGTTGACCATAACCATCCCTAAAATTGGAGACAAGAAAAAACTACTCGACCTTTCGGAAAAGAATGTTCAGTTTTTTCTCATGCAAAAACGCAGAGAAGAAGTATCCAAAGCCGGAAAACAAACCTCAGCCGAACGTATTCTTCGCACTCTGCAAAATGACCTCCACTTGAAAGAGGTCCCGTTGCACATTGAATGTTTTGACAATTCCAACATTCAGGGCAGTTTCCCGGTCTCTTCTTGTGTGGTTTTCAGGAATGCAAAACCATGCAAAGCTGACTACCGGCACTATAATGTAAAGACCGTGGAGGGTTCAAACGATTTTGCTTCCATGGAAGAGGTCGTTTATCGCCGATACAAAAGACTGATTTCCGAAGGCCAAAATCTGCCTCAGCTTATCATAATTGATGGGGGTAAAGGACAACTTAGCGCTGCAATGAAAAGCCTGGAAGCACTTGGAATATCGAAAAAGGTGACAGCAGTAGGTGTAGCAAAGAAACTGGAAGAGATTTTTTTCCCCGGTGATTCCGTACCTCTTTATATCAACAAAAAGTCGGAATCGCTCAAGTTGATACAACAGGCCCGAAACGAAGCACACCGCTTTGCCATAACTTTTCACCGGAATCAGAGATCGAAAGATTTTACCAAAACAGAATTGACGGACATTTCGGGCATTGGTGAAAAAACTGCTGAAAAACTGCTTAAACAATTCGGTTCCGTAAAAGCTGTCAGAGAAGCTCAGTTGCCTGATTTGGAGTCTGCTATTGGGAAATCTGCTGCAAGTAAGTTGTGGGTCTATTTTGGCAAAGAGCTAGATGACGAAAGTTAATCCCCTCAATTATTGATTAGCCATTCCCAAAATTGTGTTTAAAAGTCAAATAGGTAAATTTGGCTGTCTCCTGATGTGCTTCCCACTTTTAAGAATGGGCGTAAGAATTTCGCAATAGCAAGGACATGGGAGTAATGTAATTTCCTAACACTTAGTCATTCGGTTCAGTCTCAATCTTTCACAATACGTACAGCAGTTTATTCTTCATGGCAGTCCAGCAATAAATTGTATTGTATAGTATGAGCTGGTTGTGCTTCAGTCCATTTGATTTATTGAATTTTTCCTAATTTTTTTTGCAAAAAGGACAGGCGGGTATTTTATCACAATAAAATCAGACATAAATTTGGAGGTCAGTTTTGAGGGGGTAAAAGAAAGCATGTCATTAGGTTCTCAAAATCAATACGCATTCATTTCCCAAATATCGATTAACACCCCGGCTACAATAAGGAATGTGAACATGGAATAGGGGTCAAGAACTGAGTTTTCACACTACAAGTTGGGCATTTTTAATTCCATAATAACTGGCTTGGAATCAAGCCTTTCAGTGTAAAGTGTAATACCAACACCAGCATTATTCAAAATATATCAGTTCACTTGAAAGTAAACCTTATGAAAAATAATCTCTTACTCATTAAAGTTGCCGGGATTGCCCTGGCACTAATCTTTCTGACAGTTTCCTGTAAAAAGGATAAGTTGGATGATATTCGACAGGTCTCCTTTCACGGAGCTGAAATAGCCCTGAAATGGAACCAAATGATACTTGAAATTGAGCGATATGCACCGGGTTACAGGCCATGCCCAGCCCCAAGGGCACTAGCTTATATGGGAATGTCTGCCTACGAAGCCTGCGTTAGTGGAATGTCAGGTTACAAATCGTTAAAACATCTTTATCCCGGATTAAAAATTCCGCCAGCAGTTTCCGGTAAAGTTTATCATTGGCCCACAGTGGTACACTACAGCTATTCCACATTGATACACAAATTCTTTCCAAATCCTGAAATGCACATACGGGAAAGAATGTCGGATTTTGAGAAGAGTATGGAAACCAAATACGGAGCGGAAATCAGCCCGGAATTATACGATCGTTCAAAGGAGCATGGCAAGAGTGTTGCATTGGCAGTATGGGGGTGGGCTGCAACCGATAATGTTGCCCATGATGCCTACACTGATCCATTCAGAGATTATTCCTGGCAGGCTGCATACAAAGGCCCGGGAAGTTGGGTGCCAACCGTGCCAGGGCCAGGCAAACCCATGTTTCCGTATTGGGGCTCTGCAAGGACTTTTGCTATTTCCAATGCTGAAAAACTTTGTCCACCGCCACTGCCATATAGTGAAAGTAAAAACTCCGCCTTATACGCTCAGGCACTGGAAACATACAATGCCATTGATGATAAAAACTGGAAAGATGGTCAGTGGATAGCTTTTTATTGGAGTGATGACCTGCTACACCTTACATTCAGCCCGGCTCCACGCTGGATTTCCATTGCCAATCAGGTTATAGAAAAAAAGAAATCAAATCTTGAGACTGCCATATTCTGCTATGCGAAATTAGGCTTGGCTCTGAATGATGCAGTTGTGGCCTGCTGGTATTCAAAGTATTATTACAATTTTGAACGCCCCGAAAGTTACATTCAAAGGGTCATGGATAAAAATTGGGAGCCTGCTTTAAAAAACCCACTCACCAATGAAACTGGGATTTCACCATCTTTCCCTGCTTATCCTTCAGGGCATTCTTCAATGGGTGGAGCTGCGGCGGAAGTGCTGACAGATATTTTTGGCAATGCATATTCCATGTACGACAATTCACACCTCGGGCGAACAGAGTTTTACAGTACGCCCCGTCAATTCAATAATTTTTATGAAATGGCAGAGGAAAATGCCATCAGCAGGGTGCCCCTGGGGGTTCATTGGCGGATGGATTGCGAGGCAGGCGTTGACCTGGGATACCACGCAGGAAGAAAAGTGAACAGACTGCCCTGGCGGAAATAAAAATTGAATAATACTATTCTGATTACTGAGGGACATTCAATTAGTGACTAAGTAATGAGTCAAAAATAAAATAGCCAAATTGTTTTCTTAACCAATTGAAAATCAGTTGGAAATTTTTTGCCTTTTGCCTTTTGCCTTTTTACTTTTGCCTTTTTACTAAGTTTCTTGTTGAAAGTTTTAGCCATGTTTTTTGTTAGACAGGGCACCCTTTCATTTTGTCAAAATCTCAATACCTTAGGCGGGTTATTGCTCTGCTCATGGTTCAAGTTTATTCTGAATCATGCAGCACCTTTTTACAAGTAATACTGCCTTGAAAATGCTTATTCAGAAGTCTGCTTTCTTCTACACTTTACTTTCAGGAATTACCATTCTTTCTCTGTCGTCATGCATCAAACCTGAGGAAAGCAATCCGCCTTACAAAGATGCTTCTTTACCAGTTGAGCAAAGGGTTCAGGATTTAATTCAAAGAATGACACTTGACGAGAAGTTGGCTCAGATCCAATGTGTATGGAAAGGTAAAAGACATTTCATTGATGACAATTTTAACTTCCTGCCAGACAGCGCTGCCATTTATCTAAAAGACGGAATTGGTCAGATTGGCAGGCCAAGTGAAGGACCGGACACTTCAACCGATACAGGTAAAAACGCAGAAGAAAACGCCCGTTTTACCAATGAAATCCAGCGTTTCCTGGTAGAAAAAACCCGGTTGGGAATTCCGGCGATTTTTCACGAAGAGTGTCTGCATGGGCACGCTGCCAAAGACGGCACCAGTTTTCCACAACCAATAGCCTTGGCAGGTACCTGGAATCCGGAATTAATAGAAGAGCTTTACTCCATGACAGCAAAGGAAGCCCGTTCGCGCGGCACCCACCTGGCACTTACACCTGTTGTGGATGTAGTAAGGGACCCTCGTTGGGGGAGAACGGAAGAAACTTTCGGCGAAGACCCATATCTCGCCGGAGAAATGGGCTTGGCAGCTGTTCTTGGCTTTCAGGGTAGAGAGGAAACTATTGGCCCTGACCGAGTGATGGCGACACTGAAACACATGACGGGACATGGACAGCCAGAAGGTGGAAACAACATCAGCCCGGCCAATATCTCTGAACGGATAATCAGAGAAGTGTTTCTACCACCATTTAAAAAATGCGTTCAACAAGGGAGGGCCAGAGCAGTTATGCCGTCTTACAATGAAGTGGATGGCGTACCCAGTCATGCCAATGAATGGTTCCTGAAAACGATACTCAGAGAAGAATGGGGCTTCAATGGAGTGGTTGTTTCCGACTACAACGCCATTCCTGAGTTGGCAACTTTGCATGGAGTAGTTCCGGGACTGAAGGAAGCAGCCATGGCTGCTTTGACAACAGGGGTGGATATAGAATTGCCGGACAGGAAAGTGTACCCACTTTTGCGTGAGGTTTTTGAAAATGGTGAATTGCCAATGTCAGTGTTGGATACAGCAGTTGCCCGCAACCTTAGGATGAAGTTCGAAATGGGCCTATTCGAAAATCCTTACGCAGATGAGAATAAGGCCAAAGAAGAAGTTGGTTCCGAAAAAAATGCAGCTCTTGCCCTCAAAGCAGCGGAAGAATCCATCATCTTGTTACAAAACAGCAACAATCTGGCTCCACTTGATTTGGAGAAATATAATACTATCGCCGTTATTGGCCCCAATGCTGACAAAGTCCTGCTGGGTGGCTATTCTGACCATCCTAAATATTTTATTACCGTCTTGCAGGGAATAAAGGAAAAAGCAGGTGACCGGGCAAAAGTATTATACGCTGAGGGATGTGGTATTACCCAACCTGGTAGCTGGTACAAGGATCCTGTTTTGCCTAGCAATCCAGTTGAAGACAGAAAAAAAATCACCGAAGCAGTGCGGGTAGCAAAGCAAGCAGATATTGTCATTTTAGCGGTTGGCGGAAATGAACTTACCAGCAGGGAGGCATGGTCAAATACACACCTGGGCGACAGACCAAGTCTTGACTTGCTTGGACTACAAAATGAATTGATTGATGCCATAGCTGCAACCCGAAAACCCATCGTTGGGCTGTTGTTTAATGGCAGACCATTGGCTATACAAAACCTGACTTCGAAGGCAGCAACCGTTTTCGAATGCTGGTATCTTGGACAAGAGTGTGGTAGGGCAGTGGCCAATGTTCTTTTTGGTGATGTCAACCCTGGCGGCAAATTAGCTGTCAGTTTTCCTCGTTCAGCCGGACATATTCCAAGTTATTACAACTACAAACCCACGGCGCGCCGGGGTTACCTTTGGGAAGACGTGACGCCCCTTTATCCTTTTGGCTTCGGATTGAGTTATACAACTTTTGACATCGGTGAACCAGTTTTACAAAAACCTGAAATCGCAAACGGTGAACAAGCCGTAGTTACCGTTAACGTGTTCAATACCGGGACCAGGTCAGGAAGTGAAGTGGTACAGCTTTATATTAGAGATAAAGTCAGCAGCGTCACCCGCCCGGTTAAAGAGCTGAAAGGTTTCAAAAAAGTATTTCTCCAACCCGGAGAAAGTAAAACCATCAACTTTACCATTACCTCAGAGGAATTAGCCCTTTGGGATGTCCATAAGAAATGGGTGGTGGAGCCTGGTGAATTCAATATCATGGTCGGTAATTCTTCCCGAAATGAGGACTTAAAATCGACTGTGTTAAAAGTGAATTGATATGTACTTACTCGGATACGATATTGGTAGTTCCTCCATAAAAGCAGCTTTGGTTGACGCGCAAACCGGCCGGCCAGTAGCAGTGGTTCAACACCCGGACCGGGAAATGACTATAAATGCTCCGCATCAGGGATGGGCTGAACAGCATCCGGAAACATGGTGGGACGCTGTTTGTCAGGCCACTCAGAAGTTGCTTGTGAAAACAAACATAAATCCTGAATCCATTAAGGGGATTGGCATTTCCTATCAAATGCATGGCCTGGTCGTTGTCGATAAGAATCAAAAAGTCTTGCGACCTTCAATTATTTGGTGTGACAGCCGTGCTGTTGACATTGGCAACAAAGCTTTTGATGGTATGGGCAAGGAGTTTTGCTTAAAACACCTGCTCAATTCCCCCGGAAATTTTACTGCTTCCAAATTAAGTTGGGTAAAGGAAAATGAGCCGGAGTTGTACCCATCAATCCACAAAATCATGCTGCCGGGTGATTATATAGCCATGAAGTTGACCGGCGAAATAGCAACAACGAATAGCGGCTTGTCAGAAGGTATATTCTGGGACTTTCAGAGAAATGACATTTCAGAAGAATTACTCAAATTTTATGACATTAATAAAAACCTGATAGCACCTGTAGTTCCTACTTTTTCGATTCAAGGTTTGCTTACTGAAGCAGCTGCAGAAAAGACAGGATTGAAAAAAGGTACTCCTGTTGCCTATCGTGCCGGCGATCAGCCCAATAACGCTCTTTCGCTCAATGTGCTTCAGCCGGGTGAAGTAGCAGCAACAGGCGGCACTTCCGGGGTAGTTTATGGAATCGTCGATAAGCCGGTCTATGACCCACCCTCACGTGTAAACGGTTTCGCACATGTCAATCACAGCCCCGAGAATCCCCGCATCGGAATTCTGCTGTGCATCAATGGTTCTGGGATACAATACAACTGGGTCAGACAAAATATGGCTGAAAAAGACATCTCCTATACCAACATGGAGAAAACAGCAGCCATCATTCCTGTGGGTTCTGATGGTCTGACTATATTGCCCTTCGGAAATGGCGCGGAAAGAATGCTGGAAAACCGCAATCCTGGAGCAAGTTTCCTGAATGTGGATTTCAACCGCCATTCAAAGGCTCATTTCTACAGAGCGGCACTGGAAGGAATTGCTTTTGCTTTCGTGCATGGAATGGGCATACTGAAAAACATGGGTTTGAATATGTCAATCATGAGGGTTGGCAATGATAACCTGTTTCAATCTGCTGTGTTTGCCGAAACCATTTCTACGCTTCTGGGCAGTAACATTCAGGTAGTGGAAACTACCGGTGCGGTAGGAGCAGCCAAAGCAGCCGGAGTGGCTACCGGAATCTATTCTTCAATCGAAGAAGCGATGAAGGATACAGAAGTCTTGAAAACCTACCATCCTTTGATTAATGACGGCTCCTACAACCAGGCTTTTAAACAATGGGAAGATGGGCTGAAAACAATAATGAAGTAGAAATCTGTAAAACCAAACATAATCATGGGCAATTCAACAGGTAAAATCAATCTGACAGTAGGTAAAAAGGAATATTTCAAAGGCATAGGCAGAATTCCTTTTGAAGGAAAGGACACAGACAATCCGCTTGCTTTTCGATTCTACGACGAAAACAAAGTGGTTTTTGGCAAAACCATGAAAGAGCATTTCCGCTTCGCAGTGGCCTGGTGGCATACGCTGTGTGGCACAGGCGGAGATCCGTTTGGCGCCGCCACCAAAAACTTCCCATGGCTTTCATCGGGTGATCCCATGCAATTGGCTCGTGATAAAATGGATGCCGGTTTTGAGTTCATCACGAAGTTGGGAATCCCCTTTTATTGTTTTCATGATTACGATTTGGTGGCAGAAGCTGATACATTGACGGAGTCAGGAAAGCGATTGGATGCCATTACGGACTATGCCCAGGAAAAACAAAAGGAATCCGGAGTTCAGCTGCTTTGGGGAACAGCCAACTTGTTTTCGCATCCCCGTTACATGAACGGTGCAGCCACCAACCCGGATTTTGCAGTGGTTGCATGGGCAGGAGCCCAAGTCAAAAATGCACTGGATGCTACCATTAAACTGGATGGTCAGAATTACGTCTTTTGGGGTGGCCGTGAAGGATATATGTCCTTACTAAACACTGACATGAAGCGCGAACTCAACCATCTCGCTACTTTCCTGCATATAGCAAAAGACTATGCTAGGAAACAAGGCTTCAAAGGCACTTTCTTTATTGAGCCAAAACCCATGGAGCCCAGCAAGCATCAGTACGATTTTGATGCGGCGACTTGTATTAAGTTTATGCGTGAGTACGGATTACAACACGACTTTAAACTAAACATCGAAGTAAATCACGCGACCTTGGCTCTGCACACCTTTCAGCACGAATTGCAGGTGGCAGCCGATGCCGGTATGCTGGGTAGTATGGATGCCAACCGGGGCGATTATCAAAATGGCTGGGACACAGATCAATTTCCCAATAACGTACTTGAATTGACCGAAGCCATGCTCATATTACTTCAAAGTAGAGGCCTCCAAGGGGGTGGAATAAATTTCGACGCAAAAACTCGACGCAATTCGACAGACCTTGAGGATATCTTCTATGCACATATCGGAGGTATGGATGCATTTGCCAAAGCGCTGATTACGGCCGCACATGTGCTGGAAAATACGGATTACACCAGCCTGAGGAAAGAGCGTTACAGCTCATTTGATTCAGGAAAGGGTAAGGAATTCGAAAATAAAAAGCTCCGCCTGGAAGATTTGTCAGCCATAGCCGATCAAATTGGAGAACCTATACAGAAGAGCGGCAAACAGGAGCTATTTGAAAACATCATTAATCGTTCAATCTAAGAATTTACAAACCATATAGAACCAACATCAAACAATCGTTAAACCACTTTCAAACAAATCTAAATGGTAACCTTCCAAACATTAGATTGGATTGTACTTGGGCTTTATTTTGCCGTTCTTTTTGGTGTAGCCCTTTGGGTCATTCTGAAAAAGCACAAGGACACTGAAGATTACTTTTTAGCTGGCCGTAATATTGGCTGGTTTATGGTCGGTGCTTCGATATTTGCTTCCAACATTGGTTCTGAACACGTCGTAGGGCTTGCAGGTACAGGCTTCCAAAGCGGAATGCCTATGGCGCATTTCGAAATGCATGCATGGATAGTACTGTTATTGGGATGGGTGTTTTTGCCCTTTTATGCTCGTAGTGGCGTGTTCACCATGCCGGAGTTTCTGGAGAAGAGATTCAGCCCCAATGCACGCTGGTTCCTTTCCATTTTCTCATTAGTCGGATATGTCCTCACCAAAATCTCTGTGACCATTTATGCAGGTGGAATAGTTATCACAACGCTACTCGGTATTGACTTTTGGGAAGGCGCACTGATAACGGTAATACTCACCGGTATTTACACCGTTTTGGGCGGCATGAGGGCAGTCATTTACACAGAAGCAGTACAGACAGTCATATTGATACTGGGTGCTGCTGCAGTTACTATTATAGGTTTGGATAAAATTGGCGGCTGGGCCAACCTAAAGGAAATGGCTGGAAGTGCCCATTTTGACATGTGGAGGCCGATGACTGACCCTGAATTTCCATGGACGGGACTATTAATAGGTGGTAGCATTGTTGGAGTCTGGTATTGGTGTACTGACCAGTACATTGTGCAGCGGGTTTTGGCAGCAAAGAATGTTACTGAAGGACGAAGAGGAGCTATTTTTGGTGGCTTTCTCAAATTGACTCCTGTTTTCATTTTTCTGGTCCCCGGCATAATAGCTTATGCCCTGGCTCAAAATGGGCAGTTACAGGTGGAGCGCTCGGATCAGGCTTTTGCAGCAATAATGACACAATTGCTGCCTGCGGGTCTTCGAGGTCTGGTTGCTGCAGGTTTGCTGGCAGCTCTGATGAGTTCGTTGGCTTCAGTTTTCAATTCCTGTTCAACACTTTTCACCATAGATGTCTATCAAAAGCTGTTTCCAAATACTCCGGAGAAGAAGCTTTTGAATATTGGCCGGGTAGCGACTGCAATAATTGTATTGCTCGGCATTGCCTGGATTCCCATTATGGAAAATATTTCCGGTGTACTTTATGAATACTTACAAAGCGTGCAGAGTTATATTGCTCCGCCCATTACAGCAACTTTCCTGCTTGGGTTGTTTTATAAACGTATAAATAAACAGGGAGCGATAGCTACACTTGTTGGTGGATTTTTCCTCGGCATGTCAAGACTGGTAGCCGAACTGAATAAAGAAAGTCTGACAGGATTTCTGCACACATGGGCTACCATCAACTTCCTGCATTTCTGCATTCTGTTGTTTGTCATTTGCGTTATCATCTGTATTACAGTGAGTTTGATGACACCTCCACCGCCAGAAACAAAGATTTCGGGATTGACTTATGGAACCTTGACACTGGAACAAAGAGCAGCAAATAAGGCCAGTTGGACCTGGGTGGATGTGGTTGCTTCTCTGTTTGTTATAGCCATGGTCATTGGCGTGTTAAGTTATTTCACAGGTTGAAAACCCTACGAGAGGGCCTGGCTCGGAACCAGACCTTCTCTCACACACAAATATTATGTTAGTTCTTTTGGACATTATATTCACCATCCTTCACCTCCTGGTGATAGGCTTCAACCTGCTGGGGTGGGTATGGGAGAAAACCAGGAAAGCACATGTGGTAGTAGCTGCTCTCACACTGGGTTCCTGGTTTCTGCTGGGGATTTGGTATGGTTGGGGTTATTGCCTCTTGACCGACTGGCATTGGGATGTGAAGATTCAATTAGGTGAAACCGGACTGCCAAATTCTTTTGTGAAATACCTTGCTGATAAGCTGACAGGGCAGGATTTTAGTCCGGCATTGATTGATAATCTTACCTTGGGCCTCTTTCTTCTGGCGATTGCGGCATCACTTTATGTAAATTTCTTCCGGAAACTTCTTTTCAAGCCTAGGCTTAAAAATCGATAGTTTTCAAAAACTCCACCGTTTTTACCATGTCGTGATGAAGAACCCGGTCTTCGGACAAAGCAGGTACACTTTTGCGATAGTCATGAAGAATGGCTTCCAATTTTGGTGATGTTTTGGCCGGCCTTCTGAATTCAATTGCTTGTGCAGCAGTCATAAACTCTATGGCCAGAAGACTTTCCAGATTCTTTACGACTTTAAAAGCTTTTGTAGCAGCATTAGCTCCCATACTGACATGGTCTTCTTGTCCATTACTGGAAACTATGCTGTCGACGGATGCAGGAGTACAGAGTTGTTTACTCTGACTAACGATACCGGCAGCCGTGTAGTGTGGTATCATCATCCCTGAATTAAGTCCGCTCTGCCGGCTGAGCACACTTGGAAGTCCACGTTGTCCGCTGATGAGTTGATAAGTCCTTCTTTCGGAAATACTTCCCAGTTCCGCCACTGCGATGGAGAGAAAATCCATTATCAGTGCCAGGGGTTGTGCATGAAAATTGCCACCGGAAAGAATAGCGTCCTCGTCAGGGAAGACTGTTGGATTATCAGTCACGGAGTTGATTTCAGTGGTCAGAACTTTCTCTACATGGGCGATGGTGTCGGCACTTGCCCCATGCACCTGCGGTACACAGCGGAAGGAGTAGGGATCCTGAACACTTGTCTTTTTTCGGGAGGCTATTTCGGAGCCAACCAATAAATCTTGTATGGTTCTGGCAATTGACTTTTGACCTTCATGCGGACGAATGATGTGTAATTTTTCATCCATTGGTGAAAGCCGACAGTCGAAAGCATCAAAAGAAAGTGCGGCACACAGGCTGGCTAGTGAAAGCAATCTTTTGGCTTCCGATAAATTGTAAACTCCGTATGCAGAACAGAACTGGGTGCCGTTGAGCAGAGCCAACCCTTCCTTTGATTGCAGCTTAATTGGGGTAAGACTATTTTGTTCCAATGCATCCTTCGATGATATTAACTTGCCCTTCCACCTGACATCTCCTATGCCTAATAATGGCAAACTGAGGTGTGCCAATGGCGCCAGATCACCCGATGCTCCAAGAGAACCTTGCTGATATATGACTGGCAAAATGTCTCTGTTGAAAAATTCCATTAACAGCTGAATAGTGGATAACTGTACGGCAGAATAACCCAGTGACAATCCCTGTATTTTCAGCAACAGCATGAGCCGGACTATTTCAGCGGGTGCTTCTTCACCCATGCCACAGGCATGTGACATAACCAGATTGGCCTGGAGTTGTTCCAATTCTTTCTTGTCAATTTCTACATTGCACAAAGAACCAAATCCCGTATTGATGCCATAGATAGGTTCTTCTGAATGTGCGATCTTATTCTCCAAAAAGGTTCGGCAACGTTTGATTCTGGCTGTACTGATTTCGGATATCTCCAGTTTAGTGCCGTTTTTCAGTATTTGATCAACTTGCTGAATGGTGAGTATTTCCGGGCTGATCTGGTGCATAGACTTAAAGGATTGTCTTAAATAATTTGGACGGATGGATTCTCCATTTTATTCACATAAACAAATTTCTCCGATAGAACCGGACAGGGGAAGCAAAGGTATAAATTTGGAGAATCATGAAGGAGAAAGTAAGATTCATTGGCAGTAATTCTCACTTTGAAAAAAAGCTAAATTGAATGGGTTAATTGAATAAAAA
>CAYRDX010000044.1:13809-38324 GCA_964423205.1 uncultured Saprospiraceae bacterium | reverse complement strand
CTGAAAAAACATTACAGCTGGAAATTAAATCCTGAAATTCCATTACAGTCAAAAACCAGCACCAATCACCCCTGCCTTAAACCTTACCAGACGAACATTCACTATTTCGTCAATCATCATTTCTTGCCACTAGTCTTAATAAAATTCTTTTATTTTGCCGTTCTTCAAATAAAAAAACATTTCACCCATGTCAAAAGAATACTACTTCAGCACGGATGAACTTAAGCGATTCGGTAAAATCACAGAGTTTCAGGAATCGATGGGTAGCAGGTTTTTCGATTGGTACGGCGAGGTCATGAAAGAAGGAGCCTTGACCGTTCGGGAAAAAGCACTTATTGCACTGGCCGTCGCCCATGCAATTCAATGCCCCTATTGCATTGATGCGTATTCCAGTGCCTGCATCCAAAACGGCTCCGACGAAGAGCAAATGATGGAGGCAGTACATGTGGCGGCGGCTATCAGAGCAGGTACTTCCCTGGTTTATGGAGTCCAAATGATGGACCATGTCAAGAAAATGACCATGTAGGAGACACCTCACCCAAACTAATCGGAATCTACCCTGTTCATTAGCAACTGACTTTTTCAGTGTCGATGTTTTAATTCTTCAAGTACATGCCCATTCATCAAAAAAGCAAATCGTTGCTCTCACGTGGAAGTAAACTTTCTGATACTTTCTATCAGCTCGATTTGCTGAATGACCATGAAGTCCTGGAAAATTCATTTCAACCCTTTGCCGAACAGCTAAAATCCTGCGGATACTTCCCCCTGCTGTCATCAGAATTGGAGATTTTCCAAATCAACATTGGAAAACTATGCAATCAATCCTGTGCGCATTGCCATGTGGACGCCGGCCCCGACCGCAAGGATGAGCAAATGTCCAGAGAACTGATGGAAAGATGCCTTGACATTATTAAATCGGTCCCATCAATACATACAGTAGATATCACTGGAGGTGCGCCTGAAATGAATCCAAATTTCAGGAGGTTGGTTACTGAACTATCCAAACTCGAATTGAAAATTATCGTTCGCAGTAATCTCACGATAATTGTTTCAAACCACAAATACCTCGACCTGCCGGAATTCTACGCCGGGCACAATGTGAATGTCGTCTCTTCCCTACCCTATTACAACCGGATTCGCACAGACGCTCAACGCGGAGAAGGCGTTTTCGATGACTCTGTCGCCGCGTTAAGAATGTTGAACGAGGTGGGTTATGGCCGGGAAAGCAGCTCTCTGCAACTCGACCTGGTGTACAATCCGACAGGTGCTTTTTTACCCGGTTCTCAGTTTACCCTCGAAATGGAATTCAAAAAACAACTCAGGAGCAGGCACAATATCCTTTTCAATAATCTCTTTACCATTACCAATCTACCCATCAGTCGCTTCCTGGATTACCTTTTGCAATCCGGAAATTATGCTGAATACATGGATACATTGGTAAATGCCTTTAACCCGGCAACAGTGCCTGGACTGATGTGCAGAAATACAATTTCTGTTAGTTGGGATGGTTATCTCTTCGATTGCGATTTCAATCAAATGCTCAACCTGAAAGTGTCCTCACGCGAGCATCAACACCTGAATACGTTTGACCTGGAGGCCCTATTGAAAAGGGAAATCGTTGTCAATCAACATTGTTATGGCTGCACTGCAGGAGCAGGTTCCAGTTGTGGCGGTGCCATTGAATAAGAAAGCCGAAGTTTTCACACCCTGGATTCACAAATTGCAGTCATCTTATCCATCGTTTCGCCTGCGGATGCGATGTCCTTGTTTATATTTGCAAAAAATCTTTTAAACCTTTTTCCTATGAAAATCAGCAAATTAATCCCCTTCGCTTTAGTCATTGCAACTTTGACTTCCAGCTGTGTTTCCACACAGAAATTCAATGATATGCAAGCTGCCCGCGATCACTTCAAAGCGGAATCTGAAAGATTGAAACTCGTTGAGAAAGAAAACGATGAAGTGAAAACGCAACTCCGTGCCTCCGATAACAGAGCTTCACAACTACAGAATGAACTGACCAGAACCAAACTCGAATTGGAAAAAGCCCAACTCGACTATAGACTTGTCATGGAACGTTTCGAATCTGCCGCTCTCGAAAAATCCAAATTGTTGTCAAACTATTCCGCCGACAGGAGAACCTATGAGGAAAAACTGGCCAGTATTGAGAATGAACTCATTCAAAAAGAAAGGCAACTGAAAGGACTTGAACAGACTTTGGGTCTGCAATCTTCCAATCTTGAAACCTTGCGTGTTGACCTGGAATCAAGAGAAAAGAGGGTTATTGAGCTCGAAAAAATAGTAGCCGAAAAAGAGGCTCAAATGTCAGCTCTTCGAAACAGTCTGAGTTCTGCGCTAAGAGGTTATTCGGAATCAGACCTGAGCGTAAGTGAACGCAATGGCAAAATTTACGTGTCCCTAAGCCAAAACCTGCTCTTCAAAACGGGCAGTGACAAAGTTGATGCTAAAGGTGTTACCGCCCTTGAACAAGTAGCCGCTGCTTTGAGGGATAATCCCAACATCGAAATCATTGTGGAAGGACATACCGATAACGTGGGCAGCGTGGACCTGAACTGGGACCTCAGTACACGTCGTGCAACTTCTGTCGTCAAGATATTGGCTATCAATGGGGTGACCCCGGAAAGGCTCATGGCTGCTGGTCGCGGTATGCACCTGCCAGTTGTTCCCAACACAACCGAAGCCAATAGGGCCAAAAACAGAAGAACGGAAATAATCCTTTCGCCAAACTTAGATAAGTTGATGGAGATTGCTAAATAGTTTGAAGTTTGACTCCGATAGCTATCGGAGGAAGTTTGCCTGTCCCCCCGAAGCCTCGGGGCTCGGGAAAGTTTGCCTGTCCCCCCGAAGCCTCGGGGCTCGGGAAAGTTTGCCTGTCCCCCCGAAGCCTCGGGGCTCGGGAAAGTCAGAATGCAACAATATAAAGTCAGCCGTATGAACATTGCTTTGCAGAAAAAAGACCTCATCAATGCACAGGTTCGCATAAGCGGATTCATCCACAGAACGCCAGTACTGACCAACCAGAGCATCAATAGAATGTCCGGAGCTGAGGTTTTCTTTAAATGCGAGAACTTCCAGAAAATGGGAGCTTTCAAAATGCGTGGGGCAGCCAATGCCATCCTTTGTCTTACGGAGGAACAAAGAGCAAAGGGAGTAGCCACGCACAGTTCAGGGAATTTTGCACAAGCCCTGGCACTTTCAGCAAAAATGATGGGAATAAAAGCCTATATCGTGATGCCTTCCAATGCACCAGCCGTAAAAAAGGAAGCAGTAAAAGGTTATGGTGGCCAGGTCATTGAATGTGTGCCAACTTTGCAGGCACGTGAAGACACTTTGAATGAAGTGGTAAACCGCACGGGAGCTACCTTTCTCCACCCATACAACGATTACGATGTCATACTGGGTCAGGGAACGGCTGCCCTGGAACTTCTTGAAGATTATCCCGAACTGGATTTCATCCTCTCACCTGTTGGAGGGGGAGGTTTGGTATCGGGAACCGCCCTGGCTGCACATTTTCATTCTTCCAAAACAAAAGTAATTGCAGCCGAGCCAATGGGTGCCGATGATGCCTGGCAGTCGATGCAGGCTGGTCATTTTATTCCACAAACCAATCCGCAAACTATTGCGGACGGTTTGCGAACGTCTTTGGGGGACAAGACTTTCCCACTCATACAGCAATATGTTGAAAAGATTGTCAGAGTAGAAGAGTATGAAATTGTTGAAGCTCTTCGGTTATTAATGGAAAGAATGAAAATTGTGGTAGAACCTTCCGGGGCTGTCCCTCTTGCCGCCCTGATGAAAGAAAAAGAACTCTTTAAAGGGAAAAAAGTCGGGCTTATCCTATCGGGTGGAAATATTGACCTGAAAGCTTTGGGGGAAATATTCAAATAGCCATAAATCCCGTACATACCAATCACCGGCTGACTCCCAGTCACCAGGTCACTTACTCCGGAGAGTCAGGTTAAAAAGGCGCACAAAAAAATCCGGTATCACCTAACAGAGCCACCGGATTTCCAAAATGGAGTGGTTAAGTATTAACCACCGATTTTATAAAGAGTACCAGTTTTGGGAACTGGTTTAGCTTCAATTCTGCGGTTCTTTGCTTTTCCTGTTTTGTCGTTTGGAGCAACAGGAGCGAGTTCACCACGACCGGCTACAGTCAATTGTGAAGGCTGAACACCCAATTTAATCAATCTCTTAACAACAGTCATTGCGCGGTTTACGCTCAACTGCCAGTTATCCATACCTGAACCTGCAGGATACTTATCCGTGTCGGTATGACCTTCGATAAGTAGGTGCATATTAGGATTGTTCTTCATTGTAGTAGCAAGGGCTTCTACTGCTTTACGGGTTTGTTTGTTCAAAGAGGCAGAGCCACTTTTGAAATTTACTGGTTCTGAGAGGGTAACATACAATTGTCCACCAACATCTGAGACTGCAACATCGCTTCCGATGCCGAATGCCTCTTTAACCTGAGTTTTCAAACCGGCGATTTCAGCTTCTTTAGCAGCAACTTGCTGCTTGGCAGCTGCCAAATCACTCTTTGCGGTAGCGAGGTCTTTACGGATTCCATCAAGTTCACCATTAAGTCTTGCTTTTTCAGAAGCCATATCAGCTTCAAGGGAAGCTACCTTTTGCTCCAATTGAGCTACTTTTTGCTGACTTTGAGAAAGTGTATTAGCCAAGCCGTCCTTTTCAGACATCAACTGATCGAATTTCTTTTTAGAAACACAGGAGGTAAGGGCAACAGAGGCTACCATCAAGATTGCGAACAACCTAAAAGTAAATTGCATGCTCATTTCAATATAGTTTAAATTATTAGATGATTGTTTAGCAAGAACTGCAGGATTGTTTGCGGTAAACTTGCCAAGGTTAGAAGTTGTTGTCTTTTTTACGACCCGGCAAAGATAGCAAATGGCCTCAGAAATTGTGTAGTGATTAGAAGAAAGTTAACAAAGCGGTTTCAGGAGAGAATTTGCCTGTGAATTTCAGGATTTTCCGACCCGGAAAGAGCGTGAAACATTAATAAAACGACCTTTTTCCTGGACAGTAGCCATGATGGTTAATACTCCGCCAGTTTTAAGCTTTTTCAGCAGGTTTTGGATTTCAGAGTTTATTTCCCCCCTGCTTCCGGCTTCCTTTAGTTTTCTTCCTTTCTCAAAACTAAATACCAACTCCTCCACGGAAAGTGATTCGCCCTGAATATTTCTCACCAGCAATGACTTGCCGATATGACTGATAAAATCGGTCTTGCTATGTTCAGCTCCGCTTAATTGTCCCCATGAAATAGTATATGCCTGCGAAATGTCGGAATCCGGAGCTTTCAGATTAAACTGAATAGGCAGGTTCAATCTGAATTTCACTTTCTTTCCCTGATAAATCGCGGGTTGCCACGGTGGCATACTTCCGACGAGTTCGAGCGCTGCTTCTCCACAACCTGCTCCTATGTCTTTAAGAATTTCAGCTTGTGTTACTCTTCCTCTGTCATCTACGACAAAGCTAACGTAAACTGTGCCGGTAATTCCGGAGTCTCTGGCTGCCGCGGGGTATTCCAATTGCCTGGAAATAAAAAGCACGAGTTCCCGGTTAGAGCATAATTGCCTGGCCTCGGCATCCAGCCCTTCCTGCCAACACCCCGAAAACACGGGCAACTGATCGGCTTCTGTAAATATGGAATCTGAAGAGGTTTGAGCCAAAACGCCAAAGCTGAAAAGTACCGGCAGAGCAATCAATAATAGCTTCTTCATTGAATTAGAGGGTTCAGTACAAAGATGTAATGAGAAAATATTATGCCTAATGCAGAATTGTATTCCTTCAGAAATTCACACTTCTATAATCATGATTTATGAAAGAACTTCTTCCAGCACATGATGTGATAGAACCTCAGGAAAATGCTCAATGTGCAATTTGAAATAATCCAGCAGATTGTTTAAGATGGCTTTTCTTTCCATTCTGGTGAGGATAATATCATGGCAACTGTTGAGTTCTGTTTCAATAAATCCATTCAGCTTTTCTGCAAATTCTGGTTTCATCCAAAAAGGATGAGGGGGCGCATACTCAGTAAAAATCCCTTCCTGTAGATCGAAGAAAGGTGTTTGCGCGGAATAGTTACCTCCCATCTGAAATCCGAGGAAGGCAGTCAGGTTGACCATAAAATGCAAATGCACATTCGAAAAATGAGATGCCTCATCCAGTGTTGTAAAATAGTCGAAAAGAAAGCCAAAAAGTTCCGGCGAGGTTTCCTGTCCGCGTATGGTTTTTCGGGCAATGTCGATCATAAAAATGCCTACCGCTCCTTTTCTGACATCATAGGGGATGGATTGATAGGCCCTGTGCAGTTTAACTTCTTTAAGCCTGTTTAAATCTTTGTCTTCTCTGAAATAGGCAACCAGGTCCAGAATGGTCATTACCTGCAACAGTCCGGATCCAACCTTTGGTTTTGACGAACGAACTCCGCTGATGATATAGGAACGCAAGCCCTTTTCCTCTGTGTATATGTCGGCAATGAGGCTGGTTTCAGAGTACTTGATTGTCCTGAAAACAATGCCTCTGGTTTTGATAAGCATTCCCTGATTCTATTGTGAAATCTGTTTTTTGCGACAGCAAAATAGTCAATTTTCAAGCCTTAGAACCCGATTCGATGCCTAATGTCGTCAACTTAAGGCATCAATCTTTCAAGCCAGGTCCTCTGTACTTAGTTACGTATGATAAGGCTCAGGGGCGTAGCCCCGATGCCGTTTATAGAGAATTGGCCAAAGTTCAGTTTAGGGGCGTAGCCCCGGCACGGTTTACAGCTTCAGAATTAGTCATGGTCTTACCCGGTGTCTAATTTCCTTAAGTTGACGACATTAGATTCGATGCCTTCTGCTAAAAGTCAGTTCGTCGATAAAATCATAGAATTCTTCCATACCCATATATGAATCTGCAACCAACTGTCCGTTTGGTCAGTCAATCGGTTTAGGAAATCATCTGAACATTTGCTGGTGCGGGAAATATGTGTGAGAGTCTTTTCAAAATTTGTCCCGCACCTTTTTTTTAAAACCGAATGAATTACAAAACACCTCTATCATGAAAGCATCTGCATTAGTCACCCTCTTATTTCTCATAGCCAGTAGCTGGCTGGCTGAACCAACACATGCCGGTAATTGTCGCGACCATGTTTTGTATCGGAATAAAGATTTGAGTGCAGCACAACTTGTAAAACAGGACCTCCTGTCTGGAGTATGGACCTACATTGACAGCGAGGGCAAACTCAACACACTTCAATTTCTGGATTATGGGATAGCTGAAATCCTGATTTCAGACAAAGGTCAGAAAACAGTTTATGTGGACCTCATGTGGAGGGTTGAAGAATTTGATGGGGCTGGATTCTTGATTCTCACCAATAAAGACATGAAAGATTTCAGCCTTCTGAAAGTTTCCCAAAACTGTGAGGGTATGATTTGGACAAATGTAACGAGCAGGGAAGTTACTGCGCTTAAATATGAACCGCCTGCAAATTTGGGGCACCTCAACAAAGTAAAGTCAAACCTGTTCGGTGAATGGAGCAGCATAACCAATCCTTTGGATGATACCAAACTCACCGGATCGACGACTCCCGATTTTGATGAAGGAGCATACCTGAATTATTCCTTTGAAGCTGACGATACCTTTACATGCCAGTATGGAAATAACACTTCCAATAACGTCGAAAGTGGCACCTGGAAATTAAGCCCTGATGGAAAATTTCTCATCCTGTTTACCAACAAGCTGAATGGAAAGAAGGTGCAGGATGTCAGGACGGCCAGGTTAAAGCAAGCTGACGGTCACTTCCTGTTCTTTGAGCATGAAACGCTTTCCCGTGATTTGCTGAAGTTTAAAGGCTTGCCAGTTAAGGATATGGGGTTTATTAAGTAGTGCAGTTTCAATCATGTGATTAGGTCAAAACAAGAGCATTCACCAATCTTTGATGCAGTCCCTCCGCCAAAAAGTATAGGTTCGGAACAAGTAAGGAAAGAATGTAGTTTTCAAAAGGCGGAGGGAATCTTTTTCAGGACTTCACAAGCTTACCCGAATAGGCGGTTTCACCACCAATTTTGATGGTGTAGAAATACATTCCTTTGTCGAAGTCCAACCCTAAGGACTTCTCTATCGTCCCTGGAGCTGTTTTTTCCTCTGTAAAACTTTTCAACTTTCGGCCACGGGCATCATAAATTTCTATCAAAAAGGCTTGAGCCCCAGGTGAATAAAAACTGAGAACCACTTCCGCTGAAAAAGGATTGGGAAAAACTTTCGCAGCTTTCACTACTTTGGTCTTGTCTTCAACAGGTGTCATCTTACCAAATGAATTATCCAGCCAGGCCAATCGGGCTGTCAGCCAGCTACGCAGATAGTTCACTTCGTTTTCATAAGTGCCCCCGACATAGTTATTGGGCCAAACCCACTTGTTTAGTATTGTCCATTTCTGAAAGTTCCGGGAGGCAGGTACTTTCAATATTTGCTCCAGTGAATCAATCAACCCAAAAATGCGGGTATTGGATAATTTTGTTTTACGCAATGAAATCCAGTAGTCGTCAATCTCTTGTCTGAAAACCGGGTCCTCCATCATTCTTGGCCACCAAAAATGAACTTCCCATTGCGGACCAGCACAAACGTTATTGAATTCCCAGGCCCAGCCATAGGTGTATTGCCCTGCGCAATAATTAGAATTTCCAAATCCGAGGTTGAAATCCCAGACCGGGCCCATTTTCAATTTACCGTTAACGCTGTTCTTATTCTTATACATAAACTGGCTCAGGCGGTAGCCATCCACATTCTTGGAAACCTCCTGAATGAACATATTTTGCATGAAGGACGGCATATCGAAGTACTTTCGGTACCCATCAACAGTATGTGAGAATGATGTTGAAGCCAGAGCCGATTCCAGATAGTACATATGCGTTTGGATGTAATCCTTTTGGGCTGTACTGATATCCTCCGGTTTGGGATAGTGATATTGAAATGTGGTGGTTGACTTTGAGCCCGGGTATGCTTTAAATTGCGAATTGAAACCCGCATTATTGACTCCATCCCATTTATCAATCTTAAGAATATACCCTCCTGTCAGGTCATCGCCTGTGTTCTCCTCAGGATTTAAATCCGCAATATTCACCCTATTGGCATCGCGTTTGATTTTTTCAGTAAACAGATAAACACCCATGTAACTGCCATTCAGGATGAGTTCCACAAAACGCACCCTGGGAGCGTACTCCATAATCCAACCAGCCATGGTGTAGGCCAGGGCATTCCGCATCAGGCTTTTATCACTATACGGGCCGTGCAGCACCCAATCGTTTTCAGCAGGAAATCCCAAAAGAGCCACATTCAGCGCACTTCCATCGGCCTTCCTTGTTTCCATGGCATAACCCTTCTTATCGAAAGTCATCGATGAACTTCCCCGTAATTCAATGCCTATTTTACCGTGAAAATGATTGAAAGGAGAGTGTATGCTGTTGGGTGCTTTGTCCTCATTCCAGATAATGCCGAGTTCAGCATCTCGTTTGGGCTCATTGACAATAGCAGTACCATTTACCGTATTGATAACCAAAATGGGCAAATTGGTTGTCGAAAGGGTGACCTGAGCCATTAATCCAAATTGCGGCAAGAGCTGGCAGACAAACAGAGCAATCCCGAAAAGAAAGTTGTGTTTCATCTGTTGTTTGTGGTAAAATACCATCTCTAAGTAATGAGTCAAAAATAAAGCTGGCTGTGATTTCTTAACCGCTTGAAAATCAGTTGGCTCTTGGTTGGCTGTTGGCAGATGGTTGCTGGGGCTTGGTTATTTTCCAATTTCCCCCCGAGTACTCGGGGTCCTTTTGCCTTTTTACTTTTGCCTTTATACTAAAGCGGAGTGGAATGGTCAAATGTAAGAACTTGCAACCTTAGCAAAAGTTAATGGTAAAGGCAAGAATAAAAATCACCGCAACTGTTCGGCAGTATGGCCTTTGTTGTCGGTTGATATACATTTGTAGCTCTTGCCCTGACAAAACTCTAAACTCATGTTTTTACCAAACATTGAAATAAAATCTTCATTTGCCGAAATAAACCAGGTTACACGCTTAGGTTGTTTGCTACACCAGGTGGTGGTGAGTTCGTCTGATCATTTTTTACAGTCACAAATAGCTGCTCGCCTCAAAGCCATCGAAACCGAATTGACAATTGAAGCCATTCACGACATACAACCGCTAAAAGAAACCAGAAAAGCCTATAAATCCTTGGGAAAAGACCCAAGCCGTTACAGGCCTTCTGCTGAAGCGCTAATGCGCAGAATAGCCCAGGGCAAAGGATTGTACCGTGTGAATAACGTGGTGGATTGCCTGAATCTTATTTCCGTCCAGAGCGGATTTTCCATTGGTGGATATGATGCCGGTAAAATTGTCGGCAACATTATTCTCGGCAGAGGGGCAGCTGATGAACCCTATAACGCCATCGGCCGTGGCGAGCTGAATATGGAAGGCCTGCCACTGTTGCGAGATGAATTGGGTGCTTTTGGCAGCCCAACCAGTGATTCAGAGAGAACAATGGTTACGGAAAATACAACCCATTTCCTGAGTGTATTTTTTTCCTTCGGCAAAAGCGGTGGACTTGAACAGGCTATGGACCATTTCTGTGAATTGCTCAAAACACATTGCTCAGGAAAACTGCACAAGCGGATGTTCATTTCTGCCTGAATACTGATTCATTCTTGCAAAAAACTTTTCGATATCAATCCCCCTTTTTCAACACCAGCAACCTGATGTGTTTTATAATGCTTTGATGCCATTCACCGACATAAACACATTATTTTTCCTGCACTTGCAAATCGTGGTGGCGTAGCAACGGGGAATATGGCAGTATTGTATAAATTAGCCGCTCACCATAACTCAAACCACTGAAAATGCGACACATAAAAACTCTCTTTTTGCTCCTGGCTGTTCACAGCCTGCTAATCGCTCAAAAACAGCCTCTTACCTACTTTCTTCCAGATATAAGCTATGATGCTTCCATACCCACACCAGAAAAGGTATTGGGTTATCAGGTTGGAGAATGGCATGTGAGTCATGACCAATTGCTCAATTACTTCAGAACACTGGCAGCAGCTTCTGACAGGATAAAATTGGTGGAAACAGGAAGAACCTATGAGAATAGGCCACTCATCAACCTCATCATAACTTCAAAGGCTAACCATGACAATCTGGCTTCCATCCAAAGCCAACATATTGCCCTCAGCGACCCTGAGAAATCGGGTAGTCTGGATATCAGTAAAATGCCGGCAGTACTGTATCAGGGATTCAGCATCCACGGTAACGAAGCCAGCGGGGCCAATGGTGCTTTGCTGGTTGCGTATTATCTGGCGGCGGGTCAAAGCCCTCACCTCGAAAAACTGCTGAGCGAAACAGTCATCATTTTTGACCCCTGTCTCAATCCAGACGGCCTGCACCGCTTCTCCACATGGGTGAACATGCACAAGAATGTTAACTTAACCGACGACAGCGCGGACAGAGAATACAGCGAAGCCTGGCCCGGCGGTCGAACCAATCACTACTGGTTTGACCTGAACCGCGATTGGCTGGTGACCATACACCCGGAAAGTCAGGCCCGTATCCGTACTTTTCACGCCTGGAAACCCAATGTACTGACTGATCATCATGAAATGGGGAGCAACTCTACCTTTTTCTTTATGCCCGGGATTCAGAGCCGCATCAATCCTATCACACCCAAAAAGAACCAGGAACTGACGGCCCGTCTTGGAGAATATCATGCAAAGGCATTGGATAAAATTGGCTCATTGTATTTCACCGAAGAAGGATTCGACGATTTCTATTTTGGGAAAGGTTCAACATTCCCTGATGCCAATGCATGTATTGGTATTTTGTTCGAGCAGGCGAGCAGCAGAGGCCACCTGCAGGCTACCGAAAATGGACTGCTATCCTTCGCCTTTACTATCAGAAACCAGGTAACTACGGCACTTTCCACACAGGAAGGCGTGTTATCATTGAGGACAGAACTGCTCGAGTTCCAACGTGATTTCTATAAAAACGCCATTAAGGATGCCAAAGCTGACGACCGCAAAGCATTCATTGTTGGTGAAAAATACGACCATGCCCGGCTGGCCACTTTCATTGATATGTTGAAACGGCAGCAAATTAAGGTCTATGAATTGTCCAAAAAAGTAACACTAAACGGTAAAGATTTTGAACCCGGATCGGCCTGCATCATTCCGTTGGAGCAAACTCAGAACAAACTGATTCATGCCTTCTTCCAACGGGATGTGACTTTCGAGGACAGCATCTTTTATGATGTAAGCGCATGGACTATGCCTTTGGCATTCAATCTTCAATATGAAACACTAAATGCCAAGTCTTACTCTTCGTCACTGCTAGGTCAGGAAATTTCCACAACCAAATTGAAAAACGGACAGGTAATGGCTGTCGCTTCCGATTATGCTTTTGCTTTTGAATGGGATGAATATTATGCCCCGGCTGCACTCTACCATTTGCTCAAAAATGGTGTGATGGCAAAAGTGGCGACTAAACCTTTTACCGGAATACTTAAAAACGGAGAAAAGGAGTTCACATACGGCACTATTGTCATCCAGCATCAGAACCAATCAAAATCCGCAGCAGAAATATTTGATTTACTTAAAGAAGCTGCACTGATTGGACACATCAATGTCTATGGATTAACTACGGGACTCACACCGGTGGGAATTGACCTTGGCAGTGGAAATATGGAAGTTGTCAGACAACCAAAAATTGCGTTGATAGTCGGGGAAGGTTCCAGTTCCAATGACATTGGCGAACTTTGGCACCTTTTGGACACACGCTACAATATTCCTGTAACGAAAGTGGAAGCATCCAACCTCAGCAGTTCCAATATTGACAGGTTTAATGTCATCATCATGGCATCCGGTAACTACAACCGACTGAATGCTGAGACCCTGAAAACCTGGCTGAATGCCGGTGGTGTTCTAATTGGCACTGAAACGGCAGTGCGCTGGCTCGCCGATCGCCAATTGGCCAACGTGGAATTTAAAAAACCAAAGGAAAACCCGTCCACTGGTGTACGTCCTTATGCCAGTTCGCAGGAGGATCGCGGTGCTTTGTCACTGGCAGGTTCTATTTTTGAAACTGAAATTGATTTGACACATCCTCTTGGCTACGGTTTTCGCAATAAAAGGCTTCCGATGTTCCGTACTTCCGGTGATTTTCTGGAGCCAGCTCAAAATGTATATGCTATGCCGTCTTATTACACCTCCAAACCATTGATGGCTGGTTATGCTCACCCGACCCATATGAGTTTGGCCGGTGGTAGTGCTTCTATCATTGTAAGCGGTGTAGGCAGTGGAAAAGTCATCAGTATGTCCGACAACCCGAACTTCAGGGCTTTTTGGTACGGTAATAATAAACTCCTGGCAAATGCTGTTTTCTTTGGCAACACTATTTCCGGAATGACTGTGGAAAGGCCGAGAAAGAAAGAATAAGTGGGAGTTCGGAGTTTGAAGTTTGGAGTTTGGAGTTTGAAGTTTGAAGTTGAGGTTCAAACTTCAAACTATAATCATTTACATAATGAACGATCAAATCATAAGGAATCAGTTCCCATCGCTTAACAGGGAATACAATGGCCGGCCACTGATATATCTGGATGGGCCAGCTGGCACACAGGTGCCTCAAAGTGTGATTGACGCTATCAGCAATTATTACAAAACCTGTAACGCGAATTCACACGGCCAATTCATCACCACCAGGGAAACGGACCAGATGATGGAAGATGTCCGCGAAAAAATGGCGGCTTTTTTAGGGGCTGAGACTGGTCACCTCATCTCCTTTGGGCAAAACATGACCACCTTGAATTTTAGTTTGAGCAAGGCAATTGCCCGGGCTCTCCAGCCCGGTGATGAAATACTCATTACCCAACTCGACCATGAAGCAAACCGAGGGCCCTGGCTCAGTTTGCGAGCTCATGGAATTATCGTTAGGGAAGTTTCTTTGCTACCAAATGGCAAGCTCGATTATGTCGATTTTGAGGCAAAAATCAATGAAAGAACACGGCTGGTAGCCATGGGTTATGCTTCCAACATTTTCGGGACAGTCAATGATGTGCAACTGGTGAGGGAGTTGACATACAAAATGGGTGCTTGGTTGCTGCTCGACGCGGTTCATTTTGCACCACACCTACCCATTGATGTCCAAGACATCGGCTGCGATTTCCTGCTCTGTTCTGCCTATAAGTTTTATGGCCCCCATGTTGGGATTCTGTATTCCAGGCATGGTTTGCTGGACAGACTTCCAACAGACTCACTGCGGACTCAGGAGCAACACGCACCTTTTAAAATTGAAACCGGAACGCTGAATTTTGCAGCCATTGCAGGTGTTGGTGCTGCCATTGATTTTATAGCCAGTTTCGGAAGCGGAACGTCACTTGCTGACCAATTAGCTTCTGGCATGAGGTTCATCAGAACCCGTGAAAAAGAAAATTTCCTGATGCTTTATGAAGGTCTTTCCAAAATAAAGGGGATTAACATTTATGGCCCCCCCCCGACTGAACCATTAAGGGCTCCGACGCTCAGTTTTACTGTGGAAGGAAAAACAGCGGAGGAAGTCTGCCGCCAATTGGGTGAAAAAAACATCTGTGCTTGGGATGGTCATTTCTATGCTGTAAAAGCCACGGAAGTGTTGGGTCTTGCAGAGAAAGGCGGTGTCACCAGGCTGGGGATTTCCATTTATACGACAAAAGAAGAAATTGAAGCAACGCTGCAAGCAGTCAAATCACTGACTTCCTGAATCAGATTTTATTCCTTTTCAATTTAAGGGCAGAGCTTCCCCCCACGCTCCAATCATTTCATTTACCTTTGCCGGGCTTTGAAAATCATCATACCCGGACATGTATTTTCAACCGCTATCTCAAACCTCTAAATTTTAATCCATGTCGCTCGTAAAAGATTTCAATGATTACCGTTCGAAGATGAACGACAAGATATTCGCCCAACAAAATAAAACCCTGAACCGCTTTTTTGCACTCGATGGTGGAGCTTACGCCGATGGTGCTTTGGACAAAAAAACCAAAGAATTGCTAGGTCTGGTTGCATCTATGGTTCTTCGCTGTGATGACTGCATTCGCTATCATCTTGGCACCTGTCATGAACTGGGTGTAACTACTGATGAAGTGTATGAAGTGTTTTCAATCGCCAATCTGGTCGGTGGTTCCATCTGCATTCCCCACACCCGCAGAGCTGTTGAGTATTGGGAAGAATTGAATGAGGGATGAGGGATGAGGGATTTATCAAATGGAGAATGGAGAATGGAGAATTATTGGAAGAATCTTTAACCATTTGCGTCTTCGCGTTATTAGCGGTTAATTAGGAATGAATTTGAAAACAGACACCATGCAGGAACTCACTCAAAAAACTGGAAACTATCTTAATGAATTAAATACCGTACAGCGGCAGGCTGTTACGAGTAAAGACGGACCTGTATTGGTTGTTGCAGGGCCGGGTTCCGGAAAAACCCGCGTACTCACTTACAGGATTGCCTATTTGATAGAACAGGGGGTGATTCCCTGGCATATCATGGCACTCACTTTTACCAACAAGGCAGCCAGGGAAATGCAAGAACGCATTGAGAAAGTGGTGGGAATAAAAGCGAAACAGGTTTGGGCTGGCACTTTTCACAGCATCTTCGCACGCTTACTTCGCGTTGAAGCTGAACACATCGGATATCCTTCCAATTTTACGATTTACGACACGGAGGACACCAAAAGCGCCATTAATTCCATTGTCACGGAAATGAATCTGAACAAGGAATGGTACAACCCCAATGCCATTCGCTCCCGTATTTCTGCCTGCAAAAGCAACCTCATTACCCCAAAGCTATACGAGCAAAAGCCTGAACTAATAGAAGAGGACAAAATTGCCAAGCGCCCCTACTTTCTGGACATTTACACGAAATACAATGAAAAATGCTGGCGCTCCGGTGCTATGGACTTCGACGACCTGCTTTTCCGCCTGTACGAGCTTTTTCAAAACCATCCCGCTATTTTGGAAAAATACCGTCAGCGGTTCCATTATTTTCTGGTGGATGAATTCCAGGACACTAACTTCCTGCAATATGCCATTGTCCGAAAATTCGTGAGTTACGAAGGTAGTCCGAGAAATATCTGTGTGGTCGGGGACGATGCACAGAGCATTTATGGTTTCCGGGGTGCCACTATTCAGAACATACTGGATTTTGAAAACGACTTCAAGCCATATAGCATTCAAACCTTCAAACTGGAGCAAAATTATCGCTCAACCCATCACATCGTTCAGGCTGCCAATCAGGTCATCCTCAATAATAGCAAGCAGATACAAAAGACTATAGTTTCGGAAAAAGGTGAAGGCCAGCGCATACAGGTCCTCAAAGCCATGACCGACGATGAAGAAGGTAAACGCGTGGCTGACAACATATTGGAACAAAAGAACCGCTGGCATATTTCCAATAGGGACATTGCCATCCTCTACCGCACCAACGCCCAGTCCAGGATTTTTGAGGAGAAATTGCGCCATTACAATATCCCCTATCGCGTCTTTGGTGGATTGTCGTTTTACCAAAGAAAAGAAGTAAAAGATTTGATTGCCTACCTGCGCTTGTCCATCAACCCCAGTGATGACGAAGCCCTTTCCAGAGTCATCAACTATCCCAGAAGGGGTATAGGCAATACCACCATGGATAAAATAAATGCCGTAGCATCGGGCCTTTCAAAACCGGTTTGGGAAGTACTTACCACTACCGACGTAGGTGCAAGGGCCAATAGCGCCATCCAGGATTTTGCCAATAAAATAAAGAGCTTCATCAACAAGGCTAAAACTCAAAATGCTTACGATGCTGCCATGTACATCGCCAAGCATTCCGGCCTTATAGATGCTTTAAAGGAAGATACCACACTGGAGGGAATACAGAGATTGGATAACGTGACCAGTTTGCTGGACGGCATTAAAGCTTTTGTAGAAGATGATGTAGAGGCTGAAGAAATTCCCGGTGACCTCCGTCCTGAGGCGGGATTGCCGGAGGAAGACGAAAAATCACTGGCTGCCTATCTGCAGAATATAGCATTGCTCACTGACCTTGACGAAGCAAAAGAAGAAGATGATTTCGTGACCCTTATGTCGGTACACTCCGCAAAGGGTCTGGAGTTCAGAAGTGTTTTTGTAGCTGGTTTGGAAGAGGAACTTTTCCCCTCGTTCATGTCGAAGGACAATCCCGACGGATTGGATGAAGAAAGACGCCTCTTTTATGTTGCCATCACCAGAGCAGAAGAATTTCTGACACTCAGTTACGCTATGTCCCGCTACCGTTACGGACAGGTTCGTTACAATACGCACAGCCGTTTTTTAGTGGAAATCAACGCCTTACACTTACAGGCCGATTCACCAATCGGCGTCAAATCCAAAGTGGTCAGGGATAAATGGAGCGCTGAAGGCCCATCGTCCAGACAGCCAAGTGGAGTAAAAGGCAATTTCATCAGGCCACGGCCAGCAACCCTTTCCGCTGCAGTTCCGGAAAATTTTGTAGCCAGCGACCCCACAAGCATCCAAACCGGAATGAAAGTACTGCACCCATTATTCGGTGAAGGAAAAGTGGTGGCCATAGATGGATTAAACGAAAAGCGGGTTGCCACGGTTTTCTTTACCTCACCAGAGGTACAACAACAGAAACGAATTTTATTGAAATTTGCGAAACTTCAAATCCTGGACTGAGCATTCAAACCGATGAATCTAAGGATGCACAAGGGAGTGATACAAATTCTTTCTTAATAATTGAAAATTATGAAACTGACTTTCCGTCTTTTGCTATTGATTCTATTACCTTTTTTGTCATCGGGCTGCTGTGGGGATTGCGATGAAGTAAACGACAATGTTCTGAGCATACAAGTGTTCGAAAAAGCCACTAAACAGAACATAACCAAAACTTTGGACGCTGCCACTTTTGTCATCTTTCAGGCAGCCCCTGAACAGCCAGTAATCCTGCCTAAACTTGAGTTTAAAGACAATGAAATAGTGGCCACATTTCCGGTAATTTGCCAGTTACGTGAAGTTTCTGGCACTTTGGATGTCCGTATTTCCGGAATACTGAAAGAAAGATTTCTCATCAATCTTGCGGCAGCAACTAAAAATTGCTGCACCTGCTCCCAAACCCGCACGAGAATAAAAGAACTTACTCCCCAACAGGGAAGCCAGGTCACACTGAAATTAAATGCCAACGTTTTGAAGATTGAAATCTAAGCCAATAAAATACGCTGAACTCATTCGAGGGGAAGCCACGCGGCTTGGCTTTTCGTTTACCGGATTTTCAAGAGCAAAAAGATTAGATGATGAGGCAGCACAATTGGAAGCCTGGCTGAACAAAGGATTTCACGGCCAGATGGCTTACATGGAAAGGTATTTTGACAAAAGGGTGAATCCTGCCCAGCTCGTCCCTGGAGCAAAATCAGTAGTGGTGCTGTCGCACAACTATTATGCACCGGAAAAACAAACTGACCCGAAAGCTCCCAAAATTTCCCGCTATGCCTGGGGCGATGACTACCATAAGGTGTTACAAAACAAACTTAAAGCCCTACTCTACTTTATAGGTGAGGAAATCGGTGATGTCAATGGCCGCTGTTTTGTTGACTCTGCACCGGTCTTGGAAAGAGCCTGGGCAAAAAAAGCCGGTCTCGGGTGGACTGGCAAAAACACTTTGCTCATCAACCCTCGCGCTGGCAGTTATTACTTTCTCGCTATTTTGATCATCGACCTTGAGATTGCGGAATCCGACCCCATTAAAGACTATTGTGGAACCTGCAGACGTTGCATCGAGGCTTGCCCTACAGATGCTATTCTGGATTCCGGTTATCTGCTCGATGCCTCTAAATGCATTTCTTATTTGACCATTGAGTTGAGAGAAAATATTCCGGAGAACTTCAAATTACAGATGAACAATTGGGTTTTTGGTTGCGACGTATGCCAGGAAGTATGCCCCTGGAACCGATTCTCTTCGTCAAATACCGAGCATGCCTTTCAGCCTCAAAAAGAATTGTTGGAGATGACACATAAAGAATGGTACGAGATAACTGAAGAGGTCTTTTCCCGGCTATTCAAGGAATCTGCTGTCAAACGAACCAAATATACAGGTCTGAAACGAAACCTCGATTTTCTGCAATCACCGGGCCGTTAGAATTCATGAAGGAGTGTGATTGTAGTGGGGCCTGATATTTGTTTTTCCCCAGAACTGATGGATGGTGGCAATGGTTTTCTCAAACTGTTCAATGTCAACGGGTTTAGCTACGTAAGCATTGGTGCCGAGAAGATAACAATTAGAAATATCGCCATTGTGAAAAGAAGATGTAAAAACAATCACAGGAATCTTAAACCAGACTTCGTGGTTGGAAAATATCTTAAGAACGTCTAAGCCACCTAATTTTGGCATATTCAGGTCTAGAAGAAGATAACTGATATCAGAAAGATTTAAACCGGGCAAACTTTCCAGGAGTTGTTTACCGTCGGCATAATGAAGCAATTCTATTTTGTCAGATAAGGCTGCATAAGCGATTTTTGTCAATTCAACATCTGCCGGATTATCTTCAACCAGAATTACTTTGGTACTGGAGTTTGATGTGGACATACTCAATGAAGTTTTGCCTTCTCACCTTTAGATTAATAAAGGTGCAAATTTCGTGTCAATGTATATGCTGGAAATCAGAAATCGCAGATAAAAATAATCAACACTGTAAAAAAGACTGTACTTATGAACTTCAAATACCTCTTACTGTTTACCCTCATTACCGCATTGTGGGCCTGTAATTCAACGGAAGACAACCAGCAGAATGAAAATGTTAGCCAACAGGAAAACGCTTCAAATTCAGAATCCGGGACCGTGAAAAAAAACATCTTATTTTTTGGCAACAGCCTGACAGCAGCGTATGGAATCAGTCCTGAAGACGGATATGTTGCATTGATTCAAAAAAGGCTTGATTCCCTGGGCTTGCCTTACAAAGCCATCAATGCCGGATTGAGCGGAGAAACTACAGCTGGTGGCCGTGAAAGAGTCAACTGGGTAATACGTCAGCCAGTGGATATTTTTCTTCTGGAACTGGGAGGTAACGATGCTTTGCGGGGCATTCAACCTTCAGCCTCTCTTGAAAACCTGGATTCCATCATTGTTGCGGTTAGGACCAAATACCCGGATGTCAAGATTATCCTGGCAGGTATGGAAGCCCCACCAAACATGGGTCCTCGCTACACCAGCGAATTCCGAAACAACTATAAAACCCTCGCCGAGAAACACAATTTGTCGCTGATACCGTTTTTCCTGGAAGGTGTGGGTGGAGTGCCGGAATTAAATCAGGATGACCGCATACACCCCAATGAAGCTGGCCAGTTAATACTCCTTGAAAATGTATGGAAGGTGTTAGAGCCCTTGCTTTAGCTTGAAAAATGCCAATTACACTTTTCAACTCCTGAGTTTAAAATACTGATAGGTCTCTACTTGTGACTGAAAAGGTGACTCCGAATTGGTAGTCCTGTACTGATTATCCTGTTCCACATTGAGTATTCGTGCCTTCAGGTTGTCATTCCACTGCATATCCAGAATTTCCTTTATCCGGCGCCGGGCTTTCTTATCGTAAATAGGGAAAGTGGTTTCAATCCGGAAGCTTAAATTACGGGTCATCCAGTCTGCGCTACTTAGAAAAATTTTCTCCCTTCCATAGTTGTGAAACACAAATACCCTGGCATGTTCGAGGTAACGATCCACTATACTAATGGCTTCAATATTCTCACTAACCCCAGGCAGGCCAGGTACTATGGAGCATAGCCCTCTGACGATAAGACGAACAGGTACTCCGGCCTTGCTTGCTTTGTACAGATGCGCTATCATTTTTTCATCCTGGAGGCTGTTGAGTTTCAAGGTAATGCCCGACTTCTTACCACTTTTGGCATTGAGAATCTCTTTGTCGATAAGGTTTTCCAGGGTGCTGCGAAGGTTGAACTGGCCAACCAGCAAATGCCGGAAATATTTGCGGGGCCTTTTCAGTGTTTCAAGAAAAGTAAACAAGCGGCTCACTTCTTCGGTAAGCCTTTTATTCATGGTGAAAAGACCAAAATCGCAGTAAACCCGGGCGGTACCTTCATGAAAATTGCCAGTACTGAGGTAGCAATAAATTTGCTCCTCGCCCCTATCCATCCTTCTGATTAGCGCCATTTTTGCGTGCACTTTTACACCTGGCAAACTGTACTGCACTTTAACTCCTGCTTTGCTAAGCTTTTCGCCCCATTCCAGGTTGGCTTCTTCGTCGAAACGCGCTTTCACCTCGATAAAAACGAAAACCTCCTTACCTGCTTCAACCGCCTCCATGAGTGCGTTCATGATGCGGGAATTTCGTGCAACCCGGTACTGAGTGATTTTAATGTGTGTGACAAACGGGTCGCTGGCTGCTTTTTCAAAAAAACGAATAACCGATTCATAAGAATGGTAAGGAGGATAAACTAAGTGATCCCCCTGTCGTAAAGCAGCAAAATAACTTTTAACATTTTCCAGGGGCTTATAAGGAAGTGGCGGTTGTGGCGTGTTTTTAAGGTGGGCAAGCCCAAAATCCGGAAAACTGAAAAAGTCAAAATTGTTATGGTACCGACCCTCTACCAAAAGGTCTTCTTTATTCAGTGAAAACGTCTCTACAAAAAATTGCAAAAGGTCTTCCGGCATTTCGCGGTCATATACAAAACGGGAGGGAGGGCCAACGTGCCTTTTGTTCAGGCTGCGCCTTATTTTACCAATGAGGTCACCGGAAAACTCATCATCAATGTAAAGCTCTGCATCACGAGTCAACTTTACCGAATAAGTATTCAGGATATCATATCCGGGGAACATCAGATAAAGGCAGTGCCTTACGATGTCGTCGAGCATAATCAATTCCTTGTTCTCATTTTTCGAAGGCAATTCAATAAAACGTGGCAGGTGGTCAGACGGGACTTTTACTATCGAGTATTCATTGATTTTGGTCTCTTTATCACACATGAACACCGTGAGGTACAATGAGGCATTGTTTAGAAAAGGTCTGATTTTACCCTTTACCAATAATACCGGTTGCACATAAGGGAGTAAGAACTCATTAAAATAGTTCTCTACAAACTGCTTTTGCGTTACATCCAGATTAAGTCGCCGTTTCAGATAAATGCCGTATTTGTTCAAACCCGGTACAATCTCCTCCTCAAAAATCCGGCTGAATTCCTCCTGTTGCTGATTGACAATTTTGAGCAACAACTTCAAAGTGGCTTTGGGGTCGAAGGTGAATTCCTGTCTCGTTTTTTTACCTACTCGCAGCAGGTTTCGGTGGTTGGCCACCCTTATTCTGAAGAATTCATCGAGGTTGTTGGAATAAATGGCGAGGAATTTCAATCGCTCCAGCAAGGGCAAACGTGGATCTTTGGCCTCCTGTAAAACCCGGTCATTAAATGAAAGCCAGCTTATATCTCTGTGTATGTAGGGCAGTTCCTTCTTTGGCATTCTCCAATTTCAATTTTGAGGTCAGGGAGGTAATTATGAATAGTTCTCTCAAGGAATGGGTTGTTTGTTTTTCAAAGTACCATCCAACTTCTGAATCGCTAAAATAAAGACATTTGGTTGCCCGGCAATGAATTAAGGGTCAAAGCAGGGAAATTAGCCTTACCACCTGTCGATTTGCCAAGAAGTTCACTGAACATTGCAGCCATGGGAGGTGCGTCTGTATTGTCAGGAGTATGGACAAAAAAATAGGCATCCTTCAATCCAAAGTCCACCCACTCACTCAATCTTTTTGACCATTGTCGCATACGCTGCAGGTCTATCTCTTTTTCGCCGCAACAGACAAAACGCACGAGCACCGTTTGATTGCTCAAACGCATATGGGCAACATCTCTTCTCCCTCCAACATCTGTAATCACTGTGCCTACTCCCCTGGCTGCTAACATTTCTATTGTATTGTCGAGATGTTGTGATTTTGAAAACCAACTGGCATGTCTGAATTCAATAGCTATTGGAACAGATTTTTGACCAATTCTATATGTTCTGGATGTCCATTCATCCAGGAACTCCTGAAGGTGAGGCAAGCGTTGATAATCGAAATAAGGTGGTAATTGCAAAAAGCAAATGCCCATTTTGAGGCCAAGATTTTCTATGGTTTCACAAAAGTCTTCCACTGGAGTCCACCCACCGTTGGGTTTCAGGTCACCACTGTGGCTAATAAATTGTGGAATTTTGGGACAGAACCGAAACCTCTCGGCTGTTTGACCAAACCATTTTCTGATGGTTTCAGGAGTCGGTACACGGTAATAGGTAGAGTTGAGTTCAATGGTGTTGAAAAAACGGGCATAATGTAGCAGGTAGTCAGAGGGTTTTGTCCCCATAGGATAAATCAATCCAACCCATTCTTTCATCCCCCAACCGGTAGCACCAATGCAGATTTCCGCCTTCCGTGCTGGCAATATTGACCTTTCTAACAACTCCCTGTTTTCAGGTGGGTCCTCAGGCAGACTGAAATCAGTTGTAAAAACATCGTTTACTTTCCCAAACTCCATTTTCCAGGCAGTATTTTACGAAGGTTCTATGATTCAATGAGATGAATAGTCCTCCAAAAGCGCCAAAATATTAAATTTACCATGGCTGTGAACACTAAAAAGCGATTACGACATGAAAAGCTCATTCCACACTATTCAAAGTAAATTACGTAAGCCAAAAAGGCTTTGGCACTTATTTGCGCTGATTCTTTTGTTAAATTTTTCACTGGCTGCTCAGGACAGGTGGTTGGAAAAACGGCATCGGATGGTGAACATACAGATTGCTGCCCGTGGAGTTAAGGATGCAGCCACCCTTCAGGCTATGCGCACAGTGCCCAGGCATTTGTTTGTGCCTTCTACCGAACAATCGAAGGCGTATGAGGACTACCCCCTCCCCATCGGATATGGTCAGACCATTTCTCAACCGTACATAGTTGCGGTGATGACAGAAGAAATCCGGCCAAAAACCAACATGAAAGTATTGGAAATAGGCACCGGAAGCGGTTATCAGGCTGCCGTATTGTCGGGGATTGTGAAAGAGGTTTACACCATTGAGATTGTACCGGAATTGGGAAAACAATCTACCGACCGGCTTCAGCGACTTGGATACTCTAATGTTTTTACCAAAACGGCCGACGGGTATTATGGATGGCCTGAAAAAGGTCCTTTCGACGCCATAATTGTCACCGCGGCGGCAGAATTTGTTCCTCCACCTCTGATTGAACAACTCGCTGAGGGAGGTCGTATGATAATTCCGGTTGGTTCTCCGTTTTTAGTACAACAACTCATGGTAGTTGACAAAAAGAAAGGCAAAACCACAACACGGAGTTTGTTCCCGGTAAGGTTTGTACCTTTTACGCGGAAAGAATGAATTGAGGGATGAGGGATGAGGGATGAGATATGAGAGATGAGATATGAGAGATGAGATATGAGAGATGAGAGATGAGAGATGAGATAT
>CAYRDX010000044.1:0-13745 GCA_964423205.1 uncultured Saprospiraceae bacterium | reverse complement strand
GATATGAGGGATGAGATATGAGAGATGAGAGATGAGAGATGAGATATGAGAGATGAGATATGAGGGATGAGATATGAGGGATGAGGGATGAGTCGGCAGTGTACAGTCCACAGTTAGCAGTCCGCAGCCAACCGCCAACCGCCAACCGCCAACCGCCAACCGCCAAATGCCAACCCCGAAGGGGCAAGCAACCAATAGCCAATAGCCAATAGCAAAATGCCAATAGCCATTTTCCTCCTGTCAGCCGCCATTATAGCCTACCAATTGGTGCTGATGCAGGTATTGTCGATAGTACAATGGCATCATCTGGCGTTCATGGTCATCTCTACGGCCTTGCTCGGTTTTGGCGTGGCGGGGACTTTCCTGAGTTTATTTCGGGAAAAACTATTGCAATCGTACGAGTGGCTTTTTCCGGCACTAATGTTTTGCACATCCATCGGTTTCGTCTGGGCAGTTCCAGTATCACAAACCGATATTTTCCGCTTCGACCTGTTCTTGCTGTTCAGCAACAAGTTCCACGCTCTGAAATTGCTGACAACCTATCTGTTGTTTTTTATCCCGTTTTTCACTGGCGCATTGGCGATTGGGCTTAGTTTCATCCGTGATGTAGGTAACATTGGCAAATTGTATTTCTCCAACCTGATAGGGTCCGGTGCCGGTGGATTGGCTGCTCTTGCCCTCATGAAATATCTCAGAGCGGAAGAGATTCCGGCAATGGTGGCTGCCCTTGCTTTCCTGGCTGGATTATTACCTATTCAGTCCGGTCTTTTGAAAGGATCCCAGAATGTCAAATGGCTGCTGATATTTCCATGTCTGTTTGCCGCTCTTTCTATTGTCGGCTCAATGCTTTTCCCGCAACCACTCCGACCTTCGGAATTCAAAGATTTGAGTAAAACACTGCTGCTTCCTGATGCGAAAATTGAACTGGAAAAGAACAGTCCTCAGGGCCTGTTGCAGGTCGTTTCATCGCCGGCTTTGCGTTACGCTCCCGGATTGAGTTTAAATTATCAAGGCGAAGTACCCGTGAGAAAAGTGGTTTTTATCAATGGCAACTGGATAGGGACATTGGCTGTTGCCACTGCACCGGGCGACACACTTGAATTTGATTACAGCACTGCCGCACTTCCCTGGCAACTATATACTCCCCAAAAAGTGCTCATTCCAGGTGTGGCAACTGGCGAATACCTCGCTTATGCCCTGTCAAAAGGTGCAGAAAAGGTAACTGCCCTGGAAACCAATGCTGAATTGACAAGACTCTTATGTGACCAGCTAACACCCGACAATGACTCGCTATTTCACCATCCTGCTGTTGAATTGCATACTTTAGAAGCTCAGACCTGGTTGAGAATAGACACACAATCTTATGACCTGATTCTGCTGCCGGATATAAGTTCTTTTGGTGGCAACTCAGGTGTTCAGGCGATTCAGGAAAATTATACACTTACCCTGGAGGCTATTCGCTCCATGTTGGGAAAACTCAAATCCGAAGGGCTCCTCTCCGTCACTTGTTGGTTGGACTACCCCACCCGTTTCCCGTTAAAAATGCTGGCAACCCTGACCGAAGCATTGATATTGGAAGGAATCACCAATCCCAAAAATCACATTGTCGCCATAAGAAGTTGGGGCACCATAACCTTTGCCATCAGAAAGGAAGCCTTTACCAAAAATGATATGGAACTGGTACGCCGGTTTTGCCAGGAGATGTCATTTGACCCGGCGCTATTACCAGCCTTGCAGGAAGGTGAACGACAACAATATAATGCATTGCAGGATGAACGCCTTTTCGATTTTTTTGACCAAATGCTCAGTTCCTCCAAAGATTCACTCATTGAACATTATCCATTCAATATTCGACATGCAACCGACCAGAGACCATTCTTTTCGCAGTTCATAAAATGGGCAGCAGTACCGCAAATAGCAAAAAACATCGGTACAGGTTCCGTGCCTTTTCTCGAACTGGGATACCTGATGGTGGTGGTTACCTTTCTGCAGGTGGCCATCGTGGCAATAGTACTCATACTTCTTCCATTGATTCGGCTGAAGCAAAGGAGTGGTCGCATGGTTAGAAATACGGGATGGGTACTGTTGTATTTTGGAGGTATCGGCATAGGGTTCATGTTTGTAGAAATAGTGCTGATACAGCAATTCACCCTGTTCTTTGGCAGTCCGATCTATTCTGCAGCTGCCGTTATCACAGGCTTATTGATTTTCTCTGGTATTGGTTCTTATTTTTCACCCCTTCTAAAACTGGTGAAAAACCGCTGGTTGTTGGTGTTGACCTTAATAGCCGCATCATTGGGCTTGCTGTCATTTTACCTGAATTCAATATTGATGACTGCTGCCGCACTTCCTCTTTCCTGGAAAATACTGGTACTTCTCGCTTTGCTACTGCCCTTGGGGTTCCTGATGGGTTTGCCTTTTCCTGCCGGTTTGACTTATGTGAGTATGAGAGCTGAAAGCGCAGCACCCTGGGCCTGGGCAGTGAATGGTTATTTTTCAGTTATCAGCACAGTATTGGCAACGATTGTTGCAGTGGAACTGGGATTTTCCTGGGTGATGTTGCTGGCAGCTGCAGCTTACCTGGTTGCTGCGGTGGGGGTAATGCGCAGTTAATTGTCGGCTGCTTGCCCCTTCGGGGTTGGCTGTTGGCTGCGGACTGCTAACTGGGACTGTAGACTGCCGACTCATCCCTCATCCCTCATCCCTCATCCCTCACTAAATTCTTTTCCCCATGAACCGCTGAAACCAACTGCGCAAATTCGTTGGTGCTGGTGCTTCTAACTGGTTTTCTTCTTTCATAAGGTAGTCCTTTAATGTTTTGGCATAGCGCCGGGAGGAATAGATTTTGGAACCATCCCTTAAGGTAACAATCCTTTCTACGGGATCGAATCGTTTAAGCGATTTCAGATTGATAATAGTACTTTCATGAACCTGAATGAAAGACTGCTGCGAACTCAACAGGTTTTTAAATTGACCAATGGTGCGGTTACAGGCAAGTGGCGTTGAACTGGATGACAGATAAATATTGGTGATATTCCCGGTTTTGGCCGTGCAGACATACAAAATGTCACTCAGATCCACCATTTCGATGATCCCTTTAAGTAAGGGCAAAGCAATTACCCCACTGCTCGTATGGTTGTTGCGGGTGTTTTCCAGCAGCATGTTGATTTGCCGCATAAAGATGTCGCGGTTTTGATGCCGCTCCAGAGCCTTCAGCACCGCCTCCCTTAATTCCTGCTTGTTTAGAGGTTTTCTGAGGTATTTCAATGCTGAAAACTCGAGTGCCCTCACGAGGTATTCCTGAGTTCCAAAAGCCGTGATAAAAATAATGTCAAAATCCAGCCGGTTTTGCTCCTGCAATTCCTGAAGCAAATCAAAGGAAGTACCGTCCGGCAGATCGATATCGAACAATACCAAATCCGGTGTAAGTTCTTTGAGCATGGCACGGGCAGTTCGAAGGTTTTCTGCCTCGCCAATCACCTCCAGTTCAGGATTATCTTCCCGGATATATTGCTTAAAAAGGTTGCGGGAAGGATTATTGTCTTCGAGGATAAAAGTTTTCATGGTGTCGAGGGTTTGTGAGTCAAAGACTGACTTCGATATTTGTTCTTCGTGTTCCATTTGGTAATACTAAAACTTAATCTGTAGTTGTAATTAATGTATCGCTGACTTAATGTCTTTCTACTCAATAATTTGGCCCTCTTCTTCATTCAAACCTCAACAACTCAACAACTCAACAACTCAACAACTAAACAACTAAGCACGCCCCCTCATTCAGTCATTGTTGTTTCCGGGCAAACTGGCAAAATCGATAATCACAATCGTTCCGCCACCTGGCCGGTCCTGCATATCTATTTCAATGACAACACCCAGTTCATAAAGCAGCTTAGCACGCTCCCGAACCAGTTGGACTCCGCGTGGTTTAAACTTGCGGTCGGACTTTGCCTGCAAGGCACGCGAAGCCTCCATTCCAATGCCGGTATCTTCTATGATGCAACGAATGCCTTCGCCCACCTTGCTAAAACGCACCCAAAGATTTCTGGGTGGTTCCTCCTTAGGTATCAAACCCCGTTTGATGGCATTCTCCACAAAAGGTTGAATAACCATGGGTGATACAAAGTAACTGTCCGGCAGCATTCCTTCTTCCAGGATGATTTCATACTCAAACTTGCCCGGTTTCTGAATTTGTTCCAATTCAATGTAATACCGGAGCAATTCGATTTCAGTGGCCAGCGTGATTTCACTGGTACCCTCGCTCAAATGTTCCAGGTCGGAATTGATGCTGGAATCGAGGAATCTTCGCAGCAGTTTTGCCAAACGCTGAATCTGCTCCACTGCCTCCGGTCTTTTCTGTTGTTCCACGTACTGCTGAATGGTTTCCAACAAGTTGAAAATAAAGTGTGGGTTGAGTTGCGCCTGAAGGGTTTGAATCTGATAGTATTTGATGAGTTTTTCGCGCTCCTGGGTTATTTGGCGTGCGGCTTTGGTTTCAGTTCTGGCCTTGCGAATAAACCAGGCCATTAATGCTGCAACAATTACTGCAAGTCCGAATCCGTAAAAGGCATATTGGTAAAAATGGGGTTCCATGAAAAACGGCAAACTCACAGCAAAAAGATAACTGTCCGTGATATAGGCTGTAGAGTCCACAGAACCGGGGTGCCTTGACCGCACCTCAAATTTGTAATGGCCCGTCGGTAGCTGTGATAAAAAGGCACTTTGGTCTTCCGACCATTCGCTCCAATTGTCTTCATAACCGGGAAGCCGCCAGGCGTACTCTGTACGCAGGGGCCTTTGAAAACCGATACTTTCAAAGCGGATGGTTACTTTGTTTTCACCTTTCGGCAATTTGATTTCTACTGAACCGCTGAAAGGCACCCGCTCTTTGTTGATTTGATAAATCCGCACCTTAGAAGGATGATTTTCGAGGTCTAATTTGCTTTTATGAATCACAGCAATCTGGTTGGAACAAAGCACCCAATAATTGCCTTTGGAATCTACGAAAGCACCGTTTTGATTGGGTTCAATTCCGGTGAATCCATTGTACTGGTTGAAAGCTTTTATTCGGACTTTGCCATTGGTGTGGAACTGTTTCAGATCCAATGCAAACAGGCCATTAATATCGCCTGCCATCAGAACATCGTCAACAATCTTGAGGTTAGACACAGCCTTGGTAATGGTTTGCGGAGCTATTTTCGTAAATACTTCCTTTTCCGAATCATAATAGTATAACCCCTCAGGTGAGCCGAACCACAACCCATTATTGGTATCGGGCTCTATACATATTGCACCCGGAATCTGTACGCCATTTTCTCCCTTCAGAAAATAGGTTATTCTTCCTGTTGGTATGTGATACCGCGCAATTCCAGCCCTTGCGGATGAAAACCACCAATGCTCTCTTTTATTGTCAACTGCAATTCCAACAATATACCTGTTGATTTTGGTGAGAATGATGCTATCCAACTGCCTCCGACGGGTATCATACAAAAACACGCCATGATGGACACCCGCCAGCACTTTGTGTCTTAAAGTGTCATACAGATTCAGTAAAACAATTTTGCCAAGGGAATCGCTATCGTGTTTCTTGTGTTTCAGCAGGTTGGTCCATTTTCCGGCTTTATTTAGTTGATACAAACCTTCGTTGTGTGAAAAATAAAGGTTTCCGGATTCATCCCTGGAAATGCCAAAATAGAACAAATTTGTTGTAGCAAATTTTTTTGAAAACCCGGTCGGTAATTGGATTTTTCGAATGGTATTGCCATCAAATACCCTTATCCCGTAGCCATAGGAGGAAATCCAGAATTTGCCATCATCATCTTCTGCCATTCCCCAGGGTAAAGGCACGTCTGCATCCGTGATAAATGAAAAACTGCCGGGGTTGTACTGGTACAATCCATTTTCCGCCCCTAACCAGTAGGTGCCATCAATATCCTTTATTGCGCAATTGAACATCTTGCCTGGCAGGTTAAAAATCTCCTTAAATGTACCTCCGGGTTCTCTTATTGAAAGTTTGTCAAGTGCGTAAAATAGCAGTGAACCATCTTCTAATTCCACAATATTGACTCGATTAATAAACTGACGGTCAAACGTAAAAGAATCGATAAATGCAGTGTAACCAAGTTGACGTACCCGGGCGATACCATCCATTGAAAGATTTATAATTTTATTTTTCCACCACAGACCAGACATGTGTAATTTATAAATGTAGCTTTCAAACTTCACAGTATCCTCTGCAACCACCTCACCTTTTACATTCAGACTAAGAAGAATTTCGACATCTGGCGCAATGGCCTTAAAACGGACGCCATAACTCACCGAATCAACAGGCTGATTTACTTTAGAATAGGTTTTCAGGGATTTGAAAACAACTGCCGTATCGAGATTCAGCTTGTAAAGGGTATTGGTCAAATTGTCATATCCAAGCATCTGGCCTTCAATCAATTTGATGTCATGCAAGTCTTTGTCAATTACTCTTTTCCACCTTACGCCATCGTAATAGCCCGTGCCGATTGGAGTATTCACCCAAATATTGCCTTGTGTATCTTCCAGAATGCTGTTGATGTGCGAAATGGCTATTCCATCTTTTTCCGTAAAATTCTCGAAATAGTCCCCGTTGTATTTACTAATGCCATACTTGGTTCCCACCCAGATGTACCCCCAGCTGTCCTGCAGCAAAGACGTCACCTGCTGCTGCGGTAGTCCATCGTGTACAGTGAAGTGCCGGTAAGTAGAATGTATAATCTGTGCCCTGACGGGCAATGCGAGAAAGAGGCAAAGTGCCATTACAGCCGATATGAAAACGACTTTGGGATACATGCCCAAATTTAATTTTTCACTCTGGTAAATCTTTCTAAAACCATCGCAGGTGGTCAAAATTTCGAAAATGCGGTTGATTTTGAGGGAAATGTGGTTGATGTACCCCCACCTGGGCAGGGTTGATTGGTTCTGGTTTTTGACTGGTTTTTGATTGACGATATATGATTGACGATATCAGATTTTTGATTTTCCGAGACAAGAACCGGCCGTTTGCGTCCCGAAGTTAGCCCCCGGATGAATCCGGGGGTTAGTGATGGATTATCAAGAAAGTCTGATGTCGTCAACTTAAGGCATCAATCTTTCAAGTCAGTCCCTATGTACTTAGTTATGCATGTTAAGACCAAGCGGCGTAGCCCCGATACCGTTTATAGAGAATTGGCCCAAAGTTTAATTTAGGAACGACTAAGAAACAACTTCACGAATTGGAGGCCTAACGGTTACTAAACTACCACGTTAACAAAACTTCCAAAAGTTGTATCCATTAAGCCCAATTCAAAGCCCCAGCGGGGCAAAATATTGGTAGAAAAACCAACACACGGAGCAAAGCCCCAGCGGGGCGGAATATTAAATTGAAAATCACGCTCCGCTGGAGCTTAAAAGCCTGCTTAAATTTTTCTACCTATATGATCGCCCCGCTGGGGCTCTTTAAGGCCAAATAGATACCAAAAGTTTAGTAAACGTAAATCGTGAACTTAATTTTTAAGCGTTACTTAGGGGCGTAGCCCCGATACCGTTTATAGAGAATTGGCCCAAAGTTTAATTTAGGGGCGTAGCCCCGGCACGGCTTAAAACCGCAGGATTAGTCAGGGTCATACGCAGAGTCCAATTTCCTTAAGTTGACGACATTAGAGCCGCAGTCAGGCCCTGACTATTTACAGATTTGACAAATTTTGAAAATTTGTCAAATCTTCAATGGAACCGAAGTAATCCTCCCCCTGACCAGTTTTACCCCAAAAACGACCGGATTATCGAAAGTTCGACCAATTGTACGAAAGTGTTTTGAACTTTTATCTAATGGCCTCAACTTAGCCATCATTTTTTCCCAAGACCGTGATACTGAGAGATGCTGAGAAAACGCGCCCGGCTTATTTTGCCCTGTTACTTCTGTTGGGAAGCAGAAAAACCATTAAAAATCTGGCTTACGCCATTATAAAGATTCCTTTTATTATGTTCAACAGCGGGTGGAAGAATTGCCTTCCAGCCGCTTTTTTTATGCAACTCAGGATTGTACCCCCAGGCTATTGCCTGGGTTTTAGAGGATGAGAGAATGAGAGAATCGTTTCACGAAATCTGGGAGATTTCGGAAAACTGAGTTTGTCAGGGTCTGACTCGGGTTCAGGCCCTGACTAAGAGCTTGTTTGGAATTTGGTCACTTGGCTCAAAACGACCCTTTTTCGCCACTTTTTCAGCTTTTTTCAGTCAAGTAGTCCCGCTATTCTCCTTCAAAAAGCCAAAAAATTGACGAAAAATTTCTCGTTTTTAACTCAAGCACTAAATCCCAAACAAGCTCTAAGGTTATAATAATAACAGTTACCTATAACCAAAGTCTTCTACTTACCTGAATCAAGTTCAGCTTTCTTGAATGTCCATACACCCAATCTATCGATGCCGCCAACATCGTAAAAGTAATGTTATTGCTATCTGTGATAGAATTGTAATAGATGATGTATGAATTGTCCTATAGCCAGAACGACAACTCCGAATGATGAAGGTTTCAAGTCTTCAGTTTTGCCATATCCTTTAAAAGTCATCTGTTCAAGGATTTTTCTGACGAAAGAAATCCACCAATAATAGATAAAAAATAGACTGCAAAATCAACTCAAAAATTGGACTTCAGCATACAGATTTTGAAGAAAGTTAACACGACAACATAATATGATAATCATTTACAAACCAGCTTATTAAAAATAATATTCATCGGATAATGCGCAATATTTTTCCACATAAACTAAAATTTTACATCATGAAAAATCAAATCCGGCACTTACAGTCATTTTGGAGGTTAGCTCTTTTACTCCTCCTTCTCTTGGGTATTTCTCAAAATCCCTACTCTCAGCCTTCAGGGTCTGAAAAAAACGTATCACTTACATTTCAGAAAATTATTTACAAATCAAAACAAGATGAAAATACCGGCAACAGACAGTACATGTCCACATCCTATCAGTTGACAGCAGAAACAAGTGAATTATCTACTGAAAAATCGAATAAACCAGCTTTGGGCTACAAAAAGGGTAAGCCGCAACAATTTCATGAAACCGGCTCACCAAATAACGAAGTGAATTTCTTCGAAAGTCAAAATGGAAAAACAGCTGTTTTGACCGAAAAAATAAATTTTGAGGAAACCCTTCATTTTTCACCGGGAACGGGAAATTCCACAGCCGGTTTCCGCTCCTTGTCAGTATCGCCCAATTGCTTCAGACTGACTCAATCTCCAAACAATTTTGTAAATGGAGGTATTGGAGCGTGCGGTTATGGTCAAAGTAGAGTTTTGAAGAGATTTAATAACATGGAGAACTCTTTTTACCTGACTGGAATTTATACTGGAGTTTGGAGTTCAAACAACTCACCAATCACTATCAACATTTATCAGGTTGTTGGGACTCTGGCGCCCGCCAATATGATTTTACTGGGCACCCAAAATCATACACTGCCATATCTGTTTCTTAACATACACTTTATTCCGCTTACAATCCCCCTAAACATTGTGAAAGGCAGTGACATTGTAATTGAAATCATATATAGTAGCTCAACTTTCATTGGGTATAATACTACCAGTGCAACAAACCCAACGTATCTTTTCTGCACCCCTCCTGGGGTTCCTTGGTCGCCGGGTTTCAATGGAAACTTCTTAAATTGGGACTGGATATTAACTCTTGAAGGCGGTTTTGAATGCACGCGTCCTATTGCCAGATGTAAGGCCGCAACGGTTCAACTGGATGCCATAGGAAGAGCCTGGGCTACACTCACGGATATCAACGATAACAGCACGTCAACTACTGGGATAAAAATGCTAAGATCTGTTAGTCCGCTATTTAATTGCAGCCACATAGGCACTCCTCAGACCGCAGTACTTACGGTGACTGACATAAACGATATATCGTCCAATTGCCAGGCTACTGTCACGGTTGTTGACCGGATCAAGCCAGATGTAATTTGTAAACCTATAACGGTTTATCTTAATCAGTCGGGTATTGTGTCCATCTTACCAGCCGATGTATTTGCCTCCGGCACCGACAACTGCGGAACAGTAAACCTCGTCAACGTGCAGCCTAACTTCTTCAACTGCAGCAATAAGGGTGCGAATTACGTAAGGCTCAGCGCCAACGATGGCAATGGCAATTCCAATACCTGCACTGCCACCGTCACCGTAGTGGACAACAGTCCGTCCGAGCTGACCTGCAAGCCCGCTACACTGAGACTGAATAGCACCGGTACGGCCTCCCTAAGCCCCTTTGATGTATATCTTTCCCATACCGATAACTGCGAGGGGATCAACCTGACTGGTGTATCGCCAAGCGCTTTCGACTGCAGCCATGTGGGTACCACTCAGACCGTAACACTCTCTGCAATAGACGTGGGTGGAAATGGAGCCTCATGCACTGCAGAAGTCACGGTGGTGGATGATACCGGCCCGTCTCTTAGCTGCAGAAACATTACCCTCGCCCTTAATGACAAGGGCACGGCCCAAATCCAGGCAAGTGATATACTGCTATCCGTTTCTGATGCATGCGGGGTAAAGTCCATGACTTTGGACAAATCCATGTTCTCCTGCATCCAGACAGGGCCCAATAATGTCAGACTCACAGCAACCGATGTCAATGGAAATTCCAGTACCTGTGTGGCACAGGTCACGGTCATTGCTAATCCGAATATCCATAACGGTGCCACTGAAATCTGTGACGGTATCGACAACAATTGCAATGGACTGGTGGATGAAGGTTTTGACCTCGACGGAGATGGTTTCACCTCCTGTGCCGGTGATTGCAACGACAAGGACGCTAAAATCAATCCGGGTGTGGTCGAAATCTGCGACGGCATCGACAACAACTGCAATGGCAAGGTCGATGAAAACGTCGTTCCTACCTGGTATGCCGATGCCGACCAGGATGGATATGGCAATCCACAGGTTAAAATCACCACCTGCGCTCAGCCGGAAGGCTATGTGGCAAACAATGGCGACTGCGCCGATGCAAACGCTATGGTTAATCCGGCCATAGCTGAAGTCTGTGATGGCATCGACAACAACTGCGACGGATCGGTCGATAATGGCGTTGGTCCCGTTTGGTATGCCGACCAGGATGGTGATGGGTTCGGCAACCCAATCAGACAACTTCAATTCTGCACTCAGCCTGACGGATATGTTGACAACAAAACCGACTGCAACGACAGCAATGCTGCCATATTCCCCGGTGCTGAGGAAGTATGCAACGGCCTCGATGACGACTGTGATGCTTTGGTGGATGAGGATGTACTGCTGCTCTGGTTTGCCGATACAGATGCAGATGGACACGGCAACAAAAACAACAAAACCCTGGCTTGTACTGCTCCAACCGGTTTTGTGGAAGACAGCACCGACTGCAACGATGCCGTGAACCTCATCAATCCGGGTGCAACAGAGTTGTGCAACAACATCGACGACAACTGCAACGGTCTCATTGATGATGGCATTAAAGGCGTGACCTACCACAACAGCATCACCTTCTCTACTCAGGTACAGCTCAACAGGTGGCTGCGTTGTTACGGCAAAATTGAGGGTAGTCTGTTCATCATGAATATGGGCATCACCGACCTTTCACCACTGAGCAATATCGTGGAGGTCACCGGCGATATCGTCATCAAGGCAAGCAACCTGAAAAATCTCAAAGGCCTGGATTCGCTGAAGATTATCGGCAGAGACCTCGAAATTCAGTACAACGATTCACTCTCCAGCCTGATGGGATTGGAGCACCTGAAATCAGTGGGCCGCAATCTGTCGGTGTTCTACAACCGGCGCCTCACCGATTGCTGCCCTATTTATCCGCTGTTGAACAACGGTGGCATAAGAGGCACTAAAAATATCTTCGGAAACAGAACCGGTTGTGAAAGCCTCAGTGCTGTCAACACCAATTGTTCTCCACTGGCTTTGCGCGTCGATGAGTCTTCCAATGTGGCAGCCGTACCAACCAGACTGGAGCAACATATCGCTCTGTATCCGAATCCGGCCAGTGGTGAGATTTACCTGCACTACAACCGGACTTTCACACAGGGAAGTGCACAGGTCTTCGACACACAGGGAAGACTGCAGTTCCAGACCAAGCTGGAAGGCCAAACGACCAGCCACAGGTTGATCACTGAAAAACTCCTACCTGGGATTTACTTCGTAAAAGCCATGTTCGATGGCGAAACCACCGTACTGCGCTTTGTAAAAGAATAATGGGTTCAGGTTATTTAGTCAGGGTCTGGCTTGGGTCAGGCCCTGACTTTTTTTTTGGAGGATACAATAGAGTTGACAACTTTTGAAAAGTTGTCAACTCTCCCATTGACCAGTTTTACCCCCAAAACGACCGGATTATCGAAAGTTTGACCAGTTATACGAAAGTGCTTGGAGAACCTTTGAAGGTCGCTTTACTTTATGGGAGCCATTAATCAAATGGCCTCATAAAACACCCAATCATGACTGCGAAAAACCGGAGCTCTCGGACACTGCCAAAAGTGCCATCCGAGACCGTACCTCCCACCATCAGGCATGTTCTTACCAAACTCGATTACGGATAAGGCTTCTGATTAAAGTCAGGCCCAGGCTTTAACCAGACCATTTCCTCAATCACCCTGACCAGTTTTACCTTAAAAATGACCGGATTATTGAAAGTTTGACCAGTTGGAACGAATTCATTTTGGGACATACTATAAGATATTTTCTTTACCATAAATATAAAAACCTTAGCCATGAAAAACTTTATACTTCAACTATTCATTTTTATTCTACCAATCTTAGGTAATGCTCAGTATTCAAAACCAATAGATAATTTTCCAAACACAGGAGGCTATTGGGGGTTTAATGTATATAATAACGGTTCTTACCATAGAGGAGCTGATTTTTACGCTGCTGTTGGCTCACCAGTTTATTCAATTAGAGACGGCTATGTAGTTTATTCCGCTGAACAAAATGGATGGGGAAGTCCAACAGATGCAACCGTTCAAGGTGGAGTTATTGTAATAAGGCATCAAAGTAACTCAGGTAGCTACTTCTATGCAGTATATGGTCATCTTCATAGAGGCCTTAATAATAACACTTCTGGACAACCAGGGCAATATGTTTGTCAAGGACAACAAATTGGCACAATACGCCCATATGGATCTCAGCCTCACATTCATTTTGGGATTTATACTGGAACAAGTCTTTCATTTAGTGGTATGGGTTGGGGTCCAAATGTTACTAATTGGAATGACCCTTATCCATGGTTAAACACAAATTGCGGAACATTAGTGAGCCCCAAACCCAAATCACCAACTCTAAATTCACCATCTGCTGGAATTTCAAATGTATCTATTCCAATAAATTTTGATTGGGCTGATGCTTGTGGGTCGTCACCTGTATATAGAATACAAGTATCAACTTCAAATATCGGCTGGACAGCTTCAAATGGATTCACTTCAAGTGATACAGAATCTTCTACTATCAGAGTTAATCGAAATACAAGCTCAACCTCTTCTTATCCCTGGTCTTCTTCATCTGACTACCCACCACAACCAGGAACAACTTATTATTGGACTGTAAAAGTGTTTGTGAACGGAGTTTCATCAGATTACTCTCAAGTTCAAAGTTTTAATACCATTAATTGCGTTGCACCAACAGCTCCCTCCATTGGCACCATTACCCAACCTACCTGTACCTCCACAACCGGTAGTGTAGTCTTAAATGGCCTGCCAACTACAGGAACCTGGACCATAAC
>CAYRDX010000043.1:0-38781 GCA_964423205.1 uncultured Saprospiraceae bacterium | reverse complement strand
CCGCTTCGCTCAACTCTTGCTGGAACATGACCCAGTTTGAGCAAGTGTTTAGCGAAGCGTCACTTGCGGGATTTAAGTGCGCAAGAGCCGCTTCGCTCAACTCTTGCGGGAACATGACCCAGTTTGAGCAAGTGTTAAGCGAAGCGTCACTTGCGGGATTTAAGTGCGCAAGAGCCGCTTCGCTCAACTCTTGCTGGAACATGATGTTCACCTCCTCAATTCCTCAATTCCTCACCTCCTCAGTTCCTCAAATCCTCACTCCACCATCAACAAATCTTCCACCCAACGCAACGGTGCATCAATAAACCACTATTTTTGCCGCCGTCGAAAAAATCATCATCAAATGCAATTATCAGAACAGGAAATAGTGCGCAGGGAAAACCTGCAAAAGATAGTAGAAATGGGCATTGACCCCTTCCCGCCGGAAGCCTACCCGGTAAATGTGACCGCCACAGAAATCCACGAAAACTACAGTGAAGAAATCCTGGAGGATGGCACAAAAAACCGGCTTAATTACCAGGAGGTATGTATTGCCGGCCGTATCATGGCACAGCGCGAAGCGGGCAAAGCCATGTTTATGAACCTGCAGGACTCAACTGGTAAAATACAGCTCTACCTTCGTCGCGACGAAATGGGACAGGGTGAGGACTTCAGCTTTTTTGATGTGCTGGTCAAAAAACTGCTGGACATAGGTGACTTCATCGGAGTGAAGGGTTATGTGTTCAATACCCGTACTGGTGAGACGAGCATTCATGTTCAGGAATTGAAACTGCTCAGCAAGGCATTGCGCCCACTACCCATCGTGAAACGCGATGCCGAAGGCAATGTGCACGATGCCTTCACCGATCCCGAACTCCGCTACCGCATGCGTTATGTGGACCTGGTGGTCAACCCTGAAGTAAAAGAAACTTTCCTAAAACGCACCAGGATGATTAACTCCATCCGTGAATATCTGAATAAAGAAGGGGCGATAGAAGTGGATACCCCGGTACTGCAGGCCATTCCCGGGGGTGCTGCTGCAAGGCCATTCATCACGCATCACAATGCACTCGATGTGCCATTTTATTTGCGCATTGCAAACGAGCTTTACCTGAAAAGATTGGTAGTCGGTGGTTTCGACTGGGTATATGAATTCAGCCGCAACTTCCGCAATGAAGGTATGGACCGCACTCACAATCCGGAGTTTACCATCCTCGAATTTTATGTGGCTTACAAGGATTATTTCTGGATGATGGAAACCACGGAAAAGATGCTGGAAAAGGCAGCCATCGATACGACCGGTTCCACGGATGTTACAGTTGGAGAAAATAACATCAGCTTCAAGGCCCCTTTCAAAAGAATTTCCATTTGCGATTCCATCAAAGAACACAGCGGTTTTGATGTGTCCCAATTGGATGAAGATGGATTGAGAGATGTTTGCAAAAAGCTGCACTTAGAAATCGACAAAACCATGGGCAAAGGCAAACTCATCGACAAGATATTTGGTGAAACGGCAGAGCACCACTTCGTGCAACCAACCTTCATCATCGACTATCCGGTGGAAATGTCGCCGCTGACCAAAAAACACCGCAGCAAACCCGGACTGGTGGAGCGTTTTGAACTCATCTGCAACGGCAAGGAAATTGCCAATGCCTATACTGAGTTAAACGACCCCATCGACCAGCGGGAGCGTTTCGAAGAACAGGTACGCCTCATGGAACGCGGCGACGACGAAGCTATGTTCATCGACCACGACTTCCTGCGTGCTATGGAATACGGCATGCCTCCCATGTCGGGCATCGGCTTTGGCATCGACCGACTTGCCATGTTATTCACCAATCAGGCAAGCATACAGGAAGTTTTGTTCTTTCCGCAGATGAGACCGGAAGTTTATAAGGATTGAAGGAATGAAGGAATGAAGGTATGAAGGATGGAAGGAATGAAGGACTGAAGGACTGAAGGACTGAAGGACTGAAGGATGGAAGGATGGAAGGATGGAAGGATGGAAGGGAAATGATTTGGCTTCCTGGATGAATTGTATGCTTATCAAAATTCGTGTAAGTTTGTTATCACCAAATCCAGGTTGTCTTCAATAGCGCACTATGTTTTTGGTTCTGTGAAGGCAGGCTAACATGATTTAATTCTGATAAAATGAATACACTTGAATTAAAAGGCAGCATTTACGAGTTGGTTTCAAAGGTCAATGATGTGCAATTGCTGGAAGAATTATACTTCCTCATCCAGGAGTTTATTCAGCAAAAGAAGTCCTCCGGAGATTGGTGGGATTCACTGACCGATAGTGAACAATCGGAATTGGAGGAAGCCATTAAAGCCAGCTATGATGAAAATAACTGGGTAACCAATGAAGAAGCCCGCGAAACCATACATCAATGGCTAAACAAATAATCTGGACAAAACAAGCACTCAGGAAACTACATGAAATAGTCGATTATTTACAGGAGGAGGCATCTGCTCATTCAGTACTTAACTTTCACAGCGAAATTTCAAGAAAGTTGAATTTACTATCCAGATTTCCTGAAGCCGGTCGCCATTCCAGAAAGAAAAAGGATATCCGTTTTGTGTTGGTTGGAAAACACCACAGGATGTTTTACAGAATTGAGGACAAAAAGCTAATCATCATTTACTTCTTCGACACCCGCCAATCACCCGGTAAAAGCCCATTTTAATTGGGAAGTAAAAAGTAAGAAATGAAAACGCCTGATAATCTAAACAGTACACTCTTTCACCCTGTCTTAAATTTTCATTCTGAAATTACTCATTATGCCAGATAAAATCAGAATTGCAATTCTTTGCGGAGGACTCAGCCCCGAACACGAAGTCTCCATGAACTCCGCCCGAAATATTTTTAAGGCCGTTGATAGAAACAAATATCAGGTTGAAGTCATCGGTGTGGCAAGGGACGGCAAGTGGTACCACCTGCCGGAGGCTGAATTTCTCGAATTGAAAAGCATTGAGAAATCAGTGGGAAAATTACTGGTTTTGGTGCCAGGTTCCGAGCGTGTTATCAATTATATCGATGGAAGCGATTTCCCAAAAATAGACATTGTGTTTCCCATTATTCATGGGCCATTTGGGGAGGACGGAACGTTGCAGGGCTTATTGGCCATATTGGGATTGCCGTTTGTAGGTTCGGGTGTTTTGGGTTCGTCCGTGGGCATGGATAAGGATTTTACCAAAAGACTATTGGAAGCTGCCGGAATAAAGGTCGCACCTTGGGTAACTCTGTTGAATCATGAAACGCCGGATTATCCTGCCATCATCGAAAAACTGGGATTGCCCCTTTTCGTAAAACCCGCCAACATGGGCAGCAGCGTGGGTGTAAGCAAGGCAGAATCGGTGGAGGAATTGAAGGAAGCGGTTTCTTTTGCTTTTAAATTTGACACAAAAGTACTGGTGGAAAAAGCCATCAAAGGCCGTGAGATAGAGACTGCGGTTTTGGGCAATCAGAACAACGCCAAAGTCGCAGGGGTAGGGGAGATCGTAATGGAAAAAGGATTTTACGATTACGACAGCAAATACATACTGGAAGATGCCGCCAAGGTAGTGGTGCCTACCGAAATGAGCGATAAAGCCCGTGAACTTGTCAGGAGCACTGCGCTGAATGCTTATCACGTTCTTGGGCTCGAAGGACTGGCGCGCATGGATGTTTTCCTGGTGGATGATGATACTGTTTATGTCAACGAACCGAATACACTGCCCGGATTTACCAACATTTCCATGTATCCGAAATTATGGCAGGCAGAGGGGTTGAGTTATCCGGAATTGATAGACCGTTTGCTAACGCTCGCATTGGAAAGACATAAAAGAGAATTACAATTGCAAAGAACCCGGTTTTAGGAACCTTTAGTTATTGACCCTGCTCATTCCTGGTTCCTGATTGCCTTCCTAATTATCTATCTTGCAGGACTAAAAATCAGCTCAATGGCAAAAAAATCCAAAAAAAGCTCTCGCTCTGAATCCATCAGACCCAAGAAGTTATCAGAACCCGGCTTCCCTTCCTGGCTCGACCGGCCATCAATGGAAACTGAACATGACTCACTCTACAGAAAGATATTTATAATCATTTCTGCAGTTGCAGTCTCCCTGATGATAGTACTCGCTTTGGGCTCTGGCATCAATGCGGATGATGAGTATCATAATGAGTACTCCAAATCACTGGTGAATTACTATTCCACATTTGGTGCCGACACAACAGTGCTCAATGTCCCACACGGAACCATGCATTATTACGGTGGGATGTTGGATATCCTTTCAGGATTTACCAACAAAGCACTTGGTTTCGATGTACTCGATGCTGGTTACCACAAAGTCAGGCATATATACAATGCCCTTTTTGGATTCCTGGCCATGCTGTTTGCAGCACTTTTTGTGAAACATTTAGCTGGTTGGCGTGCTGGTATTTTGGCATTGGTTTTCATGTTTCTTTCGCCGCGTTTTCTCGGACATTCCCTTATGAATCCCAAGGATATTCCCTTTGCCGCAGGTTACATGATGTCTCTTTATTTCATGATTCTGTTCCTGAAAGAATTGCCAAAACCCGGATGGAAAACCATGTTGGGTTTGGTCGTTGGTCTCATGATTGCATTGGGGTCTAGAGTTGGAGGATTGTTGCTGTTTGCTTATTTGGGTTTGTTTGCCGCGCTCGACTTTATCATTAAAAATGGAATAACGGGTTTGTGGAAGCAGCAACGCACAACAGGACAGTATGCTCTTTATGTTATTGGTGTGGCAATCACGGGTTATTTTGCTGCTTTGCTTTTCTGGCCTTATGGATTAAATGACCCAATCAATCATCCGGTGGAAGTTTTGAAAGATGCTGTGCATGGTATTTCCATTAGGGTTTTGTTTGGCGGCGAAAACATCATGTCGGATGCTACCCCCTGGTACTATCCGCTCGACTGGATATGGAGAACCATTCCTTTGTTTGTCATTGCAGGCCTTTTGGGTGCTGTGGCGATGTTGCGGTATTTATTTAAAAACTACCAGGTTCTGGGTGTCTTTATCGCATTTTTTGCCTTTGTCTTCCCGCTTATCTACATAATGAAAGGTGATAGTGTATTGTACGATGGCTGGCGTCACCTGCAATTTGTCTATCCCCCTATGGTGGTAGTTGCAGCTCTGTCATGGGCTGTATTTGAAAAACGGTTTTTTGAAAATAAGTCTATCCGGTGGGCGACATATGTTATCTGTGGATTGATGATGCTGGATGCTTCATTGTTTGTGGTCAGAAATCCTCAACACCCTTACGTTTATTTCAACAACCTCAGTGGTGGAATCAGTGCTGCCTTCGGCAATTATGAAACAGACTATTGGGGCGTGAGTATGAAGGAGGCCATTGACTGGCTCGATGAGCAGGGCATCATCAAGCCTGGCATGGAAAATACGGTAACATTGGGAACCTCATTTTTGTACAATACCAAAATTTACACGGAGAAAAAATATGGCGGTAAAGTGAAGCTGGTGTACACGCGGTTCAACAATCGTTATGAGGAAAACTGGGATTATGGGCTCTATGTGTCGAGGTATTTCAGGGCAAGGCATCTCAAAGCGGGTACATGGCCAAACAGCCGAAATGTTCACTCCGTTACCGCTAACGGAGTGCCCCTTTTAAGCATTGAAAAAGGTGGAGGTGCTGTTTTTGAGGGCGAGCAGTTACTCAAACAACAGGATTACATTGGAGCTGTAGAAGCTTTTCAGCGGGAGGTAACAGAGCATCCTAATAACGAATTGGCATGGATGAAAATGGCTGTTGCCTATCTCAGTTTGAACCAGCCAAACGAGGCTTACAACGCTGCTGAAAATATGTTGCGCATTGCACCCGATGATTCGGCAGGATTGTTTTACAAAGGCCTGTCTTCCATGTATAAAGGTGATGCGACAACTGCTGAAGCCTCCCTGAGGCGTGCTATTGAAATTGAGGATAAATACGCAACAGCACACTATTATTTGGCGAACATTCTTACTCAAAGAAATGATTTAGGCGGGGCCTTGCAATCATTGCAGAAAGCAATCGATGCCAACCCGAGATTCAGGGAAGCTTACGAAATGGCAGCACAGATTTACGATCAACAAGGCAATGCTCAACAGGCTGCCGCTGTTCGTGCCATGGCCGCTCAACTTTAAATAGCAGTGTAAAATACTATGAACTACAAACTGCTTTTTCCGACTTACCGGAACAGGTACCTTTTTGTGAAAAACGGCCTGGAAAAATACACTCCCAAAGGTCTGTTTCAATTGGGTTTGAACCTGGGGACTGGAGAAGGTGATTATGACCCAATGGTGTCAGAAAGCTGTAAGGAACTTATTTCCTGCGACATCAATGAAAATGACCTTGCCTTTGCAAGAGATTTAAATAAAGGCATTTACAACGTCAGTTACCAAAGAGAAGATGCTCTTAAGTTGTCCTTTCCTGATAATTATTTTGACATGCTCATCTCTGTGGATGTCATGGAGCATGTGGGTGAACCAGTACAAATGACAAGGGAAATTGCCCGTGTCTTGAAACCCGGAGGTTTTGCCTTCATCACCTTTCCTCAAATACATTTTCCATGGACTTATGACCCGGTAAATCGAATTGCCGGGCGCAGGCTTATAGCACAGGGTGCTTATGCCTTTGGTCATGAATACCTGATAAAGGGTCATGAATTCAGAAATTGGGCTGAGGAATTGGGGCTGGATGTGCTTGACGAAAAAAATCTAAGTGGATATTTGGCCGCTGGAGTAGAAATGTACTGGACAGGAATCATCCAAAGTATTTTCAAAGCAAACGCCACAAATGAGGAAAAACCAATGGGTAAAAAAGGCAAGCTGAGACCTTCTCTAAAGGAACCATTTTTTGTAAAATTGACTGACGCTCTGATTTGGATAGATAACAAAATTTTCAGGAGCAGAAAATACTCTGTAGGAAAGGGTTTTGTACTGCGCAAACTTTCGAACAGCGCCTGAATAATCATTAGTTAGCGCTGACTTTTAAATAAATTCACCTGCGGATTCGTTGTATTGCCCAGGCATTCACCAACCAAATACCGATATGAAATCCCGAATAGTAATTTTGTTTGTCACCTTTATGGCTGTTCTCCAAACTACTCTTGCCCAGGAAGAACAACACAAGCCACATTTTACAGTAAAAGGCGTTGCAATAGGAATAAGCAGTCCGGAACTGATCGATTTGATGATGGTTACCATGCCCGGTCTGGGCTCTAATGCTAAAACTATGGTCAACCTCCAAAGTGTCAAAACCTACATGATGCCCCCTCGCAAGGCTAGCCCTGCCATTGGTTTTGCTTTTACGCTGGCATCATGCCTGGAATTTTATTCCAACTTTGAAAAGAACTATAAAGTGAATCTCAGCCCAGAATACATCAACCTGCAGCTCAACAAAGAGTCGAGAACTGATATAAGAAATGCATTGCGGCTGCTGGTCACCGATGGCACGGTCAGTGCTGATGTGGTGCCTTATGGATCTCTGGAGATTCCTAAGAATCTGTCATCGCCAATGGTGTTTAAGCTGGCCAACTACCTGCAGATTTTTAATACTGCCAGCAGGGAAAAAAGCAAAGTTTTTGAAGTACAGAAGGCGCTTATGCGTGGCAATCCTGTTGTTGTGGAAATGCAGGTGCCGGAAGGTTTTGAAAAAATCACCAATACCAAGTTCTGGACTTCCATTGGAGAGCCCTTCAACAAGACTTTTTCTTTTTTGGTTGTCAGTTATAACCTCGACCTGGAAGCATTCGAAATACAAAGTTCATGGAGCAGGGAATGGGGGATTGACGGATACCTTTGGGTGGATTTCAGCGATTTTGGTAAAATGGCGCAGAATGGTTTTGTAATGGTGCCACAATAGACTACAAGGATTGAAGGATTGAATGACTGAAGGTATGAGGGATGAAGGATGAGGAATGAGGGATGAGGGATGAAGACCCTGAAGGGATGAGGGATGAGGGATGAGGAATGAGGGATGAAGACCTTAGGGGTAAACTGCGGACTGAAGACTGTGGACTTTAACCTCTGCGTAACAGCCCCCAAAACCAATGCACCGCTGAACCGCTGAACCGTTGCACCGCCAAAGTAACCAAACCCCGGAAATTCAGTATAATTGAGTTCAAAAGGGCGAAAGAACATCCAATGGAAAAGAGAATACCTGATATTTCGGTCGTTGTGCCTATTTTCAATGAGCAACTCATTATTGCTGAACTTCACCGTCGGCTGAAAGAGTCCGTCGTACAGGTAAGTGAAAACTACGAACTCATTTTTGTCAATGATGGAAGCAAGGACGACTCTCTGAGTGAATTGAAAAAGCTTACGGCTGAAGACCAGCGGGTTTTTTTCATCAATTTCAGCCGGAATTTCGGGCATCAGATAGCAGTAACTGCCGGGCTCGATAATTGTCGCGGCAAAGTAGTGGTCATCATTGATGGCGACTTACAAGACCCTCCCGAGATCATACCGGAGATGTACCAGCGTTATCAGGAAGGGTACGATGTCGTGTACGCCAAGCGCTCACAACGCAAAGGTGAAACCTTCTTCAAGAAATTCACTGCCAAACTGTTTTACCGCATTCTGAAACGCATAACAGCCATTGATATCCCAGTGGATACCGGCGACTACAGGCTCATGGACAGAAAAGTGGTGGACTACCTCAAACAAATGACGGAACAAAACAAGTTCCTCAGGGGACAGATTGCATGGCTGGGATTCAGACAGACTTTTGTCATGTTCGACCGGGATGAGCGCAAACATGGTAAAACGGGTTATTCCTTTTTCAAAATGCTGCACTTTGCCATGGATGGCATCACCAGTTTTTCCGATAAACCGCTGCTAATGGTCAGCATGTTGGGTTTCTTTTTCTCCTTCGTGGCATTTCTCATCATACTTTACGTCCTGTATGACCACTACATTCTGCATTCAACTATCACAGGATGGTCGTCCATAGTGATCAGTGTTGTTTTCCTTGGAGGTGTTCAACTCATTTCTATTGGAGTGATTGGAGAGTACATCAGCCGCATCAATAAGAATACCATCAACCGGCCTCTGTACATCATCGAGGATTCCAATGTGCCAAAGTCATGATTGTATTAATGGCTAATGCCAGTTAGGTTGAATAACTGACCGCTTAATTTCTGGGTATGGTGAGTATTTCTGTTTGTCTGCCATCCAGGTACCAGAATTTGCCGTTTTGAAATACCCCATTTTCCTCCAGCATAATTCGCACGAGCTTTCCCCATTCTGGCACTTCTGTCGCTGCAAACAGCTCTATGGAATGTGCTGTGTTATTGAAAAGAGGATAATCACCCCTTCCGGGCACTCCTTGTTGCTGGTCCCACAGTCCTATAGTTGGCCCGGCGGCATGGCCATGCAGCCCAATCGGATGTGTGTAAATACTACCCTGAATTCCTTCTTCCTTTGCCTGCTTCAAAGCTGAGGCGAGTATTTCATTTCCTGATTTGCCTTCGGTAAATTGGGAAGTAAGAATATCCTGCAGCCGGTTTCCATTTTTAAAAGCCTTTTTTAAGCCCTCAGGTACATCTGTTTCTCCAGGCTTCAGAACATAAAAATGTTGTTGCTGGTCCGTATTCAGGCGCAGGTAAGTGATTCCGAAATCCACATGCAGCAGGTCTCCGGGCAGTATGACATCCCCATCCGGTCGTCTCGAAAAAGAACGCAGGAACTCATTATTGCCCATGTCAGCCCGCTGAACGGAAACTGAGGGATGGAACCATGTATCCAGGCCAAGTTCTGTAACCCGTTGGCGAAGCCACCAAACCACATCATCTGTAGTGGTTATTCCCGGATGAATTACCTTTTCAGAAAGACCTTCCTGTAATATGGTATGTCCCATGCGGCAAATCATAGGATAAAGCTGCAGCTCTTTTGTGGTGCGTGTTTCCAGCCAGGAGATAGCCAGCTTTTCAGCTGACACGACTTTGATTTTGAATTTTTTTGGCAATTTTTTCATGAATGCCTCATACTCTGAATGGGTAAGGCCATCGGCGAGTGCGAAGTTTTCAGAGGTATTGATGCCAATCTTTTTCGGGTTCTTTTTTTCAATAAGGTTCATCAGTGCTTCCCATTGGTCGGGATAAACATCAATATTCCACTCTCCTTTCAATAGCTTGCCCACGTCATAACGGGCAATAGCTACTTTCTCAAATGCATTTCCGTCCCCGGGGTCGAAGAAAACCATGATGGTGCGTCGTCTTGCAGAAAGCCAGGTGCTGGGGAGTATGGTTTTCATAACGGGGTCTTCATTGTATTCCTGGGAAATGAGCACCCACATATCGACTCCCTGCCGCATCATCAACTCAGGCAACAGGTTATCGAGCCGGTCAGCGAGTATTTCATCCACCATTTTGGCCCTATCCCGTTCGTTCAGTATTCCGGGTAGGATGGATTGTGCAGATGCGTACAGACCTAATAAAAGCAGAATACAAGAGATGTGAAGTCGCATAAAGTAGTTTATTTACAAGAGATTATAGGTGAGCGTTGGCTATACCCACTCTGGCATGCAGGTAGTTCATGCTCGTTATTTCTTTGAGCATGAAATCGGCTAAGTCACCGCCTTTTATTTCATGCACTCCGGAAGGGGGGTAATCTTTACGGGTAATGTAAAGTCCCGTGAATTCTGCCTGTGAGATAAATTGCGGGCACACGAAGGTCCAATCCAGGCCGGATGCTTCCAGGTGTTTCCATGTCTTGTAATGTTCGATGGCCAGTGGAATCTGGTCTTGCGGAAAATCCGTACTTTGAAAAATCAGGGTTTCTTCATCGTGGTTCAGCACACTGGTGCTGCCGATAGCGATGATGCGTTTGACGCCCGATTTTTTCATCGCAGCAATTATCTTTTTTATTCCCAACGACCTGGTTTTGTCGAAACCATCGGTGGCTCCACCCAGTGCCGACAGCACTGCATCGCAGTCCTGCAAGGCAAATTCCAGGTCGTCTTCGTGAAACACATATCCCTTAATCAGTTCGAGATTGGGACGTTCGTGCAGGAACTCTTCATAGACATTAGGCGAAAAGGCCCTGACCTTGACATCGCGCAACAGAGCCAGTTCCACTATTTGCCTTCCAGCTTTACCGGTCGCACCGAATACGGTTATATTCATTGGCTTGGATTTGTAGTTTCACAAATAAACAGAATCCTCAACGCCTTTGAAATGTTTCCCGCAGATTTCGCTGATTTATCCGCAGAAAACGCAAATGAAGTACCGCAAGAACCAGAGAATTCCTTCAAACAACTCAAACAACTCAAACAATTCACCCCGAGTACTCGGGGCAAACAACATTAAAAACTCCATTTCACCCTTACAAACCCCGCCTGTACCGGACTTTCATATTTTTCCTGTTTTTGAAAGACGATTTGACCCACAAGGTCAACATCCCAGTTTTGGGCGATGGATGCTGAAAGGGTGGGGTTCAGGAAGAGCATGTTGGCTTCGCCCGGACTATACAGTACTATGAAAGCAGAATTGACCAATGGAGTGATAGGGTACATCACTGTTGCCAAAGTGGCCCAGCGATAGGGGAAGAGCTGGCGGGCAGAGAGGTCGGATTCGAATATGCTTTGATTGGTATTTCCGGTTGTTCCGGTGGAGGTGTATAAAAATCCCCCACTTAAGTACATCTGGTTAGAAAGCGTATAATCGATGCCCATGGATAAGGAGACGCTGGTTTTGTCCCCATCTGCCAGTGGAAAGAAGGACGATAATTCTCCCTTGAAACTTGCATTGCCCAAATTGCCGGCCCAACCCCCTCCTGCCACGATGAAGTTTTCGTTCACCCCTGCCAATACCTGAAGGTCGTAAGTGCCGAGGTGAAATTTACCCAGCATGGCGGCAGTTACTTTTTCCCAATCGTTGGCAGCTTTTACTGCGATTTCAATACTGGAAGTCACACCGGTGTAACGCCTGATGCGCAACGCATCACTGCCTGGTCTTTCTTCATAATCGAAGTCCGTAAAATTGTAAGCATTGAAAATGTCATTCGGGTTCCAGGTGGTGCTGATGCCCCAGTTCACACGCTGCCGACCAAGTCTTACCTCCCATTGGCCTTTGGTCCATTCGCCATAAAAGCGATCCAGATTGGCATGAAGAGCATATCCCTTTTTGTCATACTTGCCCACAGACCAATCGAAAAAATTATCACTACCCCTGTTCACTTCATCGAGGTAGTTGGGGTTGAGTCTTACCTGATCGCCCCAAAACAAGCGGTTTCTCAATTCAGCATAGAGGGTAATATTTTCCGAAGGATACCATTTAAAATTTAGCCGGTTGTGCAGTAACTGGTCAGTGAACATCTGGCTTTCCGGGAAAATGGGTAGTTTCAGAAAATAGGTGGACCCCAGACTTTTCAGGTAGCCTTTGAATTCAACTTTTGGTTCGGTTTCTTCCTGGCCAATTGCTGCAATTGTGATTAGCAGCAGGTAAAGTACGGCGTAAGTTCTTGAAATAGACATCTTTAAGTGAGGTATAGAGGTGACACCTTTCAAAAAGATGTCACCTCTGAAAGAACTTACTCAGGCACTGAAATCAGTGACCCAAATAACAAGGCATTGGTAAATAGCCGGTTAGTTCCATGCCAGAACCCTCTGAAATTGGGGTTGTCAACAAACAGAATTGCCCTGCCCCGACCCATTTTGCTCACCAGCAGGGAAGCGGAATTGCTCACCATTTTTTTATTATCAGGGTGAATATATCCATCGAGCAGTGGGTTAGCACTGTATTTGCCCACGGTGCTGAACCTGCCCTGGCTTGGCTCGACAAAAATTTCGTGATTGCGATAAACGGGAACACTGCGGTTCGACAACCCAAAACCTATAGGGTTGGTGATGTCCACATCTGTTTGAAGGATAGTGCCTCCAATGCGTTTGGCTCCCAATACTTCCGGGGCTGTGCTATAGTCGAGGCGTACGGTTGCTGTAGTATCCTTTGCCTTTTCTGGCTGGCGCAATTTCTCATTGACGATTTTTTTGTCTATAGCCCATCTGGTGGCCGTTCTCATGGTTATCAGCGTATTGCCTGCGGCTGCCCACTCTTTCAGGGCATTGATGCGCTTTTCATCCCAAGGGTAGTTGCCGCTCACCAATACCAAAGTGTTGTAATCGTAAAAGTTGATATTGTCGGCATCGGTCATGTCCACTTTTGCTACCGGTATATTCACGAACCTGTCCAAAGTGTACCATGCTTCCCCTGCCTCATAACCAGAAACACCCTCTCCAACCAGCATAGCCACTTTAGGTTGTGCTAACGGTCGGAAGTTCCGGCTGCCCAAATCTGGTCCATCAATGCTGGCACCAGTCGACACAGCATGGAACTCAACACCTGACTTAGCTGAAGCTTCTTTAATCAGTGTCCAAAGTTCGTCTGCATTTTTCTTTTGGTCAGCAACGGGTATGAGCAGCGAGCCATTTCCGAAGTTCATCTTCCGGCCGTTCACTGTAGCCGCAAAAGCCTTAAAAGCAACGCTGACATTTACTTTGTTTTGTAAAAGGTGGTTTAAGGCAATGGGTGCAGCCATATCTGACCAGGACATCAGCCAGGCATAAGGTGCTTTTTCAACGGTCTTTATTGTCTGGAATACATTGGGTGCTTTGACCTCGTCTCCGAGGGCCGGAGTTGTACTCAATGCCGCATAGTCGAGATTATAGGCCATGGCTATGACCCAAGCCGATGCATCGTAAAACACGCTGTCACGGGGAGTACCAAAAGGTTCGAAAATGGATGCCGCCATGCGGTATTGTGGCTGTCCCGAGGGGACGACAAAGTATTCACCCTGTTTGTAGTATTTTCCATTGGCAGATAAATCTGTTTTCAAACGATAGGTCTTTATCTGATGGCGGTTGAGTAGTTCAATGAAGTTTACAGTCTTGGTTCTGTCACCTGGAGTGCCAAAAATCCAGGCTTTGGCTTTTCCTTTTTCTGCCTCTGTTATGGCCGTTTGGAAGAATGAGCGCTGGTATTCCAACAGTTTGACTCTGTTTTCCACTGCAGCTTTGACTGTGGCCAATCCCGTGCGTGTTTGATTCCTTATGGTAAAGGCAAAGGTCACATCTTCCGTTTCGGAGCGCTGAACATGACCCCGCGAGCTGGCCTGCTCGAATAAAATACCCAATCCGCCCTGCAGGTCAGGATAGGCTGAGCCATAACCCGGATAAATGTTGTCAAAAGATTCGCGCGCATAATACAGCGAGCCAATATCGTCCAGAGCTTTGATGTAGTATTTGGAAAAGAGCACTGTGAATTCAGCATAATTGGCTTTTGGCACCAGCGGATTTTCGGTGCTGTAGGGTTTGGTTGGTTCAAAAAAGTAAGTGGCGTTAGTGCCCATTTCGTGATAGTCAGTGGCTACATTAGGCAACCATTTGTGGTAAAAAGCTGCCCTGTTTTGTGATTCCACTTGCGTCAGCGGAAACCAGTCGCGGTTAAGGTCGAACCAATAGTGGTTGGTTCGGCCGCCTGGCCAGACTTCGTTGTGTTCGCGGTCGAGTGGGTCACTCACAGGAGGAAAACCTTTGTGCATATTGGCCCAGGTGCTGTGGCGGTCGCGGCCATCGGGATTGTACACCGGGTCGATGTGAATCACGGCATTTTTCAGGAAATTAGCGGTTTCCTGACTTTGCTCCGCAATGAGATAGTAGGCAGTTAGCATGGCAGCCTCGGCACTTGAAGGCTCATTGCCATGGACTCCATACCCAAGAAGCAATATGGCCGGCATTTGGTCGATATTGTCCACCTTGGCAGAAGGCTGTGCCAGCAATAGATGCTTCTGCCGGATGTCCTCCAATTTGGAAAGATTGGACTGGTCACTGATGGTCAGTACAAACTGCGGCCTGTGTTCCGTGCTGTAGCCTATGATTTGAAACTGCGCTTTGTTGGAAACAGAAGCCAGTTTTTCAAAATAGGCAGCTATTTTGTCCACACGGGTATGCCATTCTCCAATGGGATAACCCAGAAATTGTTCAGGTGACGGAATGGATGCATCAAAAGTTACTCCCTTCGGGAAATAATAGTCGTTTTGACTGGTACCCAAAAGAGGTAACAAAGCGATAAAAAGTAAGGTCGAGTAGTTTTTCATTGTGTCAAAAATATTTAAGCGGTGAAACGGATATACGGTGTACGGTGTAGCGGTGTAGCGGTGTAGCGGTGCATCGGTGTAGCGGTGCACCGGTGTAGCGGTTATAAGGGAGTCACTCGAGTTTCATAGAGTTTTCATCATTCTCCCTTCTCCATTCTCCATTCTCCATTCTCCATTCTCAACTCTCCATTCTCAACTCTCCATTCTCAATTCTCAATTCTCCATTCTCCATTCTCAATTCTCAATTCTCCATTCTCAATTCTCCATTCTCCATTCTCCCCCGAGTACTCGGGGCTCCATTCTCAATCCCTGCCGTATTTTCTCAAAACCTCCCTAACCTTGTCCCAGGGCAATTCTTCCACAATTCTTCCTTTGAATCCTTTCATAGATTCCGCAGCCACAAGTGAATTGAGAATAGCTTCCTCGGTTGCCTCAATGCAAGCCAGAAAAAGTGGTGAAACATGGTCGTTGTGAAGGGTCGCTGTTTCGTAAAGTGAATTTCCCGTTTGAAAAGGAACCCTGAGTGATTCGGCAGTTGAAAAAGCAATCACATAATCCCCGCTTCCATTGGAGGCAATACCTCCAGTGCGGGCAAGACCCAACATGGCCCGTTTTGCCAGTCTTTCCAGGTTTCGGGGATCCATGGGTGCATCGGTGGCAACGACAATCATGCAAGAGCCATCACCACTATCGTTCAGCCAGTCAGCGAGGTAATATTTGCCGAGCTCTTTACCAACAGGCACTCCGTCAATTTGCAGGACACCTCCGAAATTGCTTTGCACCAGAACTCCAACTGTATATCCTCCCAAACTGGCTGGAAGTTTTCTGGAAGAGGTTCCAATTCCACCTTTGAATCCGAAACAGACGGTTCCAGTTCCTGCACCTACATTGCCCTCCTCGACGGGTCCGTTAGTAGCATTTTTTAATGCTGAAAGCACGTGCTCTTTTTTTACGTGCCGTCCTCGTATATCGTTTAAACCACCGTCGTTTGTTTCTCCTACAACGGCATTAACGGAACGGACATCTTCATTTCCCTCCATCTCTAATGTATGACTTATTACCGCATCCATAGCAGTGGGGACGGAAAGTGTGTTAGTTAGAACTATGGGTGTTTCAATGTTTCCTAATTCCTGCACTTGCGATATGCCGGCCAGTTTGCCGAATCCGTTTCCAACATGAATCGCAGCCGGTACTTTTTGCTGGAAAATATTTCCGGTATGGGGCAATACTGCGGTTACTCCAGTACGCACGGAGTCTCCTAAAACCAGAGTTGTATGACCAACCGAAACGCCTGCAACATCCGTTATGGCGTTCAGGTTCCCGGACGGCAGGACACCAGGTTTAATTCCCAAATCGCGAAGCCTTTCTTTTTGTGCAGACATAACAGCAATACTTGTCAAGGTAATGATGAAAAGTACGGCAAATCTTGTGTTTTTCATGCTGGTAAGGTAAGGTTAAGTTGCCCTCTTTCACAAATTAAGCATGCTCCCAATTTTGTAAGCCAGCCAACTAACTGCTGCCCCTGCAAATATTCCGTAAAGGATATCCACTGCAACGAGCGTTGATGGCCATTTATCGAGCAGGGCCTTATTGACCAATTCATAAGTAGCATAAGTGACCAGTCCAAAAAATGCCCCATTGATTAGTGACAGGGACCAACTCTGTGAATTAAGGGCTGGCCAGACACAGAAATACAATAGTCCAGCGGCGAAGATGAGGTAAAAGAAAATACCGGCACTTAGGTTTGGGCTTTCTGCAAGGAGAAAACCTATTTGCCTATGGATAAAACCTTTGGCTATCAGGTTGATCCATAACTGGTCGAAAAGGATGTAAAGAACGAGTACGAGGAGGTAAAGAATAGGGACTTTCATGGCTATGATGATGAGTTGGTGAATGGTGAATAAAAGCCGGTTTACCGAGGTTGAGATACTTAGTGTTTCACAGAGTCACCCTGAGAAAACGCGGATGTACACTGAGAAAGGTTGCAGTTTTATGAACAGTCTCTAACAGTCTCTTAACCACGAAGAACGCGAAAACGCGAAGTCTTATCATCCCTCATCCCTCATCCCTCATCCCTGACCCTTCATCCCTGACCCCTCGTCCGAATCCACTTTACCATCAACCAGCGTAATCACACGGCGGGCTCTTTCAATCACCCTCTGGTCGTGAGTGGAAAAGACGAAAGTAATGCCTTCTTCCTTGTTCAACTTCTCCATAATGTCGAGAAGGTTAGATGCCGATGCGCTGTCCAGGTTGGCCGTTGGTTCATCAGCCAGGATAAAAGTAGGTTTCGGGGCCAGTGCTCTGGCTACAGCAACTCTTTGTTGTTGTCCACCGGAGAGTTGTGCAGGCCGTTTGTCCCTTTTATCCGAAAGACCTACTGATTCCATAAGTTCCGCCACACGGCTCTGTCTTTCCTGTTTGCTTCGGTTTTGCAGCAGCATGACGAATTCGGTATTCTCTTCAGCAGTAAGCACGGGTATGAGGTTATAATGCTGGAATACGAAACCAATTTTCTTCTGCCGGAAATCAATAAGTTGGTTGTCAGATAGCTTGGAGATATCCTCTCCATCCACATAGATTTCACCCTCTGTTGGCCTGTCAAGTCCGCCGATTATGTTGAGCAATGTAGTTTTACCCGAACCGGAAGGACCTACTACCGCGGTGAATTCACCCGGTTCGATATTCAGCGTTACTCCTTGCAAGGCGCGGACAGGTATGGTGTCGGGATTGTAGATTTTTGTAATGTTCTTTGTTGTTATGACTGACATGATTCTTTAGTTCGAAGTTTGAAGTAAGAGGTTTGAAGTTCGAAGTTTGAAGCTCGAAGTGTATGACTACAAATTACGGACATCTAAATTTTCTGTAAGGCTTCAATGGGGTTGAGTTTGATGGCTTTCCGGGCAGGGTATAGTGCGGCAAGTAAGGTAGTCACGAATACTGCAATGGCTATTTGTACATATAAAGTTGGTTCGAGAACAGGATAAACTATTGTTGCCATCCCGAACATCTCCATGCCTTTGGAAAAATTGGACAGGTCGATGCCAGAATCCTGTTGGAGGTAAACGGTAAGCCAGCCCAGTACCATTCCTATTGGGGTTGCCACAATGCCGAGGAACAGAGTTTCCAGCAGAATCATCAGGAATATTTTGCCTTTGGTCATACCAATCGCCATCAGCATGCCCAACTCGCGATAGCGTTCCAATACGGCCATGAGCATGGTGTTGATGATTCCAAAAATGAGGGCCAGCATGAAAATGACAATCACGATGGAATTGGAAACATCTATCTGCGATTCATACAATTCCAGGTCAGGAGAAAGCTCTTTATAAGTCCTCACCAGTAAATCAGGATGCATCTTGGCCAGCTGCTGGCTGACGGTATCCAGTATCATGGGGTTGCTAAGATAAATGGCGATCTCCTGAGCAAAAACAGGAGTAGCCTTGGTCTGTGCAATATCTTCATCCGAGCTATTTACGCCGTTTCCCGGAATCATAAGCTCCCTCAATTCATTGCCATCCACGTAGAGCAGGGACTCATCGAGCATCGTATTTCCAGTTTCAAACAGCCCGGTTACCCTGAAAGCTGAGGAGACCATATCGCTGTCCAAGCCCTGAAAGGTTAGTACTATTCTGCTTCGCAACTTGACCTTCAGTTTTTCAGCCATTCTTTTGCTGATTAGAATCTGGTTTTTATGGTCAGGCTTGAAATAGTCACCTTCCACAATTTTGGTGTTGAATTGGGTGACAGCAGCTTCTGATTCGGGGAATGCACCAATTATCTTAACGCCCCTGGCGGCACGTGCAGAACTAACCATGCCACTGGCCAAAACCCTTGCAGTGGCTGCCTCCACTTCCGGTATCCTGGTTATTTCAGAAAGCAATGAATCTGCATTGGAAATCAAAAATTTTGAGTCTTTGTCTTCCGGAAAGTCGGGATGATGAATCTGAATATGCGACCATTGGTCTCTGATTGCATTCTCAATATAGGTGAACATCATGCCATTGGAAAAACTAAGAATGTATATGAGTGCCCATACCCCTGCTACCATGGACATAATGACCACCAGGCTCCTGATTTTACTTCTCCAGATGTTTCGCCATGCAACTTTTAAAATCATCGTTACACTATTGTATTGTCGTTTCTTGTTAACCACAAATGCCCTACGTCCTCTAATTTTTCATCCCTCATCCCTCATTCCTCATCCCTCATCCCTCATTCATAGTTCATATCTCATAGTACAAAAACTATTGCCGCATCGCTTTAATAGGGTTTAGACGCAGAACATACCATAGGCTGTATAATGATAGCAAGGCGCTGATGATGAAAATAATGACTGCCTGTTTTAAGAAAATACCCAATTCAAAAGCCCCTTTCACTACCGGTTCCATTCCATAGGACTCATAAGCTGCCGCCATTTGTCCGCTTAACTCAATGGGATTGGCGTAAAGCCACCAGTTTATAGGCAGAGAAATGAGAATACCAACTAATGAACCCAATAGTCCAATCAACATACTTTCGGTGAAAAGCATACTGATGAGTGTTTTCCTTTTGGTTCCAATTGCTGTCATCACACCGAACTCATACGAACGTTCGCGGGTCATCATGAGGATAGTGCCCAGTAGGCCAAAAGCAATGAGAGCATAAAGTACCCAAAGGATTAGCATCGCACTGGCAGTGTCCAGTTCCTGTGCTTCCATGAGGTCCGGCATAAGTTCTCTGAAATCTTTAACCTCAAATTGCTCCTCTGGAAGGATCTTTTTCATTGTTCGAAGTGCATGGGGCAAATCGTCCCTGCCAGGTAAGTTCACTGCGAGGGAAGTCAGTCTTTCGCCGGTTCCGTAGAAATACTGTGCTTCAGGAAGAGATAAAAATACCAGTTGTTTATTGAGATCGGGAGCGCCGAATTTTGCCAGCCCCTTTACCGGAAACATGCCAGCAGCATTGCGGCCCTGATAACCCTGACTGACCAACACGATGGTGTCGTTGACATTCAGATTGAGGAGTTTGGCAAGGCCCTCCGCTACTAAAGCCCCCTGGTCATCAGTTTCGAGGTAGGAACCTGAAGTCAGACGCCCCTTCAATCCTGTCATGGCGTCCTCCGTTTCGGGGTTGATTCCGACGACCATCACGCCTCTGGTCACCTGTCCTGTTGAAGCCAGCGCAAAACTCTCAAGGCGGGGCGTGACGGATAGTCTCTCGCCCAACTCAGCAGGAATGCTGGCGGCTTCAAAAGTATTTTCCAGGCTCTGGTCATCCCCATACCCTTGATGGTGTACCTGTGCATATCCGAGATAGTAACGGATGATGTTGTCCACCATGTGGTCCCAGGTTCCTTTTTGGAAAGAGGAAAGAACGGATGAAAACAACACCGCAAAAGCCACCGATGAAATGGAAATCAGTGTGCGGCGTTTGTTTCGCCAGAGATTGCGCCAGGCGAGTTTTAAAAACATAGCTCCTTTTGAATTGAGAATGGAGCCCCGAGTACTCGGGGGAGAATGGAAAATTGAGAATTGAGAGACCACCTCTCAATTCTCAATTCTCAATTTTCCATTCTCATTTTACTTTTTTCAGATTTTGTACACTGAAAAAGCTCTCCGAAAGCTTTACCGAAAAATCCAGGTTCAATTGTTCTATCACTGTTTTCTGGTCAGGTTTGTCAGCGGGAATGAGTTCCATTCTCGAAGGTAACAATCTGCCGCCGAGCATTTTGATGTTCTTGCCGTACATGGTATTGACCAGATAGCCATCTTCATCATAGAATTCGACCTTCAGTTCAAGGAAGTCTTTTTCATCAATCCACATGATTATTTTTCCCCAAACTACAGCAGCGTTGGGCTTTGGAATAAGCTCAATTTTATGACATGAGCGCCCATCAACCACTTCCTTACCAAGTAGTTTGTGTGTGAAATCCGTAATCATGGAGGACTGTTTCACCAGGTCGTCGTTGGTGAAGTCAGAACCCATCCATGACTGCATCATCATGGAGGGCGGAAGTTTGATGGTTCGGTCGATTGAAGGCTGCCAATTCCAAATTTCCTGGTCGCGTTTTAAGAATCCCGTGCCTTTATCGCGAGCCGGTGCAGTAACGATGACAAGACTGTATTTTTCGCCTTTAGACCAAAATTTCATGCTGACTTCACGCTGCCAGTTAGGTCGGATGATGGTCATTTTCATTTCACCATAACCAGCTTCACCGCGTGCTTTGTCTTCAGCCTTTTTGATGATATCGTAGGCGGATTGGCTTTGACCCATTATCGGGAAAAGAAGTACCAAAAGGATGAAAATGAACGTATAGCGATAAATTTTCATGATTTTCTAGTATTTGGTTCGTTATCGGGAGTGCATTTTTACAAAACCTGAATACCAAAGGCGCATTAAATCCACGAACCAAGGAGTTTTTAAGACCAAAACTTTAAGTCTTTAATATTCTTTCGGGCCAATAAAATCAGGAATCTGTATTATTTGGTTTTGGTAAATTTTCGCATTCCAGGAAAATGCGAGCTGTGCAAGCAGCACATACTTCTTTATCCATTTTGTCGAGAAGGACATTTAATGCCTCTTGTTTGGTATTGAAGAAATTCTCTTCTCCGATTTGGGCTTTGTATCCTCCCCTGATGAGCGAGTCCTGAGCTATCATTTTCAATCCGGCAAAGTAAACGCCTCCGCCATTTTCCTTCCATCGTTCAGACTCCTGAACCAACCATTCCGCACCTGCCACGTCTATAAAATTAATGCCTTTGGCAAGAATGAGAAGGTGTTTTACATGATGCCCTTCTTCTTCGGACAGTCGCCTGATTTCGGAGGCAATGTGAAATACAGAACCGAAAAATATGGAGCCATCGAAGCGCAGCATTTTCAATTGGGGACACTCCGGAAGAGGCTTTCGCTCAATAAATCTGAAACGCCTGCTATGGTCTTCTTTGTCAGGTGCCATGGTGGCAACATGAGGTGTGGAAGTTCGCTGCAAATAAAATATGAGGGAGAAGATTACACCTAAATACACAGCGTATTCAAGGTCGACAATTAAGGTAGAAACAAAGGTAATAAGCATCACCACTGTTTGCCTTTTGCTGGCCTTCATTACAGTTTTCAGAAAATGGAAATCAATCAGGTTATAAGCTACAAGCAAGATAATTCCAGCCATTGCAGCAATCGGGATGTAGGCAATAAGGGGAGCAATAAGCAGCACGAGTATCATCAGCAACAATGCGGCGAAAACAGCTGCCAGTGGGGTTTTGGCACCTGCTTCGTAATTCACTCCTGAACGTGTAAATGACCCTGAACCTGCATAACAGGAAAAGAAGCTACCAATCATGTTGGACAGCCCTTGCCCGATAAACTCCTGGTTCCCGTCAATTTGCTGATGGGTCTTTGTTCCAATAGACCTGCCAATGGCCACAGCTTCAATCAAACCAAGCAGGGCAATGGCAAAAGCACTTTGTGACAGCACTGAAACCGACTGGAAGCTGAAATCAGGAAGTGAAAAAGATGGCAATCGTCCGGGTACTGCGCCAACTAATTGAAGCCCTACCTTTTCACCTCCAATAAAAAAAGCCAGAATGCTGCCCAGTGTGAGGGCAACTAACAGATTGGGTATTTTAGGGAAAAACCGTTGGGACAGTAGTGCAATAGCCAATGTGAAAATTCCAATGCCGAGAGCCCATAAATTGGTCTGACCTATATTTTCAAAAACGGCTTGTAATGTTTCAAAAAAAGGTCTGCCAGATGGTATCGTCAATCCCAGGAGGTGTTTCAGTTGGCTCTTCATAATCAGCAGTGACGCCCCAGCTGTAAAACCAACTACCACGACATGGGAAACAAAGTTGATAAGTGTACCCATGCGCGCCAGGCCCAGTGCAAATTGGAAGATTCCGGCAAGCAGGGTAATAGTCAAAGCTTTGGCGATGAAGTCTTCCGTTCCGGGAGTGGCCATTTTGCTCACAGCAGCAAATACGACAAGGGAAATGGCTGTGGTTGGCCCGCTTACCAGATGTTTTGAGGACCCAAAAAGTGCGGCAATGATGGGGGTAATCATTGCTGTGTAAAGACCGTAAATTGGAGGAAGGCCGGCAATCATGGCGAAAGCCACACCCTGTGGTAGTACGATGACCGCACCTGTTAGCCCGGCAAATAAGTCAGCCTTAACTGTTTGCTTGTTTACTTCAGGCCACCAATGAAGAAATGGAAAAACATTTGACAGCAAAACGGAGTTGAAAAACTTCTGCACCGTTGTTGGAATTAAGTTATAGGTCTTAACCGTAGTTTAATGGGAATCCGCAAAGATAGCCTATGGCAGATATTTTTAGATTCATTGTGCTTATCAAGGTAATAAAAGTCACTACCAGTGGCAATTGGCGCCCATTGGAACCCTGATTTTAACAGTTGGTATTGTACCGAATTTTTGGTAAAAAGGACAAAAACATTGTTTACAGGCTTGCATCTTGTTTCCGGAAACCTATTTTTGTGCCCGTATTTGAAAATTCATGGCAATTAATTTCATTCATACCCATCATCATCACATCACTTCCCACCTTCCGGTGAGTAAGATTGCTCGGTGATGAATTGAATGATATCATACATTTTGAGCGGCTTGCCGGTACACGGCAAGCCGCTCTTCGTTTATGCCTATGGCGTTTATGCCTATGGCATTAATACATTTTTGAAATGAACAATGAACAGAAATTGCGTTTGGCTATCCAAAAATCAGGACGTCTGCATGAGTCATCCAAGTCGCTGCTTGCAGATTGTGGGATCAGTTTGCAAAATGGTGGCGGGGTACTTAAGGCAGAAGCCTATAATTTTCCGCTGGAAGTCTTTTACCTGCGCGACGACGACATTCCCCAATACGTTCAGGACGGTGTGGCCGACTGTGGTATTGTAGGGCAAAATGTCGTTTTAGAAAAAGGTAAAAACTTGCTTACCGAAGAAGACCTGGGTTTTGGTCGATGCAGGTTATCAATTGCTCTTCCCAAATCTTACAACTATCAAGGCTTAGCAGATTTAAATGGATTGCGACTTGCGACATCCTATCCGCGTTTGTTATCAGACTTTTTGGTTACCAATTCCCTGAAGTCTGAAATTCACGAAATCAGTGGTTCCGTGGAAATAGCCCCGGGTATTGGACTTGCTGATGGGATTTGCGACCTCGTTAGTTCGGGTAGCACATTGCTTTCCAATGGTCTGAAAGAAGTGGAGGTTGTTCTGAGGTCGGAAGCTGTTCTGGTGGCTACTAAATCTTTACCTCCGGAAAAACGGGTTCTTTTGGAAAAATTGCTGTTTAGAATCAGGGCAGTAAAAAAGGCCCTGCACTACAAATACATTCTGCTCAATGCGCCTAACGACAAACTGGATACAATCTGCCAGCTTTTACCGGGGATGAAAAGCCCGACCATCCTGCCGTTGGCTGATCCGGGTTGGAGCAGTTTACACTCTGTAGTGCATGAAGACCAGTTCTGGGAAATCATTGAAGAGCTGAAACAGCACGGGGCGCAGGGCATTTTGGTAGCGCCTATTGAGAAAATGATTCTTTAACCGAAGAACTGAAAAATGAAAATAGCTAAATATCCAAGCCCTGAATTGTTGGAGTCTTTGCTGCAAAGGCCTGAAGTGGAATGGAAAAGCCTGAGTGAAAAAGTAAATGGAATCATTGATGAAGTCCGCCAAAACGGTGATACTGCTCTCAGGAAATTTACCCGCCAGTTCGATGGAGTTGAGTTGACTGAGTTGTCGGTTTCAAATGAGGAATTCGACAATGCTGCCAAACTGGTTCCAACCCAACTGAAAGAGGCGATGCAAATTGCAGCCCGCAACATCGAAATATTCCATGAAGCGCAGCGTCCAAATTTCAAATCTGTCACGACCATGCCTGGGGTTACCTGCTGGCGAAAAGCAGTACCGATTGAAAAGGTGGGTCTTTATGTGCCGGGAGGCACGGCACCTTTGTTTTCCACTGTGTTGATGCTGGCTATTCCCGCAAGATTAGCCGGATGTGGGGAAATAGTATTGCTCACTCCACCCGGCAAGGACGGGACTGTTTTCCCGGCTATTTTGTACGCAACCCAATTGGCAGGGATTACAAGGGTGATTAAAGTGGGAGGCGCACAGGCGATTGCGGCCATGGCCTTTGGCACTGAGACGGTACCCAAAGTTGATAAAATATTTGGCCCCGGAAATCGCTATGTCACGGCAGCAAAAATGCTGGTTCAAAAAGACGGCATTGCCATTGACATGCCAGCCGGACCCTCTGAGGTGCTGGTTTTTGCTGATGAAACTGCGCGGCCAGATTTCGTCGCTTCTGATTTGCTATCGCAAGCTGAGCACGATGCTGATGCTCAAACCATAATCATCACTACTTCTGATGCGTTGTTGGACAAAGTCCAAAAAGAACTGGCTGTACAATCAAATGTGCTGCCACGGCAGGAAATGCTACAAAAAGCATTATCGCACAGCGTAGGTATTTTGGTGGAATCCTGCGAGCAGGCTTTGGATGCCATCAACTTGTATGCACCGGAGCACCTGATACTGGCGTCAGAAAATGCTGAGGAAATGGCTGAATTGGTTAAACATGCCGGTTCGGTTTTCATTGGAAATTTCAGTCCGGAAAGTGCCGGAGATTATGCCTCTGGAACCAATCACACCCTGCCTACCAATGGCTTTGCCAAAAGTTACAGTGGAGTATCTCTCGACAGTTTTTTCAGGTACATAACATTCCAGCAAATCAGCCCAAAAGGGTTGAAAGCATTGGCTCCTGCCATAATTTCCATGGCAGAGGCTGAGCAATTGCCAGCTCATGCTGCCGCTGTACGCCTCAGGTTAAACCACTTAAAACGATGAAAAATGGACATAGAGAAATTAGTTAGGCCAAACATAAAATCGCTTAAGCCCTATAGCTCTGCCCGCAGCCTTTTTACAGGCAACCAGGCTATGTTACTGGATGCCAATGAAAATGCTTTCGATTTGTTTGGCGGCTCCCTGAACCGGTATCCGGATCCACTTCAGTCGGAATTGAAGAACAAGTTAGCTGAATTGAAAGGTGTAACTCCGAAAAACATCTTTCTCGGAAATGGCAGCGATGAAGCTATCGATTTGTTGCTCCGGATTTTTTGCCAGCCGGGAACTGATGAAGTCATTTTATGCCCTCCGACCTATGGCATGTACGAGGTGATGGCTAATATTCACGGGGCTAACATCAAAAAGGTGTTGCTGAGTCCTGATTTTCAACTACGTCCCGATGAAATACTGAATCAGGTCAATTCAAGTTCGCGTCTGCTGTTTTTGTGTTCACCGAACAACCCGACCGGAAACCTATTGATTTCAGAACACATTCTGGAATTGCTCGGGAAATTTCCCAGCATCGTAATAGTTGATGAAGCCTATGGTGATTTCAATGCGGTCAGTTGGGCAAATAAGGTAGGACAATTCCCCAACCTCGTTGTGTTACAAACCCTGTCGAAAGCATGGGGTTTAGCGGGTCTGAGATTGGGAATGGCCATAGCATCAGAGGAAATAGTGCAATACCTGAATGCTGTGAAGTACCCATACAACATTAGCCGGCTCAATCAAACGGCAGCATTGAGCGCCTTGCAATCACCCGAGAAAATGAATGAGGCTGTTGATTTACTAAACAGTGAACGGAATGAATTAGCAAAAAGGCTATTACAACTTAGCATTGTTGAGAGGGTGTTTCCAAGTGACGCAAATTTCATTTTGGTAAAATTCAGGAACAGCAGCGCTGTATTCGAATTCCTGCGAAAGCAAAATATTATTGTCAGAGACCGCTCAAAAGAACCACTTTGCGATAATTGCCTCCGACTGAGCATTGGCAGGCCAGAAGAAAACCAAGCTTTGTTTGAGGCACTGAAGTCTTCCGATTAAAAGAAATGGTATGAAGAAAGTACTTTTTATCGATCGTGATGGAACTCTTATTGTAGAGCCACCCATCACTGAGCAAATCAATAACCTGGATGAATTGGAGTTATTGCCAGGGGTTATCCGGAACTTGTATAAAATAAATAAGGAGTTGGACTATGAGATAGTGATGGTGAGTAATCAGGATGGCCTTGGCACGGAGACCTATCCCGAAACGAACTTCAATATAGTTCAGAACAAACTGTTGCAGATATTAGAGAATGAAGGCATCCGATTCGACGCCATCTATATCGACAGGAGTACAGCTGTACAAAATCTTCCAACCAGAAAACCCGGAACAGCTATGCTTAGCCGTTACATGGATGGGAGTTACGACTTGCGCAACAGCTTTGTCATTGGGGACCGTCTTTCTGATATTCAATTGGCGGAAAATCTGGGCGCTAAGGCAATTGCCATTCAAGCCAACTTTGATTTAGATAGTTGGAAAGATAAATGTGCTTTGGTGGCAGAGACCTGGGATGAGCTTTACAATTTCTTGCGACTGCCACCACGGGTAGCCACAGTTGTCCGTAAAACCAAGGAAACCAACATCGAAATTAGCCTGAATCTCGATGGCAAGGGCATTGATGAAATCCAGACGGGCATTGGTTTCTTTGACCATATGCTGGAGCAGATTGCCAGGCATGGCCTCATTGACCTGAACATTCAAGTTGATGGCGACTTACAGGTTGATGAACATCATACAATAGAGGATACTGGCCTCGCTCTTGGGGAAGCTTTTTTGAAAGCAATTGGTGATAAAAAAGGTTTGGAGCGTTATGGTTTTTCACTTCCTATGGACGATTGCAGGGCCGAAGTCGTACTGGATTTTGGCGGACGCCCCTGGTTGGTATGGAAGGCCAAATTTCGGAGGGAAAAAATAGGCGACATGCCCAGCGAGATGTTTTACCACTTCTTCAAGTCGTTCAGTGATGCAGCCCGTTGCAACTTATTTATCAAAGCAAAAGGACAAAACGAGCACCACAAAATCGAAGCTATTTTCAAGGCTTTTGCAAGGGCTGTGAAGTTTGCCCTAAAGCGTGATGCTTCCAACATGTCATTGCCCAGCACAAAAGGAGTCTTATGAAAATTGCCGTGATTAAGTACAATGCCGGCAACATTTTGTCGGTCATGAATACTCTGGAACGCATTGGTTTTTCAGCTGTTCTTACGGACTGCACCTTTGAAATTCAGAGCGCAGATAAGGTGATATTTCCCGGGGTAGGGGAGGCCAGTTCCGCAATGAATTACCTGATGAAAAATAAGCTCCTGGATGTTATCAAAAACCTAAGTCAACCTGTATTGGGCATTTGCCTGGGAATGCAACTATTGAGCAGGTTTTCTTCTGAAAATGAAACCACCTGCTTTGGCCTGGTGCCTGCGGATGTTTTCCGGCTTCCTGACAAAGACAGGGAAGGAGATCGATTCAAGGTTCCACACGTTGGTTGGAACACTGTTTTACCTTCGGATGACCCTTTGTTTCATCATCTGCCTCCCAATCCCTATTTCTATTTCGTTCATTCTTACGCCATGGAAGAAAACGTTTTTTCCATTGCTACTACTAAACATAGTGTGACATTCAGCAGCGCCGTGAGAAAAGATAATTTCTATGGTGTACAATTTCACCCGGAGAAAAGCTCAGAAGCCGGCGAGCAATTACTTAAAAATTTTCTGAACCTATGATAACCGTTATTCCTGCTATGGACCTGATGGATGGGCACTGCGTCAGGTTGCGTGAAGGTGATTTTGAAAAACGCACTAATTACTCCAATGACCCGGCAGCTATTGCCAGATTATTCGAAGAAGCCGGGTTTGTCAGATTGCACATGGTTGACTTGGATGGGGCAAAAAGCGGCAGCCCAAGGCATTTGCAAGTATTGGAGTCGGTGTGCAGGAGTACTGGACTCATCATTGATTACAGTGGCGGCATCAAAACAGATAATGACATTCTTAGGGTTTTTGATGCTGGAGCAAATATGGCTGCCATAGGTTCAGTTGCTGTCACACAAAAAGATATTTTTCAAAAATGGCTTCGCCAATATGGTCCCGACAGGATTCTGACGGGACTTGACATACGCAATGAAAAACTGGCAGTAAAAGGATGGACAGAGCAAACTGAAATCGGTTTGATGGAACACTTGAGTGTCCTGGTCGGAGAGGGTCTGACGCAGATTTTTTGCACAGATATTTCAAAAGATGGACTTTTATCAGGACCCTCCACCAAATTGTACCAAGAGATATTGCAGACATTCCCAGACCTTCATCTGATTGCCAGTGGAGGGGTGCGAAGCCCCTTTGACATAGAAGAATTGGACAAAATCGGATGCTCGGGTGCCATAGTAGGAAAGGCCATTTACGAAAACCTCGATGAACTAAATCAATGGATATGTTAGCCAAGAGAATCATCCCCTGCCTGGATATCAAAGACGGGCGCACTGTGAAGGGTATCAATTTCGTCAACCTGCGTGATGCAGGTGATCCCGTAGAACTGGGTGCTCGTTACGCCCGCGAAGGTGCTGACGAACTGGTGTTCCTGGACATAACAGCCACGCATGAAAATCGCCGAACCTTGTTCGATTTGGTTAAACGGATAGCGATACACGTAAACATCCCTTTTACCGTTGGTGGCGGAGTGCGTTCAGTGGAGGATGTTTCAAATCTGCTGTCCTGCGGCGCCGACAAGATCTCCATCAATTCAGCCGCAGTGCGTCAACCGGAAATACTGGATAAAATGGCATCAGAATTCGGCAGCCAATGCATCGTGGTTGCCGTTGATGCCAAAGAGGAAAGCAAAGGCCATTGGAGGGTTTACCTCAATGGGGGCAAGCTGGCTACTACCATTGATGCAGTGGAATGGGCAGTGGAAGTCTGGCAGCGGGGAGCTGGTGAAATATTGCTGACTTCCATGAATCACGATGGCGTGAAAACGGGATTCGCATTGGAACTAATCCGGATTATCTCTGAAAAAATCAATATCCCAATTATTGCATCGGGAGGTGCCGGCACTATGCAGCATTTTGCCGATGTTTTTGATGAGGGCAAAGCCGATGCAGCATTGGCTGCCAGTGTCTTTCACTTCGGTGAAATAGACATCTTTCAGCTTAAAAATTTCCTTCAACAAAAGAATATCAATGTTCGACTCTAACCTTAAACTCCGCTTTGACAAATATTCCGACGGACTTGTGCCGACCATAGTTCAGGATGCAACTACCCTGAAGGTATTGATGTTGGGATTCATGAATAATGAAGCGTTGCAAAAAACGCTTAGTGTAAAACGGGTAACCTTTTTCAGCCGTAGCAAAGGTCGCCTATGGACGAAAGGAGAAGTTTCGGGAAACTTTCTGGAACTTGTGGAATGCAAAATGGATTGCGATGCAGATACCCTTTTGCTGCTCGTCACACCAAAAGGTCCCGTTTGCCACACAGGCAACGACACCTGTTTTGAGGAAATCAATGTGAAAGGAATATTGAGCCGACTTGAATCCGTAATCAATGACCGTTTTGAGAATCCAATTGAAGGCTCCTACGTGAACAGGCTTTTGACCAAGGGACTGAACAAAATCGCCCAGAAAGTTGGAGAAGAAGCTGTTGAACTGGTCATTGAGGCAAAAGACGACAACAGTGATCTTTTTTTGAATGAAGCAGCGGATCTGCTGTTCCACTACCTGATACTGCTGAGAGCAAAAGGTTATGTTTTGGCTGATGTGGAAAAAGTACTAGCCGGAAGAATGAAATAGGAGAAGGTTTTAAACCTCATACATTTTCCCCTCTATACCAAGTTCTGTTTTGGGAAATACTGAAATTGCTTCTTCCAGGATGAGACCAAGGTCTTTATACCTCGTAGAATAATGGCCTGTAAGCAGTTTACCGGCGCCTGCTTTTTTCGCAATTTCTGCAGCCTGTTTGGCAGTCGTGTGCATAGTAATGGCAGCATACTCCGACAATTCATCGAGAAAGGTCGTTTCATGATACAGCAGATCTACTTTGGCAATGTGAGGGACAATGCTATCATCGCAGACGGTGTCGGAAATGTAGGCAAAAGAACGTGGTGCCACGGGCGGCAGTGTAAGTTCTGAATTGGGAACTCTTGTACCCGATACCAGCAGAAGGTCTTCACCCTCTTTCACAGCCTTTATTTGCTCAATTGTCAGCCCGTATTCTTCAATTTTCTCCGGCCGGATATTCAGTTGTTTTGGCTTTTCTCTGAACACAAAACCTGTTGTCGGCACACGATGTTGTAGAGGCACGTTATGCACAGTGACTTCTTTGTTATCAAATATTAAAGTGTTCTTGCGGGTATCAATTTCATGAAACTGAAGTGGAAAGGGCAAGGTGGCGCCAGTTGGTTTTAGCTGAGCCCAAATCATCTGCTCTAGTCCCGGAGGTGAAAATATTTCGAGGGTTTCTTTCCTTCCCATCAGAGCATAAGTGAGTATCAAACCAGGCAAACCAAAGATATGGTCGCCATGGAGGTGGCTGATAAAAATCTGCTTAAACCTGTAAAAGGGAACCTGAAATTCGCGAAGCCGCATCTGGGTGCCTTCACCACAATCAATCAGAAAAAAATGTTGCTGAATTTGAAGAACCTGCGAACTGGGATAGCGTTCGTGGGCCGGGGTTGCAGAATTGACACCTAAAATCCTGAGTCTGAAATTCATTCTTCATTGACCTTGAGGCTCTTCTCAATGTCTTCTATAAAAACGTAATCGATGGATTCCTGAACAGTGGGAATAATGGTCAAAACAGTGTTGAGTCTCGAAATCTCAATGAGCTTTCGTACGGTCTCATTCTTGATGCCAGTCAACACGAAAGAACCTAGCGACTTCCATAATCTGTTCGCCGTAAGAATGGCGCTCAGGCCAGAGGAATCAACGTATTTAACATCTGAAAGATCGAGTATAAGATGAGGAACACCTTCGTTGGACAAAATAACCAATTCTGATTTCAGGTTAGGTGCAACGACGGAGTTGAGATTTTCTTCCTGAAGATTCAGAACAGCATACCGCTCCTGTTTATCAATCGAGTATTTCATTTAGTCATTCTTTTTGCTCCGGGTGGAGCGCTTAATCATTTATGATGGCCTTTATCCCATTTGGGTAAGCTAAGGGCGCTAAGTTAAAACAATCTGAAAGAACTTTCCAAAACTTGTTTAGTGCTTCCACGTTTATGAAGAGAACCCTTGCGCTTGCTATTTCATTTCAGAATATGTGGAAATGTTGGCCAGAACAATGGGTGAAAATAAATGTTTTATTGCCGTACTTTGCCGGACAGGAGTTCCTCAAACATACACGGATTCAGGTATTTTGGGTTGATTCCAAATCCTGTATTGAAATTCAGTAACTGTGGCACTGTTTTTTTAACTCAACATTAATTACAACAAAATAACTATCCGGCACCTTCAACCATTTATCATGACAGGAAAGGCAAGTTTTTATAAATAATTTTGATTTAAGCTTTGAATAGTCTTAAACTTGCTTTCAATCCCGCAAATAAGTGCAAGATTTATACTTATGATGAACGACAAAAAATTTTCTCCAAAAGTCAAAAAGGTAATTTCCTACAGCCGCGATGAGGCTGTAAGACTTGGCCAGGATTTCATTGGTACAGAACACCTGCTGTTAGGGCTGATGAAAGAGGCAGAAGGCCTGGCTATGAAGGTATTAAAGTCGCTGGATGTGGACTCTTTGGAATTGCAACAGGCAATTGAGGAAAGCATTCCACGGAGAGCATCATCACCTTCTACCATACATGTAGGTAACCTGCCGCTTAACAAACAGGCAGAAAAGGTACTGAAAGTTACTTTTCTGGAAGCAAAAGCACTCAAGAGCGACGAAATAGCTCCGGAACATTTACTGCTTTCCATCCTGAAACACAAGGACAATCCCGCCAGCAAAATCCTTGGCCGTTTCGATGTAGACTATGAAGTTTATAAAACTGAGTTGGAATACGTCAGGCAGGATATGGACTTTGATCCCGAAGCAGACCCTTATGCTCAGGCACCGTCCGAAGAGGAAGGTTTTGAGGAAGAAGAAGGCTCCCGCTATCAGCAACCTCCGCGTAAAGGGCAGCAAAAGTCACGCACACCTGTGCTGGATAATTTTGGCAGGGACGTTACACGTTTAGCTGAAGAAGGAAAGCTCGACCCCATTATTGGTCGGGAGAACGAAATCGAAAGAGTCACACAAATCCTCAGCCGCCGCAAGAAAAACAATCCAATTCTGATAGGTGAAGCTGGCGTCGGGAAAACAGCAATTGTAGAAGGTTTGGCGCTTCGGATTCAAACCAAAAAAGTACCGCGTACTTTATTCAACAAACGTCTTGTAATGCTCGACCTCGCCGCATTGGTTGCCGGTACAAAATACAGGGGGCAATTTGAGGAGCGTATGAAGGCCATTATGACCGAATTGGAAAAGACCCGTGAGGTGATTCTTTTCATTGACGAGATTCATACCATGGTGGGGGCCGGTGGAGCTACCGGTTCATTGGATGCTTCCAACATCTTCAAGCCAGCTTTAGCAAGGGGCGAACTGCAGTGTATCGGTGCTTCAACACTGGATGAATACAGGCAGTATATTGAAAAAGATGGTGCACTTGACCGCCGCTTTCAAAGGGTCATGGTCGATCCGCCAACTGCTGATGAGACCATCCATATTCTGGAAAATATCAAGGAAAAATACGAGGAGTTTCATAACGTAACTTACACAGATGAAGCCGTGAAGGCTTGTGTAAGACTCAGCGACCGTTATGTAAGCGACCGCTTCCTTCCCGATAAAGCAATCGACGTGATGGATGAAGTAGGGGCACGGGTGCATCTGAAAAATATTCACGTTCCCAAACACATCGAAGACCTCGAAAAGCGCATTGAGCAGATCAAAGAGATGAAGAACTCTGCTGTAAAAAACCAGCAGTACGAAAAAGCCGCTGATTTGCGTGATGAAGAAAGCAAATTGCTAAGGCAACTTGACTTTGCTAAAATGCAGTGGGAGGAAGAAAGCAAAACGAAACGGTATCCTGTTGATGAGGAAGACATTGCTGAAGTGGTGTCCATGATGACAGGAATTCCGGTGAAAAGAGTAGCACAAAGCGAAAGCAAGAAACTGGTGAATATGGTCGATGACATCAAAAAGATGATCATTGGCCAGGATGAAGCCGTCCTAAAAATTGTCAAAGCCATTCAGCGGAACAGGGTAGGGTTGAAAGATCCAAAAAAACCCATAGGTTCCTTTATTTTCCTTGGCCCTACCGGTGTCGGTAAAACAGAACTAGCCAAAGCTTTGGCTCGCTATCTCTTCGACTCAGAAGATGCCCTGGTAAGAGTAGATATGAGCGAATACATGGAAAAGTTTTCCATCAGCAGACTCATTGGTGCCCCTCCTGGTTATGTTGGTTATGAAGAAGGTGGGCAATTGACTGAAAAGGTTCGCCGTAAGCCATATTCTGTGGTACTGTTGGATGAAATTGAAAAGGCACACCCAGACGTTTACAATATTCTGCTTCAGGTGCTCGATGATGGCCAACTGACCGACAGCCTCGGCAGGAAAGTAGACTTCAAGAATACTTTGATTATCATGACCTCCAACATTGGCGTTCGCCAGTTGAAGGACTTTGGTCAGGGTGTTGGTTTTGCCACCAAAGCCAGGATTGAAGCAGCAGAAGACCATTCAAAGAGTATTATTCGGGATGCCCTTAAGAAAACTTTCGCACCTGAATTTCTCAACCGCATCGACGATGTTGTCATTTTCAACAGCCTTGGCAAAGACGAGATATTCCAGATTATCGATATTTCTTTGAAGGATGTTTACAAGAGATTGGAAGGGCTGGGTTATAAAATTATATTAACCGGTGAGGCAAAGACTTTTGTTTCGGAAAAAGGTTTTGACCCACAGTTTGGGGCACGTCCGCTGAACAGAGCCATACAGAAATACATCGAAGATCCGCTCGCTGAATTCCTGCTATCTGAGAATCCAGTTGAAGGCTCCGTTCTGGAAGCCGACATGAACGAAGAAAAGACCGGATTGAAGATATCTATCAGTAAAGGCGTCAGTTCCGATGTTTGACGCAAATGTTTTTGACAGAAAATTATAGCATTTTTAATGGTCAGCACCCAAAGTTTTGTTTTTTGGGTGCTGACCTTTTATTTTTGACAGTCAATTCTAAACCTGAATGTGCAAATGCTTTAGAGTTATCAAGTGTTTCACATGCGTTATGCTGTTAATAATTCATAACGTTGGCAGAATTGATTTGAACCCATTTATTTCTAACTAAAAAATTTTCATTTGGCAAGAGGAAAATACGGTCCAAGAAGTGGACCGCCACAACCTAAATTCAGGATCAACGAGCAAATAAGAATTCCAGAAATCCGCCTGGTTGGTGACAATATGGATGAAATCAGTCAGGCAGTTGGTGAAAAAGTTGAATCTGGCGCTATTATTTCAACCAGGAAAGTTCTCCATTGGGCAGACAAAGTTCATCTCGACCTTGTCGAGATTTCTCCAAATGCCGACCCACCTGTTTGCCGGCTTACTGATTATCAGAAATTTCTTTACGACAAAAAGCGAAAAGAAAAAGAACTGAAAGCAAAAGCAGCTAAAACTGTATTAAAGGAAATACGGTTTGGCCCAAATACCGACGACCACGACTTTGAGTTCAAGACCAAACATGCCCGTAAGTTTTTGGAAGATAACGCCAAGGTAAAGGCTTACGTGCACTTTTATGGTCGTTCCATTGTATTTAAAGACAGGGGCTTCGATCTTTTGGATCGCTTTGTAAAGGAGCTCGAAGACATAGGTACTCCTGAAGCCCCTCCGAAGTTGGAAGGAAAGCGGATGATAGTGGTTTTGGCACCATCCAGGAAAAAGTAGCCCTCCTTACTTTAAAGGAAGTGGTCAAATTTTTTCATTCAAAACAAGTGGTGGTTACCATAAATAGACTTGGAAATTCCGCCAAGAATAATTTACCTTTGCGCCTCTTAAAAAAATACTGTTATGCCTAAGATGAAAACTCATACCGGCAGCAAGAAGCGGTTTAAGCTTACCGGAACAGGTAAAGTAAAGCGTTCACAAGCCTTTACTTCTCACCTGATGACCAACAAGCCTAAGAAAGCCAGGCTTCGCTTAGTTAAGAATGCTACAGCGAGCAGTGCTGATGAGGCAAGAGTAAAGCGTTTGCTTGCTTGCGGTTAATTTTTTGAATCCGATTTTTAACGAGAGCACAGGATATCGCAAGTATTTCAAAACGAAATCCCTGTGTTGCACTAAAAATTTTAATTATGCCACGTTCAGTTAATTCAGTAGCGTCCAGAAAAAGACGCAAAAAAGTACTCAAAGCTGCCAAAGGTTATTTTGGCAGAAGAAAAAATGTTCTAACCGTCGCCAAAAATGCCGTTGACAAGGCTATGGCTTATGCTTATGTAGGCCGTAAGTTGAAAAAGCGTGCTTATCGCCGTCTTTGGATTGCCCGTATTAACGCAGGAGCGCGCTCTCTGGGAACCACTTACTCCAAGCTGATTCACCAATTGAGCAGCAAGAATATTGACCTGAACCGGAAAGTGCTGGCAGATCTGGCACTCAATCATCCAGAAGCATTCAAAGCTGTAGTTGATTCCGCGAAGTAATAATTCAGTTTTTCAGAATCCGAAAGGGAAATGGTGTTATGTACATCGTTTCCCTTTTTGTTTTGGCCCCCACAGGCCAGAATTTGGGAGTTCAGAAAATAGCTAAGAAATCAGAAGTTAATAGGGCAGAGTGGCACCCAGGTTGAAATCCTGTTCTGGCAGCTAAGGGTCAGGTGATTTGAACAACAGAAAAGCCCCCGGTGAAACTGGACTCGCCGGGGGCTTGTAATTGATATGAACTAAGCTCAGCTTTTAGTAATTAAACTTTAGCTGCGCCATGTTTAAACTTCTTGTCTTCCTTTTTGGAAGGCTTTGTTGTGATTCTGATGTCGGCTTTGGAAAGGTCTGACATTACTGGAGAAGCGATGAATACAGATGAATATGTTCCCACAGCAATACCTGCAACCAATGCGAATGCAAAGCCTTTTATACTTCCACTACCAAAAAACCAAAGGACAAGTACGGTGAACAATGTAGTTAATCCAGTAATCAAGGTCCGGCTCATCGTAGCGTTGATAGACATATTGATTACATCGTTCTTTTCCATATTTGGATATAAACCGAAGTTTTCCCTGATCCTGTCGTACACAATAACGGTATCGTTAACCGAGTAGCCGATAATCGTCAATATGGCAGCAATGAAGGCCTGGTCAACTTCCATCGGGAACGGCAGAATGCCATGTAGCAGAGAGAATAGCGAAACCACCATAAATGCGTCATGCGCAGTTGCTATGACAGCACCAAGGCTGTATTGCCATTTGGAGAACCGTATCAAAATGTAAACGAAAATGACCAACAGGCCGAAGAAAATTGCCTCCCAAGCACTGTCGCGCAAGTCATCAGCGACAATAGGGGTAACTTTACTGAATGCAGTTATATGGGTTGTTGTAGATTCTGCATCTTTGAATTGATCCAAGCTATAAGTGCCACCCAATCCTGCCAATCCTTCATGCAACTTGGCGACAACTCGGTCAGGTGCATCTTCCCCTTCATCGTTTACAAGATAATCCGTCACAATGTTGAACGTATTATCTGCATCTACTGTCTTTACAACAGGTGTCTTTCCAAATGCGGTGCTAAGTTGTGACCTTATCTGCTCAATATTTGGCGTGTTTTCAGCAAATTCAACATTGACAGAATAACCACCCAGGAAGTCAACACCCAGGTCGAAACCCCGTGTGAACATGGATACTGCACCGGCAATGGTAATAATAGCAGAAACCACATAAAACTTCTTTCTGTATTTCATCCAGTCGATGTTCAGATTCGCGAGAACGTCTTTTGTAAATGGTCTCCAGAAACTGATGTCTTTACCTTTGCTGAGCCACCATTCAATCATCAAACGGCTAACCACCACTGCAGTGAAGAGTGTGGTCATGATACCAATCATCAAAACAATGGCGAATCCTTTGATGGGTCCAAGACCAAATACAGCAAGAATAACTGCAGTAAGGAAGGTAGTTACGTTTCCATCAATGATAGCAGAGTAGGAATATTTATAACCGTCTCTAATTGACATGGCAAGGGACTTCCCAGCCCGCAATTCCTCTTTAACCCTTTCAAAAATAATTACGTTGGCGTCAACGGCCATACCTATTGTCAACACGATACCTGCAATACCAGGCAAAGTCAACACTGTACCAAATGAGGCTACAGCACCTAATAGGAAAATTATATTCAAGAACAGCACGACTATGGATGACAAACCGGCCCCGCTGTAGTAGAATATCATGAAAGCAAGAACCAACAAGAAACCAATCAAGAGCGCTCTTAAGCTGGTATTGATGTTTTCAGCACCCAATGAAGGCCCAACAAGTGATTCCTGAATAATCTGAGTACGGGCCGGTAGTTTACCAATCTGAAGGATATTGGCGAGGTCCTGAGCCTCCTGAACAGTGAAAGTACCTGTGATTTGAGAATCACCTGTAAGAATTGGATTGATAACCCTTGGAGCTGAAACAACCTGGCTATCCAATACGATAGCAATTTCACGGTTGTTATCGTTCGCTGCCTTTTGGGTCATTCTTCCCCAAATCCTGGCACCTTCCTGATCCATTTTCAGGCTGATAGCCAATTGACCTGTGCTTGGGTCTGGGCTTGCGAAAGCATCTGTTACGCGGTCACCTTCAAGTGGTGCATTTTCCTGGCCGGGTTCTTTTTTGATGGCATAAAGTTCATAAATATCC
>CAYRDX010000042.1:0-40834 GCA_964423205.1 uncultured Saprospiraceae bacterium | reverse complement strand
CATCGGTATTTCCCAGTACGAACTAACAAGAGCGATTCCTGAGAATTTTCAATCAAAACTGCCAAGTATCGAGGACTTAGAGCGAGAACTAAAGGAACTGGATGGTGAGCATGTTGACAGTGAATAATAACTGTGGTTTCTTGAATAAACAACTTACTCAAAGAAAGCAAAGCACAGGTTAAATAACGGTGATTAGCTTTGTGGGCCATTGGGAAAAGGCGTAACCTGAAGGTGGTTCAAGTCGGCATTATGCATTCACCATGTTTGGAAAAGCCGGTGAGTCCATTTACTTTTGTCCTGCAACTCAATTTCAGCTAACTCAAATTACTCCGGCATGTCTGATCACATTGAAAATGAAGGTAAAAAAGGCAAATTCATGATGTGGACTTTGATTTACATCACCTTGTTTATTTTGCTTCTCGTTTACCTGTACCAGTATAATTTCAAAATGACCTTCTAAAATAGAATAGTTCCTGTACGGCTCAGAGGTGACACCTTTTGGAAAGGTGTCACCTCTTTGTTTACAACATCTTTTCCGCAAGCTTGCTGTTCATTTCGCTGGTGAAATGGAAATTCACGTTGGGATGATTCTCCTGAGCCATTTTTAAAGACCATGCGCTCTCAGCCAGATAAACGAGGTTACCATCTTTATCTTTTGCCAGGTCTTTGGCTCGTCTGGTTTCAAACTCATTAAAGTCCTTTTCGTTGTCAGATGTAATCCAGCAGGCTTTATACAGGTTAACTGGCTCATATCGGCAGGAGGCGCCGTACTCGTGGTTCAGGCGGTATTGAATGACATCGAATTGCAACGCACCCACAGTCCCGATGATCTTCCGTCCGTTGATTTCTTTGATAAACAATTGCGCAACACCTTCGTCCATCAATTGCTCAAGTCCCTTGGACAACTGCTTTGAGCGCATGGGGTCAGTGTTTTCAACGTACCTGAACTGTTCTGGAGAAAAACTCGGAATTCCAGTGAAGTGAAGAATTTCACCTTCGGTCAAAGTATCGCCGATTTTAAAGTTGCCGCTATCGTAAAGACCAACAACATCTCCTGGAAAAGCTTCGTCGATGACTTCCTTCTTGGAGGCCATGAAACTGGTTGGGTTGGAAAATCGAAGTTCCCTGCCCTGGCGGACATGCAGGTAGTTCTTGTTGCGTTCAAATTTTCCTGAGCAAATCCTCAGGAAAGCAATTCGGTCACGGTGTCTTGGGTCAATATTGGCGTGAATCTTAAATACGAAGCCGGAAAATTTTTCCTCAGATGGGTCCACCTTGCGTTCCTCAGTATCACGTGATTTTGGCGTAGGAGCAATATCGACAAAGCAGTCCAGCAATTCCCTGACGCCAAAGTTATTGACGGCACTGCCAAAAAATACAGGCGACAGTTTGCCATCCAGGTACTCCTGTTTGTCAAAATCCGGATACACCTCTTCTATCATGTGTACCTCCTCCCTTAGTGTATTTGCGGGTCTTTCACCTACATGTTTCTCCAGTTCATCGCTGCTCAGGTCGCTGATTTCAATGGCATCCTCCTCGTGCTGTTTTCCATGTGGACGGAAAAGCACTAATTTTTTTTCATAAAGGCTATACACCCCTTTGAAGGATTGACCCATGCCCACCGGCCAACTTAGGGGACAAACCCGGATACCGAGTTTCTGCTCTATTTCATCGAGCAACATGAAAGCGTCTTTTCCTTCCCTGTCCAGTTTGTTGATGAAAACAATAATTGGAGTACTGCGCATCCGGCAGACATTGACCAGTTTTTCGGTCTGCGTTTCCACACCTTTCGCCACGTCGATGACAACGATGGCACTATCCACAGCCGTCAGTGTCCGGTAGGTATCTTCAGCGAAGTCCTGGTGACCGGGTGTATCGAGAATGTTAATATTCAGGTTGCGGTATTCGAAAGCCATTACAGAAGTTGCAACCGAAATACCCCTCTGCTTTTCTATTTCCATGAAGTCGGAAACAGTGGTCTTTCGGATCTTATTTGACTTCACGGCACCAGCTGTTTGAATGGCGCCACCAAAAAGAAGCAACTTTTCGGTCAAAGTTGTTTTACCAGCATCCGGGTGTGAGATGATGCCAAAGGTTTTGCGGCGAGCTATTTCAGCTTTTAAGGACATGAATCTGATATTCAGCAATTTCAAAAGGGTACGAATATTATCCGCACCCTTTTAACAGGTCAATTTTAATTTGGGGCGCAAATGTAAACAGTTGGAGATAAAAGTGTGAAGTATTTTACCATATAATCGAGCCGCAGGCTATGCTCGCAGGGGCAAATTACCAGGCCAAAATCTTTCTACTATCATTCTTCCGCCTTTGATAGTACTTGGTTATAAAAGGCATCGCTTATCCAAAATCCAGCATTCGACCTTAGTTCATCGAGAATTGGAGCTACTTTTTCAACGAAACCTCGTCTTTTTGCCTCTAAAAGTACTCCTATTAAACCTACAGCATTAAGATTCAAAGATCTGGCAATTTTCCGTCCTTTACGTTCATCGATTAATAGAAATTCTGCCTTCATTTCTTTGGCTAAAGCTATAGCTTCCGCCTCTCCAATATCAAGGTGAATCTGAAGTTCTTTAAATAATTGATTATTACATGGTTTGGCAACCTCAATCCATCCAGCATCCTGATATGATGAAATATCAGCTCCTCCCTCCTTCCAAGCCAAAAGTTCACGATTTACCTGGTCAGGAATAATAACTGATCCGAACACGTCTTTTAACAGATTAAGTCTATTGACCTTCAATAGATTGGTTATAGGAGAAGTGTCGCTTATGACAAGCATTTAAGTGTGACTGCCGAAAGTTCTAATATCCTCTTCTAATTCCTCAACGCCATAGTGAATAGGAATCTTCCTTTTGGCAAGTTCCTGTTGAAACTGCATTCGATTTAAGTGGCAAAGTTTAGCTGCCTGAGCTAAGGTGAGAATTTCCATTTGAAACAGTGAAATAGCTACACCTAATTTAACTTGTTCCTCTGACAGACCAGAGTTTTTCAAAATGACATCAGGAATATTAATAAGCATATCCAAAAAAGTTTCTGTAAAAATATAAACATCAACTACTTAAATCAAGTGGATGCATTGCATTTCTAATCCACAATCATCCCAACATGGTCGAGTTCCTGCTGCTTGATGCTTGCCGGCAATTCCCGGAATTCGTATTGCTGATTGCGCAATTGCGGTACAAAACCGGCCTCCCGGATTGCTTTTTGGATTCCATCGGCTGTGAATCTGAATTTTGCTCCCGCAGCGGAAACCACATTTTCTTCAATCATGATACTGCCAAAGTCATTGGCACCGGCATGCAGACACAACTGCCCCACCTGCTTTCCCACTGTCAGCCAGGAAGCCTGAATATTGATGACATTGGGCAGCATGATGCGGCTCATGGCCACCATTCGGATATATTCATCGCCGGATACCATATTCCGGGATCTTCTCAACTTTTTCAAAATGGTGTCTTCATCCTGGAAAGGCCATGCTATAAAGGCAAGAAATCCTTTGGCACTTTCCGGTTTTTCAGACTGCACTTCCCGGATTTTCACAAGGTGTTGCATGCGTTCAAGATTGGTTTCTATGTGGCCGAACATCATGGTCGCAGAGGTAGTGAGGTCGAGCTGATGTGCCGCCCGCATGACGTCGAGCCATTCTTTCGCACCACACTTTCCTGCGGAAATCAATCTGCGCACCCGGTCGTCGAGAATTTCAGCACCCGCTCCGGGAAGGCTGTCCAACCCCGATTCCTTCAGTGCTTTCAACACTTCGTAATGTGTGGACTTTTCCAACCTGGTGATATGGGCAATTTCCGGAGGGCCAAGTGCATGCAGTTTCAGAGTTGGGAAAATGGCTTTAAGTTCTCTGAAAAGCCCGGTATAGTATTCCAGACCGAGGTCAGGGTGATGGCCTCCCTGCAATAGCAGTTGTTCTCCACCCAGGTCAAAAGTCTCCTGAATTTTCTGTTGGTATTCTTCTATGGAGGTGATATAACTTTCATCATGTCCAGGCCGGCGGAAGAAGTTGCAGAATTTGCAGTTGGCAATGCAGACGTTGGTCGTATTGGCGTTCCGGTCGATAATCCAAGTTACCACATTTCCGGGAACATGATGCTGCCTCAAACGGTTACCCACATACATCAGGTCGGCGGTCGGTGCATTTTCAAAAAGAAAAACTCCCTCCTCTGCACTGAGGTGCTCCAGATTCAAAGCCCTTTGCAATAATTCTTCAATGTTCATTTTTATCATCATTGGCGAAATTGTTTTGCTTTATCCGGTAACTTGACTGACTTTTAGCCCGCAAAGATAGGAAAGGCACCAGAGCACTTTTTCATTTCACTAAAATCAATGGTGAATACATGGATATCTACCTTTTTGTTTTCATTACCCTGTTCTTTTTCATCACCTTTTTCCTGCCGACATGGAGGGTTTATCGTAAGACAGGAATAAATCCATTCGTTTTGCCCAAGAATGATTCGGTTTATGGCTTTGTCGGATTGATTTTCAGGGTTCTTATTGTCATGTTTATTGTGGCAGTTTTGATTGAAACACTGTTCAAAAAGTGGGAGGCTATTCTGGTGCCCATTGATTACCTGAAATCAGGCTCACTCAACCTGGCAGGTTGGATAATGCTGCATGTAAGTGTATTGGTAATCATTATTGCTCAATGGCAAATGAGTACTTCCTGGCGTATCGGTATTGATGAAAAGCACAAAACAGAGTTGGTGACAAGTGGGCTTTTTCGCATTTCAAGAAATCCCATTTTCATGGGTTTATTAATGACGCTCTGTGGAGTTTTTCTAATCAAACCTTCGGCTGTTACCCTTTTGGTTGCCTGTCTTTCATGGACAGTTATTCAGGTTCAGGTCAGGTTGGAAGAAGAACATCTGGAGCAAACGAATGGAAGCATTTACCTTAATTATAAAAAGAAAGTCAGACGTTGGATTTAGCATGAAAAAAAGTAACAGCAAAGGCCATCCTGCGTTCATAAAATTTCGATGCGGATCGTTTCCTTTGCTCCGCCAACACCCCGACATACCTGTTATCAGTTCATTAAAATAATTATCACATCAAACTAAAATGTCAGCATCTGCATTACCCAATTCCGGGCCCAATGAGGTCATAAAATTTCAATTCAGAACCTTCGAGAAACTACCTGTAAAAATCTGGGACGACAGCCGAGAGGCATCTCATCACATCGCACGCAGTATTGCCTTGGCCATACGCCAAAAGCAACAGGATGGTGATAAGATTGTACTCGGTCTGGCTACAGGTTCTTCACCGATAAAGATTTACCAGGAGCTTGTAAGAATGCACCGTGAGGAAGGTCTAAGCTTTCACAATGTGGTAACTTTTAACCTCGACGAATATTTCCCTATGCAACCCGAAATGGAGCAAAGCTACTGGCGTTTCATGCATGAGCATCTCTTCGACCACGTGAATGTTCCGGAGGAAAACATCCACGTCCCATCCGGAAGCATAGCCATGGAGAAAGTGCAGGAATACTGTGAATGGTATGAAAAACAGATTGACCTGAACGGAGGCATTGACATACAACTGCTCGGAATTGGCCGAACCGGACACATTGGCTTCAACGAACCCGGCGCCTGGGAAACATCCATGACCCGCATGGTCAGGTTGGACAACCTCACCCGCAGGGACGCTATCAAAGATTTTATTTTCGAAGAAAATGTGCCGACACGCGCCATAACGATGGGCATTGCGAGCATCATGAAAGCCAGAACAATATATCTGATGGCTTGGGGCCAGCACAAAGCGCCAATCATCAGAGAGGCAATCGAAGGTGCTATTACTTCTGCTATTCCATCCTCCTTCCTGCAAAATCACAAAAATGTCCGGATAGTACTCGACAAAGCAGCAGCAGAAAGCCTGACCCGAAGCACAGCACCCTGGCTCTGCGGCATGTGCAATTGGACGGAAGATTTAGCCTGCCAGGCTGTTACATGGGTTTCCCAAAAAACTAAAAAACCCATCCTCCGCCTGACTAACGAGGATTACAATGAACATGGCTTAAGTGAGCTGATGTTGGAAACCAATGGTGCGTACGACCTGAACATTCGCATTTTTAACCGACTACAGCACACCATCTCAGGATGGCCAGGCGGAAAACCCAGATCTGACGATTCTACAAGACCCGAACGAAGAGACCCCCCTTCAAAGCGTTGCATTATTTTTTCACCACATCCCGACGACGACGTAATTTCCATGGGTGGCACACTAATGCGACTCGTTGACCAGGGACACGATGTACACGTCGTCTATCAGACAAGCGGCAATATTGCAGTGCATGATCATGATGCCAAACGTTATGCGGAATTCCTTATGGAAATGGAAGTCTGCAATCAGGAGGTAGTGCAGAAATATGCTGCCATTGTTGATTTTCTTAAAAACAAAAAACAAGGTGAGCCCGATTTACCTGAAGTTCGCAGTATTAAAGGCATGATAAGACGGGGAGAAGCCCGTGCCGGTGCCCGCTACAGCGGCGTAAAGGATGAAAACATACATTTCCTTGACATGCCATTTTATGAAACCGGCCGTGTGAGGAAATCGGACTTATCAGAAGCCGACATAGAATTGGTGGCTAATCTCATCGATAAAATCAAGCCCCATCAGGTGTTTGCTGCGGGCGACCTGGCCGACCCACACGGTACCCACCGCATCTGTTTGAATGCTGTTCTCGAAGCCTTCGAAAGGCTCAAAGGCCGCAAATGGATGCAGGATTGCTGGTTGTGGTTGTACCGTGGAGCATGGCTCGAATTTCCAATCCATGAAATTGATATGGCGGTGCCGATGAGTCCCGATCAGGTGGTGAAAAAACAGAAGGCCATCTTCATGCATCAATCTCAAAAAGATGAGGCTCCGTTCCCGGGAGAAGATGAAAGAGAATTTTGGCAGAGGGCTAAAGAGCGCAATAAAGCCACCGCCGAAATTTACAGAGGACTTGGCCTGGCAGAATATGAGGCAATGGAAGCATTTGCAAGATGGAAGTTTGACTGGCAGAAGGGAAAGTAGCAGTTGGCAGTGGCAGTGGGCAGTGAGCGACAGGCGAGATGGGACAGCTCACACTTTATTTCATTAGGCCAAATACATTATTTCTGTCAAAACGGACATACCTATGGATAAACTGCAACCTCAAAGCGAAGACCTGGCATCAGCCATTTTTCTGATCAGAGGGCAAAGAGTTATGCAGGATGCTGACCTTGCAATGGTCTACGGAGTTGAAACGAGGATATTAAACCTGGCTGTAAAAAGGAACGTTTCGAGGTTTCCTGAGGATTTCATGTTTCAGTTAACTAAAGAGGAATTCGAAAATTTGAGATCACAATCTGAGATCTCAAGATGGGGTGGAAGACGCCACCTTCCTTTTGTTTTTACAGAACATGGGGCAGTGATGATGGCAAGTTTATTAAACAGCCCACGGGCCATAGAAGCCAGCATTTACGTTGTCAGAGCCTTTGTAAAACTACGGCACATGTTGGCATCCTATAAGGAATTGGAAAAAAGAATAGAAGAGTTAGAGAAAAGCACTAAGAAACACCTGCAGGACCAGGATATAAAAATTGAGAGAGTTTTTGAAGCTCTCAGGCTGTTACTCCAGGAAGAAAAGAAACCAAGACGGCAGATAGGCTACAAGAGAAAAGATGAGAAAGAATAACCCGGGAAATTTTCGCAATCACTGTTCAAGTATTTTACAATCTTTACGTCACCAACAAGCAAAATAAAACAAACCAACTATGCACCTATCCACCCTTGACTGGTCCTTCATCGCGGCCTTTTTCCTGCTTTCCCTTATCATCGGTCTGGCTGTCAGCAAGCGTGCAGGCGAAAGTGCTTCTGAATATTTCCTTTCCGGCCGTTCTATGCCCTGGTGGCTGCTCGGATTTTCTATGGTTGCCACTACATTTAGTGCAGACACCCCGAACCTCGTTACGGATATTGTCAGAAAAAATGGTGTTTCTGGAAACTGGCAGTGGTGGGCATTTCTGCTCACAGGTATGCTGACAGTGTTTGTTTATGCCAAATTGTGGCGCAGATCCGGTGTGCTTACTGACCTGGAGTTTTATGAAATTAGGTACAGCGGTAAAATGGCAGCCTTCCTGAGGGGATTTCGGGCTATCTATCTGGGTGTCTTTTTCAACGTGATGATAATGGCCACCGTGACTTTAGCCGCTATAAAGATTGGAGGTGTGATGCTGGGATTATCCCCCATGCAAACTATCCTGATAGCTTCCGTTATTACCGTCATTTATACTTCACTCGGAGGGCTAACAGGAGTCATATGGACAGACTTTTTCCAGTTTATTATAGCTATGATAGGGGTAGTGGGGGCTGCTGTTGTCGTGGTGAAATTACCTCAGGTCGGTGGAATGAGCGCCCTAATGGAGCATCCTAATGTGGTCGGGAAACTAAATGTGCTCCCCGACTTCAATGACATGAATGCTCTGTTACCGTTCCTTATTCTTCCGCTTGCAGTTCAATGGTGGAGTGTGTGGTACCCCGGAGCAGAACCGGGAGGCGGAGGTTACATTGCCCAACGAATGCTATCTGCAAAAAATGAATCCCACGCCATCACGGCTACCTTGTTCTTCAATTTTACCCATTACGCACTGAGACCATGGCCATGGATTGTTGTAGCCCTGGCATCACTGATTGTTTTCCCGGATCTGGCTTCACTAAAGGCAGCCTTCCCGCACATACCAGACAATGTAATCAATGATGACCTCGCCTATCCGGCGATGCTGACTTTCCTTCCGTCAGGATTGTTAGGGTTAGTGATAGCGGCGCTTGTGGCTGCCTACATGTCAACCATTGCTACCCATCTTAACTGGGGATCGAGTTACGTTGTAAACGATTTTTACCGCCGGTTTATCAAACCAGGTGCGTCAGAGAAAGAATTGGTGAATATCGGCAGACTCTCGACTGTGATTTTGATGATATTTTCCGCCATGGTTGCCTTGTGGTTGACAAATGCATTGCAGGCGTTTAATATTCTGCTGCAGATAGGTGCCGGCACCGGACTCATCTTTATACTGCGTTGGTTCTGGTGGAGGATTAATGCCTGGAGTGAAATCTCGGCAATGGTCATTTCCTTCATTGTCGCTTGTTATTTTGAGTTTTTGATGCCCGATGTTCCAGCTCACATCAAATTAGTATCGGGTGTGGCCATCACAACAGTGGGTTGGGTAACAGTTACTTTACTGACCTCACCGGTTGATAAGACTACCCTTCTGAATTTCTATAAAATGATCAAACCACACTCGGCTGGGTGGAAACCAGTATTGGATCATGCCTTGCAGGCTGGCCGAATTGAAAAATCAGAAATCACCACGGGAAAGCTTCCACTCGAATTGGCCTGTATGTTTGCTGGTTGTTTCCTCGTCTATGGTGCACTGTTTGGAATCGGTTTTCTCGTTTATGGACAAATGGACAAAGCAGCTATTGGATTTGGACTCGCCATATTGGCAACTTGGATACTAATCAAATCATGGAAGCAGGTTAAAGGTTTGGATTAAGTAATGAGTCAAAAATAAAGTTGCCAACTTATTTTCTTAATCACTTAAATATCAGTTGGAAAACTTTTGCCTGCCTGCCCCTATGGGGTTGCCTTTTTACTTTTGCCTTTTTACCACGTGCTTTTTGCGACTTTTGCCGGATGAAAATAAAAGGCAAACCATACCGTACCATCTGGCTTAAGCCTGAGTACCCTTCAATTGTTCAAATCATTGACCAACGGTACCTGCCGCATGAATTTGTCATTGCCGAACTAAAAAACGCGCAAGATGCTTTCACTGCTATTAGAGATATGGCGGTTCGTGGCGCTCCGCTAATTGGCTCTGCTGCTGCTTACGGTATGTATCTGGCTGCATTGTCAGCATCAGAAACAGATTTTGATAAAGAGATAACTAAGGCAGCGGAATACCTGAAGTCTTCCCGCCCAACGGCTGTAAATCTGGCTTATGCCCTTGACCGGATTTTGGCCTTCCTAAGCGGATTTCAGGGAAACAAAGCAGAAAAGGAAAGTGCGATACTGCAATTGGCGAATGATATTACTGAAGAAAGCTTAGACCATTGCCGTTCTATTGGTGAGTTTGGCTTGGAAATCATCAATGAACTTTTTGAGAAAAAGAAGTCGTTGAGCAACGACCAAACTTTGGTTATCAATATACTCACCCATTGCAATGCAGGCTGGTTGGCGTGTATTGATTATGGCACTGCAACTGCCCCAATTTATTTTGCACATGATGCCGGAATACCCATTCATGTTTGGGTGGGCGAAACACGTCCCAGAAATCAGGGAGCGTCACTTACAGCCTTTGAGTTGATGGAGCATGGCGTACCGCATACGGTTATAGCGGATAATACCGGCGGCCACCTCATGCAGCATGGATTGGTAGATATGGTAATCGTTGGGACTGACCGAACTACCCGCAGTGGCGATGTTGCCAATAAGATTGGCACCTACCTTAAAGCTTTGGCTGCCAAAGACAATGGAATTCCGTTTTATGTAGCTGCTCCTTCTTCGTCCATTGACTGGAATATTCGGGATGGTATAAAGGAGATTCCTATTGAACAAAGAAATGCCGATGAAGTCAGGAAAATAAGCGGGAAAAGTGAAGATGGGAAAATCATAGAAGTATTGTTGACTCCACAAGGTAGTCCAGCCGCCAATTTTGCATTTGATGTAACTCCTTCGAGATTAATTACAGGGATAATTACTGAACGGGGAATTTGTGCTGCAGATGAAGCCTCCTTAGTGAAGCTTTTTCCTGAACATAGAATCAGAAACAATTGATTCAATATCCGTAATTCACTGATTCTTCAAACTCCCAAATTTCAAACTTCTATCATCTCTCTCATTATCCCCTCTTTCATTGCATAGGCGGATGTAATAATCTGGCGTATTCCGCCTTTTCGTATGACATAATCAATCAGCACAAAAGCGACTACTATCAATTCCGCTCTTTCGGTGGGAAGGGCAGACATATTGAGGCGTTCAGCGTATTTTGTTTTCATCATTTTGTAATACAAACCATAGAAATCCTGAACACCAATGATAGAGTACAATGGGTGGGGTTTTTCTTTGACTAAGAACGATTCCAAAACTTCAAACGACCCGGAGGCACCGATAAGGAAAGGTGCTTCAATACTATGAACTGCTTTTAACAATGGCTTCAATATTTCATCCAGGTGATACTCGATAGAAAGCAAATCTCCCGTGCTGATAGGGTCATTCTTTTGAAATCCTGAAAAAAGAACCTGGACTCCAATAGGAAAACTTTGAGCCCAATGGACTTTTTCCTGATCGGCAATGATGAACTCAACACTTCCACCACCAATGTCCATTATCAGGCTTTTTCCTTTAAAGGCCGGAACAGCCTGCATTACACCCAGATGAATGAGCCGCGCTTCCTCCTCACCGCTTATGATTTTAATATCTACTCCTGTTTCTTCGAAAACTTTTTCAACGAAATTTTGACTATTGGAGGCCCTTCGCAGTGTTTCGGTGCCAAAAGCCATCCATTTTTCTACACCCTGCTCATCCAGTTTTTCTTTAAAACGGGCAATGCAATCAACTCCCCGCTGGAAAGGGTTACTTCCTATATTATCGATTCCTTCCTGTCCTAATCTGACATACTCTCTTTCCTTATAAAGAGTATGAAAGGTGCCATTGTCCTGGTTTTCAGCAATCAGGATGTGAAATGTGTTCGTACCGCAATCAATAACGCCGAGGCGCATAGATGTTAAGATTTAGTCCAGTGATTTTTCCGGAAATAAATTCTTCTAATTTGGTCAGGTGATTAATAGGCAGAAATAGGTTCTAATTACCTCCCTGGGCAGCATTTTTTTGAATTTGCAGTCCCTGCTGAATGAGGTTGCCTATGCTGTTGGCCCCTTCCTGAGTCATGTAGTTGGCATAGCGCTTTTCCCTGTTTTCAAAGAAAATGTAATAGGTACATCCCTCGCTGTAATAGAAATCAGCTTCCAATACGATGTGGCCACTTATCTGATAGGTAATGTGCCCAACAGGTTTGCAGGAAGCCTTCAAAGCCGGTGAAGTATCAGCAATGTGGCGCAACGAGTTTTGAATACTCGGTTTCTGGTCAACGGTCATACTCAGTGGAAGTTCATAGAACACATAGTCAATCAACGTACATTCATCGTACAACTTCTGCAGAACTTCCAATGGCAGGCTGGGCAGACTCTCAGTGCTTTGAGAGACGACGTTTTCTGTAATGTTGGAATCTGTTGACTTTTGGTCCTGTTTGCATGCCAGCAGCGAAAAGAAAATAGTTGTGATCCACAAAATATACTTCATGTACGTCGAATTAAATGAGAGGCCAAGATAGGAATTTTAGCAATGTATCTTCGATTGCAAATTTAGTCAATGTTATTTGACAAACTACTTTATACCTTTAACTCCGGAGTATTGAAAACCAATTCTCTGATTTACAAAAGTTCTTTAAACCATTCCAATCCCATTTTATCATGAAAAGAATAGCTGTATTTACATCAGGTGGCGATGCGCCCGGAATGAACGCATGCCTGCGGGCTGTAGTACGAACAGGAATACACCATGGCGTGGAGGTTTTTGGAATCAGGAGAGGATACGAGGGCATGATTGATGATGATATCTGGCAGATGTCATCACATGATGTAAGCAATATTTTGCAATTAGGTGGAACCATCCTGTTTACTGCCAGAAGTAAACGGTTTATGACTGCGGATGGCCGGAAAACAGCCTATGAGAATTTAAAAAAAAGAGGTATTGATGGTATCGTCGCTATTGGCGGTGACGGCACTTTCAGGGGGGCCAGTGTGTTCATGAAAGAATATCCCGACATTAGGATGGTAGGTTGCCCTGGTACTATCGACAACGACCTCATTGGTACTGATTTTACAATTGGATACGACACTGCTATCAATACGGCCATGCAGGCAGTGGACAATATTAAGGACACTGCGGGTTCCCACAACCGTCTGTTTTTCATTGAGGTAATGGGCCGTGACGCAGGTTTCATTGCATTGAGGACAGCCATTGCCACCGGAGCAGAGGCCGTTTTGGTGCCTGAAACCAGAACAAATCTTGACCGCCTCATCGACCGCCTCGATTATTTCTACAATGTTATGGGCAAAACTTCCGGTATCATCATTGTCTCAGAAGGGGATGAAGCTGGTGGTGCTCTGGAAGTAGCTAATGCAGTCAAAAAGCGATTTGACCATTATGAAATCAAAGTGACCATACTCGGACATATTCAACGGGGTGGAAGGCCCACCTGCATGGAAAGGGTGCGGGCTGGCCAAATGGGAATGGAGGCCGTTAAAGCACTCTTGAACGGGATGAAGGGAGTTATGATTGGTATCATCCATTTTGAAGTGGCGTACACCCCATTTGATAAAGCGGTGAAACACCATCAGGATATCAAACCGATGCTGCTGGAAATGGTGGAAACCCTAACTTAAATTGGCTTTAGTTGTTATCTGAATGTAGTAAACCAAAGAATGCAGATTTATCATAAGGATAATGAAAGAAAACAGACAAAGACTGATATCCAGCCTCAAGTTGCCCTTCAACTTCATCCTCTTGATATGGGGGATACACTTCTTCCAGGTTTTGACTCCTTTTGACTTCAGTTCTTTTGGAATCCTTCCCCGGGAACTCTTTGGACTCAGAGGCATCCTCCTTGCACCATTGGTACACGATGACCTGAGGCATCTTATCTCGAACTCCGCCCCACTGTTTTTCCTCGCTGTCATGATCATGTATTTCTATCGGCGGGTGGCCATTAGAAGCATGTTGATGGTTTATTTATTGACTGGGTTTGCTGTCTGGCTGTTCGCCAGAAAAGTATTTCACATCGGTGCAAGTGGTGTGGTGTACGGTTTGGTTTCTTTTGTTTTTTGGACCGGGGTGTTCAGGCGCAGTTTGAAATCCATAGTGTTAGCGCTCATTGTTACCTTCCTTTACAGTGGATATTTTTTAGGCATTCTGCCCAATCAGGAAGGCATTTCCTGGGAAAGCCATCTGCTCGGAGGTATTGTTGGTATCATAACTGCATGGTGGTACAAAGAAGAACTGGAACTGGATGAAGACCAGCCACCTACCCAGGAAAAATACAGTAATGATACTTCTGGTACTTTTTTTCTCGATAGAGATGTATTCGATAAAACCAAAGAACAAAGGGGAAGAGAAAGAAACTAAGGTTACTTCTGAGCTTTATTGAGAAGTACAAGAGCCACCGCTGTGAATACAATATTTGGCAACCAGACACCCAGAATCGTTGGGAGACTTTCGTTAGTCGCAAAGGTCATGGAAAACTTCGCCAGAAAAACAAAAATAGCCCCAAGGCTCACACCAATTGCCAACTGAAGCCCCATCCCTCCTCTGACTTTTCGCGAAGCCACAGCAAAGCCTATCAGTGTAACAATAAGTATGGTAAAGGGGTCCGCTGTCCTGCGATACAATTCTATCTCATAAGTCTTGGTGTTGCTGATGCCCCTCAATCGTTCTTCGGCGATGAAAGCCGATAATTTGTTGGAAGGGATCATCTCTCTCGTGTTGTCGTAACGTACAAAGTCCTGTGGAGTAAGCCGAAGGGTTGTGTCGAGCTTTTCACCGTAACCAACCTTCAGCGATGTGGTATCACCGCTGAAATCATAAACCAGGTAATCCGAAAGTTGCCAAAGGTTGGGTGGGCCTTGCCATATCAGGTTTTCGGCAGTGATCAAGGATTTCAGTTTGTTATTGTCGAAAGTTTCCATCCTGAAGCCACTCCCTATGGAGTCCAGTTTAAAATAGTAACGGACATAAATCTTTGTTTCAGGACTGACAAACATGTGAATATCCCGGTTCTTCCCTTTATCGCTTTCCTTCATGATGTAGGAATGGTAAAAGTCAAGTCTGATTTCATTGCTGTAAGGTATCACGAAATGATTCAGAATGAGGTGGGAAAAAGCCAGTAAACCACCGGCTATAAGATAGGGCCTCATCAGTCTGTTAAAACTGACGCCGGCATTGAACATGGAAATGATTTCTGAGTTATAGGCTAACCTCGACGTAAAGAAAATGACGGCTATCAATGAAAAAAGTGGCCACAATAACCCGTTGATGAAAATGATAAAGTTGGCGTAATACTCCAACGCCACCCGGTGGGCTGGCAATTTTTCATCAATGAACTCCTCCACATTCTGGCTGAAATCAATTATGACAGATATCATAGAAAAAGCAAGCACTGTAAAGAAGAAACTTCCCAGGTACTTTTTAATGATATACTTGTCGAGGATGTTGAGCATTGTATTGCGTGATTACAACAGACAAAAGTAAGTAGCCTGACTGAGGATAGAAAGATGAGAAGACAGCGATAGGATGGCTTTTTGAAATCCGACCGCAATCATCAAGGTCATTCAGTGATCAGTTTTATAGCTTCATCAAATTCATCGGGAGTATTGACATTTCTTAAAACCAATTCATCGGGAGCATCCAGCAAATGAACTTTTGAATTGATAAGACATTTGCGCGGGCAGGAATATCCCTGTGCAAGAAACTGCAACAGAACCGGATATGCTTTTGGCTCCCAAATTGCCACCAAAGGTTCCGGAAATTCATTCACAGGGCTCCTGAACGAAGTTGCGATAGCTGATGGATTCCTGTTTTCAACCAGATACTTTATTGCTTTTTCATCCAGAAAAGGCAGGTCACATGCTACCGCCAGCCATGCAGAATTGGGGTCGGTCCGGAAAGCAGAGAGTAAAGCGCCCATTGGCCCGAGGTCAAAAAACGTATCAAAAAGAGGTGGGTATTCTGCTGTCAAAGCATCAACCTGGTCAAAACGGCACGACAAAAATGTATTCTGGCAGAAAGCAGTTATTACATCCCCCATGTGCTCTCTTTGAGGTTTTCCATGGTAATTGAGTTGTCCTTTGTCATATCGCATCCGCTGGCTTTTACCTCCTGCCAGAACCATCCCATTTAAAGGTGGTATCGATTCCACCAGCTGCTTTTCAAAAAAGGCAACTATCTTTTCTAATTCCGCCCACTTTATGACCGGAGCCTTTCCAACTTTATCCATGATGTTAGCTGGAATGCTCCCTACTCCATCAGTCAATAATACCAGGCCAACGCTTGTCAGTCTGTCGAGCTTCCTGTTCATAGAATCCGATTTTTTCGGATCGATGACAACTACTTGCCTGCGAGCCTGAAAATGGTTGCCATTTACTAAAATCAGATCGGAAGAGTTGAAAAACATCCTGAACTGATACTCATTCTGGCTTCCGGTTTTATCAAATCGTTGGAAGGAAATCTTATCGGAATACTCGCTGGAGAATTGGCCTGTCAAACCTCCATTTTCACTTTCCGAAGATTTGTGATCAGCATCGACATAGGAGAGTTCCCACTGAGGGGATAATGCTGATGAAAGGTGCTGGGCCAACAAACGGATGTTGTCGCAGGTGGTTCCCAGAATTGCCCATTCATTCCTTCCAAAGTTTCCCATTAACGGGGCCTCCAGACTTACATGTTTTTTATGCTTATTTCTATCCATATCAGTTTGCTTGCGGATTAGCTTTTATCTTTTGAAATCGCGCTTGCCTCCTCTTTTCTCCATGAGCCTGGTTTCCTTTATGACGATATCATGAGAAAAAGCTTTACACATATCGTAGATCGTAAGAGCGGCAACAGTAGCTCCAGTCAGTGCTTCCATTTCCACACCTGTTTTTGAATGAACGATCGCAGTACAATCGACTACTACTTCCTTTTTCTCGTTAATATGAATTTTAATCTGGCAATTTTCCAATCCTATTGGGTGACAAAGAGGTATCAATTCTCCTGTTTTCTTGGCCGCCATAACGCCGGCAATAATAGCTGTTTGAAACACAGGTCCCTTTTTAGTCTGTATGTCATCATTGGTTAAATGGCTCAGTATTTCATCATCCAAAATGACTATGCTTCTTGCCACTGCAATGCGCTGAGTAACTTTTTTCTCACCCACATCAACCATGGATGGGTTACCAGTCGTATCGATGTGCGAAAAATCTTTTGCCACTCTTGTTAGTTTTAAAAAGCAATTTAGCGTCTAAGTGCCGTCAATCAGGTTGTAAAGGTAAATACTTATCCTCGTTGCTGACAAGTTTAAAGCGCCCGCCAAAAACACCTTAACTTTTGGCTAAAATTTTTCATTATTCTCGCCCGAATGTTACAAAATTATTCCCCTGTCGAAGAGCAGGGTAATTCGTGAGCTAATTTTCTAAATTTGCAGACCCATTACACTAAAGAGTTAAAATTCTAAGCTTTATGAAATTTGGTGTTGTTGTTTTCCCTGGCTCAAATTGTGACCACGACATGCTGCATGTATTGGGTACTGTCATGGGCCAGGAGGTGGTGGAACTTTGGCATAAAGATGAAAAACTCGATGGTTTTGATACCAATGATTGTATTGTGCTGCCCGGTGGCTTTTCTTATGGAGACTATTTGCGGGCGGGCGCCATTGCGCGTTTTTCCCCTATCATGCAGGCCGTTATCGACTTTGCAAATTCCGGTGGTTACGTTTGGGGAATATGTAATGGTTTTCAAATTCTTTGCGAGGCAGGATTGTTACCGGGAATATTGCTTTTGAATAAACATCAGAAATTCATCTGCAAGAATATTTGGTTAAAAACTGTAACGCGAAATACCGTACTGACTGCGGGTCTTGACCTCAATAAGCCTCTGAAAATTCCTATAGCACATGCTGAAGGCCGGTACCATACAGATGCCAGAACCCTCGAAGAACTGAACGAAAACGACCAGATACTTTTTAAATATTGCAATGAAGCAGGCGAAATCTCCGGGTTTTCAAATCCAAATGGTGCTTTGGAGAACATTGCAGGCATCTGTAACAGGGGTAAAAACGTTTTTGGAATGATGCCACACCCTGAAAGAGCTGCTGAACTGATTTTAGGGAACAACGACGGAAAGGAAATTTTTAATTCTTTCATCAATACCGTCAATGCGCAATTTGTGGCATCTTAATTTCATATAAGGAACGACGCCAATTAATTTGAACCACTGATAGAAAGAATGACTGAAAGGAAGGTACTTGGGAACCTGACGAAAAGTATTATTCGAACATTGACCAGAAGCTACCGGAATTTTGAATTTAAACGCAACACTGTATCATGAAGTCCAGAATCGTACTTTGGGGCAGCAATGCCGCCGATGAAAAGACGCTTATCGCAATTTCACTCCGTGCCGAAGAAAACAAAGTGGACATTTGGTCCTTTTCAGAAAGCGCAGCTACAGAAGAATTTTATGAAGAAATGATGAAAAGCTGGCGCGATGGCAACGAGGTGGCTTTCCCTGAGCAATTCGAATATTTCGAAAATGACCTCCACGTCTCTGAAAGCATTTTGCCCGAACATCTTAAAGTCGAACGATCCGACATTATTCTGCGAGCACAAACAGAATGGCATTTTATTGTTCTTTCCTCCAAGCTCCACAAAGTGTATGAGTCGGAATTGGCAGAATTGCGTGAACGCATCGAGCAATTGGAAAACTTCGACCAGGATATCTGGGGAAGCCTGAAAGAGTATTGGGACAAACTCCAAACCCAGGTAACAGAGCAGAACTTGCTCAGAGAACATGCCGATGCATTGAGAAATAATGCCAACGCACTTTTTTCCAAAATGAAAAAGTTGCGTTCTCAATTGGATGAAGAACTCGAACGGGTGTCAAAAGAAGCTTATGACAGCTTCGTGAATGCACTTGACAAGATTGAAGAAAAAATTAAAGAAGGCGGAAGGTTCCCCGCACTTTTCGAGGAGTTGAAAAAGATACAGGAAGAATTCAAAGGAGGAAACTTTACCAGAGACCATCGAAATAAAATCTGGGATAAGATCAACCACGCTTTCAAAGCATTGAAGCAAAGCCGGTTTGGAAACAAAGGAGATGAGTCCGGGTCACAAACCCAAAGACTGAAACGCCGCTATGATGGGTTATTGGCCGCACTAAGCAGAATGGAACAGTCCATAAGAAGAGACAGGAATGACCTGAACTTCCAGAAGCGCAAAGTAGACAATTCGGTAGGTCAATTGGAAGCTCAAATCCGGCAGGCTAAAATCATCATGATAGAAGAACGAATTCGTTCCAAGGAAGAGAAACTTGGGGAAATGATGGCAACTAAAGAGGGCCTGGAGTCTCGGCTAAAACAGGCTGAAGAACGTGAAGCCCGAAGGGCTGCCGAAGAACATGCCAAAGAAAAGATTGCTGACGAAATAAAAGCGGCAGCAGAGTTGAGAGAGGAAGAAGCGGATAAATTGGAAAAAGCCGCAGAAGAAATTACAGAAGGCAAAAAAAATACGGAAACCGTCAAAGAATCTGCTCCAAAGAAAGAGTCGCTCATGGACGCAGTTTCGGATGTGTTGGGCGAGTCACTGGAAGACCTTGTTGATACCATAGCTGCAGTCGGTTCTGTCGTATCTGACAAGATTGAGGATGGTTTAGGAAAATTGAAAGACGAAATTGAGAAGGAAACTGGAATTGATCTAGAAGAACTTGTCAACGACGACTCAAAAGACGATAAAGAAAAGAAGGAAGGTATTTCCTGATGCCGTTTCAGCGAGAATTGCTGAGACTGACAAAACAACCAATATTAGTTCCTGCGTTGAGTCACAAAGATGACGAGCTCTTCCAGAGCTTGGCGGGATTCTGTCAGGGGAAAAGTGTGCAGAATATCAAAAGCCTTTTTACTGTATAGCTCCATTGCCTTTTCGGCGTATGCCATACCACCGTTGAGGTGCACAAAATCTATAACCTCTTTTACTTTGGCTGAATTGGTACTATGATTTTTTATGAGGTTGATGATATGCCTCTTATCTGATTTTTCAGCGCCTTTAAGAGCGTAAATTAGTGGCAGGGTCATCTTCTTTTCCTGAATATCAATGCCCAGTGGTTTGCCTACGTCGTCCGTTCCCAAATCGAACAAATCATCTTTTATCTGAAAGGCGATGCCAATGTTTTCACCAAACAGCCGCATTCGTTCAATGACTTCTTCATCTTTACATGTGGAAGCTGCGCCAACACTGCAAGCTGCAGCAATAAGAGAAGCTGTTTTTCGCTTAATAACCTCGAAATACACTTCTTCATCGATGTCGAGTCGGCGCGCTTTTTCCAACTGAAGCAACTCGCCTTCGCTCATTGCTTTAACTGCATCAGAAAGAATTTCGAGCAAGCGGTATTGCTTCTTTTTAAGAGCCAGAAGCAAACCCTGCGACAATAAATAGTCACCAACCAAAACCGCCACTTTATTCTTCCAAAGGGCATTTATGGAAAAAAAACCCCGGCGCTCGTAAGCATCGTCAACAACATCATCATGCACCAAAGAAGCAGTATGCAATAACTCAACCAGAGACGCACCAACGTAACTGGCCTCATTTATTTCGCCACAAATTTTAGCGCTGAGAAAAACAAACATGGGCCTTACCTGCTTACCCTTACGCCTGACGATGTAATACATGATGCGGTCAAGTAAGGGTACATGACTACGCATGGACTCCCGGAAATGTCCCTCAAAGAGCTTTAATTCCTGAGCGATCGGTTTTTTTATGGAATCGATGGATGGCTTCATGAACCCAATGGGTAGCAGTAAACACTTTTTCTGAGGCCTAAAAGAAGGTCAGTTGAAGATGCCTAAGATTAGCCCTGAATTTTCAAAAGGCAAAAGTAGATGGAATTAACGGCAATTTTTACATTTCGGGTAATCCAGATTCCGGGTCAATCTCTTTCTTCAATAAAAAGATTAGTAGAGTTTAAGAGGCTCCTCTGCCTTATCCCTGTTTTTCTTTTCACGGTACAGCTTGCCAAAGACCAGGTTTCCACCAAACCTGAAGTTAAAGTGCTTGGAATTCATGGGATTGATGGCGGCTGTAAAGTTATCCGTGAGAGCATAGAACTGGAAAGGCCCAAGGGTTACCATGAGGTTGAGTCCCAGGTTATTATAAGTATCGCCTTTTACGGCATAGGTAGCACCCAGGTTAAGCCCACGAAGCAACGCTGCATTGATTCCCAAAGCAAAAGCCGTAAAGGAATCACCCCTTAAACTCTCATTAAAAAACATACCGCTGGCCGTAATTTTTTGAGTCAGTTTGTACCGGGCACTCAGGTAGGTTTTCATAGGCAAGGTCGTGCTGTATGCATTACTGGACTTGTCAATGTCCAAAATCGCCTCCAATGTATCCAGAGCGGTTTGAGTATCCACCCCTTCTCCTGTGAGAGAACCCGAAATATCGAGACCTTCGTATTTGACCGTTTTGCTGGATGTAAAATTGGTAACTCCCTCCGTCCAATTGATTTTGCCTATGTCAATGATGCTGGCAGCAAAATCCCATTTACCCATTTCATAGCGAAAACCCAAGTCGAATGCCGTGCCTTTGTTGGATTTCATCAGGTCGAAAGGGCTGTTGATATCGGGCTCCACATTATCGAAGTTCTCAGAAATATCAATCCCAAGGCTATTGGCTGTGTTTAAAATGTAGTCACCTGCAATGGTAAGTTGGTAGATATCAGAATCCGTAGTCAGAGCAATGGAGTGTTTGTCTTTATCAGTAGACAAATCCACTATCCCGTTCAGGAATTTAAATTTCGCCCCGAGAGATAACTCTTTGAGTTTATAGGAAGCTCCAATTGAAAGCTCCTGATAGCTGGTTATAGAAAATTCCGGACTCATTTGAACGGTCTTGCCAATATATGGTGCATTGCCCCTCAATAATACCTCAGGAAGTGTCTTTGGGTATTTTATCATGGCCATACCCTTTACACTATGACCCAGGCTGATGTTGGCGTTTTTAATCTTAATACCCAGATTGATAATGGACAAGTCTAATTCATCCTTTATGGAATTCTCAGGTTCCATGGCATCCAGGGCAGCGCTGACACTCAATGTAGCAGTTCCATTTTCGATGGTGATGAACTGCTTAATTGAAGGGCCTTCCATGCCCAGGTTGTTTCCAACTTCGAGGCCCGCCCAAACGAATTTGAAAGGCGCAGCAAAAGCCGGATTGGTGCGCGAAGACTGCCATATATCCCTCATAAAATGAAGGCCCATCTCTTTTTGGGCAAAAGATGTAATTGAAAACAGGATGAAACTGATTGAAAATATGATTCGGGTAGTCATTTTTTCGAGAATTAAAAGTGGTTATTGGATTGAAAATAAATGGTTTAGGCTAAAGTTTGAACTTTAGCCCCATCCTGAATTCTACATCCTGAGTTGATTTTAACCTCACCGACTGCGTACCGTCGGAGGTGGTTGAAAAAGCAGCTTTCAGAACCATTTTGGAGGAATTGACGAGTTTGGTGAAACGCTCCGGGGTAACTTTTGCATAAGTGGTTTGAGTGGTTTTGGAAGTGACGTTTCCATCCGATCCAACTTTCGCCCCGGATATGAGTCTTTGTTTTGGATTGCTGAAAAGGGAATCCAACGTCTTCCCATTTGCATCGACAAAATATACCTGACAATCGATACTGAGCGGAATATTGTTATCAGCAATCAATTTGAATTCCACCTCCTTCACATCATTTAGGTCATTGAATTTTGAATCAAATGTGTCCCTGATAACAAACCCGGAAGCTTTGCCATACATCGGAAAATCCGCATCCACTTTTATCCTGTAGTAACTACTGTCGGTAATGAAGCCTCGAACATTCACTTTGTTATCCGGGTTGGTGATGGCATTCACTTTATATTCCATTGACTTGGGCTTGGAACTGAAAACATCTTCAATATTGGAATTGGCAGGATTGAAGGTGAAAGTCTGTGTTTTGACCTTACCAACTTCTGAAATACTGGGATAAACAAAATCAATTCCTTTGGTTGTGATAAAATCGCTTTCCAACTGCAGGCGCTTTCCATCGGCTGTGATGATGTCAAAAAGCTCTATTTGCGACCTGGTTGGAATGCCGAAGGAGTTTTCAATGAAAAACTTGATTTCAGGTTTTTCAAAATAGACATCACCTTGTGTCCAGTTTTCAAAGAATTCTACATTCAGAATATCTTTATCACCGGTGTGTATATAATTGCCGAGATAACCTTGCACATAAGAAAATCTTACATTTTCGTTCATCAGCCCAACCTGTGGCAGAACCAGTCTTGTGCCATTGCTGGCCATGGCATCATAACGCACATAGACCTTACCATTTTCAGGTACAATTTGATAGCCGGTCAGGTCGAGCGAAACAGTTGACGTGAATATTCCCGCAGTCGGTGAATTGAAAACCTGTTGTAACCTTGCCGGCTGACCATTTTTAGTCACCTGAGGCAAAGTCATGGTAAAAGTTACCGGCCCTGAGTGATTGGAACCAACGGCGAAGCGAATAACTCCTGACTTATACCGGGCGAGGTCCACCTCAAACTGACCGGGTTGCGAAAAAGGCAATTCAAAAAGAGTATCCAATATTGGAATAATTGGGAAAATCATGCCCTCAGCCTCTTTAAGCATTTGCTGACTTGAAGACTCAATAATACTTCCCTGGTAGCGAAGATGAATTACTCCATCTGAGGCTATTTCAAGGTAGGTGTACTGGTTAAATCCATCGAGTAGTTGCTTAACCGATGTTTTGGACTTAAAAACTGGTACTGCAAACTCCCAGTCGTCATTTACGATTTCAATATTTTCAAAATCTTTGGCAAGTTGGCATCCGGCAAAACCGGATATCAGAATAAGGGGAATAAGGAACCATTTCATTGCTGGGTAATGATAATTAAGATTAGAGATATTCATAATACATCCATTTCAATGCCAAATACTACTGTAAAGCTGGTGTCTGACATAAGGCATAAAAACGTTCAGGGATTCAACATTATTGAATGGCAACAAGTGTTGGAATCGTGAATGCCGGGGTTAGTGGATGTTCAATAGGTGTGATTAAGTCAATTCGAATTCCTGACCAAGCTCTGGAATTTCAATGTCATGGAAACCTTTTTCCTGTAAAAAGTTTTTGAATCGACCCTGCCGTTCAATTTCTCCGTGCACCAGAAATAGTTTTTTCAAATTAACTCTCTGGTTCCTGATAAAATCGGCCATTTCCTTCCTGTCTCCGTGGGCTGAAAATGAATCCATAATTTCAACTTCGCAGCGAATCCTTCTTTTTTCACCAAAGAGATACAGGTATTTATCGCCGTCCCGCAACCGGCCGCCAGGAGTTTCTGGTGAACAATAACCAACTATTAGCACTGTATTCTTTTCCTTTCCAATATTATTGTACAGGTGGTGTTTTACCCTGCCGGCATTGGCCATACCGGAGGAACTGATAATGATACAAGGCTTTTTCGAACTGTTGAGCTTTTTAGAATGTGCAACCTCTTTGATGTAAGTAAGTCGGCTGAAGCCAAAGGGATTTTCGTCTTTCAATAAATAACTGCTCAATTCCGAATCATAACATTCAGGATGTGAACCAAAAATAACCGTAGCATTTACCGCAAGTGGGCTATCCACATAAACAGTCACTCTGGGTAACTTTCCATCACGTTCCAGTTTGTCCATGATGTAAACGATTTCCTGTGTTCGGCCAACACTAAAAGCAGGTATAATGAGTTTTCCCTTTTTGTGAAGGCAGGTCCTGGAAATGATTTTCAACAGCTTCTCTGTTTCTTCCGGTGCTCCATCGTGTTCCTTGTCACCATAAGTGGATTCGCAAATCAGATAATCCATTTCATCCATTGGTTGGGGATCACGTAAAATGGGCCGATCAGGCCGGCCAATATCTCCGGTAAAACCAACCTTCATTTCACTTCCATCAGTTCGTTTGATAGCCAACGCTACACTTGCACTACCCAAAATATGCCCTGCATCCCGGAATTCCACAGTGACGTCTGGGTTGACTTTGAAGGGCTTGCCATAGGCATGGCTGACAAACAATTCCATGGCCCGTTTCACATCTTCCTCGGAGTAAAGCGGTTCCTTTTCTTTTCTGTCCTCCTCCTTTTCAAAGTTGTGCCTTCTTTTATTGTGGTATTCGGCATCTCTTTCCTGTATCAGAGCGCTGTCGAGCAGCATAATGGAGCAAAGACTGCGGGTGGCGTGGGTGCAGTGAATTGCTCCTTTAAAGCCATCTTTCACGAGTTTTGGAAGGCGCCCACTGTGGTCAATATGCGCATGAGACAGGATTAAACAGTCGATTTCTTTTGGGTCAAACAGCCATTCATAATTAAAATCTTCCATTACTTCGCTGCTTCCTTGATAAAGGCCACAATCGAGTAATATCTTAAATCCATTGTCCAATGTCAGGAGATGAGCACTTCCAGTAACTTCCCGGGCGGCACCACAAAATTTTAGTTTCATATTTGGGAAATTGAAGGTTTTGTGAGCAGCCAATTTACAAAATGCAATGATGAGTAAAAACAAAGCTATTGATTACCTGAACAAGTGTTGGCTATGACATGCTGAAATTGCAACCTTTGCCCTCGATATCGGTTCAAAGCTTGGCCATTTCGAAATTTGTTCTTCAAAATATGAAAGCGACACAGCCTAAGGAATTGGAATTCTTACATCAAATAGCCTCTTTATTTACTGGGCACGCTAATATTCTTGATATCGAGCCTTTGGGTGAAGGACACATAAACGACACTTATCTGGTAAAAGCTAAGGATAACGATAATCTTAATCCATTCCTTCTGCAACGCATTAATCACAAAGTTTTCAGGAGTCCCGTTGATGTGATGCATAATATCTCAAAAGTGTCAGAGCATCTTCGCGGGGTGGATTACCCGTTTGAAATACTTAGGCCATTGCCAAAATCTGACGGGAAGTTCTTTCACCAGGATAATGGTGGGAATTACTGGCGTGCTTTCCCTTATTTTGAAAATACCCGGACCTTCCAAAAAGCTGAAAACCCAGACATAGCCTTTGCTGCATCTCAGGCATTTGGACACTTCATCACAGCTTTAAGGGGGCTTTCGCCAATGGAAGTGAAATATACCATTCCGGGTTTTCACGACGGTTTGTTGAGGGTTAAACAGTTTAAAGAAGCGCTTCGACAAGCTATATCAAGCAGGTCTAAAGAAGCAAAAAAGGAAATCAGCCAATGCCTCGATAATGTTTGGATTTTTAAAAAAGTGGCAAAACTCCAACTACCAATTCGAATTTTGCACCACGATACCAAAATCAACAATCTCCTTTTTCATGCTGTATCATCCGAAGTTTTTTGTGTCATAGACCTCGACACTGTAATGCCTGGTATCATATTCTCCGATTTTGGGGATATGGTGCGTTCAATGGCTTCTGAGACACTGGAAGATGACGATGATTATTCGAAAGCTGCCCTATCATTAACTATGTACCATGCTATACAGGAAGGATTTCTTCAAGCCTGCAGCCAAATGCTTCAACCCAATGAACGAAAGCATCTTTCAACGGCCGCACAATGGATAACCCTTATTCAGGTTTTGCGGTTTTTGGGTGATTATCTGACAGGCGATAAATATTACCGAATAAAATACCCGGAACACAATCTCGTGCGAACGAGGAATCAGTTGGCGTTGTTTAATTCAATGCAGAGTCAACTGAAAGGATTATAAATAGCATTGGAGCCTTCAGCTATTTGTTGACTCGGGTTAAATGTCTGTTAAATAGAGTGTTGAGGAAGTCACAATGTTAAATTTGACATGTTTTACCTAAATTACCGGGCCAAAACCCGGGTGTTTTTTAGTTAACAAATCAGTAAGTCCTGAATGGACAAAAGATGAATAAACAAGCAATTTGGATAATTATAGCCTTGATGAGCCTTGCCCTCATTGGTTTGGCTGGTATGCAAGTGAAATGGATTGTCGATTCTCTGCAAGCCAATGAAGAGCAGTTCAACAATAAAGTTTTCTCTGCCCTGAACGGGGTATCGGAAAAATTGGCCTACCAGGAAAACATCGAGGCTTTGAGTTACGTGGATAATGGCTTTGCACAGAATTTCATGGAAAGTGATTTGCGCAAGCGCATTGAATCTGGGGAAATAGTTCTTCCATTTGAACTGAATTCGCCCGGGGGCCACCTGTCAAAAATGCAACTTTGGCAGATTTCACTATCATCCAGTGATTGTAATTGCTCCAACTGTCGCGCTGAACGTGCGCGGATGCTTACCCAATTGGTGAATTATACACGTGGGCTGAATCTTGCCCCTATTGTCAGCAGAGTGAAACTGGAAGACCTGGCCAGGTACCTGAAACAGGAACTCAGCGATAAAGGAATAAAAACACCTTTCAGATACGGCATCTTCGACAACAGGAAACAAACTTTTGTCATCACCGATGGCCACTATGTAGTGGAGGAAAATAACCCATCGGCCAGCATCATCACTGGACACAAGAATCTGTATAATTCGGAATACCGGGTTAACCTTTTTCAGGACGACAGGGAATCGCCCGGTAGGCTCATGCTGTTTTTCCCGAATAAAAAGTCATTTATATGGGCTACGGTACTCAAAACGCTGTTGGCCTCCATTATTTTTACAGGCATCATCCTGTTCTGTTTCTGGTACACGATTTCGGTTATTTTCCAGCAAAAGAAAATATCAGAGATGAAGAATGACTTCATCAATAATATGACTCATGAATTCAAAACCCCCATAGCAACTATTTCTTTGGCTGCTGACTCCATATCCAGCCCAATGATTGTGTCCTTCCCCGATAAAATAAAACGATTCACTGACATCATCAGGCAGGAGAACAAACGAATGAACAATCAGGTGGAGAAAGTGCTGCAAATGGCACAAATGGACCGTCAGGAGTTTTCACTGAAAATCAGCGACGTTAATTTGCATGACGTAATAATGAATGCGGTGGATTACATTCAGTTGCAGGTTGAGAAAAAAGAAGGCACTGTTAATACCCATTTGCAGGCAACAAATAGCATTGTTCAGGGTGATGCAACCCATATTTCAAACATTATCAATAACTTGCTGGACAATGCAAATAAATATACTCCGGACAAACCCGAAATAAGGGTTCTAAGCTGCAATGTCCCCAATGGTGTAGAAATTACCATACAGGACAATGGAATAGGGATGACCAAGGAAGCACGAAAACATATTTTTGAGAAATTTTACCGCGTACACACCGGTAATTTGCACGATGTAAAAGGATTTGGACTTGGGCTGAGTTATGTCAAAGCTATGATAACGGCTCATAAAGGGTCTGTGGATGTAAAAAGTGAATTAGGCAAGGGAAGCAGTTTTATACTATTTTTCCCTTTCAAAGTGGAATCCTGAAATTTGAGTTAACCCTGAATAATAAAAACCATTTTATTGTTGTTTCGTAAAAAGAAATCGAATCAGTAACAAAAACCATTTAAACTTTTCAATATCATGACCTCTACTTCACGCGGTAAAATTTTATTGGTCGAAGATGACCAGAATTTCGGTGACGTGCTGCGTTCCTATCTCGAAATGAATGATTACGAGGTAACCCTTGCCAACGATGGTATAAAAGGAATGGAAAGTTTTAATCGGGGAACATACGACTTGTGCATACTCGATGTAATGATGCCAAGGAAAGATGGTTTCACATTGGGGAAAGAAATCAGGGAAAAAGACGCTACCGTACCCATTATCTTTCTCACAGCAAAGACACTGAAAGAGGACGTTCTGAGGGGCTTTAAAATTGGCGCCGATGATTACATCACAAAACCGTTTAACTCAGAGGAGTTACTATTGCGCGTACAGGCGGTACTGAAACGCACCAAGCCAAAAGCTGACTCAAAGGACGACGTAAGGGAGTATTTTATTGGAAAATACCATTTCAACTACCCATTCAGGATTTTGACTTTTGACAAAGATGGGGCCAATGAGGAAAAGTACAAGCTTTCTCCAAAAGAAGCTCAACTGTTAAGGATGTTCGCACAAAAGATGAACGACGTACTGCCAAGATCAGAGGCATTGACAAAAATCTGGAACGAAGACAATTACTTTACTGCCCGCAGTATGGATGTGTTTGTTACCAAACTGCGCAAGTATCTCAAGCTCGACGAGAACCTCGAAATCGTCAATATTCATGGTAACGGATTCCAGCTTCTCGATAAAGAATCCGGCCAATAAGTCCTTCTTCCATTTAATGTATGCAGACGCCAGTCTGTTATTGGAAATGCCTTCACTCAAGTGAAAAGTTACTGCATTGTGCATTGCATTTACCCGGACATACTTTTCATTTTGTAGCGCCGGTGTTACATTTGCCCATACCAAAACATCTCATTTCATGACAAAATTTCACTCCGTTAATGGCGTAATTACCCCTGCCGAAGAAGCCAACCTCAACATCAGCGACATTTCAATTCTTCGCGGTTACGGGCTTTTTGATTTTTTTCTTGTGAAACAGGGACATCCACTATTCTTGCAGGATTATATCGACCGCTTTGAGCATTCAGCAAAACAATTGAATCTGGAATTACCACTAAAGCGTAAGGAACTCATCCGTCATATTTATGAACTGATTGATGCCAATGGCGAATACGATAGCTCTATCAGGTTGGTTTTGACCGGAGGTTACTCAGCAGATGGATATGCCCCATCCAACCCTAATCTGCTGGTCATGCAGCACGGAGCTTTCCCCTATCCGGAAGCTCAGTACCTGAAGGGCAACAAACTCATTACCTGTGAGTATCACCGGGCCTTGCCAACCGTGAAAGCAACGAATTATGTAATCGGAATAAACATGCTGCCACAAATGCAGGCAGCTGGAGCAACAGATGTGCTCTTTCATAAAAATGGACATTTCTCCGAAACAACCCGGGCCAATTTCTACATTGTTACTCAATACGGAGCAATAGTAACTGCAGGAGAGGGAATTCTCAAAGGAATAACCCGGAAACAAGTCATGGAAGGTGCAAGTGGTAAATTTACCATCGAGGAAAGGAAAATAGCCGTCGATGAGATAAAATACGCAGCAGAAGCCTTCATTACCAACACCACCAAAAGAGTCATGCCAATAGTGAAAATTGATGACGTCGTTATTGGTGAGGGTAAACCAGGGCCGGTTGCTGCTGCACTTCTCGACATTTTTAAAAAAAGAGAGGTAGCCTATCTTGCTTCCTGTGAACAAGTGGAAGTTTGATGGGTAAGGACACCAACAAAAAAGCCCTGGCAAGTAGCACATTCCTGCCAGGGCTTTTTTTGTGATTGTTTACCAGCTTCCACCGGCTCCACCGCCACCAAATCCACCACCGCCAAATCCACCGAATCCGCCGCCGCCCCCCCAACTGCTGCCTCCACCGGAACCCCATCCGCCACCACCAGAACCAGTACCAAAAATGATCCAGCCACCTCCAGAGTCATAACGGCCACCACGGTGATAACCACCTCCACCACGGCCAGCATTGCTTATAATGATGATGAAAATAATGAAAACGATAATGATAACAATGGCTATTAAGGGAAAGCCTTCGCTTTCTATTTCATCGTTTACATACTCGCCGTTTCCTAGCTGAATGATGATGTCTGTAGCACGGTCGAAGGCCGAATAATAATTCTGTGTCCTAAAATTTGGAACAATTACCTGGTCAATGATGCGCTTGGCCATGGCATCCGGCAAAAACCCTTCAGCTCCGTATCCCGTTTGTATCCTCAGTTTCCTGTCGCCCAATGCCACATAAATAAGGATGCCATTATTTTTTCCCTGACGGCCGATACCCCACCCTTCTGCCAGGCGGTAAGAATAATCGAATATATCGTCGCCATCGAGTGATTCCTCAATCACTATGGCTATCTGAGTAGAAGTAGAGTCGTCGTAGTCAACCAATTTCCTTTCGAGGGCTTCCCGTTCTCCAGACGACAACAAACCAACAAAATCATTTACCAACCTTGGTGGATTGGGAGCAGGAGGTATTTCTTTGGCCTGTAATCCCGTAACAACAGAAAACAGGAACAGAACCTTAAGAAGGAAATATTTAGTTGAGCTTGTTTTCATAGATGATTTGGGTTTTGAAAACCCAGAACTTTATGCGAAAATGGGTCTTTCATTTACTCCGGTATGAAATCTCATCTGGAAGTTCATTCACATCGTCTGTTTGCCATGGGAAAAATCTCTTCAGTTTGATTCCTACTTGTGCAACAGCTTCCTGTATGCCTTTGGCAAATTGGTTTTCCCTGAAATGTTGCTGCATAATGTTGCGAACATCTTCCCAATAGCCCTCTGGCACTACCCGGCTTATCCCTTTGTCGCCGATGATGGCGAATTTCTTTTCTTCTGGCACAATGTAAATCAACACTGCATTGCTTTCAGCAGTACGGTCCATACGAAGCTTGTAGAAAGTGCTGACAGCTGCATCCATGATATCTCCATCCAGTTCCTTTTCGAGATGGACTCTGATTTCGCCGGAAGTATTCAGCTCAGCATCCTTGATGGCCTGAATGATTGCCTTTTCTTCTTCTTTTTTGAGAAAGTCCTTCATGCTGAAAGTTTCAGTTCCACCAGGAAGAATATACCAACCTGGTGGAAACTAATTTGAAGTCATTATAATTAAAACTGAACCTTAGGTGCATTTTGAGCACCTTGCTCAGCTTCAAACTGGCCTTTCCTGTCGAATCCAAAAATACCGGCAAAGAAATTAGAGGGGAACTTCCTGATAGCAGCGTTGTAATCAGCAACTGCTTCGTTGAATTTGTCGCGCTCCACTTTTATCCGGTTTTCCGTTCCTTCCAACTGTGATTGCAGTTCAGTGAATGCCTGAGTGGCTTTCAAATCGGGATAATTCTCCGTTATCATAAGCAAACGCCCTAATGCGGAGGACAATTCACCTTGAGCAGCCTGAAATTCCTTGATTTTTTCAGGAGTCAGATCAGTCGGGTCGATTTGCATGCTGGTTGCTTTGGCTCTCGCCTCAGCAACTTGTGCCAGTGTGGACTGTTCGAAATCAGCAGCACCTTTTACAGTTTCCACCAGGTTAGGAATCAGGTCGGCGCGGCGCTGATAAGCGCTTTGCACATTACCCCATGATTTTTCAACTTCTGTATCCTTTTCTACAAACCTGTTGTAAGAATTGCAGCCAGAAAAAGCGGCAATCAAACCGAGAATAACAACAGCAAGAATGGCGATAGGTCTCATTGGCAAAAGTTTTTGTTTGAATGAAGTCACTTGCCTTGCCAACTGAATATCAAGCCTTAATATCCACCCGTCAAGGCAACTTCTGAGAAATAATGTCCAAAAGTAAAGTCAGGTTGAAGCTGTGCTTTACCATTTCTGCAAACTTCGCAATTTTAGGGATGAATTGAAGGAAAATGACGTGTAAGCTGTTTTGACAGCTCAGAAATTGAGGGACGAAATAAATTCTTTGACCACATTCGTCACTTTAGGCTCTGCCTCACCTACTACCTGAAGCACATCTTCCAGGGAAGTTTCACGGATTTCTTCAATCGGAAAACATTTATTGGAAACAACGGATAAAGCAAGCACTTCGATCTCTGAATGTTTAGCAACCAATACTTCCGGTACAGTTGACATGCCGACCAGGTCACTACCGATTAAATTCATGTACCGATATTCGGCTGGTGTCTCAAGATTTGGTCCCGGCAAACTGGTATAGACGCCCTGATGCGCCCGGTATCCCTTCTTTTTGGCGATATCCAAAGCCCTGGAAATCCATTTGGGGTTATAGGTGTGCAACATGTCAGGAAAACGAACTCCAAGTCTATCGTCATTCGGACCAATCAGGGGATTAGAAGGCATAAGATTGATATGCCCGTTCAGGAAGACCATGTCTCCCGCTTCCATTTTCGCATTTACAGAACCTGCAGCATTTGAAATAATCAGCATTTTCACACCCATCTCCTTCATTACCCTGATTGGGAAAGTAATTTGCTGCATGTCATAGCCTTCGTAATAATGAAAGCGCCCGGCCATAGCCATGACTTTATGGTTGCCAAGTAAACCAAAAATCATTTTGCCGGCATGCCCCTTGACGGTTGAAACCGGGAAATGAGGGATCTCTTCATAAGGTATTTCTGCTTCAATGGTTATTTCCTTGACCAGCCCTCCCAAGCCAGTTCCCAGAACAATTCCAATTAATGGTTTGCATTCAGTAAGGCTTTTGATAAAAGCTGCAGTTTCTGCGATGCGGGAGTATAAATCTGACATTTAAGTGAAGGATATTTTAAGGATTCTCAAGGTAGGTCTTTTCTGTTAATTGGTACAATGTTTATAGAATGGCCGGTTTTTTCCGGGAAGGATAATTCGATTTGATTAACCCTCAACTTCAGTTGTGGGTTGAAAAAGAAGATATTGCGAAACCAGTTGTAAAAGGTTCACCTATTTGGTCAATGTAATATCACCTTCATGAAGAATAACGACCCCGTCAATGTACTCCACTTCAGCAAAGTACACAAAAACACCCGGGTCGAGTTTTTTACCCTGGAACATGCCATCCCATCCATATTGCAGGTCATTCACCGGGAAATTAAAGGCTTCATATACTTTTCCGCCCCAGCGGTTAAAAATCCGGATGGAGCGAATGTTTTGAATTGCCGGACCACCATAAATGGTAAATACATCATTCAGTCCGTCGCCATTCGGGGAAAAGGCATTGGGCACATAAACCGGCCGTATGACATTTACCTGCACCAATACTGAATCCAATGCCCTGCAATTTGTGGCATCCGTTGCTGTCAGATAGTAAACCGTATTGGTATAAGGTTTGGCCACAGGGGAAGGGCAATCTTTGCACGAGAGAGTAGCAGAAGGGGTCCAGGCAAGTTTCACAGGACTTTTTCCATTAAAGAAAGCTCCTTGCAGCCTGGTGGTAAAACCAAGGTTCACCGTAAAATCCTGCCCGGCCTCAACCAAAAGAGGTGGAGGTTCTTTTATAAGTGCCACCAAAGAATAAGGGCAGTTCCTGCTGTCTTTTAAATAGACCTTATGTAAACCGGCTTTGATATTCCTGAGAGATTGGGAGGTCTGGAATGTTAGGCTATCCAGGCTGTAGCGGAAAGGTGGTGTTCCACCGGAAACCGTTACGCTGATGACACCGCTGGAGTCGCCATGGCATAAAACATCTGTTAGAACCAGGTTGGCCTGAATATCCAAAGGTTCCAGGATGTCAGCAGAAAGGGTTTTCGAACATCCATTGGCATCTGTAACTGTCACTTTGTAATTGCCAGGACCCAACGAGTCTATGCTTCCCAATGTGTCGCCGTTGGTCCATTTATACCTAAACTTACCTGCACCGCCGGATGGTAGCGCGCTGATGGTTCCGTCATTGAATCCCCTGCAACTTATGTCAATTGGATCAATGCCAGTAAGCATAGGCGGAAATTCGTCAACCTTAATCGCGAAACGACCTTCACATCCTCCGGCATCCAAAACATAAGCCTGATAGGTACCAGCCGGAATATTGGCCAGGACACTATCACGCTGCAAACCTTTACCAAAATCGTAAAGGATCGGTTGATTGCCTACCGACACAGAGATGGAAATTTTTCCGTCTTTGTCGCCATTACAAGTAGGTGGCGTAGCCGGGTTTGCACCAGCCACAAGGCTAAGGCCCTCCGGCACATTGAATTTAAAAGTATCGATACATCCATTGGCATCTTTGATGGAAAGCCGGTAATCGCCAAATATCAAATTCTTCTGAACTGTATCCCTGTTAAAAACACCTTTCAGACCCCAATCGTAGGAATAAGGCCCTGCGCTGCCGGTTGGTGGTCGAACGGTAATTCTACCATTATTTACGTCAGGACCACAATAATCGGGACTAATGGTTGCATCTAATTTTGGAAGTGGGAGAATGTCAACATTTTTAATCCGTGTAACGATACAACCTGCAGCACTGGTAATCGTCAAAGCAATCGATTTTAACCCCTCAGTATCGTAGCTGACTTTGTGTGGACCTTTTCCCGAAATCGATCCTGGTTTGGAATCAACTCCAAAACTCCAGTCCCATTTGGCTAATCCTTCTGAAGAGGATGACAAATCATTAAATGTCATTGCTGAACCCTGGCAAACCGCAACTGGAGCATTTGAAAAATCAGCAACAGGGCCCAAAAAAGTGCCCGAGCCCCCAAACTCAATGCTGAAGCCATTACCAGTATTACTGAAATTGTTGATGATAAGGGCATAACTTTTACCCGCTTGCATATTGATAGGCGCAACAAAGTTATTTTGTCCCGGAGCACACCCTGGAAATTCGTCGGTGTCTGTTTCTCCAACTCTAAGGCCAGTTGGTCCCGTGCAGGCTGCCCATGTTGAAAAGGGTTGCCCCACGTTTTCACCGGCAGCCTCACAGCGGATTTTCACCTTGTTGGCACAGTCATTAATGCCTCCCGGCAATTCAAATACTGCAAAATCAATGTCATCAGAAGGGTTGGTGGGAGTTATGGTAAAAGTCAATATGCCGGATTCTTTGCAGGTCCATTTGTACCAGGCAGAAGCAAACTCTTCCCGAATACAAATGCTGCTGCTGAACTCATTTCTCAGATTACCCGTACCTACCAGGCGTTTCACCGTAAAAGAAGATTTATCACAAAGCACCACACCAGTTGGGCAATCGCCGTTAGGATCGGGCACCGCATTGTAGTTGTTGACGCACAGCATAAAAGTACCCGTCCGGCCATCCCTCGCACCAACCATGATATAATATCGCTGGCCAATTATAAGGGAACTGGCAAAAGTTTCAATGGTGTTGAAACCAAAACCATCAGAAGCGCATGCAATCGGGGAAAAACCAGCTCCTGAACAAGAACCAGAGAAGATAGCAAATTGAGGAGAGCGAAGTGTGCCTCCAGGTGTAGTGCCTGCGCTTCCGATTACCGCTATGTGAACAGTTGTAGCTACCGCAACGAATGAAAACCAGACATCGTTACTGGAATTGGGCATGCAAGTAGGTCTTACAACGGGACTGGCCGTTGCACCTACATTCGTATATGCACTCGCAGGAGAGCACCAGTTTGTTACATTGGTGAGATTAATAGCATTTACACAATTGTCATTTACTGGTTGAGCCAGAACAGAGATTGAAAGAAGCAAGAAAGCCAACAGCAAACAACTTGTGGAAAAGTGTTTCATTACATCGGATTTATCAAAGATTAGTTACAATCCGGGTGTCCGCAAGTAGCTAAACGCATGTGTTTAGACAAAAGTACAATAATGATGTTTCATTTTGGGAACTCCCTGATTAACGAGTCGTTAAAAAGGCCGACCCTTTTGAGAATGAAAAAACCTTACTTTTGTCAACTATACAGACATTTTATTACACAATTAAGTTGGAGCACTACACCTCATGTTGAAAAAAAATATTCCGAATTGTATCACCCTTGTCAATCTCTTCCTGGGTTGCTGTGCCTTGGCAAGCATTTTATACGGGCAATTTGTGCAGGCATTTTTCTTCAGCCTGGGTAGCGGAATTGCCGATTACCTGGACGGGACGGTAGCCAGGGTAATGAAAACAAAATCACCCATTGGCCAACAACTCGATTCTCTGGCCGACATGGTTTCTTTTGGTGTAGTGCCTGGCGCCATTTTATATATGCTGCTGGTGAAAGCTAATGCCGGTGTCGATGTTCTCCCGATAGAACTAACACTTGCTGCTTCACCCGCCTTCATTGTTTCACTTTTTGCGGCCATCAGGTTGGCGAAATTTAACCTGGATACTGAACAAACCGAAAACTTTGTAGGCATGCCCACTCCAGCAGTAGCTGTATTCACCATCGGTCTCATGCTCGTTTATCATTTCAACTCTTTTGGCTTGGTACCTCTGGTTACCAATCCTGTTTTTCTTTATGCCTGCATTATTGTGCTTAGTCTGATGATGGTGTCCAGCATTCACATGTTTGGGATGAAGTTCAAGCACCTTCATTGGAGGGAAAACGAAATTCGTTTCCTTTTTGCAATCACTTCCATTGTTCTTATGATTGTCATGAAAGAGGCTTCCTTTTCGCTCATCATTCTGTTATATGTGCTGCTTTCCCTAATCCATAGCCTAAGGCTAAAAAATAAAAGCAAAGTAGAGCCCATTTGATTTAAAGGAAATTGTTGAAACAATAAAAATTCTACATTTTGAATCCTGCAACACTTCTTACCTTTGCCGCATGAAATATTCTGCAGAAATAACCATTATGCCCCATAAGGAACTGTTGGATCCGCAGGGCAAGGCTGTATCGCACAGCATGAAATACCTTCACATTGACGGCATCGAAGATGTGCGTATCGGAAAGCATATTCAAATCACGCTGGAGGCTGAATCGGAAGAGGAAGCCAACAATAAAGTGGACAATGCCTGCAAGAAATTGTTGGCCAATATGATTATGGAATCCTATGAATTTGAAGTGAAAGCTCTCTGAACTGTTTTTAGCCGGCCACTGCCCGCCCAATCATTCAACTTTGGCAGATGCTCTATCTCGTACCAACACCTATTGGCAATCTCGAAGACATGACCTTGCGAGCCATTCGGGTTCTCAGGGAAGTTGATCGTATTTATGCTGAAGACACCAGAGTATCGGGAAAACTTCTCCAACATTTCGAAATCCAGACACCGCTGTCTGCCTTCCATGCTTTTAATGAACACAAGGTTACTGATGGCATAGTTTCTCAACTTAAAGGAGGAGCTAATTTCGCCCTGATTACCGATGCTGGTACGCCGGGAATTTCCGATCCGGGGTTCCTGCTTGTCAGGGCTTGTGTCGCTGATCATGTGCGTGTGGAATGCCTGCCCGGGGCCACTGCATTTGTACCGGCACTGGCTGCATCAGGTTTGCCTTCCGACAAATTCCATTTTGAAGGATTTTTGCCCCATAAAAAGGGCCGTCAAACCAGACTGCTTCATCTATCCAGTTTGACCAATACTTTCATCCTTTACGAATCCCCCATGCGGCTTTTGAAATGCCTTGCCCAACTGGCAGAGCATTGCGGAGCGGAACGTAAGGCTTGTGTGGCAAGGGAAATAAGTAAATTGCACGAAGAGGTCATTACCGACACCCTTGATAATTTACATAGGCATTTTTCCAAAAAAACAGTGAAAGGAGAAATCGTAATCGTAGTATCAGGAAATGACTCATAGTATCCACATGTTACCTCCTATAATTAAGTTGAGAAAAGTTCACCTATTTTTCTTGTTGGCAATACTGGTTGGGGCATGTGATGAAAGCAGGGATGAAATTCAGGATGTCGAATCCTATTATTATCCATTTGCTGCACTGGAAAATGGGATGGTATATGAATACAATCCTGTTGACAGCGGGTACGACCCTCCCATTTATTGGTATTTCAAATCCGAAAAAGTTGGTAAAAGCAAATATCTGACTGGCACGAGTTATGGCCCAAGTTTCCTGCCTGACCAGACTGTCCGGGAGGAATGGGTTGAAAACGGGATATTGTTGAGAGACTTCATTACCTATGAAAAAACAGATGATGGTGAATCCATACCGGTTCGGGCTGCCGTTTTGGACCCCAACGTTTTTTCTTTCAAGGTAAAAAAGTACGGCGCTGTGGTGGTATCCACGATTCAATGGAGTTCACTGACGGATTCGGTTCATTACACCTTTGTCCGGAACCGGCAGTTTGAAGCCGACACGTCCTTTATTTATGACGGTATAACCATAGATGCCATTCGTTTTGTTACCAGGGAGCTGATTGACCAGGAACAACAGGGACACCTTGAGTTGGAGTATGGCGGCATGGAGATTTATGCCAAAGGCATTGGATTGGTCTTTTTCAGCAAAGACATCAATGATGACTGGCAAATGAAATACCGGTTGAACAAAACGTATTCGCCCGACGAATTCCAGAAAAAATATGGCGTTCAGCTAAAGGTACAGCAACTTGATTGAGTTTGAAACGCGATTATAGAGTTGATGGTTTATGGTTATGCTACGAGGCAATTTTTAGCACAGGTTCGATGTTGTATTCAGTACAAGAATAAAAGGAACTCAGTTCTTTACAAACGAAAATGAATAAATACCTCCTGACTTCAGTTATACTCCTTGGATTTGGCCTCTCAATACAGGCACAAATTAATCCTCCCGATTTCCAATGCATTAAGGGTGACACTTTATTCTGGCAGGCACCAGTAAATACCTGTGGCCCGTTTGTCAATTACGAAATCTGGTTCAGCACTTCAAAAAATGGCCCATATACCAAAATCACTACTATTTTGGTTGAGACAAGAACCTCGTCTTTTCACCCAAATCCTACCAAAGAGTTGCGCTATTATTACCTGGTGGCCAATTATGTATGTCCAGGTCAGCCCGTCAAAACCTCTGATACGTTGGATAATCGCCCCCCAGTGGTCTCACCCATACATAGTGTTTCAATAACAGCCAACAATCAGGTCAACCTCAACTGGAAAGCAAGCCCTTCGCCCCAGGTTCACGCTTACGTGATTTACCGTGAAACGCCGATAGGAGTTGTGCCCGTGGATACTGTTTTTGGTAAAACGACTTACACAGACCTCAAAGCTGAACCTCACAAAAAGCCTGAGTCCTATTTTGTCAATGCCATTGATAAATGCGGAAACACCAGCATTTTCGATTCCAAACACACGTCTATGTTTCTGGAAGCAACCGTCAGTGCCTGTGAGCAGACGGTTGACCTGAAGTGGAATACCTATAATGGCTGGACTCAGGGAATAAACAAACAGGAAGTCTGGGCAGGTATAAATGGAAGTGTGCCAATAAAAAGAGACAGCCTCCCGCCTTCCCAAACATCTTACCGCTTCAAAAACGTGACTGACGGCAGCACTTACTGTTTTTATATCAAAGCAGACGGTAAAGCAGCGGGAGAAATGGCCACATCCAACCAGGTGTGTCTGACGGTTAAAGTTGTTCGCCCTGTCAAAGATTTATACCTGCGCAATGTTACAGTAAATGCCTTTGGTGAGGTAGAATTGTCATGGAGTTGGAATGTAAACTCAGAGATTAAAAAAGCCGAAGTCTGGCGTTCAACCCAAAAACAGGGTGGGTTTCAGGTGATTCAGAACATCAGCATTCCACCAACACTACCCCAAACTATAACCTTTACCGACAAGAGTTCGGGTATTGACAAAGGACCGGTTTATTACCAGATTCGGACTGTGGATGTCTGCGACACGATAGTTAGTACCGGGACAGGGTATCCAAACTATCTGACCGGAGTGGTGCAGCCCAACGGTGACAACCTGCTTTCGTGGGCTTCATTTGGCGTGCCTTATGAAACTGTAAAAGGCCATGAGGTTTACAGAATATTAAAATCGGGGGAAAGCAAAATCACACCGGTTCCCATTCAATTGACAACTTTCGCCGACCCCTTTGACCCCACCGTAACCGGGCAAACCGAAGCTTGCTACTATGTGGTTACTTTGGCGGATGTAAAACCTCCCGGACTTCCTTCAATATCGGTTACAAGTCGTTCGAACGTATTTTGCATGGAGCAAACACTCGGCATTTACATACCCAACGCTTTCTCCCCAAATGGCGTGAACAACCTTTTTCAGGCACATATCGTACCGGCTGAGTTTTCTTATTTTGAAATGAAAATCCTCGACCGCTATGGCAATGAAATGTATTTAACCACCGATCCAACCGCTGGTTGGGATGGTCTTAAAAATGGCAAAGAAGTGCCCACCGGAGTTTATATGTATCAAATAAAGGTTACCAGGCCCAATGGTAAGAGCCTTCTGCGTGCCGGCACTTTAACGCTCCTGCGTTAGGAGTCCGCCAGTCACGAAATGAAAAAAATAATAAAGTGAATTTGCAACCATTTGGGACTTGGTAAGTTTATTGTCTTATATTTGCGTCCGCTTCCAAAAAACCTACCCGATAATGTTCGGGTTTCCCTTAAAAAGGTCGGTTGGCCGAGTGGCTAGGCAGAGGTCTGCAAAACCTCGTACAGCGGTTCGAATCCGC
>CAYRDX010000041.1:0-41680 GCA_964423205.1 uncultured Saprospiraceae bacterium | reverse complement strand
AAGTTTTCCAACTGATTTTCAAGTGGTTAAGAAAATAATTTGGCAACTTAATTTTTGACTCATTACTAAGTGCTTATTTGTCTCCCCTGTTCAGAATACTGAAATACTGGAACCACGGGCCTACTTCTCCCGAGTAGTGTTTTACCATAACCCTGCTGATCTGATGCAGGTGGCTGAGATCGTGGATCGTCCAGGTTGCTATCAATTGTTTTAACGTCACTGTGCCCAAAGCTGGATGATTCCCAACCTTCTCCAAGTCGGCTTCAGTCAGATTCCATGAGTTAAGTTCTTCGATGTTTTTGTTACGAAGCTGAGCAAATTCATCCAGCAATTGTTCAATCGTTTTTCCAGCGGAAAGTTTTTTCTGTGCAAACCGGTCGAAAGGCTCAAAGGTCTTATCATCCTTGTTCCTTAAAATGATTTTCGCTCGTGTTATCCAATCAGTCCGTTCACCTTGAATAAGGTGCCCAACCACATCAAAAGCACTCCAGGTTTCTGGGCCTTCATTCACCATGACCCATTCTTCCGGAAGTTCATAGAGCAATGACTTCAGAATAACAGGAGTCCTTTCGAGTAAACTGATTGATTTATGAAGACTAAAACTCATGGATGAGATATTTAGGTTTTGAAATGACCCATTTATTTACCCTTGCCCTGCACGAGAACTTTCAAGGTGTAAATGAAAATCTTCAAATCGAGCAATAAAGACATATTTTCAATGTACAGGATGTCGAATTTAAGCCGCTGCAACATTTCCTCCACGCTGGAAGCATAGCCGTATTTCACCTGTCCCCATGAAGTGATTCCAGGGCGCACTTTCAGAAGGTGGCGGTAATGGGGCGCCGTTTCCATGATTTGGTCTATGAAATACTGGCGTTCCGGACGTGGTCCAACCAACGACATATCTCCAACCAAGACATTCCAGAAATTGGGAAGCTCATCGAGTCGCCATTTTCGCATGATATTGCCCCAGGGAGTGCAACGTGGGTCCTCTTCCTGTGCGAGCTGTGGCCCGGCTTCCTCTGCATTCAGGTACATCGAACGAAACTTTATGAGTTGGAAGGGTTTGCCATTAAATCCAACTCTTTCCTGGCGGAAAAAGATAGGGCCCGGGGAGGAAAGGCGAACGCGGAATATCACGTATAAAAACAGTACACCCCCAAACAACAGTACTGCAACCGAGACCAGTATGTCAATAAGTCTTTTCAGAAGCCTTTCCCATTTAGGCATCAATTCTTGCTTGATCGTTATCAATGCGGCTCCATAAACCTCACTCATCTGAACATTCCCCAACATGATGTCATACATATCGGGGATGATTCGGACCTTGATCTTTTCACCGTACTGGAATAACTTGTCGAGGATGTCTTTCAGAATCTTATGTTCTGATGTTTCAATGGCTATAATTACATCAGCGACCTGATGTTCTTTGATGAGCCGGTCGATGTTTTCGAGGCTGCCAAGACATTCCAAAGGGAGGGCAGATTTGCCATTTCCATTCCCATTGTTTGAAGTGGCAGTGACATAACCAACAAAGCGATAACCCAATCCATCTTTGTGCCGGGACAATTCCTGGTATAACTCCATTGCTCGTTGGTTGCCTCCTATCAAAAGAGTTGGGAACGACACAATTCCTTTTTGCAATCTTTTATAAGCGAGTGTAATCAGCAATACCCTCGAAATACAAGTCAATACAAAATGCAGCAAAAACAGGACAAGAAAGGACGTATAATAGGTGGTGTAGTCCTTTACAAAATCATCGAGGATGAGGGTGAAAAAGAGAAAAGTAACTCCAAAAAATGTGAGAAAAAGAGTGCGAACGATTGTGGCCAGCCTTGAAAGTCTGTAAATGTCGTTGTATTCATCGAACAGTGAATAAAACAGCAACCACCCTGTTGGTATGATGAAAATGCCGTAGTAAAAATTCAGGTCATGAAAAGCCAGGACAGAAGGCGATTTTCCTTCTATCCACATCCGGTACATGAAAAAGCTGGCCCAGGCCAGCATGGCCATAACAAAGTCGCAGATTTTATAAAAAAGGGTGTCTTGTTGTTTTCTGTTCATTGAAAAGTTGAGGTTTCCGGGTCAAAAATGAATCACCTTGATATTGTCGAAAAATACATTGGCATTTTGCAGGCTGTATTTCCCATCTGTTCTCGGAATAGCACCTCTTATGGCAAAGTAGAACTTATCCGTTTTAGCTGTACTGATTAATTCAGTCAGTTTGAAATAGATCTTATTCCACTCCTTTTTTGGTAAAACCACAAATTCAAAATTAGGTGTTTCCAAGCCCGTAGCATCCACTGCCAGCAATCCAATTTCCAGTGGGACATCGGTTTTGTAATTCATCTCAATATAAAACTTGCCCCCGGTAGCTACTGTAAGTTTGTATTGGTTCTTTGTTGCGACAGCAAAAAAAGAGTTAGCCGTGTCTAATTCCACCTTGCCGGAGAACTTGCCTTCAAACACCTCGTCACCTGATATCTGAATCTTTGTTTTGGGGTTTTCATCCCTATCCTCAGAAAAAAGCTGGCTTTGGCCTTCTAAATCCTCAATCAAGGCAAAAACACTTTCTTTCAAATAGCTGGTAGTGGGATTTACTACGGTTGTTTTCAAAGGGGTAAAAGCTACATTGACATTATATCGATTGTAAAAGGGATAAATATCGAGATACAGGCTGTTGCCATTGGCCTTAATGATTGGGAAGATCTGCAACTCATAATCTCCATCCAGCAGTACCGGAACAGAGGCCGGCAAAGAGAGGACACCAAGTGGTTCTGACAAGCCGCTTATTTTATTTACAGCAAATACCTTGGCGTTGGTAATTTTCTCAGAAACACTCCCATGCCAGAAAGGATTGGTGCTCTGCAATTTGAAAGCCTTAACTTCCAGAAAGGCAGGTAAAGGCTCTTCTTCTGTGTTGCAGCCAAAGAAACTCATCATCAGCAGACCTATGCAAAAACAGCTGACTAAACGTGAGGCAGAATATGCTTTTTGAAATGTCATCTTTTTCAGGTGGCCTCAAAGGTAGCTTATGCATTTTAATATACAAGTGGAGTCAGTTGGCTCATGTAGTCGCTGATCTACCTCGATGCTTGCCTTAAGCGCAACTTACTTTTTTCTTTTTTCTAATAAATTGAATCATCCATTGAAATTGGATGAATAAATCAGGAGAATTCTTGCTTTGCAGAAAAATAACTTCTATTTCTCGGCACCAGTCGTCTACTGGTACTTGTTACTCGCATATTTGCCGGCAGTAAACGATAGAAAAAGCTGAAGTTTGGGTCATAATTATCGTTTTTCTGTATTTCTTAGCGAATGAATGTAAATGGAGGACGCTGAACGCAGTGTCCTCCATTTTTTTTGTGTTGCCTATGCTGATCGTTACCTTCGGCGCAAAAATCTGACTCATGTTTACAGGAATAATTGAGACTTACGGAATCATCCGCAGCATAGACAGGGAAGGCTCAAACGTACATTTCACCATCTCTTCCCCTATTTCAAAGGAATTAAAAGTTGACCAAAGTGTAGCCCACGATGGGGTTTGCCTTACAGTGGTAGCTCTTGGTGACGGAACGCATACCGTTACTGCCATCGATGAGACGCTCCAACGGAGTAATTTGGGAAACCAACAGGTTGGTGGCCGCATCAACCTTGAGCGTGCCATGGCTGCCAATGCAAGACTTGATGGTCACATGGTGCAGGGTCATGTGGATACTACCGGAATCTGCACACATGTTGAAACGCTGGAAGGCTCCTGGCGATTCGACTTTGAATATCCCTTCCAATCTGAGTATTTGTTGGTTGATAAATGCTCCATTTGCGTAAATGGTGTCAGCCTGACTGTTGTAAAACCTGAGGAACGAGGCGTAAAAGCCAGGTTTTCGGTGGCCATCATTCCTTACACTTTTGAGCACACCAATTTCGGCCAGATAAAAGCAGGAGATACGGTGAATCTGGAGTTTGATGTCATTGGCAAATACGTCACGAAATATATGGCGATTTACGCCAAGCCCTAACTTCCGGTCATGAATTACACCCTGCCAACAGCTTTGGAGTCAAAATGTCTCAACTTACTTGGTGCCTCTAATCTCCATCAGGTGAGTTTTGTGGGGGGCGGAGACATCAATAAGGCCCGCCTGCTCCAGACCGACAAGGGTAATTTTTTCATAAAGATGAATCGCGGCCAGGAAGCTGCCCGTATGTTTGAAATTGAAGCTTCCGGACTGGATTTGCTGGCCTCGGCAGATTGTCTGAGCACTCCGCAAGTCATAGCCCACGGGATAGAAGATGGTTGGGCTTTTTTGCTGATGGAGTACATACCTAAGGGCTATCGTAAAGATGGATTCTGGGAGAAGTTTGGCCTTTCATTGGCTACTTTACACAAGAATTCGAATTCAGCTTTTGGTTTAGAAGTCAACAACTATATAGGTTCGCTACCGCAATCCAATAACTGGCAAAAAACCTGGGCAGCCTTTTATGTCAAAGAACGCCTGGAGCCACAGTTCAAAATGGCCTTTGATGTTGGCAAGCTTTACGCTTCTGACATAAAAATTGCGGAGCGTTTATATGCTCAAATACCTGAAATTTGTCCTGAAGAAAACCCCTCACTCATTCACGGCGACTTGTGGAGTGGTAATTTTTTAGTGGGGCCAAACAGTGAACCAGTCATCATTGACCCATCGGTGAGTTATGCCCACCGCGAAATGGATCTGGCGATGAGCCGCTTGTTTGGCGGTTTTGACCGGACTTTTTACAGAAGTTATGAAGAAGTCTTTCCACTGGCACCGGGATTTGAACAAAGGTTGCCGGTTTACCAACTGTATTACTTATTAGTGCATGTCAATTTATTCGGCGGAGGTTATGTTGGTTCTGTCAGGAGCATTTTGAATCAATTCAATTAAGGCCGATGTTTTGTTTTTGGAATTTAGGTTTAAATTTGCAGCCCATTTTGATAGGGATGAGGAATGAGGTGTGAGGGATGAAACATTGTGTAAGTTATTTCATCCCTCATCCCTCACTCCTCATCCCTATCAATTGGCCCTGTAGTTCAAGGGATAGAATGGAAGTTTCCTAAACTTTAGATCCAGGTTCGAGTCCTGGCGGGGCTACTAAAAAGCTCTTCGGTACGATCCGGAGGGCTTTTTCATTTGATGCCCATTGACTCGAACTTTTGAGTCAGGGTGATAAAATCATTCACACTCAGTACTTCTGGTCTCTGATTGAAATATTCGTCGTTTAGAAATGAAGAGTCGTTGAAGAAAGGCTTCACGGTATTACGCAACATTTTTCTCCGCTGATTAAAGGCTTGTTTCACAATTTTTCTAAAAAGAACATGATCGCAATCTGGTTCTTTCTCCTTTCGCTTTAGTCGAATCACTGCTGATTGCACTTTCGGTGGTGGATTAAAATTTCCTGCTCCAACCTTGAACAATAACTCCCCGCTGTAAAAAGCCTGAGTCAATACACTAATAACACCGTAATCTTTTCCGCCTGGTTTGGCAATGATGCGCTCTGCCATTTCTTTTTGAAACATGCCCACCATCTCAGGTATATGGCTTCGGAATTCGAGCATTTTGAAAACGATCTGGCTGGAAATGTTGTAGGGAAAGTTGCCTATTAAATAAAATTCAGAAGCGGCACCTTCATTGGTTTTGAAAACATCTGCAAGGTCGAGTTTCATGAAATCCTTGAAAATGATGCTAAAGGAAAGTTCCGGAAAATTTTCTTCCAGATACGCCACCATGTCTTTGTCGGCCTCCACAACTTTCAAATCATAGTTGTTCATCAGGAGGTATTTCGTGAGCATACCTCTTCCGGGTCCAACTTCCAGAACTTTGATTTTACCCTGTTTATCCTTTGCAGACAAGCTGCCGGCTATGCGCCTGGCAATGTCCTCGTTGGTGAGAAAGTGCTGTCCAAAGGATTTTTTGGCTCGCATGACTGAAAAGGCTACTTTTGTCGTTCGTCAATTTGACAGAACAAATAATTCTTATTCCAAAGCCAAAAGTAAATTAAATATAGTGGAACCATTATCAGAAATATTAGATAGGGAAACTACAAAAGAAACACCTGCCGACAGAACCGATAAGCCTATCTTGGGCATAACCGTTGGTGATATTAATGGCATAGGCCTGGAAGTTGTTCTCAAAGCACTTGCCCACCAAAAGATATTGAATTTGTGCGTGCCGGTAATCTACGGGTCTTCAAAAGTGGTGTCCTACCACAAGAACATTGTGGCACTCGAAGACATCAATTTTCAAGGTCAGCGCAATGCTGATCGTTTAGCCTACGACAGAATCAATGTGGTAAACTGTTGGCATGACAATGTGAATATTACTTTGGGTAAACCGACAGACCTTGGTGGAAAATATGCCCAACTTAGCCTTGAAGCCGCAGTAAAAGACCTTATGAATGGTTATATTGATGCTCTTGTAACTGCGCCCATCCATAAGAAATCCATGCAAATGGCCGGCTTTGGCCATATCGGACACACAGAGTATCTCAGCAGCCAGTTTGGTGTGAGCGATTGTATGATGATGTTGGTCAGTGACTCTCTGCGGGTTGGATTGGTTACCGCCCATATGCCTGTTAAAGAAGTTGCTCATGCTATCACCAAGGAACGCATCATTAGCAAACTCAACATTTTTAATGACAGCCTGAAGATTGATTATGGTATCGATCGTCCCATGATAGCCGTATTGGGCCTCAATCCACATGCTGGTGAAGACGGGATGTTGGGTGATGAGGAAGAGAATACAATCAGACCAGCGGTAGTAGAATGTAAGAAAAAGGGTTTGCTGGTTTTTGGGCCTTATCCTGCTGATGGCTTCTTCGGTTCAGGTCAATTCAACAAGTTTGACGGAGTGCTCGCCATGTATCACGACCAGGGTCTTATTCCTTTCAAAGCACTCACTTTTGGAAGTGGGGTAAATTATACAGCGGGATTGCCGTTTATTCGCACATCACCAGACCATGGAACAGCTTTCGACCTCGCCGGGAAAAACGAGGCAAACTCCTCTTCATTCCTGCAATCTTTGTTCCTCGCATGCGACATTTACCGTCAACGCAAAGAATATCAGGAGATTAGGGAAAATGCTGTGAGAAGAGTAGAGACAGAGGAGGAAAAAGATGAGGGTAGCGTTGTCGAAGGGGATTAAAATTATTCCCGAATTCCACTAAGTGTAAAATTCGGGATGATATCATTTCATCCGGGTGTTATCTTTCGGCCTTAGCTCATCAGGTAATGGATTCGAAATAGTCGAAGCCAAGGTTGAGTCTTGAAACCGTCATGGCTTTGCCCATTATTTCCATCATCTTGTAAACTGATGGGCCTTGCATGCTTCCTGTAAGTGCGATTCGCAACAAGGGGAAAACGACTCCCATTTTCAATTCTTTTTCCTGAATAAAGGATTTGATATTCGATTCAAGGGTTTCTGCTTCATAAGGTGAAGTCTTACTGATCAGGTTTGTTAGTTCTTTGAAAACTTCCAGACTACCCGGCGCCCACCTTTTCTTGATGTTATCGTCATCAAAGGTTTTCACTGTTTCAAAAAAGAAATAGCCATTTTCCCAAAAATCGGGAATAACAGTGCATCTTTCCTTAAGCATAGCACAAACAGCAGCTATATATTCGTCGGAGGGTGAGTGACCTTTATTCTCAACAATTGGCAAAACCATACTGGCAAGTTCCTCATCACTTTTGGCCTGAATGTATTGGTGGTTGTACCAGCGCGCTTTTTCGTAATCAAAACGGGCTCCACCCTTGCTGATTTTTTCGATGGTAAAGGCGTGGCACAGTTCTTCCAGGCTGAAGATTTCCTGCTCTGTACCCGGGTTCCATCCCAGGAATGCCAGGAAATTGATGACTGCTTCCGGCAAAAAGCCAAATTCACGGAACCCGGAAAAACTGTCTTCAGCAGTTTCTGCAGCCCATGCCAGGGGGAATACAGGCATGCCGAATTTTGCACCGTCTCTTTTGCTTAGTTTGCCTTTTCCATCGGGTTTCATGATGAGAGGTAGGTGGGAAAACAGAGGCATTTCGTCTGTCCAGCCAAATGCTTTGTAAAGCAAAACGTGATGGCCGGTACTTGGCAGCCATTCCTCCCCTCTGATGACTTGGCTGATTTTCATCAGGTAATCGTCCACTACGTTAGCCAAATGGTAGGTTGGCATTCCGTCTCCTTTTAAAAGTACCTTATCGTCCAGTTCAGCAGTCTGGAAACTAACTTCACCCCGAATCAGATCTTTGAAAGTGACCACATCGTTCTCAGGAACTTTCAGGCGGATTACATAATCTGCACCGGATTCCAGTAATTGATCGACCTCTTCTTTGGAAAGGGTCAGGCTGTTTTTCATATACCTCCTGGTCTGCCCGTCGTATTTAAAGTTGTGGTTTCCCTTTGCGGCTTCACTATTGCGGTGTTCTTCGAGCTCTTCGGGAGTATCAAATGCGTAATAAGCTCCTCCTGTTTTGACCAATTCCAATGCATGGTTTAAATATATCGACTTTCTTTCCGACTGCCTGTATGGGGCGTAGGGGCCGCCGGTTTGTGGGCTTTCCGTAGCCATAATTCCACACCATTCCAATGCCTCAACAATGTATTCTTCTGCTCCCGGAACGTAACGTCCCTGATCTGTGTCCTCAATGCGTAGAATGAAAGTTCCTCCCAGTTTTTTTGCAAAAAGATAATTATACAGTGCTGTGCGGACGCCGCCGATGTGCAAAGGGCCTGTAGGGCTGGGTGCAAACCTCACTCTCACAGGTTTTGTTTGCGGATTGGAGTTATTTTGATTCATGATGCTGTTTAATTAATTGTACCAAATCATTTCATAAGGCGAGCAGATAGAAACTGATGAAGAAATTTTTCTGACTTCTGACTTTTTCAAGGTTCTATTTTCTGCACCGATACTATTGAAATGTGATGAAGTTGTTGATTTTTTTATATTTATGTAATTAACTGGCAACAAGCTGGCTATTCAAATCGTTTTGAAGATGAATAACTGTCAAAGGAAATTCTCATCCGGAGAACATTCAAAAAGCACGCAAAATTAAGGATTGAAAAGTGCGATGTGGATTTTTCTATGAATATTTCCGGGAGATTCTGATTGTTGATGATTAAACCCACCAAATCCAACTGTTTACTGATAAAGCAGCCGCATTATGTATCTTGTAAAAACTCCAAAATTCATCCGTGCGCTTTTTCCAAATTACATTTGGAGGATTCCTACCTCCGAAAAAGCCATCTACCTCACTTTTGATGATGGCCCCACTCCTGAAGTTACGCCGTGGGTATTGACGCAATTAAAAGAGTATGACGCGCATGCCACTTTTTTTTGTGTCGGGGAGAATATTAACCGCCACCCGGAACTGCTCGACAGCCTGATTCATTCCGGCCACTCTGTTGGTAACCATACATACAATCATTTAAATGCATGGAAAACAGATATGGCCACCTATCTGAAAAACGTCAGGCGCTGTGCCCGTTTGGTTCCAACGACACTTTTCAGGCCACCTTATGGAAAGTTGCTACCTCAGCAAAATACTTTTCTTCGCCGCCATTATCAGATTGTTATGTGGGACGTGCTCAGTGGCGATTTTGATGAAAATAACAGTGCTGAAACCTGCTTGCATAACGTGATTGACAATTCAGAACCTGGTTCTATTATTCTTTTTCACGACAGTAAGAAAGCCTGGCCTCGTTTGGAAAAGGTATTACCGGAAGTGTTGGACCGGTTTACAAAAGCAGGATATAAGTTTAAAGCTTTGAGGTCCCTGTTGCCCTATCATGTTGCCCATGGCAGACAATCCATACTTCTTTAGTTTTGATGGACGAAAACCAATCAAATTATCCGCCCTATGAGGGTTTTGTAATCATCATATTTTGAGCCTTCGTTTGACATCTCGAGGATATCCATCATGACTGCATCAGAGGACTCTGAATAGTAATCCTCTATTTCCCTTGCTGTTTCAGTAGTTCTCACCTCCAGTAGTCCATTGTTTAACTGGTTTATTCTCCAAAGCCAGGTTGCCTCCATTCTTTTGAGTATTCTGTCATTTACTTCAGTGGAATCAGAATCGGGGGAAACAGGAATTACCCTTCGGAATGCCAGATTGTTGCGGGCAATCATCTTTCCCCTGTTTACGACGAAAAAGGCTGTATGAGGCCATTGGTGGTTATCCATTAACAGTCGTGAATACATGACCAGTTGCAGATCCTCTTCGTTGCGAAGTTTTTCTTCACGATACCTGGTGCCCCTCCATTTGATGTCCACTACAGCTTTTTCCTCACCTCTGGTAAGCACTAAATCTGCTATTCCTTTTATCGGGTTTCCGTTGTTGAGGTTATCTCTAATTGAAAATTGTCCCTCTAAACGGAGTTCAGTATCTGCGACTGTCCAACCATTTTCACGGATGTGAGAAAGAAGACTCCATGCTGCGAATTTCATAGTATTGGCAAAAGCCACCCTTTCAGGTTCTCTGCCGTACATCAACAACACAGATCCCTCATTGTGGAACAGCTTTCTGGTTTCATTATTGATCCATTCATTGACCGATTCCTGAGTAAAAGAATGAATTTCTTCTTTCAGGAGTTTTTCAAGAACACGGTGTGCCAGATTCCCTTTTAGTGTGTTATCACTGACCACACTCAAAATGGATGATTTATTGAGCTTGAGACGGTATTTAAAAACCCATTGATAAGGGAAATAAAACAGTGATTCCAAACTGGTATAAGTCTCATGGTTTTCAGGGTCACTCCTTACAGGACGGATATTAATAAACGGACCGGGCTTCGTAAGTGGCTGCGCTGCCAGGTTCACTCTTATAGGAAGTGAAAAGACATTGGAAAAGACATCTTCTCCGAATCCAGAATCAATATTAATTGTGAACTGATTGATATCCTCAAAAGTAGCCTGAATATCTGCATAAAGAGGATGGGGGTTGACAGGTTCTCCCTGAATGGAATCGGGAATGACGAGAATCAAACGCCCGGTTGCAGCCAAAATCGGCCTTAAGTTTTGCCAAAGATGAAGTCCATTCTCCCTTTCAATATTAGATAATGTGATGCCAAGTTTTTCCAGGTGCCTTCTCTCATCAGCATACCACAATGTATAGAAATGGACAGGTTCACTTTGTGTGAAATTCCACCATACCATATCTGCATATTTTTGTGAAAGGCCACCCGGATGTTTGGAGTAGGGCAGGTGGCCGGCCTCTCGTTCCCTGAAAACAACCGGCGAAGGTTCGTAAATAGTCCTTACAATTCTCTCCAGATCCAACTGGCTCACCTCTTTTTCTGGGATTGTGTCCAACAACCCAGCTATTCTTTTAGCTTGCTCGCTCAAAACAAGAAGAGATGGATTTTTGGCTTCCAACTCATCATACTTTCTGCGAGCCCAGTTGCTCAGGAACCGAAATATCTCAAGAGGTTCTGTAACGGGTACCTTCTGGTCCAAATCATAACCCTGCCGTTCAAACCAAAAGTTATATTGTTTTCGCGCTTCGTTTATGTCTGTTGGCGAAGCCAGGTCTTCCTGCCATTCCCTGAAAAAGGTATTGACAATGGAGTACCATCCCTCTCCCTTTATTCCTGGAGTTTGAGCAATATGATAGGCAAGTCGTAAAGCCAGTTCATCATTAAGAGGTTTTATAGCCAGTGACACAAACTCCAGTATCTTATAGGGATCTATCGGGCGCCAAAGGAAGGTTGTGGCCAGTTTCAGGATTTGCAGAGTTGGCCGTGCCAGTGAAGCGGATTGCAACCCAAGAGCAGGTAATCCTTCGTTGACCATAGCCATTTCCAATGCCCGGCTACGGTCAGAGATTATGCAAACAGGCCTGAATTCCCGATTTTTGGAGAGCAATTTTGCCAGCCATGCCGCTGCGTCCATATTCCTTCTTGCCCGTAGAAGTACCAAAGAACCATCTCTTCTTGGTTGCAGTTTGGCTGGAAGCTCATCACCCGATTTTGTCTGCAATCTATTTTGTAAACCAGCAAGGTCGCTGTCACTGGTGGCCTGATGGCCATTTTGATGAAGTTGCTGAATGCCAATAGTCTTCGAAAGTTTCTGGAAAATACGGGCAAAATGAAGAGGTAAAAGCTCAATGGGTTCGTGCAACCAAATTTCCTCAACCGGAATACTCCTTAATTCGAGGATATTCATGATGGCTGTGAACCGTTCAGCTTGCCCCGGAAAGAAACCTGGGTTGATTTTTTTTTGGCCAATCTCAAGTGATGCGATGGTTCTTAGTCTTTCAGGTGTGTCCTGGTTGAAATTGAAATTCCATCCAGCAAGCAGCAATTCATCTCGTCTGGCGAGAAGTTCGGTGGCTGTTGCAAATTGATCCGCCTCAAATGATTTGCGAAAGAAAACCTCTTCGCATTGATCTTTATTTGCCAAGAAATTCAAAATGACCTGGCGGTACTGTTCCACCCTGAGATACTCCATCTCTTCGGCTGGTGTAGCCAGTCCTAACCACGACTCCAGCAAACCGGGTAGACTGTTTTTGCCGCAAATCCAAACCCCGCAATCTTCATTGTAAAGACCCTTTGTGTCGTCAAATTCAAGTCCAAAGATTAGTTTCATGACGGGGGTTTCATTTTCAACCAGATGAACAAAAAATAAATGGATGCCTGCATTTTTGGGTTGAGGGCATCCATTTCTTTTGCTTCATTAAAGAAATTAACTTCCACCGCTTCCAGTCTCTTTTCTCAATTGTTTGATTTGGGCATCCCACAATTCTCTTTGTTCTTCCTTTTCATCTTCATCGCAGAAGTCTGTTATCTCCAGAATGGTTTCACCAGTTACCGGGCTGATGGATATTTTAAATTCAAGGTACTCACCTTCTCTGGGATCCAGCCAGGTGTATCGCACCAGTTCTTCCTCAATGTCTTCGGTCAATTTGGCTATTTCATCATAACCGCTCCATTTAAAGGTATATATGCTGTCACCATGAATATCAGCTCCATCACAAAACCAACGGACGAGGGCTGATGGGGTGGTGAAAAACTGGTATAAAATAGTTGGGGAGGCTCTTAAGAGGTACTCTATATGAATCTTGACTCTTTCCATGCAAAATGATGTGTAAAATTGGCTTTCTGCATTTAGGCGAATTGCTCCAACCCGAAATCTTGGAAGTCAGTAAGGTCCGGTTTCAAAACTCGGCTTGCAATAAAGAATAAAATTGTGATTTTTCAAAAATTTCGAACTATTTTCAAATATGCGACCTTCACGTTGGCTGAAAGGGTTTTGTAAGGAAAGTTTGAAGAAAATTTAAAAACAGAAATTCCCTAAACCGTCTCTAATCAGTTGCTTTTAAATACCCTGACTGGATATATGAAAGTATATGTTTTAAGAGACTTGACTGCCCACTTTTGTATGTCTATTTTTGCGGGACCAAATTGCTTACTGGTTCATTTGAGAGCTCTTTTTTCCCGAACTTTCTTTAGTACTGTTCGTTAAGTTCCATACGGGTAAGCCTTTACAAGGTTCTGAAATCCGTGAATATCGCTTTTTCGGTTTCAACCCTCAGATTGTTTTTCCGTATTTTACCTAACCAGAATAAAAATGTAGTGGTTTCATGAGACAATTGAAAATTACAAAGTCGATCACTAACCGTGAGAGCCAATCGCTGGAGAAATATCTTCAGGAAATTGGGAAGGTGGATTTGCTCACTCCGGAAGAAGAAGTAGATCTGGCAAAGAGGATCAAGCAAGGTGATCAGACAGCACTAGAAAAGCTGACAAAAGCCAATCTTCGTTTTGTGGTTTCCGTTGCAAAGCAATACCAAAACCAGGGGCTTTCTTTGTCCGACTTAATCAATGAAGGCAATTTGGGCCTCATAAAAGCGGCACAAAGATTTGATGAAACGCGGGGCTTTAAGTTCATTTCTTATGCTGTATGGTGGATTCGTCAATCCATCCTGCAGGCATTGGCCGAACAATCCCGTATCGTAAGACTTCCACTAAATAAGGTAGGTTCTCTGAATAAAATCAACAAAGCGTTCTCTGAACTGGAGCAAAACTTTGAAAGAGAACCTTCCTCAGAAGAACTCGCAAGCCTGCTCGAAATTCCCACTGAAGAAGTAGAAACAACATTGGGTGTCGCTGCACGGCACGTTTCCATGGATGCTCCGTTTGTAGATGGTGAGGACAACAGTTTACTCGATGTTTTGGAGAACATTCATTCTCCAAAAACCGACCAGGATCTCGAATACACAGAATCCCTGCGTTTGGAGATTGAAAGATCATTGAGCACACTTACCGACCGGCAGTGCGATGTGATTAAATTGTATTTCGGAATCGGGGTTCAGCATCCTATGTCGCTTGAAGATATTGGCGACAAATTTGGCCTTACCCGTGAGCGTGTCCGGCAAATCAAGGATAAGGCGATTAATAAATTGCGTTCCGCCAATCGAAGCAAATTGCTAAAACACTATTTGGGCTCTTAGTCCAATAGGCTAATTACTGAAATGTTGGGGCGAAGTGAAATTCAATTTCACTTCGCCTCACTCATTATAGCAGGGGCCATACTGTTATTCCAGAACTACTGAGCCCGTGTTGTTTGCCTTATCACATTCGAGGCTGAATTGGTCGCTATCGAGTGAAAGTATCAGGCTTTTCAGATAACGTGTCTTTTTCCTGACATCGATCTCGAGATGTCCGCTGAAACTTTGCCCAGGCTCTAATTGGCGCGGCAGCCCCGGTCCATCAATAATCACATGATTGCCGACAGGTAGGGCTCCTCTCGACAGCGTGGGCACACCTGAAATGAAGGCTCTTATGACCAGGCTAGGTGTTTTTGTTGCTCCCTTGTGTATCAGGATGAAAGGCGCTGAACCATTGTTATTGATAGTGTATTGCACTGTTGCTGTTCGGTTTGTCTGAGCAACGATAGTGAGGGACTTAAATAATATGTCTGGGCAAAGTTGGGTTCCGGATGTGAAAAGTGAAGTATCAGCAGGTGTATCATTTGGAGTTGGAATAATGGATGCTGGTTCAGACGGAGTTACCGGCTTTGCAAGTGGAGGTGCCGACACATGGGGGAGAGAAGGAGCTTTAATGGGCAAAACACTTACTTTGAGTTGTACTCCTCTTTTTATTTGACCGATATCAATGATGAACTTGTTCTCGGAAAGTGCCTGTCTGATATTTTCTTTCAAAGGTTCGAGATTGGCTTTGGCAAATGACCGGTCAAAATTCATCAAAGTCCAATACCTGTGATTTTCATTCGAGAAATCTAAATTTTCCCTACCAGTATTAATGGCATTGAAGCGGAGCAAAACCCAGGTCTTCTTTGACTTCAGCACCTCAAAACTGGTCAAATCCATTCTGAATCCGTTGTATTTGGAGGTGTCGCTATGCTCTGCACCAATTTCTGAATAAGTAGTGAGATGGAAATTACTTGCCTCTTGAGAGAACGCAAGGGTAACATAAACTAAGTATGTCAGAAGTATTTGAATCATCGGCCAGGGCCTTTTAGAATACTTGGACAATTCAGTAATAAGAGCATCATTCTTTACTGTCCAAAAGGATATTTACTGGACGATTAATCCCTTCCTGCAGGGAAATAAATGTCTCAGTGCGCTGGATACCTGCAATGTTTTGAATCTTGTCGTGCAACACTTCGCGGAGATGAACGGTGTCCCGGCAATAGATCTTCGCAAAAATGTTGTAGTGACCAGTGGTATAATAAGCTTCTACCACCTCTGGTATTTTTTTTAATTCCTCTGAAACTGAGTTGTATAGTGAGCTCTTATCGAGATAAATGCCGAGGAAGGCACAAATGTCGTAACCCAATGCATCGTAGTGGATCGACAAATTGGCGCCCTTAACCACCCCCATTTCCCTAAGCTTCTTCATGCGCACATGCACCGTGCCGCCAGAAACAAAAAGCTTCTTTGCAATGTCGGTGTAGGCCTGTTCCGCATCGTTTAAAAGAAAGGAAAGAATCTGTTTATCAAGTTTGTCGATGTTGCTCATCTCGTTTCTGTAGTATTTTCATCAGGAGCCAAGAACTTTCTCAGCCCGTTCTGAGTTCTAAGATTCAATTTTTGTAATAATTCACCAAAAATGCGTTTTACACCGCATATTTTCAAAATAAGGAAAAATATTAAAGCAAGTTTTCAATTTCTGTGAATGGCTATAAAGTTACTAATACCCCTGTTCAAGGTAAGGAAACAATAAAATCTAACTACTAAAACTGAAATTGCAGAAGAAAATGCCTGCTTGGCTCGTACTTACTGGCAGTTATGAAGGATAAGGTTATTCGGTAAGAACGAAGATTGGTTTTAGAATATCTGATGATTACAGCCAGCACATTGACCAAGTTTAGTTCCTTTGCATCGGCAAAACTAATTTGCACTGAAAGATGGATTCAGAAATCAATAAGTCGCTAAATAAGAAGACCTCATTCTTTCCACCAGGACTAAACGTTTGGTTGCCGTTACTTTTGTCAGGAATCATGGTTGTTGGGATGTTACTCGGCATCAATATGGTTGATAATCCTCCAACCATCTCAAAATCATCAGCCATAAACGGTGATTCTACAGCAACAATTGGATTAGGTCAGGGAAAGTTGGAAGAATTGATACGATACATTGATTCCCGCTATGTTGACCATGTCGACAGGGATTCCCTGGTGAAAGTTGCTATTTCCAATATTTTACTACAACTCGACCCGCATTCTTCTTACATCAGTGCTGAAGAGCTTAAAGCCGTTAACGATCAAATGGAGGGTAACTTTGATGGAATAGGCATTGAGTTCATTGTGGTTGACGACACCGTAATAATTACCGGCATCATTCCCAATAGCCCCGCTGAACGAGCCGGCATCATTGCCAATGATAAAATTGTGGAAATTCAGGATTCCACTATTGTCTATAAAAATCTTGATCACAAGGAAGTACTAAGATTATTGAAAGGCAAAACGGGTACCTCTATTATTATAGGTGTACTTCGTAATGATGAAAAAAGCCCGAGGCACTTCACTGTAAAAAGAGAGAAGATTCCGGTAAAAAGCGTTGAAGGCGTTTACATGCTTGACGAGCAAACCGGATACATCAAAATTGCACGGTTCAGTTCCAGGACTTTTGAAGAATTCATGAATGCTTTGGACGAGCTGGTGGACAACCACGGGATGAAAAACCTCACTTTGGATTTACGGCAGAATCCCGGTGGTTATTTGCAGGAGGCTACCAACATACTTAGCCAGCTTTTTAAAGAAAAGGACAAGCTATTGGTATATACTAAAGGTAGAAATGTCAGGAATGTGGAATACAAAAGTACAGGACGGGCTTTTCATGATATCGGAAAAGTAGCCGTTCTGGTGGATGAAGGTTCAGCTTCTGCCAGTGAAATTATTGCAGGCGCTATTCAGGATTGGGACAGAGGCTTGGTTATAGGCCGCCGCACCTATGGAAAAGGCTTGGTGCAGGAGCAATACAAGTTGAGGGACGGCACTGCCATTCGACTGACCGTTGCGAGATATTATACCCCTTCAGGACGTTGTATTCAAAAACCATATAGAGGCAAAAACGAATACTCACATGACTTACTCGACAGAATTCAAAGTGGAGAAGTTTATGATGAATCTATGTTTGAGAACCCCGACACTACAAAATATTTCACGAAAAAGGGTAGACTGGTCTATGGAGGAGGCGGTATTCAGCCAGATGAATTCGTGGCTATGAATCCCGATTTTATGAACCCTTATTATATCAGTATACAAAGACATATTGGTTCATTTGTATTCAGGTATCTGGAAAAGAATCATCAGAAGTTTGCTCAATGGAGCCTGGATGAATTTATGGCAAATTATAATCCGGGTGAAACAGAGCTGAATGAACTCGCTCTTTATGCCTCCGAGCATGGGGTGCCAATCAGTCCAGCACAGTCAGCAAAGGTGCGAAATGAAGTTTTAAAGCTTTTAAAAGCGAGTATTGCGAGAAGATTATGGTCTGACAAGGGCTTTTATAAAGTTTTAAATGAAAATGATTCTGTTGTAGAAAAGGCCAGAAAGTTGCTTAAGTCTCCCAATCCTTTGCAATTGGCGAAATAATCTATCAGAAATAGTAAGAATTTCTTCTCAGGGAGTTTTCGGTTTATGATGGAGAGTTCAATTGATGCTATCTGTTCGTTCTAACGGGCTAAAAATAATTTTTGTAGCAGCTACCAAATTTTCAGCTAAAACTTCTACATTTGCGGTCGCTTTGAAAAGCCCTATCTTTTTTACAGAAAAATTAAGCCAGTTAGATTTGATTTTAGACTGTATTCCGGGTGCTTTTTTGGTATTGAAACTATCGATAATCTAAGGAAAATAAATAAGTTATGCCAACTATCAATCAACTTGTCCGTAAAGGCAGAGAAAAGGTAGTCGTAAAGAGTAAATCGAGAGCTTTGGGTGCTTGCCCACAGCGCAGGGGTGTTTGTACCAGGGTGTACACTACCACTCCTAAGAAGCCCAACTCTGCTCTTCGAAAAGTTGCTAAAGTTCGTCTGACAAATGGAATAGAGGTAATCGCCTATATTCCGGGAGAAGGTCACAACTTGCAGGAACACTCCATCGTGCTGGTAAGAGGCGGCAGGGTGAAAGACCTTCCCGGTGTTCGTTACACCATCGTTCGTGGTGCGCTTGACACTGCCGGTGTAAACAACCGGAAGAGGAGCAGGAGCCAGTACGGCACAAAGAGGCCCAAGAAATAAAAAGAGTCCTTAATCGATAGTTTACAAGAATTTTAAATCAAAAAAATAACTACGAAGGTGCCTGGCAAAAATCGACGCCATTAATAAACCTTCAAATAACAATCCTTAAGAAATGAGGAAGCATAAACCTAAAGTACGAGTCATTCTTCCGGATCCCCGTTACAATGACACCATGGTTACACAGTTCGTCAACAACCTCATGTTGCGTGGCAAAAAAAGCACGGCTTTTAATATTTTCTATCAGGCCATGGATATGATTAAAGATCGTACCTCTCAGGATGAATATCAGATATGGAAGAAGGCGTTGAATAACGCTATGCCTCAGGTTGAGGTAAAAGCCAGAAGAGTAGGAGGTGCTACTTTTCAGATTCCCCTTGAAATTCGCGCCAAGCGCAAAGTATCCATTGGTATGAAGTGGCTTATCCGTTTCGCACGTGAAAGAAGTGGTAAGGGATTTGCAGAGCGTCTCGCTGCTGAGTTGATAGCAGCCAGCAAAGGTGAAGGTGCAGCTGTGAAACGTAAAGAAGATACCCACAGGATGGCAGAAGCTAACCGCGCTTTTGCACACTTTAAGGTTTAAGTTACATACTGTTTTACATACTGAAGAGTTTGGTGGATTCATCAATGATTTGCTGTACCACCAAACTCTTCAAATTTTATATAAACACCAGTTATCATCGTTTTAGAAGTAAACAGCATTAATTAATACTCATTAGGAATTAATCATGGCACTCAAAGATTTAAAATTTACCCGGAATATTGGTATCGCTGCCCACATCGATGCCGGCAAAACCACAACTACTGAGCGGGTACTGTATTATACCGGATTAACCCACAAAATTGGTGAGGTTCATGACGGAGCAGCCACCATGGACTGGATGGAGCAGGAACAGGAGCGTGGCATCACCATTACTTCTGCTGCTACCAAAACTGCATGGATTTGGAAAGATGATACCTACACCATCAATATCATCGACACTCCGGGCCACGTTGACTTTACCGTGGAAGTGGAGCGTTCACTTCGGGTATTGGATGGAGCTGTGGCACTCTTTTGTGCTGTTTCCGGTGTTGAGCCACAGTCTGAAACTGTTTGGCGCCAGGCCGACCGTTATAAAGTTCCCCGTTTGGCATTTGTTAATAAAATGGACCGCAGTGGTGCCGACTTTTTTAATGTTTTAAATGACATTAAAGAAAAGCTGGGTGCCCGTGCAGTTCCCCTGCAGGTGCCAATAGGTGCTGAAGAAAAATTCAAAGGTGTCGTGGATTTGATTACCAATGAGGCATGGGTTTGGAATGAAGAGGACCAGGGCATGACCTACGAAATTGTACCCATTCCGGAAGACCTGCAAGAAATCGTGACAGATTACCGCATGCAGTTGTTGGAAGCTGCCGCTGAATATGATGATGGATTGTTGGAGAAGTTTTTCGAAAATCCTGATTCAATCATCCCAGATGAAATAAGGCTTGCCATCCGTCAGGCTACAGTAAATATGAGCATCACACCAGTGATGTGCGGTTCTGCATTTAAAAACAAGGGCGTTCAGGCTATGCTCGATGCAGTATGCGCCTACCTGCCATCTCCGGTTGATGTTGATGCCATCACTGGCATTAATCCCTATACCGAGAAAGAAGAAATCAGAAAACCATCTCCCGACGAACCATTTACCGCACTGGCCTTTAAAATCGCAACTGACCCCTATGTTGGCCGTTTGGCATTTATGCGAGTGTATTCCGGAGTTTTGAATGCCGGTGACACGGTTCTAAATACCCGCTCTGAAAAGAAGGAAAGACTTTCCCGTCTCTATCAGATGCACGCTAATAAGCAAAATCCTATTGACAGAGTTGAAGCTGGTGATATCGCCGCTGCTGTTGGTTTCAAAGATTTGAGAACCGGCGATACCGTTTGCGATGAAAAGAAGCCGATTATTCTGGAAAGCATGAAATTCCCCGATCCCGTAATCGGTATCGCTGTGGAACCAAAATCCCAGAAGGATTTGGATAAACTCGGCTTGGCTTTGGCTAAACTGGCTGAGGAAGACCCAACCTTCCGTGTACGCTACGACCACGAAACTAACCAGACCATCATTAGTGGTATGGGTGAGTTGCACCTGGAAATTATCGTTGACCGCCTGAAAAGGGAGTTCAAAGTTGAATGCAACCAGGGTATGCCTCAGGTTAACTACAAAGAAGCGCTTACCGCTACTATTGAACACCATGAACGCTTGAAAAAGCAAAGTGGTGGTTCAGGTCTATTTGCCGATATGAAATTTGAAATCGGTCCAGCCGATAAAGAGTTTCTGGAATCAGAAGACTTTAAGAGCAGTAAATTGAAACTTCAATTTGTAAACAGCATTACTGGTGGTGCTATTCCGAAAGAATACATTCCTTCCGTCGTGAAAGGTTTCACAGCCATGATGGACAACGGTGTATTAGCCGGGTACAGCATTGATAGCATGAAGGTGAGGGTTTTCGACGGCTCTACTCACGCCGTGGACTCTAAACCCATCGCATTTGAATTATGTGCAAAAGAAGGTTTCAGGGCATCAGCTCCTCGTTGTAAGCCAGTGCTGCTTGAGCCAGTAATGAAACTCGAGGTTGTTACACCTGACGAATACGTTGGACCAGTTATTGGTGACCTGAACCGTCGCCGTGGAATGCCGAAAGGCCAGGAATCCCGTGCTGGTGGAGCTATTGCCATTCAGGCTGAGGTGCCACTTTCAGAGATGTTTGGTTACGTTACAACGCTTCGTACCATCACTTCCGGCAGGGCAAGTTCAACTATGGAATTCTCTCATTATGCAGAATGTCCAAAAAATATTGCTGAAGATGTAATTCAAAAAGCCAAAGGCTTGGTTAAAGCATAAATGTTTTTATCTTTGCCCGCTCTTTTGAAAACCGCTTCAGAGCGGGCAAATTTTTAAAAAGCAAAAGCAGTTAATTTTTAACAAGGCATGAATCAGAAAATCAGGATCAAGCTCCGTTCGTACGACCACAATCTGGTTGACAAATCCACGGAGAAAATAGTGAAGACGGTTCGCTCCAGCGGTGCTGTCGTAACTGGCCCGATTCCGCTGCCCACCGAAAAAGAGATTTTTACGGTCTTGCGCTCGCCGCACGTCAACAAAAAATCCCGGGAGCAGTTCCAGTTACGCACCCACAAGCGACTGATTGAAATTTACACGCCTACTCAGAAAACAGTCGACGCGTTATCCAAACTGGAACTTCCGAGTGGTGTAGATATTCAAGTCAAGTTGACGTAGTTCATTTTTAGTTTATCCTTGATTCTTTGTCAGGTCCTGGGGTGAGTAATGGTAATAGGTTTAGTTATTTTTTACTCATCTGAACCGAACAAAGAAGAGAATTTTGAAAATCCGGTTCCTCATTGGAAGCTTGAATTTACAAGCGGCCGATGGCGAACGATGAATAAAAATCTTCCCCGATGAATGGCATAATCGGAAAGAAAGTTGGCATGACCAGCATCTTTGATGAGTTGGGCCGAAACATAGCCTGCACAGTAGTTGAAGCTGGCCCTTGTGTGGTTACTCAGGTAAAAACTGAGGAATCAGACGGCTACTATTCGCTGCAATTAGGCTTTGGTGACGCCAAAGTAAAGAACACTTCCAAGCCCATGATGGGGCACTTCGACAAAGCCCAAACCACGCCTAAGCGCAAAGTGGTTGAGTTTCGCGACTTCGATGCAATCGATAAGAAACTTGGCGAGTTGGTGCGCGTTGAGGAAATCTTCAATGAAGGAGATGTCGTTCACGCTGTTGGCACCACCAAAGGTAAGGGCTTCCAGGGTGTTGTAAGGCGCCACGGCTTTAAAGGTGTTGGCGACCGCACGCACGGTCAACACAACCGTGAACGTGCACCTGGTTCCATTGGAGCTTCTTCATTTCCATCAAAGGTTGTGAAGGGTTTGCGCATGGCAGGTCACATGGGGAATGAAAGAATGAAAATCCGCAACCTTAAAGTTTTGAAGATATTCCCTGAAAAGAATCTTCTTCTGGTGAAAGGTGCAATACCCGGCCATAACGGCTCATATGTAGTTATTGAAAAGAAGAAGCAATATTAATTGCCGTGGCCCCCAATAAGGGGCATTTAACTTCAGAACCAATTGTCTTTAATGATTTAATGACTTCTTTGTTATGAAACTCGAAGTTTTCAATATTCAGGGAGAAAAAACGGGCAAAACAGTTGAATTGCCTGACAATATCTTCGGAGCAGAACCCAATCAGCATGCGCTTTACCTGGAAGTAAAGGCCCACTTGGCTAATCAGCGCCAGGGTACTCATAAATCCAAAGAACGCAGTGAAATTTCGGGTTCTACCCGTAAGCTTCACCGCCAAAAGGGAACAGGTGGTTCCCGTAAAGGCGACATCAACAACCCTCTCTATAAAGGAGGGGGAAGGATTTTTGGCCCTAAGCCAAGAGACTACAGCCAGAAGGTAAACAAGAAGGTCAAGAAGTTGGCAAGAGTATCAGCACTTTCCTTGAAAGCAGCTTCCGGGAACATCGTTGTGTTGGAAGATTTTTCTTTCGATGCTCCAAAGACTTCTGCTTATGTGTCAATACTTAAGAGCTTGAACCTCCACACAATGAAGACCATGTTGGTTACTCCGGATTATGACAAGAACGTGTACATGTCCGGACGCAACCTGCCAAAGTCTTGTGTGAAAAAGGCGGCAGATATATGTGCTTATGACATAATGAATAGCAATACATTGATTTTGTCAGAAGCTTCAATAGGAGAAGTAGTAAATACTTTATCATAAATACGAAGGATGGGAGAGGCCGTCGTCACCATGTGGGGCAGTAACTCCGAAAATTCGTGCAGCGAGGAATAAAATGGCAAAGAAAATTCTAATCAAGCCTGTTATCACTGAAAAAGCAGACACCCTGACTGAAAAGAGGGGACAGTACTCTTTTATTGTGAACAAGGATGCCAACAAGATTGAAATCAAGAAAGCGGTGAAAGACCTCTATAACGTTGAGGTTGAATCAGTGAATACCATGGTAATGCCTGCCAAAGCCCGTAACCGTAACACTCGCAGAGGGGTTATCAGGGGCAGGGTTTCTGGCTACAAGAAAGCGGTAGTCACTTTGGCCGCTGGTGAAACAATCAATTTCTACGGTGATATCTAAACTTTAGGAAAATGCCAGTGAAAAAATACAACCCGGTCACACCGGGCAGAAGATTTAAGTTAGGAGTAGATCGGAGCGTAATCACCACCGATCAGCCGGAGAAAAGCCTGGTGGCTCCACTGAGCAAAAGCGGCGGGCGTAACTATCAAGGCAAAATGACCATTCGTCAGCGTGGTGGTGGACACAAGCGCCGTTATCGTGTAATCGATTTTAAGCGCAACAAAGATGGTGTTCCAGCAGTCGTAAAGACCATTGAATACGATCCTAACCGCACAGCATACATTGCCCTTCTGGTTTATGCCGATGGTGAAAAGCGTTACATACTTGCACCTTTTGGCTTAAAAGTCGGTGTAACGGTTATGTCTGGTAAAGAAGCTACTCCCGACAACGGCAATGCATTGTTCCTTAAAGATATTCCACTCGGTACTGCCATTCATGCCATTGAAATTACTCCCGGTAAAGGAGCTTCTCTGGTGCGTTCCGCAGGTACTTCTGCCACTTTGCTCGGCAGGGAAGATAGGTATGCAGTTATCAAATTGCCTTCCGGTGAAACCCGCAGAGTACTGTTGACCTGTAAGGCAACAATGGGTACTTGTTCAAATCCGGACCATGGACTTCAAACTCTGGGTAAAGCAGGTGCCAAGCGTTGGCAGGGACGCCGCCCAAGAGTAAGGGGTGTGGCCATGAATCCGGTTGATCACCCAATGGGTGGTGGTGAGGGCCGTGCTTCTGGTGGTCACCCACGTTCGAGAAAGGGTCTTATTGCCAAGGGTGCCAAGACAAGAAATAATAAGAAGTTTTCGACCAAACTGATTATTTCGAAAAGAAAAACAACAAAATGATAGTGAAAGGTGATAGTGGTTCAAGGTTTTAAGACTCTGAACCCTTAACCCGAAACTTGAAAAGCATACGATATATGCCTCGTTCAATTAAAAAAGGACCTTACGTTCATCATAAGTTGATGCGAAAAGTGGAAATCGCGAAGCAAGCCCGCAGAAAGCAGGTCATTAAGACCTGGTCGAGGGCTTCGATGATCATTCCCGATATGGTAGGTGAAACTATTGCTGTTCACAATGGCAAGAACTTCATCCCGGTGTTCATCACAGAACCGATGGTAGGCCATAAACTCGGAGAGTTTGCTCCTACCCGTATCTTCAGAGGTCACGCAGGTCATAGAAAAGGTTAATCAATTTCGGATTTCCGGCTTTCCTGTCATTCTTCTTTGGCAACAAAAGCTGAAGTCCAAAATCAGAATAAGAAATGGAAGCAGTAGCAAGATTTAAGAATTGCCCCATGTCTCCACGCAAAATGCGCCTTGTGGTGGATAATATCAGAGGACGCAGAGTGGATGAAGCGCTCAATATTTTGCGCTTCACTAAAAACGAAGCATCAGTTTGGCTGGAGAAAGTACTGCTTTCAGCCATTGCCAACTGGGAGTACAAACTCGACGGCGCTGAAAACGCCGACGACTATAAGCTCTATGTTAAAACTGCGATGGTGGACGGAGGATCTACCCTTAGGCGCTTTCGCCCTGCAACACATGGCCGTGCTGCAAGGATTCACAAGCGCACCAACCACATCACTTTGATTGTGGAGAACAGAATCCCGCTTCAATCAGAACTTGAAGCATCGGAAGAGGAAGAAGACGAAGCCACTAAATCATAAAAATTAAGCTGATAGTTCGGAACTGCCTGCTGGCTGTTTGAACTGAAAATCAAATAATAAATGGGTCAAAAGACAAATCCAATTGGAAATCGCCTGGGTATCATCAGAGGATGGGACAGCAACTGGTACGCCGGAAAGGATTATGCTGAAAAAGTGGTTGAGGACGAGCAAATCCGCAACTATCTCAATGCCCGTATTGCCAAAGGTGGAATTGCCAGAGTCGTTATCGAGCGCGCTCTCAAACGCATCACAGTAACCATTCACACTTCCCGTCCGGGTATTGTTATTGGTAAGGGAGGTCAGGAAGTTGACAAGATACGTGAAGAATTGCGCAAGCTGACAGACAAGGAGGTGCAGATTAATATTGTTGAAATCCGCCGTCCTGAATTGGATGCGGCCATCGTTGGCGAAAGCATTGCCAAACAATTGGAAGCACGTATCAATCACCGCCGCGCCATCAAAATGGCCATTCAGTCCACCCTGAGAGCTGGTGCTGAAGGTATCAAAGTGAGGATTTCCGGTCGTTTGGCAGGTTCTGAAATGGCCCGTACTGAAGAATACAAAGAAGGCCGTACGCCTCTGCATACCTTCCGTTACGACATTGATTATTCACTTGCTGAAGCACTTACAGTGTATGGCAAGATTGGAATAAAGGTGTGGGTTTGTAAGGGTGAGGTATTTGGAAAGCGTGACCTTTCTCCAAATGCCGGTTATGAGAAGAAGGAAGCCCGCGGCTCTGATCGTGGACATGAGCGTGGAGGAGGCCGTGGTGAAAGAGGTGAAAGAGGTGAAAGAGGAGACAGAGGCGATAGAAGAGGAGGTCGTGGCGACAGAAGAGAAGGTCGCGGAGGTGGACGCAGAAGGTAATTTCTGTCAGCCTTGCGGGTGGCAATATCGAAAAATCGCATTACCTTCGCAGCCGCTTTGAAAAAACAGCCCCAAAAGGGTCTTACGAAAGAAGATTGAAGAATATAGAAAGCCGGATAAACCCTTGATTGATAGTAATTTGCTTGGAAAACCGGCCACAATAACAGAAAAAATTTATCCCGATAACAGGGACAAAAATTAGGGAAAAATGTTACAGCCTAAACGTACTAAATATCGCAAACAGCAGAAAGCAAAGCTTCTGAATAAGGCCATGAGAGGTGCTACCATCAGTTTCGGCGCCTATGGTTTGAAAGCAATTACCGGCGGTCGTATTACCAACCGCCAGATTGAATCTGCCCGTATTGCGATGACCCGTTACATGAAAAGGGAAGGTCAGGTGTGGATCCGCATTTTCCCAGACAAGCCTATTACCCGGAAACCTCTCGAGGTGAGGATGGGTAAAGGTAAAGGTTCTCTCGACCATTATGTGGCTATGGTACAACCAGGTCGTATCATGTTCGAAATCGATGGTGTGAATCTGGAGACTGCTCAGGAAGCAATGCGTCTTGCTGCACAAAAGTTACCGGTATTGACTAAGATGACAGTTCGTCCAGACCTTGTACAACATTAATTAGAAGTGATTTTGCGGTTAAGTGTTTTGACTCTCTTTTCCGCATCTCAATAAATTCATAATTCTTTAGAAAATGGCAAGCAAGAAATACCTGGAACTTCAGGAATTTGCCGATGCAGATTTGCTCACAGAACTGGAAGGCGCAGAAGCAGATTATCAGAAAATGCTTTTCGATCATGCTGTGAAGGGCGTTGATAATCCAATGCAGCTCAGGGACTTACGCCGCGACATTGCCCGCATCAAAACGGAAATCCGCCGCCGTGAACTCAGCAAAATGACACCGGAGCAATTGGCTTCCCGTTCGAAAATTGTAAAAAGGCGCCGTTTGGCTTAATCGGGAAAGTGGGAGCTAAAGCTCTTCTTTCTGATGAACTTTAAAATTGAAGTTTTTTAGTTGGTGGCTTAGGGTGAGGCAATCAAAAGCTCTCTTTTGCCAACAGTAAACTGAAAATAATGGAACAAAGAAAATTAAGAAAAACGCGGGTAGGCGTTGTTGTGAGCAACAAGATGGAAAAGACCATCAACGTCATGGTAGAACGTCGTCTCCGTCACCCGATTTATGGTAAGTCGGTGAAGTTGTCCAACAAGTTCATGGCTCACGACGAAAAAAATGAGTGCAACATCGGCGATGTTGTCCGCATTATGGAAACGAGGCCATTGAGTAAGCGCAAGCGTTGGCGTCTGGTTGAAATTGTAGAACGTGCGAAATAAGTAGTGCTGTTGATGGTCTCCATTTTCGATGATTCGCGTGGAGATGATAAACAAAGTCCACTAACTCATAAAATTTAAGAAAAATGATACAGCAAGAATCGAGGCTGAGAGTTGCAGATAACAGCGGAGCAAAAGAAGTACTGTGTATCCGCGTATTGGGTGGCTCCCACCGTCGTTATGCGTCGATAGGCGACACGATTGTTGTAGCCGTAAAAGAAGCCACTCCGGGTGGTGTAAAAAAAGGTACTGTCTCCAAAGCAGTTATCGTGCGGACCAAGAAAGAAATCCGCCGGAAAGATGGTTCTTATATCCGTTTTGATGACAATGCCTGTGTATTACTAACAGCTCAGGACGAACCCAGAGGCACCCGTATTTTCGGGCCAGTTGCCCGTGAACTCAGGGAAAAAGATTACATGAGAATCGTATCCCTTGCTCCTGAAGTAATTTAACAGTTGAAATTTCTAATTGCAGGGACCGATGAATGGTCTTCTGAAAGTTCCCTGGCAATAACCGCTATTAATCATGGCAAATAAAGATAACACAAAGAGGTTTGCTCCCAAGTTGCACATCAAGAAGGGTGACAAGGTGCGGGTAATCGCTGGTAACTACAAAGGTGAAACCGGTGAGGTACTCGAAGTTTTCCCCGACAAGAAGAAGGCAATCGTGGACAATGTGAACATGGTGAAAAAGCACCGCAAGCCAACCCAGAACAACCCGGGTGGTATCGTGGACATTGCAGCGCCTATCCACATTTCAAACCTGATGTTGATAGATCCAAAGACAGGCGAACCTACACGTATTGGCCGCAAAAAAGTGGATGGCAAATCCGTCCGTTTTGCCAAGAAGTCTGGCGAGTTGTTTAATTAATCTGATTAATCCGTTAAGTGATGAAATATATACCTAAGCTCCAGGAAAAATATCAAAACGAAGTCGTTCCGGCGCTGAAAGAGCAATTTCAGTACAAGAATCCTATGGAAGTTCCCAAACTGGTGAAGATTTGTCTTAACCAAGGTGTTGGAGCAGCCACGCAGGATAAGAAACTGGTTGACACCGCCGCTGAAGAAATCAGCCTGGTTGCTGGTCAGAAGGCCGTCGTTACAAAGGCTAAAAAGTCAGTGTCCAACTTCAAACTTCGCGAAGGAATGCCCATTGGCGTTAGAGTAACACTTCGCAAAGAGAAAATGTGGGAATTCATGGACCGCCTGGTAGCTGTTGCGCTTCCACGTGTTCGTGACTTTCGTGGTATCAACGACAAAAGTTTTGACGGACGTGGAAATTTTTCCATGGGTATTGCAGAGCACATCATCTTCCCGGAAATCGACCTGGACAAAGTTACCAAGATTACGGGCATGGACGTGACTTTCGTGACCACCGCGAAAACGGATGCTGAGGCGTTTGCCCTGTTGAAATTATTGGGAATGCCTTTTAAAGGAAAAAATTAAAGATTTACTCATAGCTAAATACAATGGCAAAGAAATCAATAATAGCAAGGGAAAAGAAACGTGAGAAAATGGTCGCCAAATACAGCGAGCTTCGCAAAAAGCTTAAAGAAGAAGGTGACTATGATGCACTCGACAAATTGCCCCGCAATGCATTACCAGTCAGGTTGCACAATCGTTGCAAACTCACTGGCAGGCCAAAAGGCTACATGCGCAAGTTCGGTCTTTGCAGGGTTAAGTTTCGCGAAATGGCCCTTGATGGAAAAATCCCCGGCATAACGAAAGCAAGCTGGTAATTTATGGTAGTCAGATACTGGGTTATCACCGATGCCAATCGAATAGCCTAAGTCTCTCGACCAAATTTTAAATAAAAATGGCAGTAACAGATCCAATAGCAGACTTTTTGACCCGCATCCGCAACGCACAGATGGCAGGTCACAGAATCGTAGAGATTCCGGCTTCCAAAGAGAAAAAAGCCATCACTGAAATCCTCTACAATAACGGCTATATTTTAAAGTTCAAGTTTGAAGACGAGTTGGGCAAACATGGTGTTATCAAAATTGCCCTTAAGTATGACCCCATTTCTAAACTTCCCATTATTAGGGATTTACAGAGAGTTAGCCGTCCTGGTCTTCGCCAATATCGCAAGGCCAAAGATCTGCCTAAGGTAATTAATGGACTGGGCATCTCCATCATCTCCACTTCCAAAGGAATCATGACTGACAAGCAAGCCAGAGATGAGAACGTGGGAGGTGAGGTGTTGTGCTACGTTTATTAATTCATTGTTCAACTATTAATACGAAAGAAAATGTCCCGGATTGGTAAAATGCCTGTAGCCCTTCCAAAAGGCGTTGAAATAAAAATAAGCAACGGCAACCTGGTAACTGTGAAGGGTCCAAAAGGAGTACTGTCGCAGCAGGTTGATCCCGATATCAAAGTTTCTGTCGAAGAAGCAGAATTGACTGTGACAAGGCCTACGGACCAGAAACGCCACCGCGAAATGCATGGTCTGTATCGTGCACTCATCCAGAATATGGTTACTGGTGTAACCGATGGTTTTGTAAAAGAACTGGAGGTAGTGGGCGTCGGTTTTCGCGCAGCGAACACAGGTCAGTTGCTGGAATTATCTTTAGGTTATTCTCACCCCGTTTATTTCTATATACCAGATGAAGTGAAACTTTCCACTTCTCAGGAAAAGGGTAAGAATCCTATCATCAGGCTGGAAAGCATCGACAAAGAACTGATTGGACAGATTGCAGCAAAGGTGAGGGCCTTCCGTAAGCCAGAGCCATACAAAGGAAAAGGTATCCGTTTCGTGGGCGAGGTATTGCGTAAAAAAGCTGGTAAGGCTGCTGCCAAGAAGTAAAACTAATGAAGGGTGGAGGAAGGCATTGATTGATTTAACTTCCTCCTCCGGATTAATCAATATGCGGGTCTTGGGTTTGGTTGAAAACACCCTTCACTAAGACCATTAATCTAAGAAGAAATGAAATTTAGTAAAGATACTCGCAGGACTAAGATACACTGGAGGGTTCGCAACAAAATCAAAGGCACACCCGAAAGACCCCGTATCAATGTTTTCCGCAGCAACAAAGAGATTTACTGCCAGGTTATTGACGATGTGAGCGGCACAACATTGGTGTCAGCATCTTCTTTGGGTAAAAATGTGAACCTCAGCGGCAACAAAGTGGATCAAGCTCGTCAGGTGGGTAAAATGCTCGCTGAGAAAGCTCTTGCAAACGATATTAAAAGTGTTGTTTTCGATCGCAGTGGTTATCTGTACCATGGCCGTGTAAAGGCCTTGGCAGAAGGTGCAAGAGAAGGCGGGCTTGTATTTTAAGGTTAATTTATTGAATGACAACACCTCGTGTGGAGGTAGCAAAATATATTTTCAATGGCAAAGGACAATGTTCAAAAGGTAAGAACCGTAGAGAGTGAACTCCAGGAAAAACTGGTGAGCCTCAACCGTGTTGCAAAAGTGACAAAAGGTGGTCGTACTTTCAGTTTCGCTGCAGTGGTAGTTGTCGGTGATGGCAACGGTACCGTTGGTCAGGGACTTGGAAAGGCACGTGATGTTACTGAGGCCATCACTAAAGGTATTGCCGATGCAAAGAAGAACCTTGTGAAAGTACCCATTCTGAAAGGTACTATCCCTCACGAGCAGAAAGGTAAATACGGTGCTGGCCGGGTACTCATTCGCCCTGCAGCAGATGGTACCGGTGTAATTGCCGGTGGTGCGATGAGGGCTGTCCTTGAAATGGCCGGTGTACACAACGTATTGGCAAAATCCATGGGTTCCTCCAATCCTCACAACGTGGTGAAAGCAACCCTCGATGCATTGTCAAAACTAAGAAGCCCCGTGGATGTGGCCCGTCAGCGTGGCCTGAATATCGAGCAGGTATTCAATGGTTGATTAAGAATTTCGAAGACGATACTCATAGGTATATAATCAGGACAAAAGTCCGCTACCAACGAGCAACGAACAAGTTTCTAAGTCATGGGAAAGATTAAGATTACGCAAATTAAAAGCACAATAGACCGTTCACAACGGCAAAAAGACACCATCAAGGCGTTGGGTATCAGCAAAATGCACCAGACAGTGGAGCATGAAGCCACCCCACAGATTCTTGGGATGGTGGCAAAGGTTCAACACCTCGTTAAGGTGGAAAACGCATAGTAGTTCGAAGTTTGGAGTTTGAAGTTTGAAGTTTTTCTTCGAACTTCAAACTTTGAACTTCGAACTTCAAACTTCAAACTTTAGAGAAGCGATGGAACTTCATAATTTACAACCTGCTGAAGGTTCAACTGGCAAAAAGAAAAGGATAGCTCGTGGTGAAGGCTCCGGTTGGGGCGGCACTGCCGGAAAGGGCCATAAGGGTGCCAAGTCCAGGTCAGGTAACAAACTCAAGCGTGGTTTTGAGGGTGGTCAAACTCCACTTCAGCGTCGTTTGCCAAAGAAAGGATTCAAGAATATCAACCGCGTAGAGTACGTTGGCATGAACCTCGACAGTCTGCAGGCTTTAGTTGAAAAATATAACGTGACCGATGTCAATCCTGAAGCACTTCACAAGTTGGGTGTTATCAGCAAAAATGACAAGGTGAAAATATTGGGAAGAGGAGAAGTGACCAGCAAACTCAATGTTGTAGCTCATGCATTCTCAGCTTCCGCCAAACAAGCTATTGAGGAAAAAGGGGGCAGCGCCAATTTAGTGTGAGACTGTTGACCGGTCTTTTGAAACAAGGTTGACAGCTATGAGTATAAACTACTCGAAATTTTATCAACCGGGTATCCAAACCGGCACATGTATCAAGCAAAACTCCGATGAAAAGAATTATTACGACAATCCAAAACATTTGGAAAATTAAAGAACTGAGGGAACGCATTGGTTGGACCTTACTCCTGCTTTTCATTTTCCGTCTTGGTTCTTTTGTTGTTTTGCCAGGCGTAGTTCCAGCAGCACTGGATGCAGCCAGTCAAGACACCGGAGCAAACGACCTGCTCGGCCTCATCAACACCTTCACTGGTGGAGCATTCAATAACGCCTCCGTAATGGCATTGGGTATCATGCCCTATATTACGGCATCCATCATTGTGCAGTTACTTGGCTTCGCAATGCCCTACTTCCAGAGGCTTCAGCAAAAAGAAGGAGAAAGCGGCCGTAAGAAATTAAACCAGATAACAAGGTTACTAACTGTGGCTATCACTTTGGTGCAAGGTGGTGGTTATCTGACTTATCTGAATTCAATCCCGGGTTCTATTGACCCAACCATGCCAAAAGGAATCTTCTGGCTATCAAGCACTATCATACTATCGGCAGGTACTGTATTTGCCATGTGGCTTGGTGAGCGTATTACCGATAAAGGCATTGGCAACGGTGCATCCTTGTTGATTACCATAGGTATCATTGCTTCACTGCCCGCAGCACTTGCCAGTGAGATTGCACTGCAAATGGGAGCAGGCGGTTTGTTCAAGCTTATTTTGGAATTCGCTCTTCTGTTCATCATCATAGCAGCTGTAATCCTTGTCATTCAGGGAGTTCGCAAGGTGCCCATTCAGTTTGCCAAACACATGGTACAACGCGGCGGCACTACATTGCCGGCTGCCGGTGTAAGAGACTACATACCCATCAAGGTTAACGCCGCCGGTGTAATGCCCATCATCTTTGCACAGGCATTGATGTTCGTACCTGCCACGGTGGTTCAGTTTGTCGCGGGCAGTGGCGGACAAGGGCCTTCCGGAATTATGCGTGAGTTGGCCGATCCATACTCATTAACTTCTTCCATCATCGTGTTCCTGCTCGTTGTTGCTTTCACTTATGTTTACACAGCATTGATTGTGAATCCAACACAGTACGCAGAATACCTGAAGCGCCAGAATGCGTTCATTCCCGGTATCAAACCGGGTAAGCCGACTTCAGATTTCATTGATGCCATTACTACCAGGGTAACGCTTCCTGGTTCTATATTCCTGGGTTTCATTGCCATATTACCAGCTTTTGCAATCCTGTTTGGTGTGAATCCGGCATTCGCCATGTTCTTTGGTGGCACCAGCATCCTCATCGCTGTTGGTGTTGTTTTGGATACTCTGCAACAGGTTGAAAGCCATTTATTGATGCGCCGTTATGATGGATTGGTTAAATCTGGAAAATTGCAGGGCAGGTCCAGAATGCAATCGATAGGCTCAGGTGCGTAATAATTTGACATTGTCTTCATAAAGATATTAGCCGTTAGGCGGCCCAAACAAAGAAGTACAAAGACTACTGTTTTTCTGAAAATCGTGCAACGGGAGAGTTCGGAACTTTAGTTGAAAAATGAAGACCTACTCGAAGCACGATTTTTTATTTGATAAATATTGAAGTCCAGCTTTGGGGGCTTCACAATTTGTTTCGCTTTGATTTATTATAAAACGAATGAGGAAATTGAGCTAATGCGCCAGTCCAATCTCCTGGTTTCCAAAGTGCTCGCTCATGTGGCAAGCAGACTAAAACCAGGGATTACCGGTGACATTATCGACAAAGAAGCTGAAGAGCTCATTCGCGACCACAAAGCGATACCCGGTTTCAAAGGATACCGCGGATTTCCAACCACCCTCTGCGTATCGGTAAATGAAGTAGTGGTTCATGGCATTCCGTCAAACAGACCATTCAATGATGGCGACATCGTTTCCGTTGATTGCGGAGTATTAATGAACGGCTTTTATGGTGATGCTGCGTACACTTTTGCCATCGGACAGGTTTCTGAAAAAGTGATGCAATTGCTCAGGGTAACTAAGACTTCACTGTACAAAGGCATTGATGCTGCTCAACCCGGTAACCGCCTCGGCGATGTAAGTTTTGCCATTCAGAACTATGTGGAGCGGCAACATCCTTATTCAGTCGTTCGCGAATTGGTGGGGCATGGTGTAGGGAAGTCTTTGCATGAAGATCCTGAGGTGCCCAATTATGGAAGAAGAGGCAATGGCCCGGTTCTTAAAGAAGGGCTGGTCATAGCCATTGAACCTATGATTAACCTTGGGAAAAAAGATGTGAAACAGGCTAAGGACAACTGGACCATTTTCACAAAAGACAAACTGCCCTCGGCTCACTATGAGCATAGTGTAGCTATTAGAGCAGACGGTCCCGATGTACTTTCCGATCACAAAATTGTGGAGGAATCCATCGCAAAAAACCCCGAATTAAAGGTGGTGGAATTCATGTCGGAAGACTTAATTAACGCCTGAAAAAAACCATCAAAGCTGTTGATTTTGAGCATTTTGAAAAATTTTCCCCAAAGGGTGAAACTTTAATTGATATTCGTATCTTTGCCGTCCGAAAAAAATAGGCATGGCGAAACAAGATTTAATAAAACAGGATGGAATTATCGAAGAAGCCCTTTCTAACGCAATGTTCAGAGTGCGCCTTGAAAATAACCACCTGATTATCGCAACTATATCTGGCAAGATGAGGATGAACTACATCCGAATTCTCCCTGGGGATAAAGTTGCCGTTGAAATGTCCCCATACGACCTGACCCGCGGCAGAATTATCTACCGCTACAAGTAAGAAATAAGTTCTAATTCAACACGATAAAGTCATGAAAGTCAGAGCTTCTGTTAAAAAGCGCACTGCAGATTGCAAGATTGTGAGAAGAAAAGGCAAGGTGTACATCATCAACAAAAAGAATCCCAAGTTTAAACAACGTCAGGGATAATCGGTTGGTTATCAATCGACCACATTCTGATTATTAAAAGTTAATTAATCTTATGGCTCGTATAGCAGGTGTAGATTTACCGAGAAACAAACGTGGAGTAGTAGGCTTGACCTACATATTTGGTATCGGTCCATCCAGGGCAAAAGAAATTCTGGACAAGTCCGATATTGATGTCAATGTGAAAGTTGCTGAATGGTCCGATGAGAACGTTCGTACTATTACTCAGATTATACAGTCGGATTATAAAGTAGAAGGTGAATTGCGCTCAGAAGTTCAAATGAGCATAAAGCGTCTTATGGATATTGCCTGCTACCGTGGTGTGCGTCACAGAAAGGGACTTCCACTCAGAGGTCAGCGCACCAAAACAAACGCCCGTACCCGTAAAGGAAAGCGTAAGACTGTTGCAAACAAGAAATTAGCTACTAAGAAATAATTCGTGATTGGTTATTCGGTGTTTGGTTCCGCAGTTTTCTGCATACGACACTTTACCAATTATCAGTATCAATATTAAATAATGGCAAAGGCAAGATCAAAAGTCAAAGTAAAACGCAAAGTTAGAGTTGAGCCGGAGGGATTTGCCTTCATTCAGGCTACTTTTAACAACATCATCGTTTCAGTGACGAATAAAAAAGGCGAAGTCATCAGCTGGGGTTCAGCTGGAAAAGCTGGCTTTCGCGGTTCCAAGAAAAATACTCCTTATGCAGCTCAGGTTGCTGCGGGTGATGCCGCAAAAGTAGCATACGATGCGGGCATGCGCACAGTGGAAGTATTCGTGAAAGGACCGGGCTCTGGACGTGAAGCTGCTATTCGTGCAATTGATCAGGCAGGTGTAAAGGTTTCCAGGATTCAGGACAATACGCCAATTCCTCACAACGGATGCCGCCCACCGAAACGCAGAAGGGTATAAAGCCTTTGTTCACAGTTTAAAAGCAATAATCAATAATGGCAAGGTATAAAGGACCTAAACAGAAAAAAGCCAGATCTTTTGGTGAGCCAATTTATGGCTTCAGCAAGGCATTTGAGAAAAAGAAATACGCTCCGGGCCAGCACGGCCTGAACCGCCGTCGCAGACAGCGTTCAGGTTATGCACTTCAGCTTATGGAGAAGCAAAAAGCAAAATATACTTACGGAGTTTTGGAGCGCCAGTTCCGCAATCTGTTTGAAGTGGCCAGCCACAAACACGGTGTAACGGGTACTGTATTGCTGCAATTCCTCGAAGCAAGACTTGATAATACCGTTTTCCGCATGGGTATTGCCCCAACCAGAAGGGCTGCCCGTCAGTTGGTATTGCACAGACACGTAGTAGTTAATGGTGTTTTGACGAACATCCCGTCTTACCAGCTCCGCCCCGGCGATGTAATCGAGGTCAGAGGCAAATCCAAAGGCCTGAGTGTGGTACAGGAGCAAGTTGAAAAGAAATCAGAGGTGAAAAAATACGGATGGTTGGAGTTTAATCCCGATAAAATGCGAGGCGTGTTTGTAGCCTATCCCGAGAGGGAACAAATACCGGAGAAAATCAACGAACAGTTGATTGTTGAACTTTACTCCAAGTAAGGTCAATAATCAGGGGTTTGACAGACGGTTGCGTTTGTCAAACCTTATTGCTTTTAAAAAGCTACTGATAAAATATTGATCTTTCAGCGATTCTCGAATAATAAGCAGCCGTCGTCTTTCATCATCCTATCAACGTTATCTCTTTAAATATGAGCATCTTAAATTTCCAAAAGCCCGACAAAATCATTATGACCAAAGCAAATGATTTTGAAGGATTGTTTGAATTCAGACCCCTTGAGCCCGGTTTCGGGCAAACCATTGGCAACTCCCTCAGAAGAATTCTCTTGTCTTCTCTGGAAGGTTATGCCATTTCTGCTGTGCGGATTGCAGGCATCGACCACGAGTTTGCCACTATCCGCGGCATCGTCCAGGACGTTCTGGACATTGTCCTCAACTTTAAACAGGTTCGCCTTAAACAAGTCATTCAGGGTGAAGAAATAGGTACTGAAAAAATTTACCTTACCATCAGCGGAAAAGAAGAGTTCAGAGCCGGAGATATTGATGAGCACACCAACGTATTCAAGGTGATGAACCCCGATATGCTGATTTGTAACATGGAGCCATTTGTCAACCTCGAAATGGAGTTGACCGTTACCAAAGGCCGCGGTTACGCACCAGCAAGTGAAAACCTGCCAAAGGATGCTCCAATCGGAGTGATTCCCCTCGATGCCATTTATACACCGATCAAGAATGTGGCCTACAGAGTTGAGAATACCCGTGTTGGTCAACGCACAGACTACGAACAATTGACCATCGAATTGAAAACCGATGGCACCATACATCCTGAGGATGCAATCAAAGAAGCATCCCGCATCATGATTCACCACCTCATGCTCATCACGGATGAATACATCAGCATTCCGGATGACAGCAGCCGAAAAGATGACGTGGTGGATGAGCATGTCTTGCACATGCGAAAGTTGCTCAAGACATCACTGGAAGACCTGGATCTTTCCGTTCGTGCCTACAACTGCCTTAAAGCCGCCAAGATTAACACACTGGCGGAGCTGGTAAAATACGATACTCACGAATTACTGAAGTTTCGGAATTTCGGAAAGAAATCGCTTGTAGAAATTGAAGAACTGTTGCAGGAAAAGAACCTGACCTTCGGAATGGATCTTTCAAAGTACAAGCTCGACGAAGAATAAAAAGTTGGCAAAGGGCCGTTTGCTTATTGCAGACAGCCCTCTTGTTTTTTGAAATCATTTATTGCAATTACAAAGGGCAGGCTCTGTATTCAAAATAATTATTGAATCTGTTGCCAACTGCAGAATACACACTGCACCTCGTGTTGCGAAGTTAACCACATTAAAAAATTCTTAGAGATGAGACACGGTGACAAAGTCAACGCACTCGGCAGGAAAATGGAGCACAGGCGTGCTCTTATGAGCAACCTGGCGATTGCCCTCATTACACATAAGCGCATTCAGACCACATTGGCGAAAGCCAAAGCATTGCGCCGTTATGTTGAACCCCTGATAACAAAAGCAAAGACCAATACTACGCATTCAAGGCGGGTTGTTTTTAGCTATTTACAGAATAAAGAGGCCATTACCGAATTGTTCGGAACCATTGCCACTCAGGTTGGCGATCGCCCCGGAGGATACGTCAGAGTAATCCGCACCGGGTACCGCAGAGGTGATGCAGCCGAGACTGCATTGATCGAACTGGTAGATTTTAACCCTGATTACAGTGGAAGTGCAACAACGGAAGGAAAAGATAGCAAGCGTAAGCGCACACGTCGTCGTGGTGGTAAAACAGCCGCAGCCGGTGCCGCTGCAACTGCCGTAGCTGCCGATCAGGTAGTTGTAAAAGAAGTAGGCCAAGAAACAGAAGAAGTCGCTGAGAATAAAGTGGTTGACGCGGCTTCCGAAGAAGAATAATTGAAAAGTACTTTTGCAATCAGTACCATTCGGGCGACTTCTGTTTTAGAGGTCGCCCGTTTTGGCTTTTGATAATACTTTTGGTCGGCAACATTTTGACTTTCGGATTTTGCAACTTTTCTTGTTTCTTTCGTTTAGTGACCTGACCCTTTTCTTTTGGGCTGATAAATACACAAAACTATCTTGAAGAAAAGTATCTACAACGGCCTGCAATTTCTCATCTTTTTAGGAACGGGTTTATTCATCCTTTTCCTCGTTTTCCAGTATCAAAATGCAGCTTTTCTGGAAGAATGCTCCCACCGCGGAATTCCGGAAGCGGAGTGCAGTCTCATCGGTAAGTTGGTTGATGATTTCAGGGGCGCTGATTTTTTTTGGATCAATCTGGTACTGCTGTCATTTCTTATAAGCAACGTGAGCCGTACCATTAAGTGGAAAATGCTGTTGAAGCCACTTGGCTATAAGCCGAAATTCATGAACAGTTTTCTATCCATTCTGGTGGGCTATTTTGCCAATCTTGGGTTACCGCGCATGGGCGAAATCATAAGAGCTGGAATTCTGTCGAAATATGAAAATCTCCCACCTGAAAAGGTAATGGGCACCATAGTAGTGGATCGGATAGTGGATGTTTTTTGTCTTGGGTTGGCTTTTGGACTGGCACTTTTCTTTGAATACAAGAAGCTATGGACTTTCCTGACGGATAGGCCTGAAATAGCAGGAACTGAATCTAATTACAACTGGTTGTGGATTTATGCAGTTGCCCTGGCAATATTAGCGCTTCTGGCCCTTGTCTTTTACAAACGCATGGTTCAAGTCCCCTTGTTCAGGAAAGTGCTTAACCTGCTGAAAGGGCTTTGGGATGGCGTGCAGTCGGTACGCCATCTTGAAAAACCCTGGTTGTTTGTATTTCATAGCCTGAACATCTGGTTCCTCTACTTTCTCATGACCTGGCTTGGTTTCAAAGCCTTCAACCCAACTTCCCACCTTGGTTTGGAAGCAGCCCTTACCGTATTCGTTTTTGGTAGCCTCGGGGTTGCTATCCCATCTCCCGGAGGAATGGGTACTTTCCATGCCTTGGTCATTATTGCGCTAACCATGTTCTACAGTATTAACAGCAACGATGCTTTTTCTGTGGCCAATATCATTTTCTTTTCCGTCTCCATTGGCTTTAATATTCTTCTGGGATTGGCATCGTTAATTTTACTTCCTATTCTCAATAGACGTACATAAATTCTTTTTAACAAAGGATACCATTCTATTTTTTCAATTCTGGAACAGGGAGTAGTTCTGATTCGGATGGATAGTCAGTTTAATTCGGAAAAAATCGTATAGCACAGGTTCGATGCGATAGTGTTTTAGCTGATTAGAGTTATTACATCAGTGTCAAATCAAAAGTCATTTTACTTTCCAAATAACTCATCAAAAGTATGGACCTGGAAGTCAGTTCTTTTTTGCGGCGTATCGCCTCCATAAATCAAGTGCAACTTAGTTTCCGGGGCCAATTTTTGAAAGCGTTTTAAACCATCAAAAAACTGCGGATGTAAAGTCTTTCCAATTTTTATTTCATAAGCATATCGTTCTGGACCTTTATCGTAAATAAGGTCAATTTCGTTATGCTGACTGTCGTTCCAAAAATATAAGAGCATTCGTTCGCCTTTGTTATAGTATTTTTTCAATGTTTCAGTAATGACAAGGTTTTCGAACAATGCCCCTCTTGCAAAATGCACGTTCAAATCTTCAGTTGACCTCAAGCCTAACAAATAGGATAGCAAACCTGTATCAATAAAATAGATTTTGTGTGATTTCAAGACCCGTTTGTTGAAATTATTGTGGTAAGGAGGAAGCCGGTAAATGATGTAGGAAGTTTCCAATGCCGAAAGCCAGGCGGAGACCGTTTTGTTGTCGATGCCAGTCTCAATGGCCAAACTATTTTGGTTGAGTAATTGTCCTGATCTGCCAGCCAACAATTGCATAAACCTCTGAAATACAGTAGTATTTTGGACATTAATGACAAGCCTTACGTCTCTTTCAATATAGGTTTGAAGATAATCCGCATAAAAATCAGCGGAAGGAATTTCCTGGGAATATTGCCTGGGATATGAGCCCCTGTACAAATACTCCGCCCAATTGGCCAGCGCGTATTCGCTCGACTGGAGCTCGGAATAGGAGAAAGGCAGAAGAGCAAACACTGCCACCCTTCCCGCCAGTGACTGGGAAATGCGCTCCATTAGCAGAAAGTTCTGTGAACCCGTCAGGATATATTCACCATTCCTCTTCCTTATATCGGTGTAAGTCTGCAAATAGGAGAATAATTCAGGCACATATTGTACTTCATCGAGGATTACGCCATTTTGCCAGGTTTCGAGAAATCCTCTTGGATCTGTTGCTGCAAATGCCCGGTTGTCAAGATCCTCGAGACTCACATACTGATAGTTTGGGCGCAATTGCTGCGCAAATGTGGTTTTTCCCGATTGCCGTGGGCCCGTTATTGTGACTATCGGGTATTTTCCCAGCATCCAATCTGCTTTTTCAAAAAGAAGTCTTTTTATCATTTTTTGTAAAATTGGAATTGGATTCCAAAATTACAAAAAAATAAAAACAGTCCTTCGGATTAATTTTTTCTCTGTTAAGGGAAAGCATCGGGATACAATCGGACGTTAATTTTATCTTCGTTTCTTAAAAGAGTGTTATTCGAGCCCTTATAGAGGTACTCAGTATCGTTGAAACAATCACTTACATTTTTCTGAGTAAAAAGAGGCTGTTTTAAAAGTTCCTCGTTTATTACGGAAAAGCGAAATTTTGCCTCCCGCAGATTTTTCTTTAGAAAAACACTAAGGAACAAGTAAAAAGTAAAAAGGCAAAAGTTTTCCAACTGATTTTCAAGTGGTTAAGAAA
>CAYRDX010000040.1:0-41744 GCA_964423205.1 uncultured Saprospiraceae bacterium | reverse complement strand
TTACAAAATTCTCGCTTTCAAAATACAGGTCGGCCAGCTGGAGGTAAGATTCAGCCTTTTGATTGATGTTACGGGTACTGGTCTGGAGCGACAGTTCCAGATTTCTTATGGTTTCCTGGCTGTTTCTGTTTTTCATAGCCAATTGAGCCAGCGCAAAATATATCTGGTCTGCATAATCACGGTTTTTTTCTTCTTTGAGCATGCGCTCCAATTGCCTTACCGATTCCTCATGCGTTACGACACCAGAAGTTGCCATATTGAGCCTGGCACTGAATTCCATTTCAAAAACCGGCTGATACTTGATAACCTGTTCGAAAGCAGCATAAGCTGCTGAATTGTTTCCGTTGCGCTGGTGAATCTGCCCCAGTATAAAAGACAATCTGGCTTTAGTGGGGTTGTCATCACTCATTTGTATGGCAGCGGTTAGTGGCTCCACTGCCGCGTCATATTTTTTCTGCTTCAGGAAAAAGTGGGCTTTAGCAATGGCAGTTTCCGTTCTGACATCATCAAAAGTGGAAGGACTGCGCTCGAGCTGCATTAACAGACGCTCCGCATTTGTAAAGTTATCTCGTTCAATATACGTTCTGGCGAGCCACAGTAGTCCTTCCTGGTAAGCAGGACGGTGTTTCATGAAATAACTTTTTGAATTGGATTCTGTAACCTGGGGTTGAAGTTCTCCCAAGCTGATAGAACCCGGAGCGGGTAAGTCATGTGCCGTATTGGCCGTTGCTGGCTGGCCAGTGTTCTTTGGTGGCTGTTCAGCAAGAACAGGTGTTTTGATTTCTTCTTCTTTATTTGCCGGCTTAGGTGCAGTCCGTGGAGCTGGTTTTCCGCTTTTTGCTCTTTTCTTTGATTCTTTAATCTTTTGCTGTCTCTCCTTTTCCCGCTGTTTTCTTTCTTTCTTGGCCAGCTTTTCTTTTTGCTTTTTGGTGAGGGTAACTTCTTTAGTACTCCCGTCAGTTGTCGCTGAAGCTTTAGCGGAGGTTTTCTTTGAACCACTTGCTTTCCTGGCTGATTTTGATTGTGCTTCTCGTTTAGCAACCTCTGCCGGATCGAATTCGGCAGCCATAAATTCAAGCGTTTCGAGGGCAGCCTCGTAATCGTGTTTCAGATATTGTGCTTTCCCCATGAGCAGATAACAGTCATCAGTCCATTTGCTGACCCGGTGCAAATTGATAACTACAGAAACTTTCTTAATGGCATTATCGAGTTTTTCGGCCTGGGCTTGTGGGTTTTCGGCACCTACATACTTATATACCGGAAGTATCTGATTATAGTTCTCCTGGTACTGGTCATTCAGTGCAGTGAGACTTTCCTCCAGCAAGACATTGGCGTTGTAGTAGCCATTATACTTGGCAGTGGTATTGTGATATAATTTGCCGATGGCGCCAACATCCTCTTTTTTCTTTTGTGTTACACAACTGTTGACAACAGGCAACAGTAGGAATATGACTAACAATATGTTGAAGCTTATCAAACTCACTCTCATTTTGCTGAATTATTACAGGAACTTGCTTTAACAACAGGTAATTTCAATCATGGTTTTCTTCGAATCGGAACCGGGAACTAAGTTTCTGGAAAAGAATTCCGAATTTTACGGCCAATGAGTTGGCAAGTTTCGGAATTGTCCAACAACAATTTACCTACTTGCAAACTGCTCATGGGGCAAATTTATTTTATCAGCTACAATTGATAACACGATGTCAGAGGAAATCAAGAATCAACGCAGTTTTAAGGAAAAACTAAAAGACACCTACCGCTTAGTTATTTTGAACAATGACACCTTCGAAGAACTCGGATCTTACAAACTTTCCCTGCTCAATGTTTACATTTTACTAAGCACTGTTTTCGTAGTTATTACCTTTTTGGTGGTAATGGCGATGGCCTTTACACCCATCAGGCGACTGATACCAGGATATGAAGGGGGAAGCAATTATTCTGAAATGGTAAAACTTTATCAGGACCTCGATTCCCTGGAAATCCTTTTAAGCGCCCAGGAAAAGTACAATGAGAATTTCCGGAAAATGCTGACAAATGATGTGGAATACGCCCCATCTGAGCCAGAACCTTCTTCTAAAGAAAAAACCAAGGCAACACCGGTCACAAGGTCCAAAGAAGAGGATGAACTGCGGGATGAAATTGAAACATCCAACATTAGAGAAGTGACCAGCAGCAGCCCCGCCCGAGCAGTAGTTAACAGAGATATCCCTTTGGAGCAAATGTACTTTTCTTCACCTGTGCCGGGAGCCATCAGCGCCGGTTTCGACAGTAAGAAAAAACACTTCGGTGTAGATGTTATTGCTCCCAAAAACACCCCCGTAAAAGCCATTATGGACGGATGGGTCATTCTTTCTGACTGGACACTTGAAACGGGTAATTCAATTGCTGTTCAGCACGCCAATAACATCGTTTCCTTTTACAAACACAATTCTGCTAATCTGAAAAAAGTGGGAAGCTATGTCAGAACAGGAGAAGCAATAGCCATTATTGGGAATACAGGTGAATTAACTGACGGGCCGCACCTTCATTTTGAACTGTGGCATCGGGGACAGCCAGTTGATCCATCTAACTTTATCACCTTTAAATGAGGTTGCTTAGGAAGACTAAAACTTAAGCTTTGAATTTTGACTTAAGTTCTTCCAAATCGAAGGTCAAAAAACAATTCCGGCCTGAGGGGCTTTTGAATGGCATCGAGCAGGCAAACAACTTATCAATAAGCTCTCTCATTTCTATTCCTGTAAGTCCCTGACCATGAGTAATGGCGGCACTTTTAGCCATGGACTGGGCAATATTTTCTTTAAGACCCATATTCAATTCCCTGTTTTCCCTGAATTGTTCGAGTAGTGACTCAAGAATTTTTGTTTCATCGCTCCCACTTCTGAGATCAGCCGGCACACCGTAAATTATGAAAGTATCTAACCCAAACTCCTGGATATCGAAACCCAGTAGTTGAATGGAGGGCATCATTTCGCGCATCAATTCAGTATCGGCCGTTGACAGGTTGAGTGTTCTGGGAAACAATTCCTTTTGTGTCAGACCCTGAGCACTTTCCAATATTTCCAGGTATCGTTCAAAGAGTATTCTCTCATGTGCCGCCTGTTGATCTATGAGTAAAAAGCCCGACTTAATCTGGCTGACGATGTATGAGTTGTGAATTTGACAGGGCTCGCGCTGGCTGTTAGCTTGGTGGGATTGTAGATTCCCTGAATGCGGTGCTGCCCAGTCGCCAGAAAGTGTTTGCTGGTCACTGGTTTGATTCTGATTCCCCTCTAATTCTGCTTCAAATTCTTCCAGACCTTCGAACAGTTTTTGCCAATTGGTGGCATTAGCTTGATCGGCGTCTCTGGTTTGTTTTCTAAAATTTGAAGTTGAACTGCTTCCTTTACCACCCGTTGATCCGACCGACTCTGACATTTCCCGTTCCATTTCTTCCTGATCCAGATTTCCAAAAGGAGAGCTATGGTTATTAGTGGGCGAAAAACTGGTTTCCTGTTCAAAGTCGATGGAAGGTGTGATGCTGTACTGGCCGAGGGCATGCCTGATGGCTACTTTCAAATAATTATATACCAGTCGTTCATCGTCAAATTTTATTTCCTGTTTGGTTGGATGGACATTGATGTTGATTTTGGATGGGTCCATCTCGATGAAAAGTGCGTAAAAGGGGAAGGTGTCCTTTGGTAATAGGTCTTCGAAGGCGGACATCACAGCATGATGCAAGTATCCACTTTTGATGAATCGGTGGTTGACAAAAAACAACTGCTCCCCCCGCATTTTTCTTGCAAACTCAGGTTTTCCTATAAAGCCTGTAACCGACATGACATCCGTTTCTTCTTTCACAGGCACCAGTTTTTGATTCGAAGCATTGCCAAAAATACCAACAATCCTCTGCCGCAAATTGGAAGCTGGCAAATGCATAATTTCGGTCCCGTTATGGTGGAGAGAGAAAAACACGTCAGTATTGGCCAAAGCCAGGCGCTGGAATTCATCGAGCACATGTCTCATCTCTATAGCATTCGACTTCAGAAAATTCCTTCTTGCCGGAACATTGTAAAAGAGGTTTTTTACCATGATGTTGGTGCCGGCTGTGCATTGGCAGGGTTCCTGAGTCAGCACATCGGAGCCTTCTATGACGATTCTCGTACCAAGTTCATTTTTCTGAAGTCTTGTACGCATTTCCACCTGACTCACTGCAGCGATGGAAGCAAGTGCTTCACCTCTGAAGCCCATGGTTCTTATTGAAAACAAATCATCGGCTGCCCTGATTTTGGAAGTGGCATGCAATGCAAAACTCAGCCGGGCATCAGTGCCCGACATTCCGCAACCATTGTCGATTACCTGAATCAGTGTTTTCCCGGAGTCCTTTATAATGAGTTTTATGCTGGTGGCCCCTGCATCTATGGAGTTCTCCATCAGTTCTTTTACAACAGATGCAGGTCGTTGCACGACCTCGCCGGCAGCAATTTGGTTGACTATGGAATCGGGTAAAAGCTGAATGATGTCAGCCATGAGATAGTGTAGTTTTACTCAAATATCTGAACAATCCGCGGCAAATATACCTCAATAGCAAAGTAAGTAAATATTATCAATAGAACTACTATCACCAGAAGGAGCATATTTGACTTCATCAATTGCCGGGACCGGTAGCTTTTATCGCTAAGATATCCGCTTTTTCGGTGCAGTCTGTCGCGGATTCTCATTTTCATAGCTTCGGGGTCATCACCTGCCCTTTCCCTTGCCTTTCGCAGCCGTTCCTGGAATTCCTCTTTCTTCTCGTCGTAAAAACGAGGATGGTAGGTAAATCCAACGGGCTTTTCAGGTTTTAAAAAACTAAACAGTCCCATGTCTTAAGATTTTATGTTGGCATATCAGCCGCCATCAGCAAGTTGTCGTAAACCACGTCGGCGGCTTTTTGCCAGGTAAATTTTGTTCTTTGTATTCTTCCTCTTTCAATCAGTGTGCTCCTCAATTTTTCATCCTTCCAGATTTCAGTCATCGCCGCAGCAGTTTCCTTTATTGACTGAGGGTTAACCAATACCCCCGCATCTCCGGCTACTTCCGGCATGGAAGTTACATTTGACGTGATGATGGGCACCTCACAATACATCGCTTCCAGCACCGGAACTCCGAAACCTTCAAAGCTCGAAATGTACACACAACAAAATGCTGCAGCAGTCAAGTTACAGAGTTCCGGATATGATACATGACCCAGAAACACTATGTCTTGTTGATACTCTGCGCTATCATAAGCCCTTTTGGCTTCTTTTGATTTCCAGGCAAAACTGCCAGCTATCAGGAGTTTCGCTGTTGATTGCGTTTCCCTTTTAAAAATGTCGAAGGCAGCAATCAGCCTATGTACGTTTTTCCGGGGATGAATGGCGCCAACATATAAAAAATAGGGCTGACCATCGAAATATGCTTCTCTGATTCTTCTCTTTTCGTCTTCGGGAATCGGAACATAACCCTCTTTGCACCCATTAAAGCTCACCCTGATATTATCCGGGGCGATGCCGTAACTTTTTACGATATCCTGTTTACTGTAATGGCTGACGGTTACAATACGGTCGGCTTTTCTGTTAAAACGTGGTACGAGTGTTTTGTAATACAATCTTTGAAAAAAAGGCAATTGTTCCGGGTAATGAAGATGGGCCAGGTCGTGTGTTACGAGAACAGTTTTCACTTTTGTCCGGAGTGTTAAAAAGTTGTCCGGTGATAAAAACACATCAGGCTTGAACTTTTTCAGTGCCCTGGCAACTGACCATTCGAACCACCATACAAACAAGACCGGATGACGGGCAGGTGGAAAGAGAACAAGCGGGGTTACATTTTTCCCAAGAACAAATTCCACGTCATAGGGTCTGTCGAAAAAGAAAATAAACTCGTCTTCGGGATGTTGTTCAACCAATAAGCGCAGGACTTCGTAAGTGTACCACCCGATACCCTCCATCTTTCCCTTCAGCAACATCCTTGTGTTAACAGCTATTCGCATTAGCTTCCGAACAATGAATAAATATTTACAGATGCTCGTTTTTCCAAAAAAGTTGAGGGTGCTTAGAAGGTTGAGAGGGTTGATTATTAAACGTGGACTAACTTAAACCCTCTCAACTTTTTAAACCGACTAAACACTTCATCCGACTCAGAATTTTTCAGCAACGGGCATCTAAAATTAATTTTGCTTTCTCAACAAAACCTGTAGTATAACAAGCCTTTTTACTTTTGCAATCAGTCGCATTCAGCTTTTATTTAGGCTGTTTCCTAACGAACAACCAACAACAATCAACGAACAACTGCATAAAGTCGCCCGAAAGATATGGACATCATTTTGAAATATTTTCCAAAGCTCAGTTCAAGGCAAATAGAACAGTTCACATCCCTTGAAACACTTTACCGGGATTGGAATCAAAAAGTCAATGTCATTTCCAGAAAAGACATAGACTATCTCTACGAACACCATGTTCTTCATTCACTTGCCATTGCCCGGATAATAGGTTTTAAACCCAAAGCTGAGGTGCTGGACCTGGGCACTGGTGGTGGTTTTCCGGGTATTCCACTTGCAATTCTTTTTCCGGAAGTCAAATTCCACCTGGTGGATGGCACACTTAAGAAGACAAAAGTGGTGCAGGAAATTGTAACTGCTCTTTCATTGCATAATATCCAGGCCCAACAGGCACGTGCTGAGGAGATAAAAGGCCGGAAGTATGATTTTGTCGTTACAAGAGCTGTCGCAGAATTACCCCAACTGTTGATTTGGACGCAGCGATTGTATAAATCTGCTCATGCTCATTCACTGCCAAATGGCTTGCTGGCATTGAAGGGAGGGGATGTCAATTCTGAAATCCGCTCGCTGCCAAAAGGCGAATACTCCGAAGTGTTTGCCATAAAGGACTATTTCACAGAGCCCTACTTTGTAGAAAAGTTTGTGGTGTATGTGCAGGGTTAAAAAGGTGACACCTTTCGGAAAGGTGTCACCTTTGGTCTTTAATCCTCTGCCTCATCGCCATCATCATCTTTAGAGGAAGCTTTTACAAGCCCCGCCCCCATTTTTTCCCTGATTTTCTTTTCCACCTCAATGGCCACTTCTGGATTGTCAATCATAAACTGTTTGGCAGCATCGCGGCCCTGGGCAATCTTGGCATCTTCATAACTGTACCAAGCGCCGCTTTTCTGCACGATGTCGAAATCGACACCCATGTCGATGATTTCACCGGCTTTGGAAATGCCTTCGCCGTACATGATGTCAAATTCTGCCACACGGAAAGGAGGAGCCACTTTGTTTTTGACCACCTTCACCTTTACGTGATTACCCACCACGTTGCCCTCTTTATCTTTCAGTGCCTGACCGGAACGGCGGATGTCCAGACGAATGGATGCGTAAAACTTCAGTGCATTACCACCGGTGGTGGTTTCCGGGTTTCCGAACATAACACCGATCTTTTCGCGAAGCTGGTTGATGAACACACAACAGCAACCTGTACGGCCTATTGAGGCCGTGAGCTTTCTCATTGCTTGTGACATCAAACGCGCCTGGAGGCCCATTTTCGAGTCGCCCATTTCACCTTCCAATTCACTGCGCGGCACCAGTGCCGCAACCGAGTCAATGACGATAATGTCTATAGCGCCGGAGCGGATTAGGTTTTCCGTAATTTCCAGAGCCTGTTCTCCGTTGTCGGGCTGCGAAATAAGAAGCCCTTCCGTGTCCACGCCCAGCGCTTCGGCATAGGTGCGGTCGAAAGCGTGCTCAGCATCGATGAAAGCGGCAATACCGCCTTTTTTCTGACACTCTGCGATAGCATGTATGGCCAGTGTGGTTTTACCGGAAGATTCCGGCCCGTAAATTTCCACTACGCGGCCGCGGGGCAGGCCTCCAACGCCCAAGGCGATATCCAGGCCCAGTGAGCCGGTGGATATGGATTCCACGTCCAAAACCTGTTTGTCGCCAAGACGCATTACTGTGCCTTTGCCATAGGTTTTGTCAATCCGGTCGATGGCCAGACCGAGTGCTTTAAGTTTTGATTCTTTGTCCTGAAACATGTATGTTTTGCTTTTAATTAGGTTGAGAATTGGGTTTATGATAGTTGAGGGGGTTGAGTTGGTTGAGAGGGTTCAGACTGAAAGAACCGGTTTTTCACCGTCAAAAAATCAATACCTAAACCCATTCAACTTTCACTACTCGCTCAACTTTGGAAAAGCAATATGATTTTCAAAAAGAGTGATTTTAAATAAATTGTTTTAATTAATCGCAAAAATAAAACAATTGTTTAATAAAACAACATCTTGGATGAGAATCTTGAGTAATGTGAATATTTCTTTGTGGAGCAGGTTGTCGTGCAGCCATTGCTCATAGTAGTTTCATGAAATCAGTCGGAAAGTTAGTACATCGCTTCAAATTCACAAAAACAAAAAAGCCCCGCAAACTAAGTTTGCAAGGGCTTTGGCCGCTTAAAGCGGATGGCGCAACCGGCAACGAATCGGTTTGGGAATTAACCGGGCGCCAGCTTATATCGGTTTCAGGACGTCGGATTCAGGGCAGTCAATTCGCTGTATTTCCTGATTCGGTCCAGAACAGAGGGTCTTGGATTGAATTTGGCTTTGGGCAGTTGCCGGTAAGCCGATTCCAACTCCTGGTACTCTTCGAGAAGCAGCGAATCCATTTTCAGAGATTCCCGCAGGTCATAAGTTTCCCCGGGGGAAGTTTCTTTGTAAATGAACCGTAAAATGTCAAGTTGTGTAAAGTTTTGCTCCATGCAGTCGAATTTTGTTTACAGGATTGGTGAATTTTCCTCTATAACTTTTTGCGGAGAGCGATTATTGTATCCGGGTTAAAATTTTGGAGAAACATGTTTTCTATACCCCCTGAGTATGAAGCTTATATTTAAAATTTCATGAATAGCTTGCTGCGTTTTCAATTCAATTCACTTGCATTTTGGAGCACTGCCAAACGAACAACGATCAACAAACAACTATCAACCACCCACTTTCCGGCATTTTATTTTTCCCGATTTATTTAAGTGCCTGTTTCGTAACGAATTAACAAATGTGGAAAACGGCTGTGGATATTTTGTGGATAAAAACAGGATATTCGGTATTGCCAAAAATTCACTGCTGATTTATCTTGTGTTCCCTTCGATTGGCAAATATAACACATGCCATTTCCTGAAATGTCAGTAGATGGTTTCGAAGAGAAATTGAAATGTCTGAATAATTGGACAGGCAAAAACTGAACTGATTCACGACGAATTCTGGAAAGGATTCCACATGAAATTGTCCAGATAATAAGCGCCACCAATTTTCAGCAGCTTCAATGCAGTCAGGTTTATTTGAAACAGGGGTTGCCGACTCAGGTACGGCTCACACGAATTAACCGTGTTCTAAAACAGTTATGCCTGAAAGTTCCTTTCAGACAGGCAAAACAAAAGGAGTGCCTTTTAAAGGACTTGCCGTCAGGCTGTATTCCGGAAAATGTAGCAATACATCCGGAAAGTCCGGTTTTGTTCAACTGTTTTAAAGACCGGTTCATAAGTGCCCTTCAATGAATGCTGGTTGCAAATAGCCTTAATGGTTACTAAAGTTTCTGAATGAAATCGCTTGGCGGTTGCATTTCAAAAACCAGATCAAAGAGGCAATGGCTTCAATTTCAAAGTAGTTGAAAATCCGGTGTTTGACCTGTACCGATTTGCGAAAGCAACCGGTACCTGCATCCAACAGTTTTACCACGACCCGTACAGTCCGGGAAATGATGGAAACGGTTCCGCTGGGCACATCTTTCTTAAATGAAAAGGGACAGCAAAAAAGCGAAAGTGATTTAGCAACCCGGTGCGCAAACAGCAGAAAAACACATCTGTGGTAAACGGAGGATGCCGACCAAAAATGTTTACTGCCTGATCGCTGCGTTCTGCGCAGGGAGCAGGAAGCAACAAACATCTTTTGAGAAAAAGGCAAACATTGAAACAGGGAGAATGAACTTTCGGGAACATTCGCCTGGGCAGGCAACAAGTAACAAACACTCGTTATGCCAGAAGAGGAGGCTTAGGCCAAAACTTCCGGAAAAGAGCAAAAGTTCGGCTATTGCCGCCATCGGAAAACCTGCTTCGGCTGGAAATCCGTCAAAGGAAACGGGTAGATTTCACATCGGCCCGGCCTCCGGCAACTACTGCGGAAAAGACGCCAAACCTGTCTTCCGGTGGCTTCAAAACGGCCGATTCTAAAGAAAAGGACCGCAAGAAGCTGCCCCAAGACAGGGGTTTTACCGGGAATTTTGGACCTCGTCCAAACCGGCTTTTCACAAAGCCGGAGTCTTTCCGGTACAGACCGCAAGACATTTACAGGTTGCATCCAATGGTATGCGCCATAACCTGTAAATGCCGTGATGTCAACCCGGCGTTAGGCGCTGAGTTGAGTCACAAGAAAAAGGGGTTCAGAATGAAAATTCTGAATCCCTTTTCTTGTATTTTACAGGCTTATGCGGCTTCAGATATTCGAAGTTTATTACCGGCACAAATGAATCCGGTTATTGCGACTCAATAAGTGCAGAAAAAATTAACTTCTTATTCATAGAAATCAACCACCAACTTTAATCCTTTTGAAATCATGAAAAACGTTCCCATAGCAATCACCTTCTTAATCCTGCTGTCTTTTTTAAAGGTCTCTGGCCAAACCGACACCTTGCGCTTCAACCTCGATGAAATTGTCGCCCTTGCCCAATCCGATGCACCCGATGTCCTGCTCGCCGAGGCCAGGATGAAAAACCGGTACTGGGCTTACCAGGCTGTCCTGGCTGGTTTTAAGCCGGCCATTTCATTTTCAGGAGAATTACCAGACCTCAACCGCTCGATAGATGAAATCGTGCTGCCTTCCGGAAGTAGTTCCTTCATCCAAAGGGCGCAAATGCGAAACAGACTGGGACTCTCCTTGACACAAAGCGTCGTTCCTACTGGTGGTACAGTTTTTCTGAGTTCAGGCCTTCAGCGTCTCGACATTTTTCAAACTGACCAGCCCAGTGTGGTTAGTTATTATTCCACACCGATTTCAATTGGATTTATACAACCCATATTCGGTTTTAACCAAATGAAATGGAACAAGCGCATCGAGCCCTTGCGCTACCAGGAGGCAACCCGGGAATATGCAGAACAAATGGAAGATGTTGCTTATCAAGCTTCGGGAAATTATTTCGATGTTCTTGCAGCCCAACTCGATCTTCAGGCAGCAAAGCTGGATAAGTCAATTGCTGACACGCTTTTGGAGATTTCGCGCGAAAGATTCAAGGCGGGGCGTTTATCAGAGGCTGAACTTTTACAAATCGAGCTTAGGGCCATGAATTCCGACGCGGCTTTGCAACAAGCTTTACTCGACCAACAGGCCGGAATGGAAAAATTGCGCAGTTTTCTGGGCATCGGTCGTTCTGTTTTCTTCAACCTCGAAACCCCAACGAACTTACCTGAGTATGAGCTTAATGCTGAGCACGTTTTGAAACTTGCCAAAGAGAATCGCAGGGAAATGATTTCATACGAACGGCGCCTCGCACAGGCTGACGAATCTGTTGCAAGGGCAAAAGCCAACAGCGGATTACAAATCGACATTAGCGGTATTATCAGCCTGTCACAAACGGGAAAGGAGTTAAAAGACGCTTACTTCAATCCCTTAGACAATGAACGTGTTCGTCTTGGTTTGAACATTCCTATAGCGGACTGGGGCAAAGCTAAAGCCAGGCTGCAAACAGCCCAAACTAATCTGGAATTAGAACAAATGAACGTTGCCCGGGAATTAATCAATTTCGAGCAGGAAATCCTGTTGAAAGTCAAACAGTTCGACCTTTTGCGCCAACAAGTGAACCTGTCGCTCCGGGCCTATGAATTGTCAGTAAAAAGAGAGGATCTGACCCGCAACCGCTACTATATCGGAAAAATTGGGATGCTGGACCTCAATGTTGCTGTTACCGAAAAAGAAACAGCCCGCCGAAACTATATGAATTCACTGCGAACTTTCTGGCTGGCTCATTACGATTTAAGAAGATATTCACTGTACGATTTTGAGCGGGATGTCAGCCTGTCAAAGAAGGTGGATGGGTATTGATATTCTATGAGAGTCAGTACCAGGCGCCGCTTACAATCCCTCACATCTCTCTTTGGTAAAAATATAATCATCCAGAGTCTCTTCTTCATGTCTCAAGGAAAGCATGAGCTTGGAAGGTCAGGGTCGATTGGTACTATGTAATAAGGTTTTTTGATTTCAGAATTCAGATATAAGACGTATCCCGATAGCTATCGGGATTTGATTTTCCTGAACGTACTCGGCCGGTTCTTGTCTCGGGAAATCAAAAACTAATTTTTTTGTCAATCTAATATCGTCAATCAAAAACCAGTCAAAAACCAGAACCAATCAACCCTGGGGGAAAGGTTACGTATGATGGCAAAACATGGAACATTAGTTCAAACGACGCATTTGCAGCGCTTTTGGTAGATTTGAGAAAACTTCAAAAAGTATCGGTGAGCACTCACACGGCCATGGGACGCAAAGTGAACTAAGCCCTAACCCCGTTATTCCGGGTATTCAAGAAACAAGCGGAGTTTGTTAAGTGCATAAGCGGCAGCGTATTGAATGTTTCTGATCCGGTCTCTGCCGATTTTAACCTGCATTGTTTCACATCTGTTTTTGTTTCCGACAGCGATCCAAACAGTTCCGACAGGTTTTTCTTCTGTGTCACCTCCAGGACCAGCGATTCCGGAAACAGCGATAGCAATATTGGCACCGATTAATTGAATTGCCCCAGATACCATTTCTTTGACTGTCGCCTCGCTCACTGCGCCGAAATTGGTCAGTGTCTCCTTCGAAACGCCCAATTGATGCTCCTTTACATCATTGTTATATGCTATGACACTTCCCAAAAAATATTCAGAAGACCCGGGAACAGATGTTATCAGGTGTGACAGATATCCCCCTGTACAACTTTCTGCTGTTGTCAGGGTAAGTCCTTTTTCTTTCAGAATTCTTCCCACAACTACTTGAAGAGAATCTTCATTGACCCCTGCTTTCAACTTTAGGGGTATTAAGTCCTGCATTTTCTGAAAGTAAATATTCAGTGTTTCTTCTACCCCCTTTTTGTTTCTACCAAAGACCGTTAAGCGCAAGCGAACCAGACCTATTCCTGGCAGATAGGCTAACTTTATATTGTCCGGCAAACTGCTTTCGAATTCTTTAAGGCGCTCTGCAATTGAGGATTCCCCCTCACCAGAGGTAAGCAAAGTTCTATGCATGGAAGGAGTCCCATTAAAATGCTTTATGAGCTTGGGAATGACTTCAAATTCCATGAGATATTCCATTTCATACGGCACCCCTGGCATCGACACAAAAATCTTTCCCTTTTCTTCGAACCACATTCCCGGTGCTGTTCCAGATTTATTGGTTAATATTTCCGCATTTTGTGGCATCCAACACTGATTGCGAACACCTTCTGTTATAGGAAGCCCCTTGCTGGTGAATATTTTTTGAATTCTTTCCCAGGTTTCCTGGTGATAAACAAAACCTGTGTCAAAAAAATTGGCCAAGGCTTTTTTAGTAATGTCATCCTTAGTTGGCCCAAGACCTCCTGTCATGAGAATGACATCAGCCAATTGCATAGCATCATTCAGGCCAGAACTGATTTCTTCAAGATTATCAGAGACGGCCATCTTTCTGACCACTTTGGCTCCAATGGGTATCAACATATGAGCCATGCGCGCAGAATTGGTGTCTACAATCTGCCCTAACAGTAATTCATCTCCTATAGTGAGTATATAAACCTTCATAATTTCAAAAAGTGTATGCTTTCTATCAGAACCTCTTAGACGAACTTAATTTCCTTTAAATCAAAGGCTTTCAATCCACAGCCTGTCTCTACAAGAAGTCGTCCTCTTTCATCAATTCCGGTAATCGTCCCATTAAAAGTTGTTGAGTCAGGTCTTGCATAAACTGCCTCATTTCTGAATCTGTACAGCCGACTAATGTAGTCTTCCTGCATCTCTGCGCTTTTTCCGAACTTCAAGGCCAGGTACCTTTTTTCCAGTCGGTAGTACAACTCCTCCGAAACATCACCCAATTCAAATGTCCTATTCGTTTCCAAATTAAAAGAAGTAGGATTTGGTGGGTTGGTAAGAAATTGGCTCTGGTTAACGTTGAGTCCAATGCCAATAACACTGGAGCTTAAATATTCTTTGAAAACTGTGTTTTGAATTAGAATTCCTGCGATTTTTTTGTCCCCAACATAAATGTCGTTGGGCCATTTAATGCTTACTCTTCCCGGAATATGTTCTGAAACCAAATCGAAAAGTGATAGCGAAACCAACTGATTCAATTGAAACTGGAGTCTTGCTGCCAAAAAAGTTGGGTATAAAATTATACTTAGGGTCAGGTTTTTTCCGGCCTCACTTTCCCATTTACTGCCAATTTGTCCGCGGCCATCGTACTGGTGAAATGCGGAAATGACAGTTCCTTCGGCTGGTTTGGTTTTTGACAACAACTCCTGGGCATGGGCATTGGTAGATGCCAATTGTGGGAAGTGTTGCAGAACCTTTCCGATGAACAATGTGTTGAATCTTTGCAAAAGAAAAAAAGACTTAATTTTGGCCCATGAATTTTACGGTCATTTTTTAGTCTTATTGAAAAACAATAGTCTGATAACTAAATCATTACCATTTCGGGGTCTTGGTCATAAAGAATTGGGTCTGATTCCAATTCCTTTCATAACCAAACGCCAAATGTAAATAAATCCAAATTTTGAGTGAACGTGCAGTAATAAGATCTTCTCCAACGCCTGTAGAAGAGATGAATGCCCTGGTAATCGACAGTATTCAGGATATCAAAGGGAAAAACATAGTTAAACTCGATTTGAGGAAATTAGATGAATCACCTACAGATTTCTTCATCATCTGCGAAGGCGACAGTAATACCCAGGTAAAAGCTATTTCCGACAGAATATACAAGAGACTAAAAGATGAGGTAGGACAGATTGCGTCTCACGTTGAAGGCACGCAGTCAGCCAGATGGATTTGCATGGACTACTTCAACACAGTAGTTCACATATTTTACAGAGAAGCCCGTGCATTTTATGAACTGGAATCACTTTGGAGTGATGCAGTGTCAACAACTTATGATAACCATTAAAAGCATTTGCTCGTCCGAAACAAACCATGAAATCCTGAATAATCAACGAATCGGAGTACAGGTTGTTTATGAGGAGTTTGAGTCAATATTTCTTATTTAAATGCAGAATAATAACAAAGAAAACAACGAGGGTAAAAACAATAATAATGGCTCCAGATTTAATGCATATTGGATATATGGAGTAGTTGCACTTTTCCTTTTAGGGTTACAGTTTATCAACCTTCCGAACAGCACCAGTGAGCCTATCACTTTCGATAAGTTCTCGAAAATGGCCGTCAACGGTGATGTGGAAAAGTTGGAAATAGTCAACCAGAAATACGCCTCTGTATTTCTGCATGAAAAAGCCCTTAGTAAGCCTGATTATGAAGACGCTTCCAAAAGTAGCTTTGGTAAAATACGCCCTCATTACACTTTTGACATTGGCCCACCAGAAACCTTTGCCGCCAAACTCGACAATTTGAACAATTCTTTGGTAGAAGCCACGCGCTTCAAGTACACTTATGTTGATAAAACCAACTGGTTAGCACCCATTTTGAGTTGGCTGTTGCCTATCGGTATCGTTATTGCCATTTGGATTTTCATCATGCGCAGGGTAAGTGGAGGTGCAGGAGGGCCTGGCTCCCAACTATTTAACATTGGAAAGTCAAAAGCCACTTTATTTGACCAAAACTCAAAAGTCACGGTTACCTTTCGCGATGTTGCTGGCTTGGATGAAGCAAAAGAAGAGGTTGTTGAAGTAGTTGACTTCTTGAAAAACCCCAAGAAATACACTGCTTTGGGTGGTAAAATCCCAAAAGGTGTAATGCTCATTGGCCCTCCGGGTACGGGCAAAACCCTGCTCGCCAAAGCAGTTGCTGGCGAAGCAGGCGTTCCTTTCTTTTCTATATCCGGTTCCGATTTTGTTGAAATGTTTGTTGGAGTTGGGGCATCCAGGGTTAGAGACTTGTTCCGCCAGGCGCGTGAAAAGGCGCCTTGTATCATTTTCATAGACGAAATGGATGCCATTGGCCGGGCCCGCGGCAGAAACAATTTCCAGGGTGGTAACGACGAAAGGGAAAATACACTCAATCAGCTTTTGGTGGAAATGGACGGGTTTGCCACAGATAAAGGCGTCATTCTGATGGCCGCTACAAACCGTCCGGATGTTCTGGATTCTGCGCTGATGCGCCCCGGGCGTTTCGACCGGCTCATCGAAATTGGTCGCCCGGACTTGAATGGAAGAGAAGCCATCTTTAACGTTCATTTGAAACACATTAAGGTCCATTCCAGCGTCAAGTCTGCCGTTTTGGCTGAGATGACTCCCGGTTTTGCAGGAGCTGAAATAGCCAATGTATGCAATGAGGCAGCGTTGATTGCTGCAAGACGGAGCAAGTCGAAAGTGGATATGGACGACTTCAACTACGCTTTGGACCGGGTTATAGGAGGCTTGGAGAAAAAGAATAAACTCATTTCACCGGAAGAGAAAAAAATAATCGCCTACCATGAAGCAGGTCATGCTATATGCGGGTGGTTCCTGGAGCACGCATCACCACTGGTCAAGGTAACTATTGTTCCAAGGGGAATAGGCACCTTGGGATATGCCCAGTACTTACCAAAAGAGGAATATATTACAAGAACAGAACAGCTGCACGACAGAATGTGCATGACCTTCGGAGGTCGTGCGGCTGAAGAAATCGTATTTGGTAAAGTATCAACCGGAGCACAGAGCGATTTAGATCAAGTAACAAAAATGGCCTACAGTATGGTAGCTATTTTTGGTATGAACACAAAAGTGGGTCAGGTTTCCTTTTATGGAATGCAAAATGAAAGTTTTATCCGCCCTTATTCTGAAGAAACTGCCAGCATGATTGATGAAGAGGTTAGGGTTATGGTGAGCATTCAATTCGAAAGGGCCAAAGATCTGCTTAAGGAAAAAAGAGAAGAATTGGAAATACTCGCGTCAAGGTTATTGGAAAAAGAGGTGCTTCTTAAGTCCGATGTAGAGGAATTAATTGGGCCACGTCCATTTCAGGAAGAAGTAAGAGTAACTGCAAGCCAGAACGGACTTCCCAAGAAAAAACCAAGAAATCGAAAAGCCAAGGGAGAGCACAAAACTGAAGCCTGAGATTAAACAAAAAAAGAGTCGGTACTTCTCCCGCTCTTTTTTGTTTTAAAGCCAATCTGTTTTAGATATTTTCACACCCTGGAGTTCCATCAACCACATCGATCTTGCCAATGAACAAAAAAAAGAAACTAAAAGCCCCCATTCTAAACCCAAGCGAAATCCAGTATCTGGAAGGTCCAAGGGGGAGGGGTGTCGAGTTGTGGTTTGCCATCAGAGTTTTTTTTGAGTTCATAAAAGGATTTATGGCCCTGCATTTTGTGGGGCCCTGCATTACCGTTTTTGGTTCAGCCCGATTCAAGGCGGGGCACCCGTATTATGAAAAAGCACGGCAGGTTGGAATTACAATAGCTGGAACAGGGATGACCACAATGACAGGTGGTGGGCCGGGAATCATGGAAGCTGCCAACCGAGGAGCATTTGAGGCCGGTGGAAAATCAGTTGGATGTAATGTAGTGTTGCCCTTTGAACAGGAACCCAACCCCTACATGCACAAATGGGTAACCATCCGCTATTTTTTCGTCAGGAAAGTCCTGTTGCTTAAGTACTCTTATGCTTTTGTGGTAATGCCCGGAGGTTGGGGCACTATGGATGAAATGTTCGAAACACTTACTCTCGTTCAGACCAAAGTCATCGAAAATTTTCCGGTAGTATTGTTTGGTGTGGATTATTACCAGCCACTTATGGATTATCTCCATTTGATGGTTGAACAAGGCACTATTTCTCCCGATGACTTAAAATTGGTAAAACTTACGGACGACATTGACGAGGGAATGGAACACATCAGAAAGTACATTCTTAAAAACTACAAGGTCAAAAAAAGGAGGATGCCAATTCTGCCTCTTTTGGAAAAGGTATAAGGTGCCGAAGAATAGTATTTTACCTATCCGGGGGGATTTATAGCTATAGAAAAGTATTTTTGCAGCAATCCAAAAGGCCTTTCAAAATCATTAACTGAAAAATTTCAAAGTTTGCCACTATGATACAAGGACTTGTACATGCCCATTCCGGTATGAGATGGATTTTGCTCGCTATCCTGCTTTCTGCTGTTTTTATGTCCATGTTTAAATGGTCTGCAAAAGCACCTTATGGCGAAGGCGACCGGAAACTTTACTTTTTTACCATGTTATTTGCACACCTACAGTTATTGTTGGGGCTTGCATTGTACTTCATGAGTGAAAAGGTCAGCTTTGCAGCAGGAGTAATGTCAAATAAGATTTTCCGTTTCTTCACAGTAGAGCACAGCCTTTTGATGCTCGTTGCCATCATTCTTATTACTCTAGGTTATACCAAATCAAAGAAAGCTGAGCAGGACACACAAAAGCATTGTATTGCTTTCTGGTATTTCCTGATTGGCCTGGTTGTGATATTGGTTTCCATTCCATGGCCTTTCCGCGGTCTTGGCTCTGGTTGGTTTTAATAATTTTATGTAGCCAAAGTCACAAGCTCCCGTATCTTCAAATTTCCTTTCGATAGCCCGTTAAGGAATTATTATTTTCTTGCTGATTCTCAACAACAGGAGAACTTGAGCATTAATATTGCATCTTTCTGAAGCCCAAACAGGTTCACATGAAAAATTTCATCTCTTATCTATTATTACTTTTGGCCACAGGAAATGTCTTTGGTCAGCTTAATCCTGTAAGTTGGTCGTTTACACAGGTAAATATTGGAAATGGGGAATACGATTTGGTTTTCACGGCCAACATACAGAAAGGATGGTATGTGTACTCACAATACCTTGATTCCGAAGATGGCCCCGTGCCAACATCATTCACTTTCGATGCCGACATCAAACCAATGTTGATTGATAAAACAAAGGAGGAGGGGACAAAGCACGAAGGCTACGATGAGTTATTTGCCATGAACATCATTAAGTACAGCGGCAAGCCTGTATTTACACAAAGAATCAAAACTCCACCAAATACCAAAGTAATAGGATACATCACCTTTATGGCATGCGATGACGAAAAATGCCTCCCGCCAAAAGATGTAGAGTTTGAATTTGAAATTAAATAACCCTTTAATATTCTGCTTCGAGATTTGATAAATGCCTTTTAAATGAGAACTAACATAATTTTAGCCATCCTCCTCATTTTAGGAGGTTCACTTTCTGCCCAAATTCTGAACCCGGTAAAATGGTCATTTTCCTCAAAGCAAGTCAGCGATAAGGAGTTTGATTTAGTTTTTACCGCTAACATCCAGGATGGCTGGAATATTTATTCCCAATATCTCGAGCGCAACGATGGCCCCATTCCTACCAGTTTTAATTTTAGTAAAGGAGCCCATTTTGTAACCAAAGGGAAAACTGAGGAATCGAAAGAAAACCGAAAATCGGAGCATGACGACATCTTCGACATGGTACTAACCAAGTACTCAAAAAAAGCAACTTTTACCCAAAGGGTTGTGGTGAACGATTTTTCTAAGCCTGTTGAAGGATACCTTGAATTCATGACTTGTGATGATCATCGTTGTCTTCCCCCAACTGAAGTTGGTTTTTCTTTCAGTCCAACCTCAAAGTCAAAAACATCTGGCGAAAGCAGTCAGGCGTCAAAGGCTCCAGCAGCAAAAGTTGAGCCCCCAAGCCAGGCAACTAGCCCTGAAAAAAGCCTTACATTTTTGCCTGCAATTTCCTTAAGCGATGGTATAACACCAGGGGAAGGCATCCTCGACCCGGTTAAGTGGGAGGGCGCTGTTTCGAACACCGCCGGAAATGAGTATAAGTTAGAACTAAAAGCAACCATAGATAAAGGTTGGTATTTGTATTCCCAATTTATTGAACCGGGAGGGCCCGAGCCTACTTTGATCGCCCTGAACCCGGGCAGTCGCGCCATTTTCAAGGAAACAGCAAAAGAGGTTAGTCATTACAAGATTGACGGTCGCGACCCCATTTTTAAAATGCGAATTGCTAAATTCAAGAACGAAGTAAAATTTGTCCAGCGCATCATATCCAACGACCCGGAACACCCTGTAACTGGTTATGTGTCTTATATGGTTTGCGACGATGAACAGTGTCTTCCGGCTGTTGAGGTTCCATTTAGCATCAACCTGAACGAGCTTAAGGTACAGGTGGGGCACCAGGAAGATACCGCTGCTGTAGTGGTAGCTGAAAATAAGGATGGCTTTGTGATTGACCGGTCCAAGGTCTCTGATTGTGGCGGTGCACCAGCCGAGGAAGAAGGAAAAGGATTATGGGGAATATTCATCCTGGGGTTCCTTGGGGGCTTGGTGGCTTTGCTTACCCCCTGTGTTTTCCCCATGATTCCGCTTACTGTTAGTTATTTTACCAAAGGAGCCGAGAATAAACGCAAAGGATTGTTCAATGCTTTTATGTACGGCTTTTTCATTTTTGCCGTATATCTGCTGCTCAGCATTCCCTTCCACATGCTGGACTCCGTTAACCCGGATATCCTGAATGAAATATCCACAAACGTCTGGTTGAATATCTTCTTCTTTGTGATTTTTCTGGTGTTTGCTTTTTCCTTTTTCGGTTATTTCGAACTCACCTTGCCAAGTAGTTGGGCAAACAAAGCAAGTTCTGCTGAGGGTATAGGCGGCATAGTTGGCATCTTCTTTATGGCCCTGACCCTTGCGCTGGTTTCATTTTCCTGCACTGGTCCCATCTTAGGTTCTCTGCTGGCAGGAGCACTTAGCTCCGACGGGGGCGCTATGCAATTGACGGCCGGTATGGGAGGATTTGGCGTGGCCCTGGCTTTGCCATTTGGCCTGTTTGCAGCTTTCCCAAGCTGGTTAAACACGCTACCAAAGTCAGGAGGCTGGATGACTACTGTCAAGGTAGTATTAGGATTTCTCGAATTGGCATTGGCTCTTAAGTTCCTGTCAAATGCTGACCTGGTAAAACACTGGGGCCTCCTGAAGGTTGAACCTTTCCTTGCATTGTGGATTATCATTTTTGCCGCCATGGGTTTCTATTTGCTGGGCAAAATCAGATTTCCGCACGATACTCCCGTGAAAAAACTGGGAACCGGGCGACTTATTACGGCATTGTTATCATTTGGATTTGCCATTTATTTGGCAACAGGCTTCATATACGACAACAATTCAAAATCATTCCGTTCACTGAAATTGCTGAGCGGCCTGGCTCCCCCAACTGGCTACAGCTGGATTTACCCAAAAGATTGTCCACAGAATTTGGATTGTTTCAAGGATTTTGATGCAGGTCTGGCCTATGCAAAGAAGATGAACAAACCTATAATGCTCGATTTCACTGGACATGCCTGTGTGAACTGCCGCAAAATGGAAGAGCATGTCTGGCCGGTCAAGTCAGTTTATTCGCTTCTTAAAAACGAATACGTACTTATTTCGCTGTATGTGGATGAAAAAATTGACTTACCAGCAGAAGAACAGGTTATTGTTCCCATGAAAACCGGCGGCACCAGGAAAATGAGAACAACCGGACATAAATGGCAGCACTTCCAGACGGAGCATTTCAACACCAATGCGCAGCCCTACTATGTACTCTTATCGCCTGATGGCACCTTGCTGGCTGAGCCCGTCGGATATATGCCGGACGCCGCGGAATATGCCAACTTCCTTCAGTGTGGCTTGACTAATTTCAAGTCCTTGAATACTGAAAACAACTTATTAGGGGATAAATAATTGGCCTACCATCAACGAATCAAAGGGGATGTGCTGAAAACTATTTTGGCAGATCCTCTTTTCTTATAGCCTCCCAAACGAGTTCCGGTTCAAAGCCACGGATTATGGCATAATTAGCGACCTTATTTCTTCGAATGTAGTCATTATCCTCTTTTGAGAGCATTTCCCGTCTTTTTCGGATTACTTGTTTGAGTGTGTTTTGGTAATCTTCCACTTCAATTTCTTCCAGCGCTTTTCTGATACAATAGTCGCTGATGTCTCTGCGCTTGAGTTCATTTATGATTCTCAAACGGCCCCATTGTTTTAGCCGGAATTTCCCTCTGGCAAATGACCGCGAAAATCGTTCTTCATTTAAAAAATTATCAGAAACCAGTTCTGCAATGATTTGCTCGAGGGTTTGACCATAAACCCCTAGGTCGATAAGTTTTGACCGCACCTCGTTATGACAGCGTTCCTGGTATGCGCAAAAGCGCTGCATTTTGGTGAGCGCTTCCTCCTTTGAAAGATATTTCTTCCTTTGTTCAGACATGTTGCATCGAACTCGAGTGAGACAAACTTACCGAACAATCCGGCCCTTCCAATGATATTTGCCGGGCAATAAGCCAAGTATCCCAACAATGAGAAAGTAAAAAATGTGGATAACTTGTGAAGGTAAGAAATAGCGCAGAAGATGGGCTTTGTTGAAATGCCGCGTCAAAAGCTTCAGAAAAACATAGTCTGCATTTGCTTTTGTGACAAACATGATTGTAAAAAACAACAGTGGCCAGAATCCAAACAATGGAATCAGCGCTATATTAATTGCCATTGTCAAACACAAAAGAAACACCAGTCCGGGTACGATAATCAAACCTGGTTCCCTGTAATTGCTGGTTTTGGATGCCCATCGAATTCTTTGGCTCAAGAGTTTTTTCCATGTCTCCTCGGGTTTTGTCATTACCGCTGCTTCGGCATTTTTAATAAATGAAATACTGTCGGGCCATTTTTCTGCAATTTTATGCATCAATAACAAATCATCCCCTGAGGCTAAATGATCAACCCCGGCAAACCCATTAACCTCATTAAATGCGTGCCTGGTGTAACAAAGATTGGCACCGTTGCACATATTGTGCATTCTGGACTCTATTCCCCCAGCAGTAATTCCCATCATTCCGATAAAATCCAGAGATTGGAAATTGCTCAACCATCCTTTTTCTTCAACAAAAAGAACTGGGCCGGCAATAAATTTACTTTGTAGTTGCTCGTAACAATAAGAAATATACCTCAACCAATCTGGAGGCACTTTACAATCAGCATCAGTAGTCACAATAAGCTCTCCTCTTGCCTTTTCAATCCCTTTACTAATAGCAAATTTTTTGAAAGAATGCGATTGGAGGTCATTATTGGTTTCAGATAGCTTAATTAATGAAAAATTCTCTTTGCCTTTGGTAGCTTTTTGTGCAATTGTAACTGTATCATCTTCGGAATGATCATCTATCAGAATGACCTCAAACAGTTGGGAAGGGTAATTGACCGAAAACACAGAGTGAAGGCAGTTAAGTATATTTTCTGTTTCGTTCCTGGCAGGAATCAGCACGCTGATAGTTGTCTTTGGAGGGTATCTTTCAGGTATTGAAAGGGGTTTGATTCTTGTCCAGCCTCGTTTGTAGTTTTCTAAAACAAAGATATAGGCTAAACTCAAAAGAATAGATACTAAAAGTCCGGATATAATCAGGAAACTCATAAAGGTACGATGGGGGTTTGGGAATGAGGATTTTTAATCGACCCTCTTAACTGATTCCACACTTTCTACTTTCTGAAGTGTTTTGATTACTAAATTAAGCTGGTCTTTATTGGCAACTACGATGCTTATTTTCCCTTCAAAATAACCTTCGTCCCCACCATCAATATGGAAGGATCGGATATTTAAACCAAGCTCTGTTGAAATCTTATTCATCAACTTTTCAATTACACCAACTCCTTCATCAACGCCGGAAATGGCTAAATCCGCTACAAAAGTACTGTCGCTTGACACTACCCATTCCGCCTTCATTACGCGGTATCCGTATTTGGCCAATAAGTTGGTAGAGTTTGGGCAATTGGCGCGGTGAATTTTCAATCCATCTTTCGAAGTAATAAAAGCAAAAATATCGTCTCCCTGTACCGGGTTACAGCAAGTAGCCAATTTGTAATAGTACATATCAGCAGGCTCGCCGTTTACCAGTATTTTGGTTTTCGCAGAAACTTTGGTGGCCGGCTTTTCCTGTTCCTTTTTTATTTCAAGCGGAGCGAGAGTTTCGACCACCCGTTCAATTTCTACCAGCTTTTGTTCTTTGACTTCAAATGCCTTCAACACTTCCACAATGTTGACCTTCTCCATTGCCAAAGCGTAGTAGAAATCTGAATGTGAACTATATCCGAGGTGCTTAACCAATACCTCTACTCCCTGCTGGAAATTGACTTTCAGGTTATTGAACTTTCTTTGCAATGCCTCCTTACCGAGATCTCCAATTTTCCTGTGATCTTCTTTTAAAGCTGACCTGATTTTTGAACGGGCTTTCCCCGTTACCACTATTTTAAGCCAGCTCTCATTAGGTTTTTGGTTGCGGTCGGTTAGTACCTCTACCTGGTCACCGGTGTTCAGCTTATGCCCTATGGGCACAATTTTGTTGTTAACCTTGATTGCCCGGCAATGGTAACCAATGTCTGAGTGAACATAGAAGGCAAAATCAAGTGCTGTAGCACCCTTGGGTAGGTTCATCATATCACCAAGGGGGGTCACTACATAGATCTCGTCTGAGTATAAATTATTCTTAAAATCACTGATAAACTCAAGGGCATCGGCATTGGGGTTCTCAATCAGTTCCCTCACCTGGCTGAGCCACTTTTCATAAACATCCGGCTGATTCGAAATGCCCTTGTATTTCCAATGCGCCGCAAATCCCCGTTCAGCAATTTCATCCATACGTTCACTTCTGATCTGCACTTCAACGAATCGCCCCCCTGGTCCGATAACTGTCGTGTGTAAAGACTCATACGCGTTGGACTTGGGGATGGTTACCCAGTCCTTCAGCCTTTCCGGTATTGGTTTATAAATGTCTGTCACGATGGAATAAACGGACCAACAGAGTTGCTTTTCCTTTCTCTTTTCACTGTTTACAACAATCCTGACTGCAAAGAGGTCATAAATCTCTTCAAAAGGAGTGTTCTTAGACTTGATCTTGTTATATATGGAGGCAACCGATTTGGGTCGCCCAAAACATCGATAGGGTACTCCTATTTCGTCGAGCTGCTGCTGAATAGGTTTTAGAAACTCATTGATGTATCTCGACCGTTCACCTTCTGATGCGTTTAGCTTTTGAGCGATTTCTGAATGCATCTCAGGTTCTGTAATTTTCAGACATAAATCCTGAAACTCAGAACGGATATTATAAAGGCCTAATCTGTGGGCTAAGGGTGTATAGATGAAACTGGTTTCTGCCGCAATTTTCAATTGCTTATGGCGCTCCATGGCTCCCAGAGTACGCATATTGTGGAGACGGTCAGCCATTTTTATCAAAACAACTCTTACGTCCATAACCAAGGTACTCAACACTTTTTTGAAATTTTCTGCCTGTGGGCTTTCAGACAATGCAGTGCCATCGAGCTTTGTAAGACCATCAACTATTTTTACAATCTTTTCTCCGAATTCTTCCCTGATATCTTCCAGCGTATAATCTGTATCTTCTACGACATCATGCAGCAAAGCCGCAACAGCAACAGTAGGACCTAATCCTATTTCCTCAATACAAATCCTGGCGACTTCAATCGGATGTAGTATGTACGGTTCGCCGGATTTGCGCCTTTGTTTGGAATGTGCCTCCGCAGCAAGCTCAAACGCGCGCCGAACCTGGTCTCGGTCATCTTCATCCATTTTGCCCTGCAATGTTCTCAACAATTGCCGGTAAGCTCTCTGAATGATAGTTACATCTTCACCATATGATATTTGGGTCTTTAATGGCATACAGGTAATTCCACGGTTTACTTAGCTTTCCACAAAACTAATATGAAAATGATAACGTTCGAAAACTGCTCCTGTTTACTGTTTCAATTTAAATCTGTTGAAGTGCCCGGATGATTTTATTTCATGCTTATTAATGCTATGATCAGGCCATTTTACTAACATTTCAACGGGTCGATAAATAGAATCCATCCAAACTCCCAATTCTCAAAAAGCTGATTATCTTTGCACCTCTTTTTTAAAAAGCATATTTGGTCATTGATCGTCAATGATTTGCGGGTGTGGCGAAACTGGTAGACGTACCAGACTTAGGATCTGGCGCCGCGAGGCATGGGGGTTCGAGTCCCTCCACCCGCACTCAATAATCTGATGTTTTAAAGTTTTGATTCTTTTACAAGAATACATATTCAGTTAATACCTCAGATTTCCCTTCTTTAGGAAGATTCAATTAAAGATTAAATCACCATGCCGAAATTAGTCAGAGAAGACCTTGATAAGCTCAACAGCCTTATCACCATAACGATTGGACAAGAAGACTATAACACCAAGTTCCATGAAGAATTAAAGAAATTACGGGATAAAGCATCCATCAAGGGATTTCGCAAGGGCAAGACTCCGCCAAGTTTCCTAAAAAAGATGTACGGTAAAAGCCTCCTCAGCGATATTATTACCCAATTACTACAGGAGGAACTAACTTCTTATCTGTCAAAAGACGAGTTTCAATATCTCGGAAGGCCTATCGCTGCCGAAAGCCAAAAGATCATCGAATTTGTTGTTGATGGAAACGAAGACTATGTTTTTAAGTTCGACATTGGCCTTTCCCCTGAGTTTGAAATTATTGGTGCCGACGAAACTGCCGAGTATGAATATTTTAAAGTTCCGGTTTCAGACGATAAAGTAAACGAAAGGCTGAATTATTTCAGAAAAAGGCGGGGAACCCGGGCGGATACCGAGGAACTTATTCAAGCAGACGATCTTGTCACTCTGAACGCGTCGGAACTGGACGGTGAGGAATCAAAAAAGGATGGTTGGAAGACTACTTTCAGCGTTTTAATGGAAAGGGTTAGCGACAGCAATAAATCAGAATTCACCACCAAGAAAAAAGGTGATACCATCAGGTTCAACATTTTTGAACTGGAGAAGAATGCCAATAAGGAGTATGTGAAAAAGTACCTGTTGAACTTCACGGAAACCGATATTGAGCAGGGTACGGAAACCGGCGAATATTTTGAAGCCATTATTGAGTCTGTTGGTCGCATGACTCCTGCCGAAATGGACCAGAAGTTTTTTGATGAAACCTTTGGTGAAGGCCAGGTTGCGTCTGAAGATGAGGCAAAAGAAAAGCTGCGTGAAATTATCGGTCAACAGGATGTGGCTGATGCCGATGGTCTTTTGTTTCGCGACATCAGAACAGCACTATTAGAAAAGAACCGGGAAAATATGCCCTTACCGGATGACTTCCTCAAGCGGTGGGTGCAACTCAGCCAAGAGAGGGAGGCGGAAAAAATACTCGGCAATTACGATAAATTTGCAGATGACCTACGCTGGAGTTTGATTAAGAATAAAATAGCCAAACAGTTTTCTCTTGAAGTAAAAGAAGAAGATATCCGCGAGTTGGCTATGCATCGCGTAGCGTCCTATTTTGGCGGATATTACCAAATGGATGCCATACAGGGTGTCGTTGACCGGTTGATGCAAGATGCTGATCAGGTGAACTCCATGGCTAGTGAAGTCATTGGCAATAAGTTGTTTTTCGCTTTGAAAGAGAAAGTAAAACTTAAGGAGGTAAATATCACATCAGAGGAACTCAAGGCAAAGATTGAAGAACTAACTGCCAAACAAAACGCTGAGGCAGCAGATGAAGTAATTGTAGAATAAGATGGCCGTTCACTGGTTGAGATTTATCAACAGGAGTTTTGTTTCATGACCTCAACAACATTCCCTCCTGTGCGTTACTATTACGTTTTTACATCCATTTTGGCTTCTTTGTGCTCAAAGATTTGCAATTACCGGCCTCCCTTAAGAGGCCTAATACCTTTAAATAAGACCACATGTTTCAGAAAGATGAATTTTTAAAATACGCGACCAAGCATCTGGGAATGAGTCGCATGCACCTAGAGAAATACGCAGATACCATTGGATACAGTCCCAACATACGTGCTTTTACACCTAATGTGATTGAGGAAAGACCTATGAATATTGTCGGTCTCGATGTATTCTCCCGCCTCATGATGGATAGAATAATTTTCCTCGGCGTTCCCATTAATGATTATGTAGCCAATGTGGTTCAGGCCCAGTTGTTGTTCCTCGATTCAGCGGACAATAAAAGGGACATTCAAATGTATGTCAACAGCCCGGGTGGTTCGGTAATTTCAGGCCTGGGCATTTATGATACCATGCAGTATGTATCACCAGACATTGGTACAATTTGCACTGGTTTAGCCGCATCAATGGGTGCTGTATTACTAGCGTCGGGAGTGAAAGGTAAGCGCACATGCCTTCAGCACAGCAGGGTTATGATTCATCAGCCAATGGGTGGCATGGAAGGTCAGGTGTCTGACATGGAGATTTCATACCGATTAATCAAAGCCATGCAGAAAGATTTGTATGAAATCCTGATGCACCATACCGGTCAATCCTATGAAGTAATTGAAAGGGATTGCGATCGCGATAATTGGATGACTGCCAAAGAGGCCAAAGAATATGGCTTGATTGATGAAGTACTGGAAAGACCTCAACTGATAAAGACAAATAATTGAATCTTTTGTCCCAGGATGTTCATAGCCCTGAATAACTTATGACCATCCGGAGATAAAATTTATGGGTTTATGAGGAGTAGTAAACAGAATTACCGTTGTTCCTTTTGCGGCAAGGATAAGTCAGAAACAATGATTTTGATTGCCGGTATTGAAGGCCATATATGCGAGGCATGTGTTGAGCAGGCCGTTGACATTATTGAAGACGAGCTTTACAGCAACCGTAAAGGACAAGGAAAAAACAAGTCGGATTCTGAACTCATTCTTCCGGACTACATCACGCCAAAAGACATCAAAGACCATCTCGATCAGTATGTAATTGGGCAGGATTCTGCAAAAAAAACCCTGGCTGTCGCAGTTTATAACCACTATAAAAGATTACGCCAACACGTTCAGGATGACATTGAGATTGAAAAATCCAATGTTTTATTCGTTGGAGAGACAGGCACCGGCAAAACCCTGATGGCAAAAACAATTGCCAAGTTTCTGAAAGTCCCTTTTGCTATCGTTGATGCGACCGTTTTCACAGAAGCTGGATATGTTGGAGAAGACGTCGAAAGCATCCTCACCCGTTTGCTGCAGGTTTGTGATTACGATGTTGCTGCCGCAGAAAAAGGCATCGTATATATTGATGAGTTGGACAAGATTGCCCGGAAAAATGACAATCCATCAATAACACGCGATGTTTCCGGTGAGGGTGTTCAACAGGGCTTGCTTAAAATGCTTGAAGGAACTGATGTTAGCGTTCCCCCACAAGGTGGCAGAAAGCATCCCGAACAAAAGCTTGTAAAAGTCAATACTCACAACATACTCTTTATTTGCGGCGGAGCTTTCGAGGGTATCGATAAGCATATTGCCAGAAGACTCAACACACATGTCATTGGCTTCAAGGCTGATGAAAAGCGTGTTATTGACCAGGACATCCTCGTGAGTTACGTCAATCAGCAAGACCTTAAGCATTTCGGGTTGATACCTGAGTTGGTTGGCCGCCTACCCGTCGTAACTTTTCTAGAGCCTCTTGATTTCACCACCCTTCGTCGCATTCTACTTGAACCCAAGAATGCCCTGCTCAAACAGTACACGAAATTGTTTGCAATAGAAGGCATCAAATTGTCCTTCTCCAATGAGGCAATTGATTACATTGCACAAAAAGCACTCGAGTTCAAATTAGGTGCCCGCGGATTGCGCTCCATCACGGAAGCTATTATGAACGACGCCATGTTCGAGCTACCTTCTCGGCCTGATGTAAAGGAATTCAAAGTCACTGGTGAATATGCTGCTGAAAAGCTGGAGCGCTCTAAGTTGAGCTTACTTAAAGCCGCTTAGTATTGAGTCAAAAATAAAGTAGCCAAATTGTTTTCTTAACCACTTGAAAATCAGTTGGAAAATTTTTGCCTTTTGCCTTTTTACTTTTGCCTTACTACTTAAATCCTTATCTACATTTTTTTACTCTTAAAGCTCTTGTTGGCAATCACTACCCCGCCTTTCAAAGCCTATATTCATTGAATGCTGCCATTTGGAGCCCAGGCAAACATATGTTTTTTAATGAGCAGTTTCTTAAAAATCAACTTTGACAGAATATCACCCAGATAAAATTAATATTGGCTTTGCTTTCCAAAATTAGCTCATTGTCCTATCTTCACAATTCTTCCCATCGCAACTTCTATGTATCATTTAAACCTTGTATTATGAATGCAATTTTTAGATCTGGAAAGTACCTGTTTGCTATTCCATTTGCCGTTTTTGGCGTTATGCATCTTCTAAATGCTGATGCTATGGCTGGCATGGCTCCTTTTGGCGGGGCCTTCATTGTGTACCTTACGGGAATAGCCCTTATTGCAGGCACTGTAAGTATTTTGATTGGAAAAATGGATAAACTTGCCGCAGCCCTACTGGCTTTATTCTTGTTGCTCACCGCTTTGTTGGTTCATGCGACCGGTTTGAGCAATGCTGCAGATGAAATGGCCGCAGCTGCATCCATGTCCGGTTTATTAAAAGACATTTCCCTTGCTGGTGCAGCCTTACTCTATGCTGGAGGACTGGCGAAGGACAATTCAGTCATCGGTTAAGAATTATTTGTTCAAATGATGACGGTGCACCTGCATTTGGATGTTGCAGGTGCATTTTTTTTAAAGTACAGGTAAATGCGATACTTCTGTGAATTAGCTTACAATGGGACCCGATACCATGGATGGCAAAAACAACCCAATGCCCTTTCGGTTCAGGAAAGTTTGGAGTTGGCATTTTCCACGATATTGGGAAATGAAATCGAATTGGTTGGTTGTGGGCGAACAGACACTGGAGTACATGCAACCCAATATTTCTCTCATTTTGATTATCACGGGAAGTTTCCAAAATCATTTCTTGTCAGAATTAATAAATTCTTACCTGCTGATATTGCTATTAAAAACATTTTTCAGGTGAGTGATGAAGCTCATGCTCGTTTTGATGCAAAGCTCAGGAGTTATGAATACCACATCGTTTTTAACAAGGAAGTTTTTCATAATGAAACGGCCTGGCATTATCCTTTTAAGAACAAAATCGATTTTGATAAACTACAGGCAGCTGCAGGTTTGTTGCTTCGTTTTCAAGCCTTTTATCCTTTCTGTAAAACACATCACGACGCACAGACAATGAAATGTGCAATTGGTCAGTCGGAGTGGGATATTCGCAATATTGAGCATGGGATGGTGTATCACATTTCATCAAACCGCTTTTTAAGAGGAATGGTCAGGCTCATTGTAGGTATGACTTTAAATGTGGCTATCGGCAAATTATCCCTCAGCGATGTGGAATCCGCTCTGACCTCCCAAACCCCTTTACTTAAGAGCTGGTCTGTTCCTGCTGTGGGATTGTTTTTGACCCGAGTGGTGTACTGACAGAAAAAGCCCGAAGGATTTGCATCCTACGGGCTTGGTAATTTCCTTGACGAATCTTACACGTTCAAGGATTTTGCCTCCTATTTCCTATTCTTGAAGTTATCCAAATATCGTTCCAATTCAATCTCATCATATACTAAAACTTCTCTAGGTTTACTTCCTTCTGCAGGCCCCACCACGCCTATCGCTTCTAATTGATCCATAATACGTCCAGCACGATTATAACCAAGCTTTAGACGACGCTGAATCATAGAGGTTGATCCGTGCTGAGACTGCACCACCAGCCTTGCTGCGTCTTCCATCATTTCGTCCATATCGCTTGGATCAAACATGCCTCCAATTCCCGATTCGTCCTCTTCTGGATGAAATTCAGGCAGGTAATAAGGTTCCGGATAGCCTGGCTGGTCTGCTATGAATTTTATCACTCTGTCCATTTCCTCGGTTCCTACAAAAGCACATTGGAGCCTTATCATATCCCCACCTACGCTCAACAGCATATCTCCCTGCCCAACCAATTGTTCTGCACCGCTTGCGTCAAGAATAGTCCTTGAGTCAACTTTTGCAGAAACCTTATAAGCAATTCGTGCCGGGAAGTTTGCTTTAATCACACCCGTGATGATATTGACAGAAGGCCTTTGAGTTGCTATGATAAGATGGATCCCAACTGCACGGGCTAACTGTGCCAAGCGGCCAATTGGCAATTCAATTTCCTTGCCCGCTGTCATGATTAAATCGGCAAACTCATCGATTACCAATACTATAAATGGAAGGAACTTATGGCCATTGTTGGGATTAAGCCTCCTGGCAATGAATTTCTCATTATACTCTGTAATGTTCCTGACATGCGCTTTTTTCATCAGGTTGTACCTGCTTTCCATTTCAATACAAAGCGAGTTCAGTGTATGAACTACTTTGGTAGTATCTGTAGTAATAGCCTCCTCCTGGTCGGGCATGAAAGCAAGGAAATGGTTGATAATTTTGCCATAGGCAAACAATTCAACCTTTTTCGGATCAATCAATACTATTTTAACCTGTGAAGGGTGCTTTTTGTACAATATGGACAATAATACAGCATTGATACCTACTGACTTTCCTTGTCCAGTAGCACCCGCTACCAACAGGTGTGGCATCTTGGCTAGGTCGACTACGAAAACCTCGTTCGCAATAGTTTTTCCAAGCGCTATTGGCAGATCCATTTTGGCCCTCTTGAATTTATCTGACATCAGGACCTCTTTAAGAGCAACTATCTGCTTGTTCTTGTTTGGAACTTCAATACCTATTGTGCCACGACCCGGAATTGGTGCAATGATGCGTATACCGAGCGCAGAAAGACTCAGTGCAATGTCGTCTTCCAGATTCTTGATGCGGGAAATTCTCACTCCGGGTGCGGGAATGATTTCGTAGAGGGTGACTGTTGGGCCAATAGTCGCCCTGATTTTTACAATTTCAATCTTATAATTGAGGAGCGTTTCAACTATCTGGTCTTTGTTGGCTTCCAGCTCTGTCCTGTCAACCTCAAATTTTTGATCCTTATAATCATTTAATAAGGACAGCGTAGGGTATTCATAAGAAGACAGTTCCAATGTGGGGTCATACGGTTCATTGAGGTTTGGACTGCCGTCGGGGTTTTGCATTTCGGGAAACAGTGAGGCTTGCGTAGCCTTTGTACTTGCCTCTGATTTAACCGTTTCCGATTCGTTTTCTTCGCTCTGGTTAACCGATTCTTCTATTTCCAATTCTGTGTCGCCAGGCCTAAGTGTTTTTGGCCCGGTTGAATGCTTTCCCTCCTTCAAGTTAAAGTCAACCATTTCATCCTCACTTCCTTCTTCGATAACTGGTCCTCTTTGTCTTTCAAATTCTTTCTCAATGTTTGTTCTGCTGCCTGAAGCTCTATTGCGCCCTCCAATATACCGCCTGTAAAAGATGTCCGATACCCATAATTTGGTTTCTTCAATTGCTTGTGCGTAAGTCAATTCATTGAAGTTAGGATTTGCAAACCACACGAGCAGCATGGCCAAAATTGCCACAATCAGCACTATCATTCCTAGCACCCCCACAAAGCTGGTCATCCATGCGCTCAATGCTTCACCAAAAGCTCCTCCCCAGGGGAAATTGGATTCTCCGAAAATGAACTCCAACAATACAGAAATAAAAATGATTAAAGCAAGACTTTTCTTAAGTGTGGGAGTTAAGAGCTTAAGTGGCTTTTGCTTTATTAATGAAAGCCCATACCTAACCATCAGATAAACTATAATAAAGGACGCCAGGCCAACACCCCACCAAAAGAAAGTATTGGAAATAATTGCCCCAAGCCTACCCAATAAGTTTGAAGCCTGAAAACTTTCTCCCAGTAATTCCAGCAAGGGTTTGCTGTTGACGTCATCGTAATCATCCATCCACGTAAAGAGATAGGAGAAAAACGCTATAAACAGATAGGCTGAAAGGAAAAGGAGAAAAACACCAATCAATTTAGGAGTTCTGTCATCTTTAAATCCCAGATTGAAGGACAGTTGATTAGATTTTTTTTTAGATGCCATGCTCGCCGCAGCGCGTTTGTTTTCTGGATATGTATGGTTGCATTCTTGAAGGATAATTACCCTCCTTTGATTTAGCAAAGGTAGATATTCCAATTGTTATGGGGAAATTACCTAATGCATTCTATTTGCATTCTAAAGGGCGGGGCGCAAATGAGCTATTCTTTCTCAATGGCATGGTTTTTCTACAATCAATCCTTCGATCAAAAAGCTGATGTGGAATCAATCCATTCTCTAATTTTAATTATGTAGTTGCCACAGCGTTTTGAAAATTTTGACTTTCTGGCCAAAGAAATTACCTTTGCCCGGATTTTTTTGGAGCTTAATTTTTTTCATTTGTTCCGATGCCAATTTACAAGCAGGAAATGAAACAATTCTCTTAAAATCAAGTTTTTAGAAATCCAATTTTACGTATTTCACAAAACCAAACCACTGGGGCTTTAATTTCAGAACAGCCCACTTTTGGTTTATTTAAATCTAAAGAAACACAACATGGCTCTTATTGGTAAAATTCGCAAGCAAAAATGGCTCCTTGTGGGCTCTATGGCCGCGGCGCTTTTCTTGTTTATTGCGATGCTGATGTTTGACAATCCCAACCAAAGTCTTTTTGGCGGTAGCCGCACTTTGATAGGAAAAATAGACGGGAAGAAGATTGAATACCAGGAATTCAGTTCCGTTTACGATATGTTGTACCGGAACTCAAACAGTGACGGCTTTAGCGAAAGGTCATTCCTTTGGAATTATTTTGTAGATGAAGCTATTGTATCCAATGAAGCTGAACAAATCGGACTTGGTGTAAGCAAGAATGAATTGCTCGACCTTCAGTTTAGCCCAGATATTTCGAAGTTAAGTCCCGTGATAACAAGTCGCTACCAGAATCCTCAAACCTTTCAGGTCGACATGGAGCAGCTCAATCAGATAAAGAACATCATTACGACTAACCAAATTGATCAACTCATTCAGTCTGGTCAGTTGGTTCCCGATTTTAAGCATCGTTGGGCACATCAGGAAAAAGAAATTATCAAAGACAGGCTTCAGACGAAAATAGCAACCCTGGTTTCCAAAGGTATGTACACTCCAAACTGGATGGCAGAAATCATCAACTCTGAGCAAAATCAGATGGTTGATTTTCAATACGTACAAGTGCCCTTCGATGAAATCGAAAATTCAGCAGTTACTTTGACTGATGACGATTATAAATCCTATTTTGAGGAAAACAGCCACAAGTACAAGCAAAAAGAAGAAACACGCATAATTGATTATGTCGTTTTCCCGGTAAACCCTACTGCAAAAGACTCTTCAGATATTCAGAGAAATGTTGCAGACCTGGTGGACGATTTTAAATCTGCAACCAATGATTCTTTGTTTGTTGAAAACAATTATGGGTCTATCGATGAGGTTTATTTCAAAAAAGATGAATTGAGTCCAGCTATTGTTGATGCTATTTCCGGGCTTACAGTTGGTGATGTCTATGGTCCATACATCGATGAGGGTGCATATAAAGCTGTTAAATTACTTGACAGAAAAGTGATACCTGATTCTGTTAAAGCAAGGCACATCCTTATGCGTGCAGATGACCAGGCTATGTTTAATGCAGCAAATGCAACTATCGACAGCCTCAAACTCGTACTTGAACGCGGTGCCGATTCCTTCGACTCACTTGCAGCCCGTTACAGTGTAGATTTGTCTAACGCCACCAAAGGTGGTGATTTGGGATATTTTGCAGCAGGAACAATGGTAAAAGAGTTTAACGATTTATGTTTCTACAAGGCAGAGCCCGGGAAGGTGTACAAGGTATTCACCCAATTTGGTATTCATTTGGTGGAAGTAACGGGTCGTAAGTTCACAGACAGAAATGAGGGTTACAAAGTGGCCTATATTTCTCAGAACATCTTACCAAGCCAGAACACCCAGGATGCGGCCAGAGAATTGGCCTTGCAACTTCAGGAAGAAAACAAATCCCTGGAATCCCTGCGCAAAGCGGCCGAAGCAAAAGGTCTGGAAGTTGAAACCTCGCCAGCCCTTAAAGTCAATGATTTTGCAATAGGAGAATTGGGAACAGGCCAAGCCTCAAGAGAATTAGTTCGCTGGGCATTTGGTATGGATCAGAATACTAAAGCTGCCAAAGTTGGTGATGTTTCACCTCAGGTGTTTGGCTACCAGGATCCTCAACAATTCTATGTCAGGCAATATGTGGTTGCCGGATTACAATCAATTATTCCTGAAGGCATTCCAAATTGGAAGGATATCAAATCAACTTTGGAACCAGAAGTAATCAATAAGAAAAAAAGCCAGATTATAGCCGAAAAAATTAAAGGCATGACCAGTCTTGGTGATATAGCTGCTTCATATAATGTACAAGTAGATACTGCTACGGCCGTTTCCTTCGCAAGTGCATTTATTCCTGGAATAGGCAGCGAACCTACCGTTGTAGCAACTGCCTTTAGATCCGAGTTGAATAAACTAACGGCACCATTAACAGGCAATTCGGGTGTATTTGTTTTGATGCCAACAAACAATCAGGTCACACCTTCTTTTGTCAATTATGACATAATAAAACAATCCAGCCAGCAAACAACCAGAAGTTTTGTTCACTCCCGTCTTTCACAGGCGATGCGCAGTAGTGCCAGTGTTGACGACAACCGGGCTACTTTCTTCTGATAACAGGATATAAGGAACTTGAAAAAAGGGAAGACCATTTTGGTTTTCCCTTTTTTATTTAGTAATGAGTGAAAAATACTGTTGCCAAATTGTTTTCTTAACCACTTGAAAATCAGTTGGAAAACTTTTGCCTTTTGCCTTTTTACTTTTGCCTTTTTACATAATCACAGTTTCTTGGTACTTTTCGCCCTTCATAAAGTTAAGTCCAATTAAGAAATGAATACATCAGTTAAATCAAGAATAGATACCCTTTTACACAACGGATTTGAATTCCGGTTTGAACATTATATCAAAACAGGATTTGGTTTCCTCGTCAAGAATCTCGGTGGATTTGTAGTTTTCGCCTTTGCCATGTTGGCTATTGTGATGGTTGTTAGCTTTATCCCTTTCATCGGTGCCCTCGCAAATCAGTTTATTCTGGTGCCTATTTTTACTGTTGGGTTTTTCCTGGTGGCAAATGTGGTGCAAAAAGGCAGGGAACCGCAATTCGGAGATTACGTAAGAGGATTTGACTATGTAGGGCAACTCGCATTGGCCACACTGGCTAAATCAATCATTACCTTGTTATCGCTTATTCCATTTTTTATTGTCATACGGGATTATGGGCTTTTTGAATGGTATGCAGAAATACTGCAAAATCCGACGGAACTGGAATCCGCTCAATTCCCCGAAATCCCATTCTGGCCATTCATTTTGCTTCTTCCGGCTTTATATTTTGGAATCGCTTACTCATGGGCCTATATGTTTATCGTGTTTTATGGTTTCGGGTTTTGGGAAGCCCTTGAAACCAGCAGAAAACTGATTACCAGGAAACTGGCAGTTTTTACCTTATTCTTTATTCTGCTCGGAATAATTGCAGGTGCGGGTATTCTTATTTTCTGTATTGGGATTTTGGCTACTATTCCTGCTTTTTATTGCATGAACTATGCTGCTTTTGAGGATATCACCTCTCTGTTGGCAGGCGAGAATTCAGATGAAAGTGTAAGCTCAGAAGATTTGTTGGGCTAAGCTTTGGCTTATTTCGTTAATTCCTGGCTGATTTCATTTCCTCTTAATCTTCCTTCAATGGCAATGATCTTCCATTGTGTAAATTGCTGATTTGATTCAAAGCCGTATCCATAAAGAATTTCCTCCGGACGTTTCAATAAAACAAACTTGCTGGTGTGGACTTTATCCAAGTCCTTCTCCCAAATTAGCTCTTCAGTTTCAAGTTGTTCACCTTTATTGCTTCGCCAAATTACACTATCTCGTACGGTAAACGTGCTGCTATCTTCCTTTCGCAAGGCGTATTTAGCCGAGAGCGTAGCCGTAATGTTACCTTCCTTATCGTAAAACTCCACCCGTAGTCCATCTGTAAATTCCTGCACCGGATCAGCTCCGCTAAGTTTCCTTATCATTTTCGGGCTGGAAATTCGAAGCGCAGTAATGGCGGAATCGGTATAAATCATTTCTATGCCCTCAGCCGTTTCTATGGTGGTTGATTCCTTGGTGTATTCCACATCGGGTAAGGTTTCTTCGTTTGAACAAGAAACGAGAGAAGAAAAGGCGAGAAATATGAATGCAAATAAATTGCTCCAATAAAAATTTCTAAAGAACAATGCTTCTCTTCTTATTCGATTCAAACCAAACTGGAGTTTTTTCATCAGGATCACCATTATAATTAACGGTGATTTCTTCACCCGGCAAAATCTCCCTGATGCAATAAAAGTCGATGGTATTTTGTTCATAATCAATTAAATACCTTGCGTTTGGTTCAAAAGAGTGATTGTAAAGCGAGCCATAACCAAGTGCTAAGGCACACGATTTTTGATCTTCACCCCAAAGAAAATAATAATCATGAAGACCGGTTTGATGGATACGTTCCAAATCGTCAGCAGAAAGCACAATTGCCGGGCAAATTTCAATCAAATCACCTTCCTCCAAACGCAGCTCGGTGAAAACGCCCCTTCCACCCAATTCACTGGGTGCTATGAAAAGTAATGGAACTCGTTGCGGCATTTCTAAATTAGATTGATTAGTCCTACTTTGGTTTTAATCGAACAATCGGACAAATCATTTCTTCCAATGAAATTCCCCCGTGCTGAAAAGTGTTCTTATAATAATTGTGGTAATAGTTATAATTATTGGGATAAAGGAAGAATTTATCCTCTTTGGCGAAAATAAAAGTTGAACTGACATTAGGCCGTGGTAACCCAGCGGTTTTGGGATCTCTTACATCAAAAACATCTCTTTGCTCATACTGTAGGTTGCGTCCAACTTTATATCGAAGATTAGTTGTAGTGTCTCTGTCCCCGACTACTCGGGAGGGAGTATTTACACGGATTGTGCCATGATCAGTTGTTACTATTAATTGAATATTCTTTTCGGCTGCTTTTTGAAGCGCTGCCCATAAAGGAGAGTTTACAAACCAGGAACGCGTAAGTGATCGGTAAGCCTTTTCATCCCCTGCCAATTCCTTCAACACCTCCATCTCCGTGCGGGCATGTGACAGCATGTCAATAAAGTTGTATACAACAACAGTTAGATCGTTATTCAGGTAGTTCAATACATTATCCTGAAGTTCTTTTGCGTTCGCAACATTTGTAACCTTTAGATAATCAACTTTAATCGGTTTGCGCAAAAGCCTTTTTACTTGTTCTTTCAAAAGTTCGTGTTCATAAAGGTTTTTACCTCCTTCATCAGTGTCGTTCTTCCACCAGTCTGGGTGAACTTTTTCTATATCCACTGGTAACATTCCAGAAAAAATCGCATTTCTGCTGTATTGCGTGGCTGTGGGTAAAATGCTGAAGAAATACTCCTCCTGTTCGACTCTGTAGAGTTCTGAAATTACGGGTTCAATTACTTTCCATTGATCATACCTTAGATTGTCCAATAAAACCACGAGAACAGGAACATTTTCTGAAAGGTGCGGAAATACAGATTTGCGCATCAGGTTATGGGAAAGAACAGGCATTTCGTCCTGGCTTTTTATCCAATTTTCATAATTACGCAGCACAAAACGGCAAAACTCGGAATTGGCTTCCTGCTTTTGTGTTGCCAGAATATCACCCATGGCAGTGCTCTGTGAATCATCCATTTTTATCTCCCAACTGACCAGTTTCTTATAAATCTCCGTCCATTCTTCAACGCTGGCTCCACTATTTATTTGCATCATCAATAAGCGAAATTCCTGCTGATAATCGGAAGTGGTTTTTTCACGGATCAACCTTTTGTTGTCGATAATCTTCTTTAATGTGAGCAGAATTTGGTTGGGGTTGACCGGTTTAATAAGATAGTCAGAAATCTGAGAGCCGATGGCCTCTTCCATAATATCTTCAGCCTCGTTTTTAGTGATCATTACCACTGGTAAAAGAGGGTTGCTTTCTTTAATTTTTGATAAAGTTTCCAAGCCAGTAAGGCCGGGCATGCTTTCATCCAGGAAAACCACGTCAAAATCTTTATTGTTTTCACATTCTTCCAGAGCGTCATGTCCATTAGTAACAGTTACTACTTCATAACCTTTTTTTTCCAGAAACAACATCTGTGGTTTGAGCAAGTCAATTTCATCATCGGCCCAGAGAATCCTAATTTTTTCCATGAATTTTTTGATAATAAGTAACTTTTAGATTTTTTATAGTCTAAATGGGCAATTCTCACTTTAGAGAAAGTTAAATAGAGTATTCAATTTTAGGCAGCGAGATTTTAAGGTCTCCTGCGATGAATCGATAAATAGCGTTCATTGACATACAAGGTAACACATCGAAAGTAGCCAGTATTTTGAACAAAAAAGCCTTTTTGGTTTTGAACATAGCCATTGCTTTTTGAAAATATGAATCGGCGAACTGAGAAATTTGGTCAACCAGGAAAGCGAGGAACATTAACGTTGCAAAGACAGTACAAAGGTATTGCTTACCATGCCCATAGTTATGCTCCAGGTGATATCCCTGGTTTTTCGGGGTGTTGAAAGTTTCGTTTTCAATTTTCCTCCTTGCCCTTGCTGCAGAAACTAAATTTTTCACTTGGTCAGCTACAATGGAAAGGTCGGTAATCCAGTCATTTTGATAGATAGTTTTGCCGCTTTTCCTGTCTGTTTCCTGGTAAAACAGGTAATTGGTCAGAATGTCCTGGTTCTGACCATTCAGTATCAAGCCATTGGCAAAACGGGCAGTGCACCGTGCATTAGCAATAGTCCAGGTTAGCTCTTGCAAGGAGCCTTCTTGTTCTAAACGTTTGGCTTGCAGCAAAACGTATCCTTCTTTGATGGTGATGATATAGTTGCACTGCTGTTCCTGAAGTGAGCGAATTGTAGGCCCGTCAGCATAAAGAGCATCCAGAAGCATGATAATTTTATCAGTACTCAGTGTTTTTCGGACTTCGGGAATCAGCCTTTTGGCAGCGTTTCGTTCACAATCATTTTTCTCGTTCCCGTCTTGCCTGACTATAGCTTCGGCTGCTACCGGAAAAACGGTGTCCTGCTTCGGATGAATGATACAACAGGCCAGCAACTGGTGATGATACTGTAATTCTCCGGAGTGAAGTTGCCTGGTCAAACAATGCGGGCAACTTGTTTTGGAGGAGCAGAAGTAACCGGTGCCATCATAACTGATAGCCAGATAATCACCTAATACCCGCTTTTGCTCCAGGATTTTTCCGTTGCGTAACTGCTCAAGTAACAGCTTGAAAGTCGGACGCAACAGGGTTTGGTCGAATTGGTCAAGACATTTTCTCAAACCACTGTCTTCAGGTATCTTTTTAAAACCGTAAACTTGTTTGAGATTTTCTGAACGGCTAAGAAATTGCTCCCGAAAAGCGAGAAGGGATGGGTCTTTTAAATGAAAAATGGAAAAGCCCCCATAAGCGTATCAACCAAAGAATAGCTGCAATTGATTGACCGGTAGTCTTCGATAGCTGTAAAGGATTGCCGCACTGACTTAATTAAGCTGTCTGTCCACAAAGGCTGTTTTCGACTAAAGTTACCAAGTTGTCAATGAACTATGAATGTATCTAGTATTTAATGTTTTCTAAAGTGAGAATTGCTGTATTGATGACAGTAACTTGACAATGTTACATTAGCCAATTATCGATATTTTTAAAAAAATCACAAAACAT
>CAYRDX010000039.1:0-42341 GCA_964423205.1 uncultured Saprospiraceae bacterium | reverse complement strand
GTTTAGTAACCGTTAGGCCTCCAATTCGTGAAGTTGTTTCTTAGTCGTTCCTAAGTCTGAAAGATACAGCCAAATCATAAGTTACCTTCCACTCTGATAAGGATGTAATTCATAACAATTCTTTCTCGTTGATTCATTTTTTCTAACAATACGAATACTATTTTTTGAAAGTATAACCGTATTTCAAGTCACAGAATCTGGAAAAACCGGATGCTCTCCCGACTCTATAAATCACTCAAGATTTTCCTGTGAAATGCATTTGATAAGCCTTTCAGGCTATAATCACCCCTATTTTTAGATTTTAAACTGTAAGTCTGCGTGTCAAAATTTGTCTGATTGCCAGTCACTTATTAACAAACAATACACGAATCGGCATTGCTTTTGCTTTGATTGAGTATCGCTTGTTTTTAACTGTGATATGAAACAAATACTTACAAATCTTTACAAATTTTTATCTAATGAAAAAATCTATCCTAACACTATTGGCCATTGTGTTGATTGCTGGTTTAGCTGGTAATCTTCAGGCCCAGACCTCTGCGTCAGAGAGTACTAATGCAGGAGCCGTTCTCATTGTGGCGATGACCATCACGGAAACTTCTCCTCTGCATTTTGGTTCCGTTCAACTAACAGGAACTACAGGTGGCACTGTCGTGCTGCCATCAAACTCCACAAACCGGACCTTCACAGGTGATTGTGCTGCTTCCACCGCTACACCAACTGCGACAAACGCAGCTTACAACGTGACAGGAACGGCTCTTGAAACTTATGCATTGACTTTGCCTGCCACCACTGAGGTTACCCATGGGACTGCTGGAGCCGGTCTCAGAACTATGAATATTACACTCATGAAAGCCCGTTTTAGCGGTGCTGGTGCTGATGCTGTGACAAGCACTCTTGCAGCTAATGGCACTGATTCCTTTACATTGGGAGGTACACTAACGGTAGGTGCCAATCAGGTAGCAGGTGTTTATAGCGGATCGTTTAACGTGTCCATTGACTATAACTAATCCTTAAACCACCATGAAATAATGTTAACTGGGTTGCCCTTTTGCACCAAAGGGCAACCTTGGCATAATATATATAAGCAGCCTAAACTTGAAATATCCCGAAGACCAAGGCCAAAACTCACCACTTTAAGTCATTATGATGAAAAGCATTTTTCTGGTAATAATGCTAATCTTCTTTGGTATGGTTGCAAATCAAGACACCCATGCTCAGGGGGATTTATTGATTTCACCCAACCGGATTGTTTTTGAAGGAAGAGATAACAAGGCAGAGCTCAACCTTATCAATACAGGTACGGAAGCCACAACTTTCTCTGTATCCTTCGTGCAAAGACGCATGAATGCAGATGGTAGTTTTGAAAGTATCGATTCTCCTGACCCGGGACAAATGTTTGCCGATCCCTTCCTGCGTGTTTACCCACGCCGCGTAACCCTTCAGCCGGGAGAGGCTCAGGTCGTGATGGTGCAATGCATGAGAAAGCCCAATATGCCCGACGGTGAATACCGCTCTCACTTGTATTTCAGGTCGGAAAAAGATTATACGCCGTTGGGAAGCACCCAGGAAGAAAGCTCAAATAGTGTTACAGTGCGTATCATACCTATTTTCGGGATGAGTATTCCGATCATCATTCGCTCTGGTGCGGTCAATGTGCAGACTTCAATTTCTGACCTTAGGTTGGAGAGCGAACCAGACTTGTCACTGAAATTTACTGTGAACAGAACCGGGAACAAATCGGTGTACGGAGATTTGAAAGCAGAATACATTCCAAAGCAAGGAAAACCCGTTGAGTTGGGTACTGTGAAAGGAGTTGCAGTTTATACCAACCTCGACAAACGATACATAAATCTGAAATTGAACCTTACACCTGGTTTGATGCTGATGAACGGAAAAGTAAAAGTCAGCTACACAAGCCGGGATGACGCTATTAGGCACGAAATATTCGCAGAAGCAGAACTTGAACTATAGCACACAGGCATCCTCCAAATTCGGCCGTGTACTATGAAACCTATAAACCTGAAATCAGCCATTTTTCGGTTGCTGCTCGCAGTAATGGTGGCTCTGTTCATTATAGGTGAACCAATTGCCCAACCCACTTTACCACAAAGATCCGTTACGGTTACTGCCACCCAAGCCCTTCACTTCGGGACCTTTACAATGACCGGCCCTGCCGGTGGCACCATCACCGTTGGCTTCAACGGGGTCAGATCTTCCACCGGCAGCATTTACCTTTCTGCACTTCCACCGGCAGCACAACCTGCCATTTTTGAAATCAAACTCTGTCAGGGTCGCAACATAACAGTTATCCTTCCATCCAACATCATATTGACCGGAAGCAATGGCGGAACAATGACCCTTCAATTGGGACCAACCGAAAAAGGAGCGAGTGGGTCCAAATTCGCTGTGGGCAATAACTGCAACTTTATCACGACACTTAGAGTCGGTGGGATTTTGTATGTACCTGGAATTGCTCCTCCTGGGATTTACACAGGATCATTTGAAATAACTTTTGAACAGGAGTAATGTATGAAAGGCGAAAATATGACAACGACTTTTTTGGCTTTGCGTTCATGCGCATAGTCCTTGTAATGTTATTGGCCATATTCATTAACCTGAGTACAAATGCACAGGGCCTACCCAATAAATACAATAACGATACCCTTCCTCTGTTCACAGTGCTTCCCATAGAAGTCACTGTAAACCCTGATTTTAAATTTGAATTGGACGTACTAATTACAGACGAAGAAGTTCTCTACCTGAACATTGAGGACCTGTTTCATAACCTTGGAATTGCCTGTACACTGACACAGGTCAGGAAAAGCCTGGAGGGATTTATTTCCGTTGAATCCAATACCTATGCTGTTGACCTTGAATCCAGGCAATTGAGAACAAACAGGGAAACCATATCCCTCAAGAATAGCCTGTTATTTGCAGAGGGCGGGTATTTTTTGGAGTCAACCATCTTCCCGGCCTATTTTGGTATCAATCTAATTTATAATCCCCGATCGTTAACTGGAAAATTGGCTGTCGTATTTGAGCTTCCGATTCTCAGACAAGCCAAATTGGAAAAGCAAAGGCAAAAAATCGCCAGTGTTTCTACTCAATCCGTAAAAATCGACAGCATTGTTCCAAGGACATATCATGCTTTTAGATTTGGCACCCTCGATTGGACAGTTAGTTCACATCAAGCCCAGAATGAAAAAACCAGCAATTACCTTGGTCTTGCTCTTGGTGCAGAATTATTAGGTGGACAAACCATTCTTTCCTGGAATATCAGCGACCGCTACAAATTTGACCAAAGACAATTGTACTATTCCTGGCGGTGGGTGGACAATGACTTTAACTTGATGCGCCAGGCTCAACTCGGACTCGTTTATGGTCAGGGCATAGCCTTTCTGCATTCTCCGGTCATTGGCGGTGCCATTAGCAATTCTCCTACCTCCGTGCGGAAAGCTTCCGGTCATTACATCATCAACGACGTGACAGAACCCAACTGGACAGTTGAATTGTACATCAATGATGTACTGATGGACTACACTACTGCTGACGCTTCCGGTTTGTATGTATTTAAAGTTCCCATTGTCTATGGCTACACGGTTATCAAACTTAAGTTCTATGGTCCATTGGGCGAAGAGCGAAGCGAGGAACGCATCATGAATGTTCCGTTCACATTCACTCCGGCAGGTAAATTTGAATACAGCTTAACCGGCGGCCTGATGCAGTACGATTTATCTACCCACTATGGCCATGGGGTATTTAATTATGGGTTAAGCAGTTTCCTGACCTTGGGAGTTGGCTGGGAATATTTATCGAGCATAGGTTCGAATCCCAATATCCCTTATTTGAGGACATCTCTTCAGCCCTACAGCAAAATGACCGTAAATCTTGAGTATGCTCACGGCGTCAGGTGGATGGGCAATATGAATTATCAGTTTTCCAGAAACACTTATCTGGAATTGTATTATGCCAAATACTATGAGGAACAGCGCGCTACAGAATTCAACGCCCTGGAAGAAAGAAAAGTGAAGTTGATCATTCCGGCCAAGATCAAGAATATCAATTTTTTAGCAAAGATTAACTTCAATCAGTTTCTTTACAGACCTTTCACTTATAACCAGTTCGACGTTACATTTTCCACTTATTACAGGCGATTTTCTCTCAATAGCTCTTTTTTTCAAAATTGGGTCAATAATAACGACCCTTACATGTACTCCAATTTTTCACTTTCCTATCGCTTGAGAAATGGCTTAGTCATTAGACCCACTATGGAGGTATTTCCCAAGGACTTAAAGGTTACCAGGATCAAGTTGGATGTAGAAAGAAGAATCAAAAAACTATACTTCATTGCAAGCCTGGAAAGAAACTTCAACAGTCAGAATACCAATGTTTATGCTGGAGTGAAATACGAATTGCCTTTCGCTCGAACTCAACTTACCAGTTACTATGCCAACAAAAAATTTGGAGCATCAGAAAGTGCACAGGGCAGTCTTGCATTTGGTGCAGATAATCACCGGGTCAAAACAGGTATAAATTCAGCACTCGGCAAGGGTGGCATACTGTTTTACCCATTCCTCGATCTGAATCAGAACGGTAGACAAGACAATGGCGAACCTAAAGTCCTGCTTAGTTCCGTGAAAGTAGCAGGTGGTAAAGCAATTATCAGTGAAAAGGATTCTATCGTGCGGATATCTGACCTGAACGCTTTTGTAGAATATACAGTGGAGTTCACAGACTACGACTTGCCCAGTATAACATGGCGGTTTAAAAATAAGACTTTCAATGTCCTCGTCGATCCACATCAATACAAGCGCATCAACCTGCCAATATTGTCGGTTGGGGAAGTGACCGGAATGGTGTACCTCAAAGAAAAGGACGAGATGAAGGGCCAAGGACGAATAACGGTACAGTTTTTCGACCTGAGTGGCAATCTGGTAGCCGGCACTTTGACGGAATCAGATGGATTTTACAGCTATCTGGGATTGAAGCCTGGAGTGTACATGTTAGCCATCGATAAGGAGCAAATGGTTAATCTTGATTTTACCGTCTCGCCCCAATACATCTTTACTACTATTGAAATCTTACCTGAGGGTGCCAGTGTCACTAATCTCAATTTCATTCTCAAATCAAATAAGATAAGTTCTGAAACAAAAATAATCCCACCTGAGGATTTGAATGAAAACGTGACCCAAACCACTGATATCAGAAGAGATAGCATTGGATTGATTTCTAATGTGCCAGGACTCATTTACACCGTACAAATAGGTGTTTTCAAAAAGCAACTGAATCTCGAACGTTTTCAAGGACTAACTATGATTCATTACGAGATTCTGCCGAATCTTAGTTACCGTTTCGTTTCAGGAATTTTTGACACTATTGATAATGCTAATGAAGCATTGAGGAAAATCAGGCAAATGGGAAGAAAGGATGCTTTTGTATCAGCTTATTTGAATGGAAAAAGGATTTCACTGGAAGAAGCTAAAAAACTACAACCCACGAAAAATTAACAATAACGAATGGATTGCACCATGATAAATATACTGACAGGTCTTATTCTGCTTTTCGCGTCCCAGCGCATTTTGCTGAGGCAGGAATGGCTTTTACTTTATAAAAGGACTGTGGACTGTGGATTGTGAAAATGAAAAAAACTCGAACTGGTCTATGAAGTGGATTGAAGTTATCAGGACAATTAGATTTCTTCACTTTGGGAATGTTTTTCCGAAGTACACTGGTATTCAATGGAACCGTAGTTCTATACTGAATACTGCTAAGTTATTGGCCGTTTTGACAATTTGTTTACTTGGACACTTAGGAAATTCAATCGCCCAGATCACAGTGTCAGGTTCTACCGATGCCAATGGATCCTACAGCACTCTGAAACTCGCATTCGATGCTTTGAACGCAAATGGAGATCAGACCTCCAACAATATCGTCATTTCCATTACCGCAAATACAACCGAAACGGCATCCGCAGTACTCAATCAACCTTCCATAGCTTCCTGGGCAACATTAACCATTTCACCGTCTGGAGGAGCACGAACCATTAGTGGCAACGTAACGGGTTATCTGGTTGACTTGAACGGGGCGGACAATGTCACCATAAACGGACTGAACACCGGGGGTAATTCACTGACTATTACCAATACCGCCACGGGTGCATCGGGGGTGATCCGTTTTATCAATGACGCCACGGGTAACACCGTTACGAATGCGACACTTCAGGGTTCTTCTTCCACAGCAGCAAATGGTATTGTGTTCTTTAGTACAGGTGAATCAACGGGAAATGATGGGAACATCATTTCAAACTGCACCATTACGGCAGCTGGATCAAACCTCCCTGTAAATGCCATATATTCCAATGGCTCGAGTGTTTTGACCGATAACAGCAACATCAGCATTTCGGGCAATAAAATATCCAACTTCTTCAACGCTGGTCTTGCTTCGAGCGGTATTTTTATTGAGGCAAACAGTTCGGCATGGACCATCACTGGTAACCGTTTATTTCAAACGGCTGCACGTACCTCGACTGCTGCTGTGACGCACCGAGCCCTCTATATCCTGACTGCAGCCGGAGGTGATTACGCTGTGAACAACAACATTATCGGATATGCCAATGACGTTTCCACCGGAAACTCAAGTTACGCCGGTAGTGTAGCCTACCTGTACCGTGCCATCGAAATGACGGTTTCAACCTCAACAACATCCAATGTTCAGGGGAACACCATCAGCAATATCCTGATTTCTACTACAAGCGGTTCAACCACATCTCCTGGTATTTTTGGTGGTATATCTGTTTTGGCAGGAAACGTAAACATTGGTACAACGTCCGGAAATATTATTGGTGCGACAAGTGGAACGGGATCCATTGGCATTACATCAACAACCTCGCTGGGCGTCATATCAGGTATATATGCTACCTCAACCGGAAACGTTATCATTCAAAATAACCATGTTGGTGCTTTTTCCACCAGTGGTTCTTCAACAATCGGTTACACTTTCAACGGCATTCACGGAGTTGGTACCGGAGGCAACTTCACCATGTCCGGCAATACTGTTGGCAGCACCATTACCGCTAATTCCATAGCTGTCGGGGATGGGTCGACAACTTCTCCGGTCTGCACCTTCAGAGGAATTTTCAATCAGGCTACAGGCATTATTTCTATTGTTGGAAATACGGTACAAAACTGCACAGTTTATGGAACCGGAGCTTCTGTATATAATGGAATAATCAATTCGGGAGGATCGAGTACCGTCGATATTAACAACAATAGTGTTATTTCCGGTAACAATACCGGAACAGGAGCACTGACAGCCATTACTAACTCCGCAGCAGCCACAGTACTTAATATGAATTACAATGTTGTCCGAAACAACATCAAATCGGTTGCAGGAGGTGCTTTCACTGCCATTTCCAATTCAGGAGCAGTGCTCAATACCATCAACATCAACTACAATCAGCTGGGAAATGCCACCGGAGGCCTCATCACTTATTCTGTTGCCAACTCAGGTGCCATATTGGGTATAAGCAATACAGCCGGAGCCGCAAGTTGTGAACTGGCCATTAAAAACAATGACATCAGAGGTATAAATTATACCGGTGCGGCAAGTACGCATACCCATACTTATTTCACCAACTCAGCTGCAACACTGACACAGGACATAAGCAATAATACTCTGACAAATTTGAATGTCAATACCAATGGTACTATCACCTTTTTGTCTAACTCCGTATCCATGCCAACCAATGGTGTGCAAAATGTTAACAACAACAGTATCAGCGGCAGTTTTACCAGAACCTCCGGAAACACCGGCGCAATTACGATATTCACAAGTACAGCTTCTACCAATAACACTAACGTCACTGTCAACAACAACAACAACAACTTTTCGAACATCACCATTTTTGGAGCTGCCACTATTTCCGGTTGGATACAAACAGATGCCGGAACAGGTGAACCAAACAAAACTACTTCAGGTAATACCTTTAACAACTGGACAGGTGGAACTGGGTCGATTACAGTAATGAGCATGAGTGTGACAAGTGTTAACAATCGATGTAAAAGCAACACCATTAGTAATATTTCAAGTGCGGGAACAATAACGGGTATAACAACGGGTGCGGGTAACGACAGCATTTACCTAAACACCATTAATCCGCTGACTTCAAATGGCGGGGCCGCAGCGACCATAGTATCAGGCATAAACGTGACAGCAGGGACTGTCAAATATATAGGCAACAACACGATATCCAACCTTACGGGCAACACACTCACTACGGGTTCTGTTCGGGGCATGCTGATTTCAGCGGGAACCACCATAAACGTGGCCCACAATACCATTCATGGACTTACGGCAAATGCCAACACTTCAGGAACAGTAAGCGGCTTGTGGGTAACGGGAGGTTCTATTGTCACACTGGATGCTAATAAAATCTACGATATTTCTTCGACCAGTACTTCCATGACTTCCACTGGTATAATTCAGGGAATACAGGTTTCAGGAACCACAGCAAACCTCCTGGTTAACATCAGCAACAACATGATAGCGGATATCCGCACGCCCAATATGAGTGCAACCAATCAGGTAAGAGGTATCAGCGTCATTAATACAGGAACTACATCAACCAACAATGTTTATTACAATACCATTTACCTGAATACCACTTCTTCAGGTACCAACTTTGGATCTTCGGGCATTCACCATACCATCAGTACAACGGCCACTACAGCTACGCTCGATATGCGCAACAACATCATCGTGAACTTAAGCACACCTAAAGGAAGTGGTTTGACTGTAGCCTTTAGGCGGAGTGCAGGCACTTCCAATTCATTGGCCAATTATGCCAGTACCTCCAATAACAACCTCTTTTATGCAGGCACACCTGGTTCCACCAGGTTGATTTATTCTGATGGAACATCCTCGGCGCAAACTTTGGCCGCTTACAAAGCTGGGGTATTTACAGCAGGAACCATAGCTCCAAGGGACCAGGCATCGGTCACCGAAGATCCACCTTTTCTGAGCACTGACCCCACGAATTCCAATTTCCTGCACATTAACCCTTCTGTAGCTACGCAAATTGAGAGTGGAGCAGCCAATATAACTGGATTTACCAAGGACTTTGACGGACAGGTGCGACAGGGTAATCCAGGTTACACTGGTTCGAGTACCACCGCTCCGGATATTGGTGCCGATGAAGGCAACTTCACGCTCGTGGATGGAACACCTCCAGCTATTTCTTACACCACCATTTCCAACAACTCCTGCCTCAGCAATCAGCAGTTGACGGCCATCATAACCGATGCAACAGGGGTTAACACTACCTCCGGAACCAAACCGAGGATTTATTACAAACGTTCCACCGATACCAATACGTTTAACAACAACACATCAGCTACGGCCGGATGGAAATACACCGAAGCTACCAACTCATCCTCCCCTTTCACTTTTACGATGAACTACGCTCTGTTATCCGGTGGAGCCGGAGTTTCTCCCGGTCAGACTATACAGTATTTCGTCGTTGCGCAGGATATTGTCGAACCAACCAACATAGCTATTAATGCCGGCACTTTTGCAGCTGCACCGTCGAGTGTGAACCTGACCTCAGCGGCCTTTCCCATTGGTGGAACCATCAACAGCTTTACCTTACTTAACGGATTAAGCGGAACAGTGACAGTTGGTACCTCGGGAACCTTTACCTCCCTTACCAATACAGGTGGACTTTTCAGTGAAATCAACTCCAGAGGACTTGCGGGCAACCTTGAAGTACAATTATTGGATGCCACACAAAGTGAAAACGGTTCGGTATCCTTAAACACCATTATTTACGGTTGTGCCAGTAACTACACTCTGACCATCCGGCCAGCAAATGCTGTGAACTGTGTTGTTACCGGTGATGTGGCTGGCACACTCATCAACCTTAACGGAGCTGACCAGGTCATTTTTAACGGACTGAACACAGGTGGAAGCTCATTGACAATCCGCAATATCAATACTGGTGCATCTGCGGCGGCAATCAGGTTTATCGCTGACGCAACGAATAACACGATAACCAACTGCACCATTGAAGGCTCTGCAGTCGGTACGACTTCAGGTATCATTTTGTTTTCAACCGGCACCACAACCGGCAATGACGACAATACTATTTCCAACTGCACCATTAAACCAGCCGGGTCAAACTTGCCTACAAATTCTATTTACTCCGCAGGCACCTCCGTTTTGATCGACAATAGCGGGAACAACATCAGCAACAATAAAATTCAGGATTATTACAATGCTGCAGCTGCTTCCAATGGCATCTTCATCGCATCCAACAGCTCGGCATGGACGATATCCGGCAACCGTCTTTACCAAACTGCCACCCGCACAGCTACTACCAGCAACATATACAGAGGAATCAATATCGTAACGGCTTCCGGAAATGGATATGTCGTCAGTAACAACATCATCGGTTATGCCAATGGCAACACAATTCCTTCAGGAATCACAACCTACGGTGGTGCATTTAACAACCGTTTTTTCGGAATAGAAATGACGGTTGGTCTTGCCGCAGTTTCCAGAATTGACGGCAATCAGGTTGCTGGAATTAATCTTTCAAACACAGTAGCAACGGCAATAACTGCCGCTCCCGGAATTTTTACAGGGATATCCATTCTGGCTGGCCAAGTGGAGATTGGAACAACGACAGGCAATATTATAGGTGAAACTAACAGTAATGGTTCAATAACCGTTAGTTCCAGCATTACCGGTAACTACATGGCTGGAATCTATACCACCTCCTCCGGTTCGGTAAGCATTCAGAATAATCAGATAGCATCCATAAGCACAGGTGGAGCTGAGAGTATAGGTTACACTTTTCATGGCATAAATGCCGCCGGTGGAGGGCAATTCACAGTTTCTGATAATTACATTGGTAGCGCTACTATTTCCAACTCAATTTCAATTGGAAATCCTGCTGTTACAACTACGGGAGTATGTACTGTTAACGGGATAAGCAACGCTTCAACTGGTGGTGCCACCATCAGCGGCAATACCGTCAGGAATGCCACGAGTTTTGGTACGGCGGCTTCTGTTTTAACCGGTATTTGGAACAGTGGAATCGCCGGTCAGATTAACATTACAGGCAACCATATAATCGAAGTCTCAACCACTGGGACAGGAACATTGACTGGGATTTCCAACACCGCAGCGGCTACTACAGTCAATATCAACTCCAATATCATCCGGAACATTTCTAAATCAGTTGCATCCGGTGCTGTAACTGCAATTTCCAATTCAGGTGGTGTTCTATCAGCCATTAATATCAACAACAACCAAATGGGTAATACCGACGGCGGACTGATAACCTACAGTGCAGTGGCAAATAGTGGAGCATTAACGGGAATCAGTAACACAGCAGGTTCCGTCAATGCTGCTCTGTCCATCCAGGGCAACGACATCAGAGGTGTTTCGTATTCCATTGCAGGAACAAACACCCACACTTATATTATAAACTCAGCCACTACTCTTAGTCAAAATATAAGTGGCAACACATTCACCAACTTAAGTATCAATACAACGGGTGCAATAACTTTTATTTCCAATAACATAGCAATGCCATCCAATGGGCAGCAGAATATCAATTCCAACTCCATTTCGGGAACATTTACGCAACAGGCGTCGAGTGGTGCTTTAACTCTTTTCACGAGTACAACTGCTACCAACAACACTGGGGTGACGGTGAATAATAACAATAATAATTTTTCCAACATAAACATCAGTGGCGCTGCCACCATTTCCGGATGGATAAATACAGATGCAGGAACAGGGTCTGTTAATAAGACTATTTCAGGAAACACATTCAGTAACTGGGTGGGAGGGACAGGAGCTATTACGGTAATGAACATAAATATTACGAGCACCAACAACCAGACAGCCAGCAATCTTATAAACAATATATCCAGCGCAGGAAGTATTACCGGAATCACCACGGGAGCCGGCAATGACAATATTTTTCAAAATACCATTCACACAATAATTTCAACTGGGGGAACTTCAACCACTGTTACAGGCATAGCTATAACCTCAGGTACTGCAAAAAACATTTACCAGAACACCATTTACAATCTGCAGGCGAACAATATTACAACAGGTAACGTAAGCGGTATTTCTATTTCAGGAGGCTCAGCAGTTTCAGCTTACAGAAATAAGATTTACAACTTAAGTTCGAGCAATAGTGGCATAACAACTGGTTCTGTAAACGGTATTCTGATTAGTGCTGCAACAGCAGATTTTTATTCGACACTTCACAACAACAGAATTGCTGATTTAAAAGCAACGGCTGCAAGTGTAGCAGACCCGGTCCGGGGTATCAGCGTTGCCAACACCGGTGTCAGATCAGGTACAAACGTATTTTTCAATACCATTCACCTTAATGCAAGCAGCTCTGGCACCAACTTCGGCACTTCCGGACTTTATCATGCTGCCAGCGCAACTGCAACTACTTCAAAATTAGATTTAAGGAATAACATAATAGCCAACTTATCCACTCCGAAAGGAACAGGACTTACCGTTGCTTTCCGCAGAAGTACCGGAGGTACAAACGCATTGAACAATTACTCGGCAAGTTCCAATAATAACCTCTTTTATGCAGGTACTCCGGGGAGCACAAATCTGATTTACTACGATGGAACCAGCTCGGCAGAAACCATTACCGCCTATAAACAAGGGGCATTTGCAGCAGGAATTATTTCGCCCCGTGATCAGGTTTCAATTTCTGAAGTATTGTATTTCCTGAGTACTGACGGTTCGAATTCGGATTTTCTGCGCATCGATCCTGCTGTGGGTACTTTCATTGAAAGCGGAGGGGCGAACATCAGTGGAATTACGGTGGATTTTGAAGGAAATATCAGGGCCGGAAATCCTGGATATCCTGCACAAAACAATGGTTTCGGCACAGCTCCCGATATAGGTTCTCATGAAGTTGACGGTAGGAAACCAAGTGTAATTGTGACAGATGCACAGCCCTCCAGCACGGGTAACTTTTCCACTCTTGCCTCTGCCTTTGCTGCGATTAATGCTTATGACCAATCTGGAAGAAATATCCAGGTTACCTTCATTAACAACACCGTTGAATCTTCAACTGCTCAATTGAATGCAGGTGCCTGGACAACTTTGAAAATTTACCCAACGGTCGCTGACATTACAGTTTCCGGTAACCTTGCCGGACCACTTATTGACCTGAACGGGGCTGATAATGTCACAATTGACGGGAGAGTTAATCAAAGTGGTTCTACCCGAAGCCTGACTGTTACTAATTCGAGTACTTCCCCGACCAGCGGAACTTCTGCAATTCGGCTGCGCAACTCCGCCGAAAACAATACATTGAAATATTGCAATGTAAAAGGATCATCCACAGGAAGTGATAATGGTATCATCCTGTTTTCTTCCTCTGCTTCCGGATCTGGCAATGACAACAACGTGACAGAGTACTGCAATGTCTCAGGTAACGGCAGCAACCGGCCGGTTAATGTCATATACTCAAGTGGTTCTGCAAATGCAATTAACAACTCTAACAGCATCAGGAACAACAGCATTTTCGATTATCTGAACACCGGGCTTTCATCCAATGGCATTCATATCAACGCCTATAACTCCGCCTGGACCATAAGTACCAACAGTTTTTACGAAACAACTTCGTTTGTTCCCACCAGCGGCTCTTTAGTCTATACTTCATTGCTGATTGACAGCCCCTCAGGAAACAATTTTTCAATAAGTGGTAACTTCATTGGAGGGCAGGCAGCTTCCTGTGGTGGAAGTGCATGGACGGTAAATTCCAATACCAATCACCGGTACAAAGGCATTTCCATCAATGCAGATGTAACAACAGTCAGTGTTTTACAAAACAACACCATCAGGAATTGGAGTTACACCACAGCAAGTTCAACGCCATGGTGTGCTATCGAAGTGTTGTCAGGGCAGGTGAATATCGGGACAACCACCACTGGTAATGTCATTGGCGCAGCCACTGGTACGGGTTCTATTGTAATCAATGCCACCTCTGATGCGGTCTCCCAGGGAGTTTATGTTGCTGGTTCAGGCACTGTATCTGTCTCTAAAAATACCATTGGTGCCATCAGTGTTTTCGGCAACGACACGAATGTATCCCACAGTTTCAATGCTGTTTATAAAAGCAATTCCAATGGCGCCATCTCGATTAGCTCTAACTCAATAGGCAGCAGCACAACTGCCAACAGCTTACTTGCAGGTTCTTTGGCAACAAATGCTTCCTCTGCTCAACACCTGAGAGGAATATATTCTGAGGCAACTGGTACTATAACCTGTAACCTGAATACAATCTCTAACCTTACTAACAATTATTCCGGGACACTGAACTCCCAAACAAGAGGTATCCAAACTACCGGAGGCACCTCGACTATATCAAGAAGCACCATACATTCCCTTTCAAGCAACTCGCCTGGAACAGGTCATGAAATTATTGGGATTGAACTTGGCAGCACAAGTGGAATAAATTCCATCACAGAAAGCACCATTTTCGGACTTTCTTCCACAAATGCAAACTTTACGGGTAATATCACAGGTATCTATTTTACCGGCAATACTGGTAACAATGCCTTAAGGAGGAATTTCATCAGAAATCTGTCAGTGCACAACAATTCCAGCGGTGCCGTAATTTATGGTATTTTCATGGCATCCGGCGTTAATACCGTAGCCAATAACATAATCAGTCTTGGAGGAAATACGACCACAACTATCTACGGCATTTACGAGTCCGGAACAAGCTCCAATCATGCCTATTTGTATTTCAACACAGTTTACATAGAGGGAAGCCTGTCCTCCGGTTCAACCAATAAATCCTATTGTCTTTTCAGTGCCGACGATAACAACATACGCGATTTCAGAAATAATATTTTAGCTAATTTCCGGTCTACTACCGGAGGTTCATCCCTTCACTATGCCATATATTACAATTACTCCGGTGCCAACAGCCTGACAGTGGATTATAACGTTTATTATACTCCGGGTACAGGTGGTGTGCCGGGATATTACAATGGCTCCGACGGTTATGTTATCCCAATAGTAAATGGGGAAGACCAAAACAGCCAGATTACCAATCCGCAATTTGTATTTCCAGGGAGTACCCTCCCTACAGGATTTAAATTGAATATTCAGATAGATGGTGTGCATGGTACGGGAATAATAATAGACTTCGAGCAAACGGCAAGGGGCATTCCACCTAACGTGGGTGCATGGGAATTTAACCCCAATCAATGGCTGGGTACGGTTAGTACGAATTTCGCAGACCCGGCAAACTGGTCTGCCAACTCGGTTCCGGTTGAGGAAGCTTCCATTGTCTTTGCAATTTCAGGCGCAGTCAATCACTGTTACCTCGATGAAGACCGAAGAATAGGTAACATCGTAAATCCTTCCGAAAAGAACTTCGTCGTAAATGGCAAGACCCTGACCATGTTAGGCGATATCGTCAATACCAGTACCGGAAAGGTGGATGCTACCATTGCCAGTTCAAAACTGGTTCTTGCCGGTGATATCCAGGAACAGACTATCCCTGGCCAGGCATTCGTGGATAGTTTGGTGCCACGGCTCATCATAGAAAATATTTTTGGTGTCTATTGTCTTGGCAACATCAGTATTCTGGACACTTTGGCACTGAACAGTGCTAATCCGTCTGAAACCAGAGGCGTCATGGATATAAACACTTCATATACCTTGACACTCAGCCCATCTGCGGTTACAACTGGTGAAGGGGAGGTAACGGGTATTGTTACCCGTAATAGTTTCAGTGTCGGCACCGAATACACTTTTAATAGTGCCAATGCAAAAATCAGTTTTCCCGAAAGTGGAACTTATCCAACATCAATTTCTGTCAAATTATCAATAGGCACTGCTCCATCATGGAAATCATCGGCTATTCAAAGAATCTTTGAGTTTGTCCAAACAGGTGCGTCAGCCACTACACCCAAAGCAACAATAACAGCAAACTACCTTGATGCCGAGTTAAATGGCAATCCCGAAGATCGCCTGGTATTTTTCTCAAATGCCATCCCACAGACTATCGAGCATGGGCGAACCAGTATAAATACGATGGATAATACCGTCAGGCTGAACAGTGTCAATATGGCATTTTTCCCGTCAACCTTTAACACTATGGAGGTTACACTCGGCAATAATGCTCTGGAAACACTAACCTGGAATGGTTCGCAAAGTACTTCCTGGACTACGCCATTTAACTGGACACCCACTGGCGCAGCATCAGAATTTGTGAAAGTGATTATTCCGGATGCAACAACCACAAGCAACGACCCGGAACTCCCCGGTGAATCAGCAATCAAAAGTATTTGGCTCCTCAGCAACAGCATACTGAATGCCTCTACCAATGCATCGGTCCAGGTTGTCGGAACGGATAGTGTCTGGGTAAATGCCAATGGATTATTTAATCCCGGTACGAGTAACGTCATTTTTTCAGGAGCAGGAGGGATATTGAGCGGCACCACGGGTTTTAACAATATCAGCATCAGTAGCGGTGCCAGTTTTTACATGGCAGACAGTAGTGTCATGAGGATTGCGGGAGCAGTAACCAATCAAGGAAAATGGTTAACTGCGGCACTTGGCACCACCTTAGTTGATTATAATGGAGGTAACCAGACTATAGCCATACCAGATCAGGAGACCAACCGATATTCATCACTTACACTTAGCGGAAGTGGAATTAAAACATTTCCTTCAGTTACCCTTTCCATTCTTGGAAACTTATCAGTTTTGGGTACGGCAAGTGTAACTGCTCAAAATAACCTCCTGATTTACGATTCATTAATGGTTGGAACAGGAACCACCTTTGACGCAGGGGGTAAATCTATTTCTATCGGAGGAAATTTGGTTCATCATGGCAGTCTGCTTACAACGGGCAGTACATTTATTTTCAATGGTTCCGATACACAAAAAATCAGAGGAACAGCATCGACAACTGCTTTTGAACATCTGAATATATTGTCGACCTCAGGCCTGAGTGCAGAAAAAGATTTATCTGTCAATGGCATTTTGAATTTAGTTAATGAAAATGCTTCACAGAGTGCGGGGCTGCTCGATATGGGCAGCCACACACTTACCATGGGCGCCACTGCCACTACCACAGGTATTGGTGACGTTACAGGTATAATCAGAAGGACAACCATTAATGCTGGTACCAATTACACAATGGGACACAGTGGTACTACCGTGAACTTCGCATCCGGTGGCACACTGCCAAGCGAAATTAAAGTAAAAATCAGAATAGGCACTTCGCCTTCATGGAAGACTGAAGCCATACAAAGGGTTTACGAGTTCATTCAAACCGGAGGTTCCGGTTGCTTTGCTACCATTACCGCACATTACATAGACAGCGAACTGAATTCCAACGTTGAAGAACAGCTCGTGTTCTGGATGTGGACACCAGGCCCTAATATTTTAGAGCTGGGAAGGACAGGTATTGACACTGTAAATAAAACCCTGATTTTGACAGATGTAGCAATTGAGCAATGGGGAACAGCGTTCGGCCAAATGGAAATCAGCATGGCTAACTCAGCCAACATCACAATTACCTGGAATGGAAGTGTATCCTCAACCTGGAACAATGCCAATAATTGGACCCCATCAGTACTACCTTCCCAATTTACGAGAATTGCCATACCGAATGCAGCCACAACCAACTACGATCCGGTTTTATTGTCAACAGTAAATGTGTTTAGCATCAGTATTCAGGCTAATGGTATTATTGACGGAACATCCTGCTCCCAATTGAACATTCGGGGATTCAATTCCAATACCTGGGAAAATAACAATGGAACCTTCATAGCTGGAAGCAGTACTGTGAATTTCTATGGAGCAAACAATACCATTTCAGGAACCACCAATTTCAACAGTCTTTCGGTAATGTCGGGTGCTTACCTTGCGCCGGAAACGGGCTGCACCATCCGAATTTCCGGTTCCTTGGTGAATAATGGCACTCTTGACGCGACAGCAAACAGCAACACCATCGAGTATAATGGGACCAACCAAACCGTGATCATACCTAATGGCTCTACTCCGGGTTACCACCACCTGACATTGAGCGGATCAGGCCTAAAGGCTTTTCCGGCTTCTCTTGTGCACGTTTTTGGAACCATGTCACTCTCAGGAACATCCTCAGTAACCGCCGCCGCATCTCTGGAGATTCACGGGAACCTTTCTTTAGCGAATTCTTCTGCATTTTCAACTGGCGCTTTTGAACATTTCATAAGTGGCAATTTATCCATAAATGGACAATTTACTGCCAATGCTTCCAATACTTTAAACCTTAATGGCACCACTGCACAAATAATTACTGGTGATAATCCTGTTATTTTTGCAAACATCACCATCAACAATGCAGTTGCCGTAAGACTAAACACATCCACAGAAGCAACCGTTTCAGGAACACTCACCATTAACCCTGGAAAACGGTTTGAAATTAATTCAGGCAAACAATTATATGTCACCGGAACTATCGTCAATCTTTCTGGAGCGGCAGGTTTTGTCCTGAAATCTGATGTAGCTGGTACGGCCTCATTAATTCACAACACAGCCAATGTTCCTGCAACTGTTGAGCGCTATATTTCCGGAGCTGCCGAGGACTGGCATTTCCTTTCCTCACCTGTTTCAAACCAGAGCATCAGCGGCACCTGGATACCCGCCGGAACTTACGGCAATGGTACGGGCTACGACCTGTATGTGTGGGATGAACCTACACCATGCTGGGTTTATCATCTCAATACTACAGTGGCACCAAAGTGGGATTCCATTCACCCTTCCTCCAACTTTGTCACGGGAAGGGGCTATCTGTACTCAGTACAGGCAGCCAATCCTACCAAATCTTTTGCGGGCACACTGCACAATGGAAATTACAATTTCAGCATCACCCAAAACGCCCCCCCCGACAGCCTGAAGGGATTCAACCTCATCGGCAATCCCTATCCATCCTCGATCGATTGGAGGAGTGTTACCGGTTGGTCACGAAACATGCTGATGCCAAGTGGAAGTGGTTATGACCTATGGTTATGGAATCCGGCTGCGAACAATTATGGCGTGGTCAACTCATTTGGATCTGGTTCCGGTACGAATGGAGTGACACAATTCATTGCACCAATGCAGGGTTTTTTTGTCAGAGCCTCCTCCAATGGGAATATAGGTTTCAGCAACACAACAAGGGTGCATAGCGGTGCAAGCGCATGGTTCTCACCTCCTCCAAATGGAATGAATCAAAAGATTAAGGTTAGGGTGGAATCAAATGATGGTTACGGGTTCGATGAGACTTTATTACACTTTGGTTTTCCGAGAAATGAAGCTGGCGCTGCCAAAATTTTCAGCCCTAAAAAGACGGCTCCTTCTGCTTACTTGCGATTTAAAGGAAATGACTTGTCTGTCGCCTATTACACTGACATTGAAGAAAACCCTCAGGAAATCGTTTATTTTATTCCAGGCGCAAATGGAGACTACACTTTAAGCGTCACTTTTGACCAGGAGTATTTTGAATACCTCATACTTGAAGATAGAATTACAAAAACTCTGCACGATTTGAGAAGTTCGCCAACCTACAAATTTACTGGTAAGACTACTGAATTACGAGACCGTTTTATTCTGCATTTTGCTCCCCATAGTGGCCATCTTAAGGAAAAACTACCGGCAAGAATTTATTATTCAGAAGGTGACATTATAGTGGATCTAACCATGGTGGATGAAATAACAGAAATAAAAATAACAGATCTTTTGGGTAGGGCCCTAATTCATAAATCACTGGAAGGAAAAGGGGTATATCGTCTGCCTCTTGAAGATGGCAGTAAAATAATCGCTGTTTATGCAAAGGGCAGAAAAAGGTCGTTAAGCACTAAAATTTTCAAACCGTAACAGGTGAGTAGGAATTGAGAGCCTGACTACCTGTCATGAATTGAGGGCCAGACTACCAGTCAAATGTCGTCAACTTAAGAAAAATAGACTCCGGGTATGACCTTGACTAATCCTGCGGTTTTAAACCGTGCCGGGGCTACGCCCCTCAATGACACATTGGCCAATTCTCTATAAACGGTATCGGGGCTACGCCCCTGAGACTTAACATATAACTATGAATAGAGGGCCTGGCTTGAAGGATTGACCCTTAAGTTGACGACATTTGACTACCAGTCAGACCCTCAATAATTACCGCACAATTCATCTCATATCTCATATCCCATCTCTCATATCTCATCTCTCATATCTCATCTCTCATCGTTCATACCTCATCGTTTTTCCACCACTTTTATCAATGTACCCCTCTCCACCTGGTCACTTAAGAGTTTACCATTCAAAATGGAAAATTCCTCCAAACGGTCATTCGGCACACCATAGTTACTGAGGGCTTCGGCCAATGTGCTGCTGGACTGGACAGTCTTAATGGCTAACCTTTCTGGTTTAACATTTAACTTTGACTGGTCAGTGAGCACCCGGAAATTGCGGAAAACATTTTCAAAAATACCTGTGTATATAGTAAAATTGGGAGTTTCAGCGAGTCCGGTAAATTTGTATATCAATCCATTGTACTGAATCAGGTACATCATGAGCCGAACTTTGGCATTCAGGTCAGCTACCATTTCGATGGCCTGATTGCCATTGACATTCATGTTGCGTGAGCTAATAACCTTAAGGCTGTCCTGGGCAATGGCATTTTGTTGAGCTTCGGTTAAGGAATTACCCTGTGCCAGTGTCAGCACGATAAGTGCTTTGCCATCTTTAGGAGCCATTTGCACCTGTGAAGGAGAATTCATCGTTTGCCAGTCAACGGGCACCGGAAACTGGAATTTCAATTCCGGATGGTAAAACATGTTGTTTTCGACAAAGCCCTGACGCGGGTCTTCACCATATACGATACCGTCTATCATTTGAAGATAACTGTCCCTGTTCACCTTCAAATTGGTTGCTTTCGTTTTTGCCTGCTCTTTGGAGGCTAACGCGTGAACAGTATTAAATCGGTCACCTGGGTCGGGGTGAGTAGATAGAAAAGTAGGTATTCGTTGCCCTGCTTTTTCACTAAGCCGACTGAGTGTGTTGAAAAAATCAGCCATTTCATGAGCATTGTAGCCGGCTTTGGTGGAGTACTCCACACCAAGTTTATCAGACTGGCTTTCGTGATTGCGGCTGAATTTCAGAAACATCAACTGCAACCCTACCGAAGCCAAATCGGAATATTGGGCAAAATCTTCCGATACCACCATGCCGACTATCAAACCCAGTTGAGCCAGTACGGAATTGCTGTACTGCTTCGCAGAATGGCGGGCAGTGATATGCCCGATTTCGTGACCCAGCACTCCGGCAAATTCTGCCTCATTGTTAAAGTGAGCCATAATACCTCGTGTGAAATAAACATAACCGCCGGGCAGGGCAAAGGCATTGACAACCGGTGAATCGAGGATGCGGAATTCGTAGCCCAGATTTGGACGATGGCTGATGGCCGCCATTTCATTGCCTTTCTCATTGATGAAAGCCTGCAGTTTTTCATCGGGATAAAGGCCAAATTCTTTGATGATTTCCGGGTCGTAGGATACACCCATGGCCTTTTCCTGGTTTTCTGACAAGAGCATGAACTCTTTTTTGCCTGTTACCGGGTTCACGGCACAACTGATTCCCAGGAAAACGATTAAACCCAAAAAGGCTAAGAAACGCTTACTCAATATGGTATTTTTCATGGCATTTGAATTTTGATTTTTAGACCCCGCATTGATTTTTAAGTCTCTTGTCGGGTGGCCAGGATATTAATTTGTATCAAAAGATGGTGATTTCTTGAGTTTTTCACATAGAGTTAAAAGGCAAAAGGAAATTGGACCCCGAGTGCTCGGGGGAAATTGGAAATTGGAAATAGTCAAGACCCAAGAACCAAGAACCAAGTGCCAAAAGCCAAATGCCAAAAGCCAAAAGCCAAAAGCCAAAAGCCAAATGCCAAATGCCAAAAGCCAAATGCTAAGTGCCAAAAGCCAAATGCTAATATAACTTCTCATAATACTCCTCCAACATCCGTTTCACGGAAAAAGCCTCTGAGGTGCTTTCGATGCTCGACTGCATCATGGCCACCCATTTTTTTCGGTTTTTGTAATAAGTGGGAATGACTTCCTCCTGCAGTACTCTGTACAACGCCTTCAGGTCGTGTTTGTCCTGTTTCGCCTGGTCTTCGTGTTCATAAGCATCACCGATCTGCCAGCCATTCACACCGTGCTGGCAAGCTTCCGGCCACCATCCGTCCAGAGTACTCAAATTCAAAACGCCATTCATGGCTGCCTTCATGCCGCTGGTGCCGCTCGCTTCTTTTGGTCGCACAGGATTGTTGAGCCAAACATCTGCTCCGCGGGTCAGGGCTGCACCGATGGTCATGTCGTAGTTTTCGAGGAAAACAACCGAGTTGGGGTACTTGCAGCTCATGGCCACGAGGTTGGCCACTATTTCTTTGCCGACATCATCGAGTGGGTGTGATTTACCTGAAAAGACAATCTGCACGGTTTGGTCTTTGAGTAAGGGCCCAATTATTTTAGGATTGGTAAAAATCAGGTTGCTGCGTTTGTAGGCCACTGCACGACGGGAAAATCCAATTATCAGCTTTTTGGCATCGAGTTGTGTTCCCGTCCGTTCCTTCACCAATTTTACCAGCATCTTCTTGTTCCTTATATGGATGTCCCATAATGAGGAGTTGAGTCCCTGACGGGATGACAACTGAGGATTTGAGGAGTTGTTTCCAATAAACTGCATACTGCCTGCCGCTTTCTGCATACTAGTATCTACCCAGGTAGGCAAATGAATTCCATTAGTAATAGCAACAATCTCCACCCGTTTTTTCACGTGCGCCCACATCTGATTGGCTGTTTCACCATGCAATTGCGCTACTGCGTTGGCTTTGCGGCTAAGCCGCAATCCACCTACAGTCATATTGAAATCGGTTTTATTGCCTTTAATGGCGCCGATTTTGAGCAGTTGTTTCTCCGACAAATGCATATTCGCCCCCATATACATGAGCCGGCGGATGGGATGTGATTCATTTCCCTGAATGACTGGTGTATGAGTCGTGAAAACTATTTTCTCACGTACTTTTTTCAGCGCTTTTTTGAAGGACAGAGGCTTTTTAAATTGATTCCAAACCCCACTTTTCTCTTGTCTGCTTGTCCCTTTGGGGTTGTCCCTTTTCTCTTTTCTCTTTTCTCTCACACCTTCCATCTCCTCTCGCAACAATTCAAATCCAGCGAACAAGGCATGTCCTTCATTGAAATGATAGACATCTACCTCTATTCCTAAAGCCCTTAATGCTCTGACTCCACCAATGCCTAGCACCATTTCCTGAGCAATACGCTCTTCCCCGAACCAACCATAAAGCTGGCCACTTATCCATGTATCTGCATTTTCCGGCAGGTCTGTATCGAGCAGGTAAAGCGGTGAATTTCCAAAGTTGTCAACCAGCCAAACCTTGCAGGCCACATTGCAACCCCGGATGTCCACATTCACCTTTATACCGGTGTCTTTCAGAAAGTCGTAGCGTTTATTCTTGTAGGCATCATAAGGACGACCTGCTTCATCTATCATCTGCTCTCCGTAACCCTGTTTCCATAGGATTCCAATTCCCACGATGGGAAATCCATGATCTTTTGCGCCTTTCAGGTAGTCGCCGGCAAGAATACCGAGTCCTCCTGCGTAAATCTTAAAATCTGATTGCAACCCATACTCCATGCAGAAGTAGGCAACCCGGGGAAGTATGGTTGTTTGGCGTGCCCCCCCGAAGCCTCGGGGCTCGGGGTTGTGGGTTAATGGTTTGGAAGTGCGTTTTGGCATGTGCAATGGTTTTTGTTGTGATAACGTCTGAGCCAGACAGATGGGTTGTATTTGTTGGGCGCGGTAAAAGTAGGGAAAATGAAAAGCACCAATTTGAGAGATTTGGCAATTTTTCAAAATTTGTCAAATCTGTTTGAAAGTGACCGGGTGATTCGGAATCACGGATGTCATGCTTACTGTATTTCAGCCTGTGCTTTTTAGGAGGCAGTATTTATTACTTTTGCCGGAGGTTTACAGGAAATTGGTCCCTAGCACTCGGGAGGAAATTGGACCCCGAGTACTCGGGGGAAATTGGAAATTAAGTTAGCCTAAGCTGTCACATGCCAAGAGCCAATAGCCAACCCCGAAGGGGCAAGCAGCCAATAGCCAATAGCAATAAAAAAATGACTATCAATCTTATCTCCGATACCGTTACCAAACCCACACCTGCCATGCTGCAGGCTATGCTGAATGCTGAAGTTGGTGACGACGTTTTCAATGAAGACCCCACGGTGAATGCCTTGCAGGCAAAGGCAGCAGCCATGTTTGGCAAAGAGTCTGCATTGTTTTGCCCTTCGGGCACCATGACGAATCAGATTGCGGTTAAGTGTCACACACAGCCGCTCGACGAAGTCATCCTCGACCACTATTCGCATGTGTATCAATATGAAACCGGGGGTTATGCATTTAACTCAGGCGCTGCCATCAATCTAATCGCCGGAACCAACGGGAAAATCACAGCCGACCAGATAGAAACCGCCATCAAACCCGTGCACGACTGGCTGCCACTGAGTCGCCTGGTTGTCATTGAAAATACCGCCAACAAGGGTGGAGGAAGTTATTATACCCTCGATGAAGTGCGCCCTATCAGCCAACTTTGCCGCAAGCGCGGGCTGCGCCTGCACCTCGACGGAGCACGCCTTTTCAATGCGTTAGTTGAAACTGGAGAAAGCACCAAAGACTGGGGTTCGCTATTCGACAGTATTTCCATTTGCCTGTCGAAAGGTCTAGGCGCACCGGTTGGCTCTCTGCTCATCGGCGATGCAGATTTTATCAAAAACGCCCGTCGCTTCCGTAAGGTCATGGGCGGTGGCATGCGGCAGGCAGGTTATCTTGCCGCTGCGGGCACTTACGCCCTTGACAATCACATTCAAAGACTTAAAAAAGACAACGACCGCGCAAAAATCCTCGGAAAAACCCTGGAAGCTCTACCCTGGGTGGAAAGTGTGCGCCCAGTACAAACCAACATCGTCATCTTCGACCTGAAGCCGCCACTTACCGCTGATTCTTTTTTGAAAACACTGAAAGAAAAGGGCATCAATGCTGCTCCCTTCGGACCCATGACTATCCGTTTCGTGACTCACCTCGATTATACGGAGGAGATGCTTGGTAAGACGCTTGAGATTCTGGAAGGATTGACCCCGAGTACTCGGGGGAAGGATTGAATGGCTTTAATCTTCGAAGATTGTTGAAAGTTCGATTTCAAAAGTCGGGATTACAGGAGATTTGATTGTTCCGTGTTTTTCGAATTTCCCCTGCAACTGCATCTTGCCGTCTTTGTTGATGTAGGTTTCTACTAAATGTTCATACGGTTCAATCAACCAGTATTCTTGCACTCCATGTTTTGCGTAAGCTTCCATTTTTTCGCCTCTGTCTTTCTGTTTGGAGCCAGGGGAAAGTATTTCAACAATAAAATCGGGTGACCCATAAACCCACTCTTTCAATATTTGCTTACGTTCGTTTGAAATGAACATCAAATCCGGCTGAAAAATATTGTCTTTACCAAGGTGAACATCCCTTGGTGCTGTACGGACAATCCCCAATTTGTTCTCTTTCACATGCCTTGTCAGATAGCTTGCGAGGTTGTTGGAAACGTTTTGGTGGGTGTTGTTTGGCGAGGGCATATAGATGAGTTTTCCGTTTATCAATTCAAAAGGAGCACCTTCGGGTAGTGCCATATAGTCATCCTCAGTAAAATCTGTTCGATTTTCGTCTATCGTAGTAATGAAAATTTCGCCCTCTTTTTCAAAAATCATTTGCCCTTGCAGAATGACAAACTGCTTGCCTTTCAGCAGTTTTTTGAAATCTGCTTTTTGAATGGATGTATATAGATTTAATACCGGATTGACTGTCATGAGGCTCGTTTTAAGGCTCTACAAATTTAGCATTATTTGATAAACGAATGCAAATCAGTGCATTCAGTATTCCAAAACACAGGGCTATTGTTTTTTTCTCTTCTGTTACTTGCCCAAAGCGCCCAAAGGCATTATTTTTGAAACAAATTTTTTTGAAAACATACTTTTGTCGGAGTAAATAAAATTTTTGTTTCAAAAACCAACCCGGAAGATTCCTGAGAAAACTTTGTTGTGTCGGCTTTGCTTTGGCGATTCTTATTGCTTTTGTGATGGCTAAGATCGTTACATCTTGGCGATTACAAATGGGAACGCGGATGTAGCGGATTGAGCGGATTTTCACGGATTGCTTTTGACCACCATCCGCTTTAATCCGGCCAAATCTGCGTCATCCGTGTTCCTATTTTTGACAAAAGGAAAAATGTAAAAGAGCCAAACCTCAGCCAGAAGCCAACCCCGAAGGACAGGGCTGATTGGTTCTATTTTATAAGGGTTTTTTGATTTCAGATTTAAGATATCAGACGTATCCCGATAGCTATCGGGATTTGATTTTTCGGGACGCAAACGGCCGGTTCTTGTCTCGGAAAATCAAAAATCTGATATCGTCAATCATATATCGTCAATCAAAAACCAGTCAAAAACCAGAACCAATCAACCCTGCCCGAAGGGGCAGGCAGCCAATAGCCAAATGCCAACAGCCAAAAGTCCCATGTACTTCAACAGCCATTCGTATTACAGTCTGCGCTACGGCACCTTGTCGCCGGAGCAGTTGGTGAACACCGCCAAACGGGCCGGCATTGATACTCTTGCACTCACCGACACCAACAACACCTCCGCTGCCGGTGAATTCGTGCGCCGCTGCCGGGAAGCAGGCATCAAACCCCTGTTAGGCATCGACTTTTTCAAAGACGGCCAACGTCTCTATACCGGCATCGCCCGCAATGACAACGGCTTTTACCAACTGAACAAATACCTGAGCGACCACTCCCTCGACGGCATTGCTCTTCCCGAAATTTTCGACCCCTTATTCTCCCCCGAGTACTCGGGGCTCAATTCTCAATTCTCAATTCTCAATTCTCAATTCGTCATCATTTACCCAAAATTGATAAAGCCCATTTCCCAATTCCGGGACTACGAATACCTCGGCATCCGGCCGGAACATGTTCACGGCCTGTTTTCCTCTGAGGTGCGCCACTACCCGGAAAAACTGCTGGCATTCAGCCCCATCACTTTCGTCGATGAAGAAGGTTACGAACTGCACCGCCTGTTGCGCGCCATCGACCTGAACACCATCCTGTCGAAACTCACACCGGATGACCTGGCCAAAAAAACCGAAATCCCCCATCCGACTGCGGCGCTCGAGGACTTTTACCGGCTCTATCCCCAGGTACTCGAAAACACGCGCCGCCTCGCCGCCGAATGTAACATCGAATTCAAAAGCGGCCTGACAGTGAACCGGCAGACGTTCACGGGAAGTAAGGAGGGCGATTTTAAATTGTTGGAGAAACTGGCGGTGGAGGGGTTTGAGAGGAGGTACAGGAGTGGGCAGTGGGCAGTTGGCCCCTTACAGGGTGACAAAAGGTGGTTGGCAGTCCGCCCCTTACAGGGTGACAAAAGGCAGTTGGCGGTTGGCGGTGGACAGTCAGCAGTGGACAGCCAGCAGTGGACAACCATCAAAACGAACGAACAACGAACAACGAACAACGAACAACTATCCTCAATTCCTCAAAAAACAAACCCCGTAAAAAGGCGCCTTCAAAGCGAACTCCAGGTCATCCGCGACATGAACTTCTGCGCCTATTTCCTCATCACATGGGACATCGTGCGCTACGCGCAAACGGCGGGCTACCATCATGTCGGGCGGGGCAGCGGTGCCAACAGCATAGTGGCCTATTGCCTTGGCATCACCGATGTGGACCCCATCGACCTCGACCTCTACTTCGAGCGATTCATCAACAAACACCGCCCCTCACCACCGGATTTCGACATCGACTTTTCATGGGACGAGCGCGACGACGTGACGGACTACATCTTCAAACGCTATGGCCGCGAACACACCGCTCTTATGGCTACCTACAGCACCTTTCAGTTCAACGCGGCCATACGGGAAGTGGGCAAGGTGTATGGCCTGCCAAAGGAAGAAATCGACAACTTTGCCGACGCCATTCTCAAAGCCACCGGCACCGAGGATGTGCGGTATTGGATGTATGAGAAGAGTCAGAAGCTGGAGGTTGGCCCCTTACAGGGTGACAAAAGGCAGTCCGCAGTCCAGAGTCGGCAGTTTACCCCTTCGGGGTCTTCAGGTGGCAGTAGCCAAAATGAACCAACAACCAACAACGGACAACCAACAACGGACAACGGACAACGGACAACCAACAACGAACAACAAACAACCAACAACCATTCAATCCCTCAATCCCTCCATCCTTCAATCCTTAACTACGCCCGCAAACTCATGAACTTCCCCAACCACCTGTCCATACATGCCGGGGGGGTGCTGATTACGGAGAGGCCCATTTACTACCACACTGCCCTGCAGATGATGCCAAAAGGCTTTCCCATCAGCCATTTCGACATGCATCATGCCGAAGACCTCGGTTTTCACAAATACGACATCCTCAGTCAGCGCGGGCTGGGACACATTAAGGACGCCGTGGATTTAATCAAAATGAACCAGGGAAAAGCGGTGGACGTACACGACATCCCCACCATCAAACAGGACGGGCGGGTGCGTGCACAATTGAAAAGCGGGCACTGCATCGGCTGTTTTTACATCGAAAGCCCGGCCATGCGCGGCCTGCTGTCGAAGCTGCGCTGCGACGACTACAAACACCTCGTTGCGGCGAGCAGCATCATCCGGCCCGGCGTGGCGAAATCGGGCATGATGAAAGAGTACATCAAACGCTTCCACTCGCCGCATTCCTTCGAGTACCTGCACCCCGTGTTCAAAGAGCATCTTGGCGAGACCTTCGGCGTGATGGTCTATCAGGAGGACGTGATGAAAATCGTACACCATTTTGCAGGGCTGGGCCTCGACGAGAGCGATATGCTGCGCCGCCTGATGAGCGGCAAAAAGCGGCAGGGCGACAAATTCAGCAACCTGATACAGAAGTACTTCGACAATTGCCGGCAGCGCGGCCATCCCGATACCCTGGCGAAGGAAGTGTGGCGACAGGTGGAGAGTTTTGCCGGCTACTCCTTCTGCAAAGCGCACTCGGCGAGTTATGCGGTGGAGAGTTTCCAGAGCCTGTACCTGAAGTCCTACTTCCCGCTCGAGTTCATGACGGCGGTCATCAATAACTTCGGTGGTTTTTATCGCACGGAGTACTACTTCCATGAGGCGCGCATGTCAGGAGCGGCCATTCACGCACCCTGCGTGAACAACAGCCTTTACCTGACCAGCATCAGCGGCCAGAATATTTATGTCGGGTTCATCCACATCAATCAGATGGAGCGGCTGGCGGCGCACCGCATCGTTGCCGAGCGGGCGCGGGGCGGCCCCTTCCGCAGCCTCGCCGACTTCGTGAGCCGCGTGGAAATAGCATCGAGCCAACTCGACCTGCTCATACGCATCGGGGCTTTTCGCTTCACAGGTTTGGGTAAGTGCCAGCTTATGTGGGAGAAAAATGCCGTGTACAACCCGAAAACACCCGCCGGCCTGACCCGCGACAATGGCGTGCAGGTGCTGTTTGCCGATGAAAGCCTCGAAGAGTTCGAATTGCCCGTACTGGAAGACGGCGAGTTCGACCAGGCTTTTGATGAAATAGAATTGCTCGGTTTTCCGCTCTGCTCGCCTTTCGACATTCTGAATGACCAAACGGTGGCAGTGGAGGGCATCGTCGCTGCCGACATGAAGCAATGCCTGGGCCGTATGGTGGTCATGGTGGGTTACTATGTCTGCCGCAAGGACGTGCGCACGGTGAAAAAAGAGCTGATGCATTTCGGCACCTGGCTCGACCGCGACGGCCATCTTTTCGATACGGTGCATTTTCCAAATTTCCTGAAAAGCAGCCCCTTCCGTGGGCGTGGCGTCTATCGCATAGAGGGCAAGGTGGTGGAGGAATACGGGTTCCCCTCATTGGAGGTGGTGAAGATGGAGCGTTTGCCTTTCAGGAAGGATGAAAGGTATGGGGAGTAGGCTAAAGACTTAAAACGTAAAGAAATAATTTGCAAAGAAATTCCAGAAAGTAACCAAACCTATTGCGAGCAATTTTGCGAAGTAAAAATTGAACTTCAACCTATCATTGAAAATATAAATGAAGAAGTTGTTCAGACTAAGGCCAATGGTTGAGATGAAAACAAACTTCCCGTACTGAATCAGTATTTCAGGGTTATCGCTTTCAAAAGTCCAAACACGATTCAGATAATAATTACTGCTTGCTGCTGCGATGAAGCCAATGCTGTTGGCAAGATATTTCTGCAGCTTCAGTTTCTCTTTACAAATCCAGGTAAGACCGAAGTCTACAATCATACCTGAGAAACCTACAACTCCAAATTTAAAAAACTGCAGCACCAGTTTATTAAGTGCAGGATAAGAGAAATCAATCATTGGTTTCCATAAGTTGAGCAATGGGGTGTTGAGATGATATAGTTATTTGGAGTCAGAATTATGGCCGATAAATGTTTTTTCAATCTGCGAAAAGATTTCCGGGCAATCATTTTTCTTCTTTTTGTAAATGATACCATCAGGCATTTTAGATTCAAGAGTGTAACAATTTTCAATGATAGAGGCAAGATAAGGAAATTGAGCAATAGGGTATCGCGCAGTGGCCCTTGCAGCATCGGTATCCACTATAAACTCGGGTGGTGATTCAATGAAATCCTCTCTGAGATTTTCCCAGGCACCAGGCAAAATTCTATCGGAAGTATCATAAGAAGGATCCCAACCCAAGGGACTGCCGAAAATATAACCGGTAAGTGGAAAAGTAGCAATGTAACGGGAAGCAGGCCTTCTTTGTGCATCGAGATAAATGGGGGTTGCCTGGCCCCAAACAAATATTTTGTCAGAAGGGTTAGAATGGAGTCGAAGGTAATTTCCTGTTTCACCAATTTTCCAATCCATTGCTATTTCAATAGTGTGGCTGGTCATAAAACCTATTATAGTGACCGCCAGCCAGATTTTGGTGACAAGCGGTTTAAGTAGCCAATTTGAAGGAGAGTACTTATTTGTCCAAATAGCACTAAATACTGGAGCCGCAAGTACACACAATATGGGTACAATTTGAATATAGTAGTGTGCATAAAACCGTCCGGGTTGCGAAGCACCAATCACCGAGGCAATAAGCAATAGTATCATTGCCCGGAACTCAGCCTCCCGATTGTCCCACAAATTCAGGTTCTTGTTTCGAAAATTGCGGATATTGATATAAGATCCATAAACTATGATCCAACAAGCACCTACAAACGCCAGCGTCATCCAAAAACCAAACTTCCAAAAAACCGGATCTGTTACTCCATGTGGGACATCGTGGTCCGACACAGTCCAATGAATGGCTTCTTCCAGAATGCCCTGAGATTTCAATTCCAGGGCAACAAGAAGTAGTGTTACGAAAAAAGCAAAAGTTAAAAGGCCTGCATGTAAAAATGAGGTGAACATGGTAATCTTTGCCTTCTCTCTATATCCTTTTGATAATAAAAACAGACCCAAAGGAACGGCCATTATAGCTGCGGGCTGTTTCAATAGAAAACTGCAGCTAAGGAGAAATCCGGCTAAAATCAATTCAAATTTCCGATGGGGAGCAGACACTCGCATTACTAACCAAATTCCCCAAATAAGGGGCAGATTCATCAATATTTCACCATTTAATGCGAGATTGCTCCAAGCTGCCCAGCTAACAAAAACAGCATAAAACAGGGCAGCAATAATTCCTGCGTCCCTGTCAAACAAATGCCGGGTAAGTAAATACAAACCCAACATCGAAAATAATATCCAAATGAGGCTTACGAAATGCAGAAAACTGTAATTGTAAGCTCCACCGATTTTAAAAATCAACTCGTAAGTCCAGAATAGCAACGGTGGCTTTCTTTCAATGGCATCAAGATACATATAACCACCTTCCAACATTTCCATGGCCACCACTGAGTACACTCTTTCATCATTAATTGCTTTTGGATAAATAAGGGTAGGAAACCGCATGACCACGGTCAAAACAACAAGTATAAGTACTTTTGAGCCTGTTGAATGTTTTCCAAAGAAGTTTTTGAAATCAATGGACATAATGAGGGATTAATGAAATTCTAAACTTTAATGTATTACTTCCCTGTCACTATAATGGAGCAGACGCTTTTCCCGTAAAATTACGGTACTCTCATAGCTCTGGGGGCAAATTGGAATTAGCCCTTTGTGTGGATAAACTTACGATTTACTTTCCAAAATCCTTGAACTCAGAGCGTCCAATTTTCAATAATGAAGTCCAAAGAAAGACGTTTTCATCTTTATATATTGGTCAGTGGGATGACCTAGTGCTTTATAAAATTAATCAATGCAGTAATTCAGACAGTAATTATGCGACACTGAAATAATCGAGGAAAAAACTAAGGAAAGAAGTTATTAGAGCTGAAGCTTACCTGGTAACAAACTTAAGCAAGTGCCTAATCCAATTGACTGTCAGATTATTTTTCAAAACTCCACCACCGTCACCCCATCCCCTCCATCGTCGTCTGCAGGGTGATAGAAAGTTCTCAATTCACGGTATTCCTGGAGCTTTTGCCTTACCACATTGCGCAGCACACCGGTGCCTTTGCCATGGACGATGCGCAGGTTATTGGTGCTGGTAAGTAAGGCCCTGTCGAGGAAATCCTGAATGACTTTGATGGCATCCTCCGTGTTCATGCCGCGGATGTCGAGTTTGCTTTCGAAAGTTGCATTTTGTGAAATGGTATCCGACTGAATGCTGATGGTATTCTTTACATCGAGCGGTTCACGGGCGTGCTCAAGGTCGCGAAGGGCAACTGTCATGCGCATTTGACCGATGTGAACGATGGCTTTTCGTTTGTCCACACTTTCAACCACCCCCGTAGAACCGCCATTGCGCATGCGCACATAATCCCCTGATTCGATAAGTCCTTTTTTAGCCTCTTTCAATGGAACCTCCTGAGCCTTATTAACTTCCGAACGCAACTCCGACACCTTGCTTTCGAGTTGCTGCCGCTCATCCCTGGCCTGTTCTACGAGTTGTTTAGCTTTTTCCAGGTTTTGTTGTTCGCGAATTTCACGTACCAATTTATCGAGGGCTTTATTTTCCCTGGCAACCTCCTGCAAGGCCTGTTCTTTCGCTTCCAGTTTTTGTTTCTTGCGGCGGTATTCGAGGTCGCGGTGCAGGTCTTCGTAACTTTTGATGAGTTTTTCGAGCTGCTTTTCGCGCTCACTCACAGACGAAAGTTTGTCTTCCACTTCTTTTTTTTCCCTCTGGAGGTCTATGAGCAGGTCGTCCACTGCCGTTTCATTTTTGCCGGTGCGCTTTCTCGCGTAGCCGATTATTTTCTTGGGCAAACCACTTTTCTGAGCAATTTCAAAAGCATAACTGCTGCCTGGCCGGCCCACTTTGAATTGATAAGTCGGTGACAGGTGCTCCTTGTCAAACAGCATGGAGCCATTGACAATACCATTAGTTTTAAAGGCAAACATCTTCAGGTTGGAATAATGCGTGGTAATGACTCCATAAACCTTACGGCTGTTCAGCTCTTTCAGAATAGCTTCCGCAATGGCGCCTCCGATTTTAGGGTCTGTGCCTGAGCCAAATTCGTCGATGAGAACAAGTGACTGCTCATCGGCCTTCTGCAGAAAGGCTTTCATGTTAGCCAGGCGGCTGGAATAGGTACTCAGGTCGTCTTCGATGGATTGCTGGTCACCGATGTCGGCGAATATCTTTTTGAAAATGCCCATTTCCGAAATTTCATCCACGGGAATCAGCAAACCTGCCTGCAGCATGAGCTGCATCAAACCAACGGATTTCATCAGTATGGACTTTCCACCTGCATTGGGACCGCTTACGATAACGATGCGGTTTTCACCAAAAAGCTTCAGGTCGAATGGCACTACCTCTTTGCCAGTTTTCCTGTTTTTGATAAAAAGAAGTGGATGTTTTCCCATTTCAGTGCCGAGGTGGGCTTCGTTTTTCAGTTGCGGCATGTTACCGTTCATCATCACCGCCAGCCTTGCTTTGGCGAGAATGACATCAAAGCGAGTCAGCAGGCTCAGGTAAAGTTTAAGTTGTGGGGTGAATGGCCGGAAGGTGGCACTCAGTTCTTTTAGGATGCGCCAGATTTCCCGTCGTTCCTCCTGCTGCAGATCGAAGATGTCGTTGTTGATTTCGATGACGGGTTCCGGCTCGATAAAGGTGGTACGACCGGTAGCGCTTTCGTCGTGGATAATGCCCCTGATTTTGCGCTTATGCTCTGACGGTACGCTGAAGACGCGGCGGTTGTTGCGCACACTTTCCACGTTGTCGCTGAGGTAACCTTTGTTGCGGTATTCATTGATGAGGCTGCGGAATACCTTATCGAGTTCCCGTTGTTTGTTGATGACTTCCCGCCTGATTTTGGAAAGTGTGGGACTTGCATCGGGTCGGATATCTCCCTTTTCATCGAACACCTTGTCGATGGCATGTACCAGTTCCTCATCGAAATGCAATGGCCGGATGATGTTGAAAAGGTTGGGGTATATTTTTTGTCGTTCCGGAGTGAAAAAACCGAAGATGGCTTCAGTGGTGACGAGAACCTGATAAATGCGCTTCCAGGATTCTTCCGCAAGCACATAGTCCTCTATGTCCAGCATTTTCAGGTCTTCCGTGAAATCTTCATAAGTGGCAATTGGAAAATGGTCGTTTTTTTCGATACTGAGTTTGTATTCCCAAACCTCTTTCAGTTGCCTTTCAATATCTTTCGCATCTGTAGAAAAGGGCAACACCCGGACAGCTTCTTTGCCGGGTTCTCCCAGGCATTCTTTTTCAAGGAGTATAAGGACCTTGTCGTACTCCAGTCTTTCTGTGAGGTCTTTAGGCTCTAATAACATGCTGAGTAGTTGTTCGTTGCCTGTTGTTCGTTGATTAAGTAATAGCCATTCGATAAGCTATACCAATAGCTCAATAATTTATTTTGTCCGGCTTATTGACAGAATAACTCTATGCGAAACGGACGAAAGCAGCGAAAGGTTTTGGGTGAGGCAAAGATAGGTTTTGAGCCTTCACTTTCATGATGATAGTTTGTGCAACTGAATGGCAGACAAGTCAATTAATCAAATTGCAAAAACTCAAGAAAGTTATTTGGGTCAATAATTTTGGCATTGGTATCTGGGTATGCGTCAGTGAATGATGCTGGTATTTTCTTGCTTCTACTGGAATTCCATCTAAACTCATAAGCATTTAGTTGTCCGCCTCTTTCTTCCAGATAGTCTATTTCCTGTTGCGCATGTGTTCTCCAAAAATAGCTGTTCACCGACTTACCTGAATATTGAATCGCCTTCATTCGCTCCCTCAACAGGAAGTTTTCCCATAATGCTCCTATGTCTTGACGCAGGCCAACAGGGTTGTAATTTGAGATAAGGGCATTTCTGATTCCGTTGTCCCAGAAATAGATTTTTCTGGCGCGTTTTAATTCGTTTCTCAGATTGCGGCTAAATGAACCAAGTCTGAAAACAACAAATGCCTTTTCGAGGAGGTCGATATAACGCTCCACGGTTTCGTTGTCCGAATTGGTTAAGCGGGCAATTTCCAGGTACGACACTTCATTGCCTATTTGGAAGGCAAGTGCCTGCAAGATATCTTGTAACAGGGAAGGTTTTCTAATGTCCTGCAAGGCAAAAAGGTCTTTATACAAATAGCTGCCGACAAGAAGCTTTAAATGCTCTTCTTCTTCGCCCGGCTTATTGATAATCTCAGGGTAATAGCCAAAAATCAGACGGTGATTCAACATTCTTTTTGCTTCCAGCAATCCTTCGTGCTCAGCCATTTCATGGAAAGAAAGCGGGCACAACAAGTATTCGTATTTTCTGCCGGTAAGCGGTTCTTTGGTGACATTGGCTAATTCCAGCGAAGAGGAACCGGTAGCTATTACCTGGATTTCAGGAAAATTATCAACCATTAATTTCAGGGTTATACCGATGTCCTCAATCCTTTGCGCCTCATCAATGACCACCAGTTCATTTTTACCCAAAAGCGCCCTCAGTTCTGATGAAGTCTTACGATATAAAACTTCCTTCACGTCTGGCTCGTCTCCATTCAAATACAAAGCAGGCACCTTGTATTTTGCCAAAATTTCTTTTACCAAAGTCGTTTTCCCAACTTGCCTGGGACCGAGCACAATGATGATTTTGCCCTTTCCTATGCGCTTTCTGATTATGTTCTCAAGAGTTCTCGTAATCATGACAAAATGAGTTAAACCGCAAAATTTAGCCAAATGTAGCGGTTATAACCGCAATATTCAATTAAATTTAGCGGTTACGAACGCAAAATTTATAGAATTTTCACGCCACCTGCATTGCAATAATACCGACAAGCTTGATACAAGTTGTCCACCTCCCAGTCTGATTTTCAAATTAATACCTACCTTCCGGCCCTTAACTAAATCCATTCCAGATGAATAAGTATAAAACTCTGCCAACGCTATTGATTCTGGTGTTTACCGGCCTGCTTTTGTCGGGTCAAAACACACCGAAACCCAACTATGATTTACCCGCCAGGTTCTCCACCGAGAATCTTCGAAAAATGGTATTCTCTACCTCTGTTTCGCCGCATTGGCTGAAAAATACCGACCGTTTCTGGTACGAATACGAAACCTCACAGGGTAAGAAGTGGTACATCGTGGACCCTGTCAAAGCCACCAAATCTGAAATGTTCGACAACGACAAGGTAGCTGCCGAAATGTCGAGGCTGACAGGCGATCCTTTTGATGCACAACACATGAGTATTGAAAAACTGAAGTTTATAAAAAACGAATCAGTGCTCCAGTGGGAAGTCACCAGCAAGTTGGTACAGGTGGATGAAGAAGACGAAAAGACAGAAAACGACATGGAGAAGAAGGAGGACAGCGGCGACAAAAAGAAAACACCTAAAAAAAAGGTCGCCAAAGTATGGCATTTCGAATACGACATGGCTACCAGGAAATTAACCCTGGTTGAGGATTTTAAAAAAGAAAAGAAACACCATGACTGGGCCTCCATTGCTCCCGACTCATCCTACGTGCTGTTTTCAAAAAAACACAACCTCTATTGGATGAGCTATGAAGATTATGTGAAAGCTCAGAAAAACGAAAAAGATACCACCATTATTGAGAACCAATGGACCACTGATGGAGAGGAAAGTTATGCATTCGGCGGCTCCAACCGCGGTATGGACAATGTGGAAAAGGAGAAAAATAAGGATGCCCGGCAGTCCGTATTCGTGACCTGGTCGCCTGATGGGAAGAAATTTGCCCTAACCCGCTCCGACAGCCGTAAAGTTAAAGACCTTTGGGTTCTCAACAACTCGGCCCAGCCCCGCCCTACCCTGGAAACTTATAAATACCAGATGGCCGGTGAAAAAGAAGCTCCCCAGGAAGAACTTTTCGTCTTCGATTTTCCTTCCAAGGAAAGAAAACAAATCGATGTGGACACTTTCAAAGACCAAAGCATTTCCATTTTAAGTGCGCCCCGTAAAAAAGTGGATCGCGACAACGACATGAACTGGCGCTACTGGCTGGCAGGTGATAACTCCAGGCTTTATTTCACACGCACCAGCCGCGACCTGAAACGCATCGATATCGGCTATGCCAATACGACAACAGGCGATGTTACAATCCTGATTGAAGAGCGCCTCAATACCTATATTGACCTGAAACCATTGGCATTGGTGAACAATGGCCAGGAATTTATCCATTGGTCGGAAAGGGATGGCTGGGGACATTTTTATTTACACGATGCCACGGGCAAACTGAAAAATCAGATAACGTCCGGGCCTTTCCATTGCGCAAGCATAGAAGGCGTCGATGAAAAGAACAGGGTGCTATACTTCATGGCCAACGGCCGTGAGAAAGGCGAGGACCCTTATTATGAGCATCTCTACAGAATCAATTTCGATGGCACCGGAATGCAACTGCTCACGCCGGGTAATTTCAACCACAGTGCCGATGTCAATGACAAATCCACTTTTTTTGTCAATACGCACAGCCGTGTAAATACTGCCCCTGTTTCTGTGTTGCACAATAGCCTCGGCCGGAAAATCATGGACCTCGAAACAGCTGACTTATCCCAACTTTTTGCAGCAGGATACCAGTTTCCCGAGCCATACACCGTGAAAGCAGATGATGGTGTCACTGACCTCTATGGCGTGATGTACAAGCCTTTCGACTTTGATTCGACTTTGAAATACCCACTCATCGAGTATGTGTATCCCGGTCCTCAAACAGAAGCAGTCAACAAATCCTTCTCAGCCAACATGACCCGCACGGACCGTCTGGCACAATTTGGATTTGTCATTGTAACCGTTGGAAACCTCGGTGGCCATCCTGCCCGTTCCAAATGGTACCACAACTACGGATACGGCAATCTGCGCGACTACGGTCTTGCCGATAAGAAATACGCTGCTGAACAATTGGCGGCACGTCACAAGTTTATCGACATCGACAAGGTGGGCATATTCGGTCACAGCGGGGGCGGCTTTATGTCCACTGCTGCCATGCTGGTGTATCCCGACTTCTTTAAGGTGGCTGTTTCATCTGCCGGCAACCACGAAAACAACATCTACAACCGTTGGTGGAGTGAAAAGCACCATGGTGTGAAAGAGGAAGTGGATGACAAGGGTGAAATCGTTTTCAAATACGCCATCGAAAAGAATCCGGATATCGCCAAAAACCTGAAAGGGAAATTACTGTTGACTACAGGCGATATCGATAACAATGTGCATCCTGCCAATACCATCCGCATGGCCAAGGCATTGATTGATGCCAACAAACGCTTCGACTTCTTCATGTTCCCGGGTCAGCGCCACGGTTACGGCAACATGACGGAGTACAGCTTCTGGCAGACGGGAGATTACTTCTGTGAGCACCTTCTTGGTTCTTATGATAACAGCACAGATATCAAACAGATGAATAATGCCAAACAGCAGAAGAAATAATTGAACTACTGATGGCCTGATTTTACAGTCAGGGATTTTCAAAGCGTTTACGACTTTTTGAAAAGTTGTCAACGCTTTTTACTTTATAGCAACGCGGATTTGGCGGATGGGGCGGATTTACACGGATATTTTCAGGTGCCAATCGATTCAAGTTTTCCCAAATAGATACTTGCCGGTGCTGTTATTAATAACTACTGTTCCGGCGTCTTGTTTCTTTCGGTTTATTCCTTTTTTCCCAGAGGCAATTCAATCACTTCATTCCACAAATATTTGTTGAACCACTGCCAATTGTGCCAGACTGCGGCCAGCCTTTCTTTTGGTTTGTTGATGCCATGACCGAAACCTTTGTAAACCACCAATTCACTGGGAACATTTTTATCGCGCAAACCCTGCAACAGTTCGTATGCGTTTGGAATGGGAACGCGCCGGTCGAATTCCCCATGCTGTATGAGTGTTGGAGTCTTTGCCTGATTGATATTGGTCATGGGTGAGGTTTTCCTGTATATTTCTTCATCGTCCCAGGGTGTTGCTTTCAAATACTGTCTGGTAAAAGGATGGATGTCCGTATTGACGTAATAGGTCATCCAATTGCTGATGCCTGCACCCACGGAAATGGCTTTGAAAACATCGGAATTGGTGGTGAGAAAAGCAGAAATATAACCACCCTGGCTCCAGCCCATGCATCCCATTTTGTCTTTGTCGATAAGGCCTTTTGAATCGAGAAAGTCAATTCCGGACAGCACATCCCATGCATCGCCAACACCCAGGTTTTTAACGTTTAGCGACCGGAACGCTTCACCATAACCAGCGGAACCCCGGTAGTTGGGCCGCAACACCAGAGCACCTTTATCCAGCCACTGCAAGACCGGATAAACTGAGCCCGGAACTGGCATTGGCACATCGATACTGGTAGGGCCACCATGTATCATGACCATCAGCGCGTACTTTTTAGTGGGGTCGTAATTTTGGGGTTTGTGTAAAACGCCTTCTATAGTAGCGCCATCGCGGCTTTTCCAGGTGATAACTTCACTCTGTGCAGTTTTCCAGGCGGCAATTTGACCACTCATATCTGTCAGTTTCACTGGAGCCGGCGATGTGGTGGCAGACACAAAGATTTCATTCAACTGGTCGCCATTTCTGCCGTTGAAAACAAAGCGGTCGCCTTTTTTCGAAAAGTCAATGGAATAGATTTGTTCCGGCGTTTTCAAGTGAACCGAAAAGCTTCCCGTCTGCGCATCGATTCTGTAGATATGTCTTTTGGTTTTGTTCCAAATAGAACTGAAAATTCCAAGCGGTGTCCAGATAAAACCACCCAGGTCTTCATCCAGCCCTTTAGCCAGTTGCCGGGAGTTTTTGGATTCAATGGAAACGGCAAAGAGTTTAGCATTGAGGTAATAATTCGAGGTGGTATCATCAAGGTGTGTTGTGTACAAAACCTCTTTGGAGTCCGGCAACCAGTCTTCCAGTACATCGCTACCAGGATTTTGGATTAGTGGGGTTACCTTCCTGTCTTTCAGGTCCAGTATGGATATATCGGAGCGACCGGATGAATTGATGAGTGGGTCGGGCTGGTGGGAGAATGCCACCTTGCCGCCATCCGGTGAAATCACATACCTGCCAACCGTAAACGAACCCTCCGTCAGCCGTAGTGCCTTGGGCCACTCTAAACAACCTGCAACTGTTTTTAACGAATCGTTGGTTTCATAACATGGCATCTCCGATGGATGTCGCATATTGGGGCCGAAGTCAATTTTCCAAAGATGAGTAAACCGGAATTCCTGGTCATCAAATTCAAAACTTCCGTAGCGCTTTTCCCTTTCTTTTTTGTTTTTGTCTTCCTTATCCGATTTCGATACCACAAAATAACTTCCGGACGGGTGCCATCTGAAAGAAGCAATACCCTCTTCATCTTTTGACAATTGAATGGCTTCCCCACCTTCCAGCCGGATAACGTAAATCTGGTTTTTATCACCCCGGTCGGCTAGAAATGCCAGCCAATTGTTGTCTGGTGAAAAAGCCGGACTGGAACTGCTGCCTTTTAAAGTGTTGGTCAGTTGGAAGGGCTTACCTCCATCTTTGGAGAGCCAGATTTCCGAGTCATAGCGGTTCTCCGACCAATCCGTTGTTTGAACAGTAAAAGCAACATGCCGGCCGTCGGGAGACATCGTGACGCTACCAGCACTGCGAAGGGAAATGACTTCTTCGAATGTGGGTACTTTTTGAGCATGAAGCTGGCAAAGAACAAAACTGAGCAGGAATACGAGGACTTTTTTCATGGTTTATGTTTTTCAGATTCACCAAATGTATTGAATTTGGACGAATAACAAACTGGCCTGAAAAGCTTCAGTAAGATGGACGTCTTTTTACCTACCCATCGCTCTGGTACGCTGTACAAACCAACCTATCACGGATTCTAGAATACTATTGCACGACTGGATATTCATGCTTACTTTAGAGTTTCAAAATCGCAACTTTTTAAGCGTTCCGAAAATCTGAGACAGTGAAAGTACAGCCCCTCATCCACGCTCTGCTAAATTCCGGTCCATGCAGGAAATAGCCGCCCTATTTGACTTGGACCCCCGAACCTTAGCTTCCAGTATAAAGCAAGAAGGAATAGAACTTCCCATTGGCCACCTGCTCACTCCAAAAGTGCAGAAAGCCATTTTTGAAGTAATAGGTTATCCGAATGAACATATCAAGGAGGAGCTCCGTCATATCTGACAAGGTCTTCACTTAAGGTCTTTGTAGTTTTTTGTAGTTTTTTGTAGTTTTTTGTAGTTTTTTGTAGTTTTTTGTAGTTTTTTTTACGAATAACAGGAATAAATTTGCCCTTGCAACAGTTGGTGGAAATAATATCCGCTGAATTCAAAGATCTCCGGAATAAAAACTTACAGAATTTCGATTTTACGGTTGCAACCAGACGTACCATTTTTATTCCAAAGATATTCGGTTGACAATGGATGAGATTTCCAACAATGGCGGCCATCCCCATGCTGCCTGATATGTTGGGGGGTAACACAATCAACTTATAGTGAAATGAAAAAATTAGTTTTTGCTTGCTCACTACTACTTGCAACATTGGCGTTCTCTATGACTACTGCTACTGCCGCTTCCCCTGATTGGATATACTATAATGGCGAATGGATATGGGATGGGGATTTACACATTGTTACACACATCCATGATAACGGTGCAGTTCATTTGTGGCGCTATGATTATGAGACAGGTGAATACACATATCGTAACTACTTAGGTAGTCGCAAAGCGATATGAAGGGATATTACCCTCAAAAATA
>CAYRDX010000038.1:0-43832 GCA_964423205.1 uncultured Saprospiraceae bacterium | reverse complement strand
AAAACAGCGACCGGCAGTGAATATAGTGCCTTTCACAGGCCATTCTACTCTGCGCAGGCTCACCATGGGAGGAAGCAGGGCCTTATTCCGGCAATGTACTCCTGCAGAACTCGATAAAATGAAAACACTCCTGGAATCGGAGATGAAGAAGGGGTCATTCGGCTTGTCGACCGGACTCGAATATGAAAGCGCTTTCTATTCCAACCGGAATGAGGTAATGGAATTAGCCAAAGTCACCGCAAAATACAAGGGTCGCTATTTTAGTCATATCCGCAGCGAAGACACGGACTGGGAGGACGCAGTGGATGAAATCATCAATATTGGCAGGGAAGCAAAATTGCCGGTTCTGATTTCCCACATCAAGATTTCTATCAAAAGCAAATGGGGCCAGTCAAGGCAACTGTTGACACAATTACAGCGTGCCCGTGCAGAAGGCATCGACATCAGCGCCGACTGCTACCCCTACGATTTCTGGCAATCGACACTAAAAGTTTTGTTCCCCAAACGGGATTATGGAAATCTTAAAAGTGCAGAATACGCGGTAACCGACCTCGTTGACCCAACAGGTACTTTCCTGGTGCGTTATGCTCCGCAACCCGAATATGCCGGCATGTCATTGACTCAAATAGCAGCGCTTAGAAATGAAACACCGGGGCAGTCACTGCATTGGTTGGTGAATACCGCCATCGATTTTGAAGAAAAGAATCCAACTGTCAACGTGGAAGGTGTAATGGGCAAAGCCATGAGCGATGAAGATGTGAACAATTTCCTGGCATGGCCACATACCAATATCTGTTCCGATGGATCAACAGAGGGACATCCCCGTGGTTATGGAGCCTTCACCAGAGTCCTGGGCAAATATGTGCGTGAACAAAAATTGCTGACTCTCGAATCAGCAATCAACAAAATGACAGGTCTGACTGCAGAGCATCTCGGCATCAAGGACCGCGGTATCGTTGCACCCGGATACATTGCTGACCTGGTGCTGTTTAATCCCGATACTGTGAAAGACAATGCAGTCATTGGCAACAACAAAGCGCTTTCTACAGGTATTGAGGCTGTATGGGTAAATGGGCAATTGGTATTCAAAGACGGCAAATCCACTGGTATTTTTCCGGGATGGTTGCTTCGGAAAAGCTAAGTTCTAAAACAAGGTTTCAGGAGGTATCCTCAGGAATTCCTGCCACGTTAATCCTTCATTACTGATGAGTAATACCTTGTCGGGATTGAATAGACGTTGAAATGCGGACATACCTGTAGTGCCGGATGAAAATCCGCTTTTCACTTCAATACCTATAAGCTTTTGGTTCCTGACTATTACAAAATCTATTTCATTGTTTCCCTCGCGCCAATAAAAAACTTCTATGCCTTTAGCTTTTCCTTTATTGTACAAATGTGCGCCAATGGCGGTTTCTATTACCCTACCCCAATGGGCACTGTCCGCTTTCGCCTTTTCAAGGTCTGATGAAGTGTAGGCAGAGATGTAAGCCGTATTGAGCACCTGAAGTTTGGGGCTCGAAGCCCGAACCGAAAGAGGCGACTTGCCGTATTTCTCCAGTCCAGCCAACATGCCGGCACTTTCCAATAAACTCAGGTAATTGGACAAAGTGGTGGTATTTCCCGCATCCTGAAGTTGGCCTAACATTTTATTGAACGACAAAATCTGTCCTGAATACGCGCAACCAAGTTCAAAAAGCTTTTTAAGCAGCGCCGGCTTGTCAACCCGCATGAGCATCAAAATGTCTTTCGAAAGCGTCGTTTCAATCAGGGAGTTCATCACATAACTTCTCCATCTTTCCAAGTCATTCATCAACGGAGCCGCCCCGGGAAATCCTCCAAACCAAACGAATTGCTCCGGGGTAAATCCAAATGCAGCTTCCATTTCACTTAAAGACCAGTGTGAAAGTGGTATCAGTTCAAACCTTCCAGCCAGTGATTCGGTAAGTCCCTGCTGAATGGTAAGTCTTGCAGAGCCCAGAAGTATGACTTTGATGTTGGTTCCGGAAAGCGAATCTTTGTCCCATTGTTCCTTGACGGACTGACTCCAGGAATTCACCTTTTGAATTTCATCAAAAATCAAAATCATCTCAGAGCCACCCAACTGATTCAGTTTAAGCCTTGATGACTCCCAATTTTGAAAAATCCAAACCGGGTCAGCGCTCAGGTTTTCATCAGCAGAGAAATACTGAACAGGCTGCTGAGTGCTTTGCATAAACTGCCGGGCCAAGGTTGTTTTACCAACCTGCCGTGGTCCAACAAGTACCTGGATGAACCGTCGCGGTTCGCTCAGCCTTCTATTCAAAACTTCCAGATGTGGTCGTTGATACATAATGGGGGTTGAGTTTGGGCAAAATTACTCAATGTAATGAGTATTTTTACTCAATATACTGAGTTATTTTAAGCTAAACATTGAGTAAATGTTCTCAAAACAACTTAACCACTTAGTTGTCAATCAAAGTAGGACATAAAGCAATAGGCTACATAAGCGCGGATATTGATAGGCAAAACAAGCTTAGCGACAAACTTTTAAGGTATTAAGGGTATTGCCAAATATGGAATACAGAGATTGCCTGACCCATTTTTTCCGGTTATAAGTAGCCCTTGAAGGCGTTGAATTTGAATCAATTGGCAGGATATAAATATTCACATTGCCGAACAGCTTTTTGCTTTTGACTTCAAATTTTAGTCTATTTTAGCGGCCTGATATTCACTCTAAACAATTTATTTCATTATGAAAAAAACAATCCTAACCAGCGCCCTGCTACTTTTTGCGGTAATAATGCTTTCAGCTCAGGCTGATAAAATTCTTGGTCATTGGCTCAATGAAGAAGGCACTTCCCAAATTAGAATATTCAAAGCCACCAACGGCAAGTACTACGGGTCTATCGACTGGCTGGAAACTCCCATTGAAAACGGTAAAGCCCGCGTAGATGACAAAAACCCTGACAAATCGCTCCAGGACAGACCATTGATGGGGCTCCAGATTCTCAAAAACTTTTCTTACAACGAAAAAGATAAAAACTGGGAGAAAGGTACAATCTATGATGCCAAGAGCGGCAAGACTTACGATTGTTATATGTGGTTTGAGGGCAACAACGATAAAGTACTGAAGATTAAAGGCTTTGTTCTTGGCATGCGTTGGTTGGGCCGTCAGACAACATGGAAAAAAGAAGAAAGGAGGTCTTAATTCTTTTGAATCCATCTTATCAAACCGAAGCTCCAATAAAACTCAATTGGAGCTTTGATTTTATTCTTTAGAGAACAATTCTCATTATCATGCCCAGACACACCCGACTGCAAGTTGCTTCCCAAATGGTGGAAAGTGGCGTCGTACCTATTTATTATCATCCCGACATTGAAGTCATGAAAGCTCTGATGAGCGCTTGTTATGAAGGTGGTTCCAGACTATTTGAAATGACGAACCGCGTGGACTTTGCTCATGAAATGTTTGCAGAACTGCGTAAATGGTCCAACAAGGAATTGCCGGGTTTGATTTTTGGAATAGGCACCATAGCCGACCCAGGCACCTGTGCACTTTTTATTCAAAAAGGAGCTGAGTTCATTGTGGCGGCCACTTTGCATGAAGATGTCGGGCGTATTTGCAACAGAAGAAAAGTGCTGTGGATTCCGGGTTGCGGCACAGTAACCGAAATTTCAGAAGCAGAAGAACTTGGGGCTGAAGTAATTAAGGTTTTTCCGGCCGATGTATTGGGCACAAACTTCATTGAAGCTGTCAAAGGTCCGATGCCATGGACCAATATCATCGTGACCCGCGGTGCAGAACCCAATGAGGAAAGCCTGCAAAAGTGGTTTAAAGCAGGCATCAGCGTGGCTGGGCTTGGTTCCACGCTTTTCACGGCGGACATCGTGAATGCCCGCAACTATGCCAAGATTACGGAACTGGTAAGCCAATCCCTACAGGCAATTCAGGACATTAAAGCGGCCAAAAAGACTTAGAGCTTGTTTGGAATTTGGTCACTTGGCTCAAAACGACCCTTTTTCGCCACTTTTTCAGCTTTTTTCAGTCAAGTAGTCCCGCTATTCTCCTTCAAAAAGCCAAAAAATTGACGAAAAATTTCTCGTTTTTAACTCAAGCACTAAATCCCAAACAAGCTCTTAGCCCTTCACCTTTTTCTGAACTGATTTTACCTTATTCTCTTCAACGGTGACCAATTTGAAGGCCTCAACTTTGTATCTGCCCTTATCGGTAATGGCACCTTTTATTTCTGCTTTACGCACTGCATTGCAGAATCCATCGGCAGCGTGAGCATCACCATGGTCGTTTATCCCGGTGCCGTCCACCCAATAGGTTTTACCGTCTATACGTACAGCCAGGTCGCAGCCTTTGCCTTCCATAGCAAACATGCATTGGCCACAAGCGGCTTCAACGACCTGAGTTTTGGCAGCTTGAGTCTTAGTTTGAGCAAAAGTTGCGATGCTGAATGTCAAAAATGTCAGAACAAATAAAATTCTCATTAATTATCAGTTTGGTGACGAATGATTTGTGATTGAAAATGAATGCAAGGACTAAACAGATTAACCCTTAACCTTTTTCACAGCTTTCACTTTTTTTTCTTCCAAGGGTAAAAGCTTGAATGAAGATACTTTAAACTTGTTGTCTGCCAAAGAACCAACCACTTCGGCTTTTCGGACCACTGTGCATAATCCGTCAGCGGCGTGCATATTTCCGTGGTCACGTATGCTCGAGCCACTCACTAAGTAATTGCCTTCATCCAAACGAACAGCAAGGCTGCATCCTTTGACACCTTCTATATGAAACTGGCACTTGCCACAGGCAGCTTCAACAACCTGTGTTTGAGATACCTTTTCAGTTTTGGTTTGGGCAAAAGCACCAATACTAAATAAGAACATGGCGAAAGCGAAAATGAGTCTCATCATTTTTCTAAGTTTTACTTAAGAGCTTGTTTGGGATTTAGTGCTTGAGTTAAAAACGAGAAATTTTTCGTCAATTTTTTGGCTTTTTGAAGGAGAATAGCGGGACTACTTGACTGAAAAAAGCTGAAAAAGTGGCGAAAAAGGGTCGTTTTGAGCCAAGTGACCAAATTCCAAACAAGCTCTAAGTTAAGGTCAATTAAACAACTTCAAATCAATTCTGGTTTCTCTCCAACTGCTTTTTTAATATGCTTTGAGTCAATTCCTCAGAGTCACCGTATTTAGTTCGCAATTCTTCCAAACGAATGTGAAGTTGAGACCTGACTCCAGTGTAAGCCGGATCATTATAAATATTCTTCATCTCCATGGGGTCTTTCTCCAGGTCATACATTTCCCATTCATCGATGTCGTAGTAAAAATGCATCAATTTGTAACGCTTGGTTTTTACCCCATAATGCCGTTTAACCATATGCGAGCCAGGATACTCATAATAGTGGTAATAAAGGGCATCCCGCCAGTTTTTCACTTTGTTTTGAAATAGGGGAAGCAGACTTTCACCCTGCATGTCGGTTGGCACAGCAACTCCCGCAGCCTGCAGAATAGTCGGAGCAAAATCAATGTTTTGAACCAAATCCTTATTGATTGTACCAGCTTTTATTTTACCTGGCCACCTGGCAACTAAAGGAGTCCGAAATGACTCCTCGTACATAAAGCGCTTGTCAAACCATCCATGTTCACCCAGATAAAAACCTTGGTCAGATGTATAGATGACCAGTGTATTTTCTGCAAGACCCTTATCCTTCAGGTATTGCATCAATCGACCGATATTGTCGTCCACACTTTGGATGGATGCAAGGTAATCTTCCATGTAGCGCTTGTATTTCCAGCGAGTTAACTCTTCACCTTTCAACTGGTCTTTTTCAAACTGTGCATTAATGGGGCCGTACACTGCATCCCATGCAGCCCGCTGTTCATCGCTCATGCGTATATACTGCCGGGGATACAATTCCTTGTACCACTCCATAAACTCTTTGTAGCCTGACTTATCGAGAATATCAGGCCTGATTTTATTGTCGTTGCTCAGGCCCATGTGGTCGCTGATACGCATTTCCGCTTCTTTTGCTGCCCGACCTCTCCCATTGTAATCATCAAATAGTGTAGCTGGCTCGGGAATAGTCTGGTTCTTGAATGATGTCAAATGATCAGGACCCGGCCACCATTCCCTGTGCGGTGCTTTATGATGATACATAAGCATAAAAGGCTTGCCTTTATCACGTACATTTTCCAGGTAATCAATGGCCATATCAGTGATAATATCGGTACAATATCCGTTTACCCTTACTCTTCCATTGGGAGTCAAAAAATCCGGATTGTAGTAATCACCCTGTCCGGGTAATACCTTCCAATAATCGAACCCTGTGGGATTGGATTTCAGGTGCCATTTACCCACCACTGCTGTGCTATAGCCATGTTGTTGCAGAATCTTAGGAAATGTGACCTGGCTGCTGTCGAAAGTGTCGATATTGTCCGTTACACTGTTGAGGTGACTGAATTTGCCGGTGAGCAGAACAGCCCTTGCCGGCGCACATATTGAATTGGTGACGTATCCCTGATCGAAACGGATGCCCTCGTTAGCCAGTTTGTCTATATGGGGAGTCTGAATAAGATTTGACCCATACGCACTGATGGCCTGAAAAGCGTGGTCATCTGTCATGATGAAGATGATGTTGGCCCTTTTGTCAGAGTCTTTTTGTTGAAGTGATTTACATGACAAAACGGATAAAACCATCAGCAAACAGGCAAGCTTATTCATAATATTGTTTTTATCTGAGTTCCAGAATCATCGGCGATTTCGCAGGCACAGTAAGACTTTTCTCCAAGGTGAATTCTCTCCCTGTAAAAATATCGAGACCCGTTTTATATCCTTTTAGTACTTCTTCGAAGCGACTGAGTTCCAAGTTGACCTCTTTTTCATTCTTGTTCAGAATCACCATGACTTTCCCATTCTGATTGTACCGGAAATACACATAGTTATCGTTTCGATCCGGGGTAAAGTGTTTCAATTTTCCGCTGTGAATAACTGAGTTATTTTTACGCCAGTTGAAAAGTTTCCTGACGAATTCCTGTGCTTCTTTTTGCTCTGAAGTCAACCCATCACCTGTAAAAGCATTAACCACGTCACCAGCCCATCCTCCCGGAAAATCGGAGCGAATGATGCCATGGTCATTGGTGCCGGGGTTTTTCATTAGTACTTCAGTGCCGTAATATACTTGTGGTATTCCCCTCATGGTGGCAAAAAGAGCGAGTGCCAGTTTCCATTTGCCAAAATCTTCATCTACCTGTGAGAAGATGCGACTCATGTCATGGTTGTCAGGAAAAATGACCAGATTCATGGGGTCTGGATAAAGATAATCCTGAGAAAGCGTAAGATAAACATCCCCCCATTTGGAGTTCCGGTTATCCTGCCCCGCCAATGCCATTCTGGTAGCATCCTGAAGCGGGAAGTCCATAACACTCTTTAATTCTGAAGTATAACCATTTGCATTTTGTTTCCCTTTTTGCCAATAAGAAACTACCGAGGGTAAGAGCGACCACTCCTCGCCCACGATGTTGAAATTTGGGTATTCTTTCATCACCGCCACTGTCCAGTCGCTCATGAAATACATATCCGGATAAGGGTAGGTGTCCATTCGAATTCCCGAAATACCTGCATATTCAATCCACCACAGTGTATTTTGTATGAGATAGCGGGCCATGTAAGGGTTACGCTGATTCATGTCCGGCATTGTCGGTACAAACCAACCATCAAAGAATCGCTTTTTGTCATACTCTGAAGCATAGGGGTCGATGGTAACCGTCCTGGTATGGTTTGTCCCAGTGTAGGCTGGCCATTGATTAATCCAATCTTCGGAGGGCAGGTCTTTCATCCACCAATGTTCCAAACCGCAGTGATTGGCAATCATGTCCATGATGATCTTGATGCCTTTTTTGCCGGCTTCTTCACAAAATTGCCGGTAACTCTCATTCGTACCAAAACGGGAATCAACCTTATAAAAATCCGTGGCAGCGTATCCGTGATAGGAATAGGTGGGCATGTCATTTTCCAAAACCGGATTCATCCAGATTGCTGTAAAGCCGAGTCCTTTAATGTAGTCCAGGCTCTTGCGCATGCCCTCTATATCGCCCCCATGACGACCTCCTTTATTGCTACGGTTCGCCTTTTCACGCATTCCGGTAATATCATCGTTGGTAGGGTCACCATTGGCAAAGCGGTCAGGTGTGATGAGGTACATGGCATCGGCAGCGGTAAAGCCCTCGATGTGTTTGCGGCCAGGAGTTCTTTCCTGAATCGGGAAGTTATGGGTAAATGGTTGGGAATTGACTTTTGTGAAAACGATGGGCACATTTCCCGGTTTTGCCGATTGGCTGATACTCAGGGTCAAAAACAGGTAGTTCCGGTTGCTGAGCATTTTTATTTCTTTCAACACCACCCCATCATATTTGAGGCTTGGTGTTAAGGATGTGATGTCCTTGCCGTAAATCAGTAATTCCACTTCATTGTGTTCCATACCTATCCACCAGTTGGGTGGTTCGACCCGCTGGATGGGGGATTGGGCAAATAAAAAGCTGGAAAGTGAAATGGCAAGAAAAGTACTGATAATGGATTTCATAAACTTAGAGTTGAGCCAGAAAAATCCCGGTTTTGAAGCAGCACCAGGTGTGAAGGGTAAAGATATAAAAGTGGATAGGGAAAATTAATTGAACCAATGCATGAGTTTAAGAATCATTCCCAATCTTACATTCTCGGCAAATCCGTGAATCCACCTGCAATAAGCAAGAAGTGTTTCCAGCAGATGACGCTGATTTTACCGCAGATAACCCCAGAATGGATTTTCTGCGGCATCGGCGTATGCATCTGCGAAAATCAGCGGGAAATCAATTACAACTGCAACCTGATCCCCGGTCCGAGCAAATAGAAAAATTTACCTTCCGACAGGAAATAGCCCCCACCCAGAAAGAGGGGAAAACTGAGTTTGCTGCGGCTACCGGTCTGTATAGGGTAGAGGCTGGCGAGGGCCACAATACCTACATCCCTGTTTTTGGCAGTTTCACTAAAATTAAAGGCATTTAGGGCCAGAAAACCCGCACCAACTTTATAAGGCTGGTATTTTGCATGCCTGCGCGGGTGATAAAAACTGAACTGAGCAATCATAGCCATGCTGATACCGCTCAGTGTGCCGAACCCATCCTGTCCAATTTTTTTGGTCAGCAAACCAGCAGGAAAAGAGACATCGAGGTCGAAAGAGGAGTAACGGCGAAGAGTTATTTCTGCGCGTTTGGTGAAGCCTGTGCCATTGTATTTGCTGCGGTCATGTGATATGATAATCTCTATCGTTGACCATTCGTCAAGGTCGGGAGTTTTACGACGGATGAACTGATTAAGGCTGATGTTTTCAAATCGACAATTCTTGGCATCGTAGTAATCGAAGCGGGGAGAACCCATACCCGGGCAAACGACGATGTTCTCAATGGTGCGCTTATCAATGAGGTTATTGTTTTTATCAGAAATACTGATGTCTATCGTAATGAATTGCTTGCCGTACAATCGCTGGCGGGTATCAATTTTTTCCCTGTCAAAAGCTATTACAAGGTCCTCAAGCGTTTCATCAACATAAATGACCTTGTCAATTTCGTTTAGCCAAACCGATTTGGAGTCTCCTATTTTCAAAAGAACAAAATCAAGCGGTCTGGATATCTGATATTCCTGCACACTCAAACTGGTGCCTGATGAAATGCCATAATTCAGAACCTCAATTTTCGATTTCTTTATATCCAGTGGCACCTTGGCTCGGTAAACTATTTCATTTTCAGCCCTCATAGAAGTATCCGTCCGGACATCCACCAACCCATCGAAGCTGAAATTTCCTTTGTGAAGGCCTTCACCCTGAAGCTTGATTTCAACCTGTTCGCCGGGGTATAATGAGGTACCCTGACTGGCGTTTCCCCGTTCTGACAACACCTGTATCTTTTCGATTTTTGTAACAGGGGTAATGTTGAAGTTGGTTATGTAGCGCGGTGTATCGCCATCCTTTATGTACAAATAACCCTCAAACTGCCGGTGCAGATTGAATGGCCTCAGCCAGCACAACACACGGCCATTGGCCAGAATACTACGGGTAAAAATTTCAGCAATGAGAACCCCGCCGGGCGCCTCCTGTGCTTCCAGCCGGTAGGTTTTCCGTAGCTGAACTGACGGATGGTAGTCCAATTCCAGTTCTATGCCTTCTCCCCGTGTAGTGGGCATCAGGTTGAATTCCTTTTGATTGGTATTGAGATAAAATAACCTGCTCTCTTTAACATCAAATTCAATGGTAATTGGTGGCAACTGATACAAGGGTACCCCGTTCTTGTCGAGTTGTGGTTTTTTTAAACGAATGGGTACTTCAATTTTATGTATTCCGGGCTGATTTGGCAGCAGGTGTAAAATCAATTCCCCTTGGGACATGGAAAATTTGTAATTGATACTTTTGTCGCGAGTCCATTGGCTGGAATACCTTATGTTATCCGGTTTATTTGTTTCAATCTTAAAGGCTCGCTCCTCACCGATAAACAATTTGTCGTCGTTGGGTTTTAGAAATGCTGTTGTGGTGGTTACTGGGAAAAGTCTGAGAGGGTATGGTGCTTCTGCCGCTGACTCGGAAGTTTTTACAAAGAAATTCAATTGGAGGTAATCACTGAGTGTGAGATTCTTGAAGCGGACTTTCAGTCGATAGAACTCGTTGTTTAAAAATACCATACTGTCAATCAGCTCAAAATCTTCCGATGCAGATAGCCGAATTGAATGCAGAGGTTTTCCAGGATACAACCTGATTTCACAATCCGAACGGGAGTTTTCATACTCAAACCAAAGATGTGGTTCATTCTGTATCAGCAGGGAATTGTTGTGAACTGAGTAAACGCCATTATCTATTCTAAGCGTGATTTCTTTGAACAATTCCGTCTGAGTTAATTGAGCTAAGAGCGTTGAAGAGAGCAATAAAAAGGAGGATAGTAAAAGCCGGATTTTCATTCTTGACGACCTTGATGGATCAGATTTGCGTTGAAATTTGATTCACTGTAACGATAAATGCGATTAACTGTTTTGCTCTGCAAAGCAAAAATATTCAGACCCTACAATTCCAACTGCTTAATCCTGCTGATTGGGCCGGGGCAAATCTTTTCATGACATGTAATACAAGCACTTATGACCTTTCTGTAGTTTGATAGCAAGTCTTTCTTCTCAGAAGTATTCAGCTTGTTAACTGCTGTCAGATAATCCATTACATAGGTACGGTATTCAGGTCGGGCTATTTTTTCCGGGAAAGAAGCTTTAGAAGTATTGAGCCTGGCATATTCAAAATCCAGTGCAGGATTCTTTCCTTTCTTTACCTGGGCTCTTACTTTTTGTGTGTGCTCGAACATGGCCCTCATAAACAAAGTCAGCTCACTATCTGGAGGATTGAGGTCCTGATTCTCAATACTTACAAAATTATCCTTGACACTAAACGACGCAGTGACAGCCAATAAAAGGAACAGTAACAGTAGTTTTTGCATTCACAACAATTTTTAAGAACACAAAAATAAAATCCTTAGTACTACCAACAACTGCTTCATTGGCCCAGTCCAGTTAAATTGGGGTTAATTGTTTTTTTTCAGGAATGTCCTTGATCAATAAAATCCAAGAGATTTAAGGGTGATAATATGGGTTCTAACAAATACGCAAGTCACCATCAATTTCATAAAAAAGGGATAACCCTTGCGAGCTACCCCTTTTGTTGTCAGAAGTTATGAACTGTATTTGTGTTTACAGCTTATGGAATCGAACGTTGTCGATGCAAATGTTGACTTTTGATGCACCATTATCGAATGCGCAACCAAAGCCACTGTCTACCAGACCAATATCGGTAGGGCTTTTGTTACCCCATCCGTAATTGTCTTTGAAATTAGTCAATGGAATGGTTACAGTAACCCATCCATTGGTCGGTTTGATTTCACCCTGAATACCGGCAGGTGTAGCTGCGGGCCCATAAGTCCACCAGAAATCACCTTCGGAGCCTTGTAGCCTGAACTTCAGATTACCACCGGTAACTGCTTCGAGCACGAGAATATCAAACTTAATGACATAACCCGTAACGTTCTTACCCACAGTAGGCCCGGCAAAGTTGTTCCGGCCATTGCGCCAGAACATATCGGTCCAGCCATTGAAGTTGCCATTGAAGCGGCCATAACTTGTACCATCCAAAGTGTATTCCGGGAGTTTTTCGATTCTAACATTGCCCCACCAACTGTCCTTTGAACCGGTTCCGTCGAAGTCGAAGAACACCAGAGCTTTGTCCTGAATGGGCTCAACTCCCTGAATATTGATGTCTGGAGACAAGATAAATTCTCCACTGAAGGTAGTTAGTCTAATCTTGCCGGTACCGCGCTTCACATTTTCGGGAATAACCACCTGAATCAGGGTTGCCGTCTTAGCCCCGAATTTTGTTGCGATTACGTTATCCGGGAAAATCACCTCATTCACCTCATCAAGGCTGGTTCCCATAATGTCGATAAGTTGGCCAGGGCGTGCAGCACTTGGCATGTTGGTGATTACTGCATTGGTGGATGCCAGAATATTGATGGACTGAGTCGAGGTTACTTCTGTACCGTTGGTAGTCACTAATTTAATCGTCCCGGTTTTGGTGCCTTGTGGAACCGTCACTTTGAAAGAAGTAGCCGTAGGCCCCGTCACTTTTGCCTCCTTATCACCCGTGAATTTCACACTTGCAACAATGTCGAGGTTAGTACCATTAACGGTCAGGTCGCTATTCGGCTTAATATCCATTGGTGTGATGGATGTAATTGCCGGTTTCACCAAAGTCATGGAAGTGGAAGAAGTAACGGTTTTGTCGGCGGCTGTTGTCAGAACCACAGCTCCTTCGAGTGCATCAGCGGGAACTCTTACCACCAGCGAAGTACCCGTGGCGCTTTGGATGGTACCTGCCTTAACGCCGGCAAAGGTCACCTTTGTAACCAGATCCAGGTTAGTACCACTGATGGTCAGGTTTGTCCCATTTTTGGCAGGAATGGGTGAAAGACCTGTAATAGTCGGTACCATCATCGTTACTGCCTGCGTAGTGGTTACTTCTTCCAGAGAAGCAACGCCAAGCTTGATTGCGCCGTCTTTGGCATTGGCCGGAACGGCCACCACTAATTGAGTAGCACTCTGGCTGACAAAGGTGGTAACCTTGCTGCCTCCGGCAAAGGTAATTTCCTTTACCAGATCCAGATCCGTGCCGGCAATGGTCAGGTTAGTTCCTGCCTTTACCGGGGTAGGACTCAGTGAAGTAACTGCCGGAAGTGTAACCTGTACCTGTGATGGAGATTCCACCAAAATCGGAATCGGTGCTCCGTTCGAAATGACGACTATACCAGTTTTGGCATCTGCAGGGACCTTAACCTCCAATTTCTTACGACTTTGGCTGACAAAAGCGGACTGAAGTACCACCTTGTTGGCAGGGAAAATGACTTCCTTTATCAGGTTGAGATAATCCCCGTCAATGGTCAGTGTAGCTCCGGGTTTTACTTTAGCCGGCGAAAAGGAGGTAAACACTATTGGCTCAGAAATAGTGAGCAGAGTTTTGGTTTTTATATCGCCTTTCGGCGTCTTTAGCGTTACATATCCTTCCACAGTTTCCTCAGGAACGACGAGGGTTATGAGGTCGTATGACTTCGATTTGAAGTTGGAAACCTGGATGTTGTTCGGCAAAACGATCGTTGATACCTGGTCCAGGTTCGTACCTATGAAACGCAGCTCTCCGCTCCGAAGGGCAGGTGAAGGCCCAAAGCTGAGAAGCTGAATTTCTGTAGTCTTGCCCGAGTCGTCATCCTTTTCACAAGAGGCAAAAAGGAATCCGACGGCCAACAGGCCAACGAGCAACAGTGGATTCATTTTCTTAATGATATAGACCATGATAGTTGTTTTTTAATTATTTCGGTACAATGCGAACGTTGTCGATACAAACATGAACCGGTGAAGAACCCTGCGCCGGACCAAATATCATCATCGTAATATTGGTCAGTGACGACAGGTTTGTAATCGATCTTGTTGGCGTTTCGGCTGTATCTGATGCGTTCTTGTCAAACTTGAATTCCGTAAGAGGGATGGAAACAGTTACCCATCCATCAGTCTTATAAGGAGCAGCTTTCCAAGGTTTCCACCAGGCAATGGCAGTTGTTGCATGATCGCGTCCATGGTCCTCAGCAAAAGGCCCGAAGAAAATCTCCATCCTCGTTTCTTTCCACTCGATGGGGGAATTGACTTCAAAGCGGAATACCAGTTCACTGATTGGCCCTTTGGCTACGGGTATATTTCCTCTGCCTCGTGGCGCCCAATACTGCACAGTTACGCCATTTACCCACATCCAGGAGCCGATAGCATTGTGTTTGATGGCTACGTAATTTCCTGAGCTTGGTGCCGGGCTTGGGTTCTCGCTGGCCCTAACCAATGTTCCGGTCCAGGTTTCGTGCATTTTGGTATCAAAGTCCAACAATACGTTTGTATCATCTCGGAATTTGAAGCTGGATTTACCGGTACCAAAGTTGGTGGTGATCGAAATCTGACCGGTAGTAGCACCTTTTGGCACTGTTACACTGATTTGGGTCTTTTCTACGGAAGTAACAGTTCCTTCCACATCGCCCGGAAACTTCACTTTTATCGGGCTGAAGAAAAAATCGCCGTAAATCACAGCAGTGCCCCCTTCCGTCACGTATTCGCTTTTGATGGAATTGACGACAGGCTTCGGCACGTTTACACTGAAATCGTGAAGCAGTTCTTTTCCATCCCTGAAGATGAATTTCATCTTATTTGTCACCACTTTAGGTACGGTGTTGGGCACCGACACAATAATTGCCTTATTAGTGATGTAGGATGGTGAAAGAGTAGCTCTTTGGTCGTTAAACCAGAGCTCTTTGGTAGTTCCAAGGTCCTCGCCAACAATGGCAATGAGGCTGCCCATGAAGGCTCCGACTATCAGGGAATCCGATGCATTTGGATTTGTGGCCCGTATATAATGCACTTTTGGATTTCCGCTGCTTGGAACGGCATCGTCATCCTCATTACAGGATGACACCAATACGCCAAGCATCATCGCCGGCAGTATCAGCAGCAGGATATATTTCATTAATGATTTCATACCATACGTATTTATGAGTTAATGTCTCTTTCTGCTTTCAGAGAAGTTTCAAAGCATCTCCTCCGGATCAGTTGAATTTGTAATCTTCAGCTTTTACTTCGGGAGCCAATTTTGGATTGGCCACCACTTCAGAAGCAGGCACTGGTAACCACATTTTAGCAGCACTGATGACCACCGGATTTGTTGGCGGAGTCAATGTGTATCCATCTATGAGGTTTTCATCAGGCACACCGGGCCCTTGTTTTCTTTGATAAGTGTGTTCGCGTTTCATATCGTTGAGATACTTGACAGCATTGTTGGCATCGCGATAGAAATAGCGCTTGATGTCGAACCAGTTGATACTTTCAAGTCCAAACTCGATACGACGTTCCCTCAGGATATCCAGGAATGTGAGGCTTGTTTTATTGCTTAGACCAGCTCTCTGCCTGATGGCATTGAAGTACTGCAGGGCAGTCGCATCCGTTGTGGAATTACCAGCACCAAGTGCCGCTTCGGCATAAACCAAATACACATCTGCTAATCTCAAAATGTACTGATTAATACCGGCAGCCTGGCCAGTGGAAACCCTGCCAGCATTATCATCAGCGGTACCCACAACGTACTTCTTAAGTGCATTGAGGAGGGGTGGAGCTCCTTCAATGACAATGTTTGGGTCTTTTGGATCCCTGTTGACAATCTTAAAAGTATATCCCCCATTCTTTTTGTTAAGCTCAGGGTAAAAGTTTCCTGGCCACATATAAATGGCTGGCAACCTTCTGTCTCCTGCCTCAGTCTTCTCCAAAAAGTCATAGGTAACACTCTTGTATCCACCCCATGCCTCACTGTTCCCAGTAAGGAGGCTGCTGCGGGCCCAGTTGGCCTGACGGCTGTTTCCAATGCTATAAGAGCCATGAATCCAACCCAATGCAAATAGCGATTCAGGATTGTTGTTGTTTTCAATCTTAAACAGGTTGGCATAATTGGACATAAGTGTCAGGCCGCTGTTCCGGATTACATCGAGGGCATATTCCTTTGCCTTGTTGAAGTTTTCACCGGACTTGGCATCTGTGAGAGTCGAGGCCATGGTGAGATGCAGTTTGGCCAACATACCTTTAGCCGACCACTGAGTAACACGGCCAGGATCATCAGATATTGGAAGTTTCTCTGCCGCAAAAGCCAAATCGCGGCGGGCAAATTCCAACACACTGGTACGGGTATTTTTTGGCAATATCAGGTTATTGGCGGCTACCAATTCGGTGGAGTTTTCCACGATAGGTACCTCGCCCCAGTATTCAGCCAACAAGTAAAATGCCGTGCCACGTATGAAACGTGCTTCACCTAAGCCTTTATCTATGACTGCCTGTGGAACTTTGCCAGCAGCTATTCTGGGCATATCATTGATTACCGAGTTGGCATAAGAGATAACTCTGTAAAGTCCTCTCCAGCCACCTGCCAAATGGGCGTTACCGGCATTGAAGGAAAGATAAAAGAACTGACCTTCCTGATCCCAGGTATGGTACATGTCACCAGGCATGCAGTCGCCAGCTGTCCATGCAAATTTATCGTTGTATTCAAACCACGGAAAGCCATACAAACCGGCTGTAGCTGCTCTGATTTCGCTTTCGGTTTTGTAGAAATTATCGCCGGTTAATCTGTCAACCGGTTCAATTTCAAGGAAGTCTTTTCCGCATGCACTCAGTATAAAAACCAGCAGCAGTGCGGAGATATATTTAAATGAATTTTTCATGATATCGAATTTTAAACTAACTGATGAATTCGTTCTGATTCCTTTTCCCGGATTGAATCCCGGATTCTCACGATGATGGTGCTTCATCCAGGATTCTGATCCGGTCAGAAATCAACGTCAATACCAAAGGTGACAACCCTTGGTGTCGGGTAACGCCCCATATCGATGTTCTGCCTTAAAGGATCCTGGTTAAAGGCTCCGATTTCAGGATCATAACCCGTGTAGTTAGTGAATGTGAACATGTTTTGGGCATTGACGAATAATCTCAGTTTTTCGATTCTGAATCTTTGCAGGTAATCTTTTGGTAGCGTATAGCCCAACCTGATATTTTGAATTCGCAGGTAGGAGCCATCCTCTATAAACCTGTCGGACATTCTGTTATTCCGGTTGACATCTGTTGTCGTAGTCCTTGGCACATCGGTACCCGGGTTCTTCAGCGTAACGTTTGTTGGGTCTGAATAAGAACCATTCGGGTCCTTATAGTTAAAGCGTGCCCTGTCGTCAACTGCTGACCACTGGTTACTGTATATGCTGGTCTGACCTTCAATCATCACCCTGGAATAGTTCAGAATGTCAAAACCATAAGAGCCGTTGATGAATACCACGAGGTCGAATGGACCATAAGTGAATGCATTGTTCAAACCAAAGGTGAAGTCTGGGTTCGGATCGCCAATTATGGTTTGGTCATCTGTATTAATCACGCCGTCCTTGTTGAGGTCTTCAAACTTCAGGTCGCCGATCCATACGCCCCCAACCTTGTGTATCAGATTCTTGCCTTTGGGCTTGTCAGCAGTAACCGTAGCCGGGTCAACTACCTGGACAGGTGAGTTCAGAATATCGTTCATGTCTTTGAATAGTCCTGTCACCTTATAGCCATAGAACAAGCCAAGGGGCTGTCCCCTAGATGTTTTGGTTGCAGTTTGGAATTCGCTGTACCAGTAAAGGTTCCTCCAGTACACCCTGTTATCATCATCCAGTTCGAGAACCTTATTGCGGTTCATGGAGAAAGTCAGGTTGGTTGTCCAGGAGAATTTAGGTGTATTGATGTTCCTGCTGACGAAGGAAAGGTCGATACCTTTATTCTCCATTTTACCAACATTCACATAAGGAGCACGGATGTCGTTCCAGCCGGTTCCTCCCAAATAACTCGGGATGGAAATCTGAAGCAGCATGTCCTCAGTTTGTTTGTTGTACACGTCGGCAGATAATTCAAATTTACCGTTCCACAGTGCCAGGTCAAGACCAATATTTACCTGCCTGGTGGCTTCCCACTTCAGTTTTGGGTTGGAGATTTTTTCGTTTCTGTAAGCAGTGCCAAATGCTGAGTTGAAGGTAAGCATGGATGAACCGTAGAGGTAATTGCCTATTGCCTGGTTACCCACTTCACCATAACCAACCCGGAGTTTCATATCACTTATTGTATTCTGCGATTTCATGAAACTTTCGTTGCTGACTCTCCAGGCAAATGATCCGGATGGGAAGTAACCCCATTTGTTATCCGGACCAAACTTGGAAGAACCATCAGCACGCATGGTCAGAGTTAATAGATAGCGTCCATCATAGCCGTAGTTGAAACGACCAAAATAGGAAGCCAAAGAGGCGGCATCTTTCCAACCACCGGTACGGGATGTTACATCATTACCTTCGCTAAGCACCTGAATGTCGTTGGAAGCAAAGTTCTTCTTGGTCACCTGTGAGCCTTCCCAGGCAGATTTTTGGGCTTCCTGACCCAACATGGCTGTGAAGTCATGTTTATCAGCAAATGTGTGATTGTAGGTCAGATAGTTCTTCAAAATCCAGAAGAAACTGTTTTCCTCGCGCTGACGTAATTGGTTTTCTGTGTTCTTAAGCGCACCCCACTGATAAGTTGGGTGGAAGGCTTTGTTCAAAGAATGGTTGAAGTCAAAGCCCAACTCTGAGCGGAAGGTCAAACCCTTCACTAACCTGGCATCAGCAAAAAAGTTGGACATCAGGCGCTGGCGTTCCAGCGTATTGTTGCGCTGCAGCGCTGCTGCAACCGGGTTATAGCTACTGCCGCCCAATGCGACATCGGGTCCTTCATAGTTGCCCAGAATATCCCTGACCGGAACATCGGGAGGCATCAGCAAGGCCTGCATGATGACACCATCACCACCGTCGTTCAGTGTGATGCGCTCGTTGGTGCGGGCAAAGGCAAGACTACCGCCAACTTTCATCCAGTCTTTCACATCATTGTCGAGGTTGATCCTGGCGGTATAGCGGTCAAAATTGGAACCTATTATTATACCGTCCTGATTGAAGTACCCGCCGGAAAGGGCATAAGAGGTCTTATCCGTTCCACCAATGATGGAAAGTTGATGGCTTTGGATGCCGGCACTGCGGAAGATTTCATCCTGCCAGTCGGTTCCCGGACCGAGCAAGGTGGGGTCGAGGTAACGTTGATTTGGAGTGCGTTCCAGGTCCTGTGAAATCTGCAGCTGATAATCAGCATATTTTGGCAGATCCATCATTTCGAGTGTCTTGGGCACCTGCTGGTTTGCATAGTACCCGCTGTATGACACCCTCGATTCACCTTGCTTTCCCCTTTTGGTGGTAATCAAAATTACACCGTTGGCAGCGCGGGCACCGTAAATGGCCGTTGCGGAAGCGTCTTTCAACACTTCAATGCTCACAATGTCGTTTGGGTTGATTGTTGACAGGGGATTAACCCTGTTCTGACCATTTGCTCCCCCAGACCAGTCGAAGCCCGCTACTGTAGTCCCATCGCCCTGGAAAGGAATCCCGTCGATGACGTAGAGCGGCTCACTGGAACCGGTAATGGAGTTGGCACCACGAACCCGAATGGATGCTGCCCCGCCGGGAGCACCGGAGTTTTGTGTTACCTGCACCCCCGCTATCCGGCCCTGCAGCGCCTGGTCGATGTTGGTGGTTATAGAGTTGCGTAGCTGATCGCCAGTTACGGAAGATACCGCACCAGTCAGGTCACGCTTCCGTGCCGTACCATATCCCACCACTATCAGTTCTTCCAAAACAACTGCGGCTGGTGCCAGCACGATGTTTATAGTCGTCTCATTGCCCAGCAAAAAGGTCTTTGCATCGTAGCCGGTGTAGCTGAACCGGAGCGTTTCGCCGGAAGAAGCTTCAATGGTGAAGTTTCCGTCCAGGTCGGTAATTGTTCCCCTTGTCGGGGCGTTTTCAACCTGTATAGTGGCGCCAATCAGCGGCTCTCCTTCGGCGGAACGGATGTTCCCCTTGTAGTTTCGCATCTGGGCGCTCAGGCATGTAACAGATAGCAGCCATATAAGTATGGACAGCCATCTTCGCGACTTTAAAAGTGAAGTAATCTGTTTCATGTATCGCCAATTTTTCGAAATGAGAGTATGATTAAAGATTATTATGGTTTCAAATGTATTTGTAGTATCTGGTATTCCTGGGGGGGTGGCATTTCATTACAGGGTGGCAAATGTTTCAAATTGGCGTGTTTGCAGTGTTTTTCTACTCATTGCTAAAGAATCTTATGCTTTCATCAGTCACTCAGCCTGCTGATCATTTCCAAGCAAAGCCTGCCGTTGTGGTAAGGTCCTTTCCATGGGCCAGCTTTATCCTCGCCTGGCAGAGGTTTTCCATCCACATCTACTTTCCAATGCCATTCACCATTTATCTTGTCCAGCAGATTGTTCTTTGTAAAATCCCAAACATCAGTACTCGCCTTGGCAAACTCTTCTTTCCCGGAAATTTGCCATGCATTCCAGAAACCTATGATGGCCTCGCACTGTGGCCACCAGTGTCTCTCCTCGACAGGTTGCCCGTATTCCAGAATTTCGTATCTCAGGCCATTCCTGGCTTTTTTATCCAGACCCTCTTCCATGACCCTTTCTGCCAGGTGCAGAGCTGCGGGTTTTACCCAATCCCGAGTTGCATTCCCTAATAAATCGGCTGCCTCCATCAGCAACCAACTTGCTTCAATGTCGTGACCAAATGAAATCAGGTTCGATTTTGAATTCCAATCTTCGTCGAAGTAGATGTGCAGATGCCCGTCGCATTTCTTGTAAAAGCGGGTGATCATCAAATCCAGTATATTTTCCAGACCGGTTCTGTTGGAAGATGAAGGAAGGCAGCGATAAAGGTTGGAATAAGCTTCCAGCAGATGGAGGTGAGTATTCATGATTTTCGCCTCATTAGCATCTTTTTCACTCAACCTGATATCATCCATGGAAGTCCAATCCCGGGCGAATGCCGAGTAGTAACCACCTTTTATCTTATCGTAGCTGTATTTCTCAATGAGCCAGAAAGACTCAATGGCTTTATCCAGTACGCTCAAATCATTGGTCAGCAGGAAATACTCTGAGAAAGCATAGATAGCAAAAGCCTGAGCATAGATTTGTTTTTGAGTATTCACCGGATTGCCCTGCCAGTCTACAGCCCAGTACACACCACCTTCCAGATTGTCCCAGAAGTGATGTAAGAGATAATCCAGTGCATGGTCGGCTACTGATTTATACTGTGAATTTCCGCTTTGTCTGGCTGCTGCAGAAAAAGTCCAAAGTATCCTTGTATTCAGAATTACACCTCTGTCGGCTTTGGGAAACAGTTGGCCTTTACCATCCATTCTGCCAAAAAACCCTCCATGTTGCCTGTCCACCATGTTTTCCATCCACCAATTCAAAATGTCTGTCAGCTCACTCTGAAATTCGGCAAGTAAGGAACTGGCATCTGGAAAGTTCAGTGTAGTGTAACTGGAATAAGAAGTCATCACTCCTCTGATTTAAGTATTTTCAGATTTCGGGTTATGAGCTCATTCCGCTGTTGAACCGAGGCTGCTGATCGCAGGCCGTCGGGTGGTGTATTCATGACATAATCCAAGAGTTTGTCCATGGTGGAGGTGGCAACGTGCATCCGCGTATCAGATGAACCGTAGTAGATGAATACCTCCTGCTCTTCATTTACTATCCAGCCATTGCTGAAAGCCACGTTTGAAACATCCCCCACCCTTTCAACACCTTCAGGAGCGAGAAAATGCCCTGCCGGTGCATGGGTTATTTCCCAGGGTTTTTCCAAATCCGTCAGAAACATATATAGTGTGTACCTCAGCCCAGCTGCCGTATTGCGAACACCATGTGCCAGATGCAGCCATCCTTTGTGAGTTTTGATGGGTGCCGGTCCCTGACCATTTTTCACCTCTTTAATGGTGTGATAAACTTTGGGGTCGATGATGATTTCGTTCCTTACTTCCGCTCTTTCCATGGAATCGGTAAGCCCCCAGCCAATACCTCCCCCACCCCCAACTTCGATGAATCCATCCTGAGGGCGTGTATAAAGTGCATATTTTCCATTAATGAATTCCGGGTGCAGAACCACATTGCGTTGTTGTCCGGCATGGCTGATGAGGTTGGGTAATCTTTCCCAATTCACCAGGTCTTTTGTGCGGGCTATCCCACAGGCCGCTACCGCAGCTGATGTATCATCGGGCTTTGACCTGTCTTTTCTTTCGGTGCAAAAGAGACCGTATATCCAACCATCCTCATGGTCTGTCAGACGCATATCGTACACGTTGGTGTCGGGGTCATCCGTTTCCGGCATGGTAACCGGATAGTCCCAGAACCGGAAATTGTCCACACCATTTGGACTTTCAGCCACTGCAAAAAAGGACTTGCGGTCATTCCCCTCAACCCTGACCATCAGCAGGTATTTCCCTTTCCAGTAAATCGCACCCGAATTGAAGGTGGCATTCACCCCCAAGCGCTCCAGGAGAAGTGGATTTGTTTTTTCATCGAGGTCGTAGCGCCAGAAAACCGGAGTATGGGCTGCCGTAAGTATCGGATATTTCCAACGCTGATAAATTCCCTTTCCACCATAGACAGGCTCATTTCTGCGGGTTATCAGCTCCTCGTAGTCATCCAGTAATTTCGATATTTTTTCGTGATGATTCATATAGGTATTTGCTGTTGGCTGTTGGCGATTGGCATTTGGCCATTGGCGATTGGCATTTGGCGGTTGGCGGTTGGCGGTTGGCTTAGAAATCTTTTCAAGCTTTCTAAGCCAATAGCTAATGGGCAACCCCGAAGAGGCAAGGCCCAAAGGGCCAAGCAGCCAAATGCCAATAGCCAATAGCCAATCGCCAAATGCTAAAAGCCAAATGCCAATGGCTACTGGCCAGCGGGATAGCTTTGCAGCTTATCGTACCAATTGAATTTCAAAATCACAGAACATACCACCACCACTGACATTGCGACAGCAAAAAGACCCCACTCCTGAATGACCAAAAAGATGGGTGAAGCCGTTATAGCCGTTTGCCAGCATATACCAACAACCACGTTGGACATATCTCTGCCAAAGTCTTTGTTTTTCTCAACAGCGGGATTTTCAGCAACTACCTTATCGTGAATGGGTTTCCAGAATCCCCAGGGTCTGGTTTTGATGTAAAAATCCATCAGCACGTGCTCATCATCCGGTGGGGTTAGGAAACTGCCAGCAAAACAACCAACCAGAGAAATAACCAAAATGATAGGGAAGGCATACAGTCCGGAAATGTCCGGCATGAGCCAGGGCACTATCATGGCAGATAAGATACCGGCGGCCATACCCCAGAAATAACCATAACCGTTGAAGCGCCACCAATACCATTTCAGGAAATTGGAAGCCGTGTAACCCCCATAAAGCGCCGATACTATCCACAGTATGATTTCATTGAGCGAGGGCACGAACAATCCAATGATGGTTCCCACCACCACAAAAAGCAGAGAGATGGCGTAACTGATATACACATACTTTTTATCGGAGGCATTGGGGTTGATGTAGCGCTTATAGATGTCGTTGACCACATAGGCAGGAGCTGCATTGGTGGTAGCGGCAAAAGTGGACATAAAGGCTGCAAGAAGACCGGCGATAAGCAAACCGAGCAAGCCAGCCGGTACGAAGTTTTTGAGCGCAAAGGGAAGGATAAGTTCAAAATCCACATCGCCGCCCATTCCACGCAGTTCGTCCATGAAGAAAACAAGAGCCAGGATGGTCAGACCCGTAATGAGCATGTAACGGGGGAACAGGAGTACCACGTTTACCACTGCACTCATTTTGGCGGCTTCCGCAGGCGTACGTGTTGACAGCACCCTTTGCATATCGTAATTGGGAGCAGGGCCGGCCATACTTTGCAGGATGCCTTTAAACAACATCATCATGAAAAAGATGGAAAACAGGGACCAGCCGTCTTTCAGGATTTTCTGATTGGCACTTTCCAGAATGCCGGACCAGTCCAGGTGCAGATTCCAGCCAAAAAAGATATTGCGCCAGCCCTCAGGAATGACCTGGCTGAGCATTTCAGGGCTTACCTGTTGCATGGCAATGATGCCCACAGTCATGCAGGCAATGGTCATTATTACAAACTGAGCCACCTCCGTAAAGACCACGCTGAACATGCCGCCTTTCACTACATAAAGCGTGGTAATGGCGGTGATGATGAGGCCATAATAGATTTCGTTGGTATGGGGATCGGAGCTGAGTTCCCAAGGCAAAAACACGGCTGCAAATTTCCCGATGCCTATAAATCCGTACGCCAGAAAACCGAGCACATTGAGCAGTGCGAATACTACTACAATAATATGTGAAAGGTTAGCACCCTTGCCTGTACCAAAACGAAATTTAATCCACTCCGCACCGGTCATTACCCCGCTTCTTCGCAACCACACCGACAGGAAAATCATCAGGAAAATCTGGTTGAACACGGGCCAAAGCCAGGGAATCCACACACTTTTAAGGCCATAAATAAAAAGCAGGTACACCATCCACATGGTACCGCTGATATCGAACATGCCGGATGCGTTCGACACACCCAACAGGCTCCAGTGGATTTCATTGCCGCCTAGAAAATAGCTCTGGATGTTGCGGGATGCCTTTTTTGAAATCCAGAATCCTATGCCAATCGTCAGTACGATATAAGTCAGGATGATGACTATGTCGAGGGTGTTGAGAGCCATAGCAACTTTTTGGATTTCGTTTTACCGTTTGTAAAGTTTAGGCAGATTGCGCTGCATGAGCACTGCCGGATTTTGCGTAAATTCAATAAAGTTCGGGGCACTCACATGGCCGGGATACGGAGCGTAATGATGGTCTTCACTGCCATTGCGCCACACCAATACCCATGCAATGCGAGAGGCCACCGGATCGGCCTGTATATATTTCAACAGCCGGTCTGTCCACCAGCGGGCTTCCGGAATGCATTCCAGTCCGGTTTCCGTCAATGCAGCCACTTTGCCTTTGGATTCAGCAATCTGCACCAGCATTTTCAGTCTGTTCGTCAATTCCTGAGGATTGTTTTCCGGCTTCACATCGTGGTAATTATCCATTCCCAGAATATCCACATACTCATCACCCGGATAACATTCCAGATAATGCTCTTCGTGCTGGAAAATGTCGGTGGAATAACTGTAAAGAAGATTATGGACTCCTTTGGCATCCCTCAGATACTCAACTGTGAATCGCCAAAGGGCTTTGTATTCGTCCGGTGTGCAATGAGGTTGACCCCACCAGAACCATCCCCCGGTGTGTTCGTGAAATGGTCTGAAAACGACCGGCACATAAGTTTTAAAGATGAAACCGGTTTTCAGGCTTTTGAAATATTGGGCCAGCACATCGAGGCGCTCTTTGTACATCTGATGATGACTGCCGCCGGGCAATATGGCTGCAACTACATTCTGCCCAACATCCCAGGTATTGCCTCCCGTTACAAAATTGTCCACATGCCAGCTATAGGTGTTCATGCCGCCCATCTTAAAAGCATCGATGGTCCATTGCCGCATTTTTTTAAAACTTACATCATCAATGTTATAATCGGAGGCTCCCAGCTTTCCAAGGTCCCAGCCAAACACAGCAGGGAAGGAGCCGCACACATCTTTGACATCTGAGCGGTTAACGTCACTTTCTTTCCAGAATACGCCATAGGCCATATCGTCCTGATGGCCGAACATGAGATGCTTTGGTGCTAACTGATGCAGATTGTAAAGAAGTGCTTTTGTCTTTTTGGTGGCTTTGGAATCGACTGTCGTTTGTGAACTAGCCTGAATGGAAAATGAGGCAAACAGAGCTGTCAGAGAAACGAGGAGGGAGAGTTTGATTGTTTTCATTAGGCTGAGGATTTCATTAACAAAAACTGAAGTGGCTTTGGAAATCCATTTCCTTTATCGCAAATCTTGGATTATTTAATCAATTACCGGAGAGGGTAATTGCACAATTAGGAGGGGGATTTATTACAATTGAGTATAAAAGAGGAATGAGGAAAGCAGGCAGGAAAGTACCTGTGCCTCTACAATAGTTGACATTTTTTTTATAATGGGAGAACTTATAAAAGGAAGATTATCCTATCTCATTAAGCTTGATTGATGACTGAAACGAAAATCTGGAATGAAAATTAAGAATTCCGTTCAAAAATCACGATTTCTTTAATTGTTCTTCCTTCAGAATTTTACCTACAGCTTGCATTAATGAAGGTAGATACACTTCAACTGTAGTAAACACAATTTCTTCCTGAAGGTCCCAATATTTGTGAATTAGAACATCACGGATTCCTGACCAATTCTTCCATGGAATATCTGGATACTTTTTCCGGACATCCGGTGGTATCATTTTTACTGCCTCTCCAATTACTTCAAGACATCTAACCAGGGTCTGAATTTTCAGGAAACTTTCTGACAGTTCAGCGTTTGAAGCAGAAGTGTAGATTTCATTGGCTTTTTTACCAAAGAAAAGTATGTCGTTCAGGAAATCAACTATGCTTCTTTTCATATGAACTCCACTTCCCTTAAGATTTGTCTTCCGATAATGGGCTTCAGTCCTTTTTTCATGACGACATCAACTTTCTTAGCAAAAACATTGGTAAGATATTCTTCCAAATCCATGAGGGTAAAAAGTGTCACTTTACTACCTTGTTCAAATTCGACTAAGACATCAATATCACTCTCGCTGTTTTCTTCTTGTCTAACATAAGAGCCAAAAACTCCTATTTCAGAAACTCCGAATCTGTCATGGAGCTCAGGCTTCAAAGCCTTTAATTTTGATTTGAGTTGAATGATAGTCATAAAAGATAGATCGTCAAATTCTAGATTTGTAAAGGTAACTGATTCAAAAAAAATGTCCTACTACTTGAGAGTAATATCTGGTGGAAAACCTAATGAAGCAAATCGAGAATAATTATCCGCTCTCTTACCAGAAATGTACTTAGAGCTTGTTTGGAATTTGGTCACTTGGCTCAAAACGACCCTTTTTCGCCACTTTTTCAGCTTTTTTCAGTCAAGTAGTCCCGCTATTCTCCTTCAAAAAGCCAAAAAATTGACGCAAAATTTCTCGTTTTTAACTCAAGCACTAAATCCCAAACAAGCTCTTAGTATTAATCAGTAATAAATGGAAAGTTTAAAATGGCGAGTTGAGATTGGAGAACGGCGCTGAATGCTTTGATTGGGGTCTTGGAGCCCTTCGTGGTTAATACTTTGCCCGAAGGTCAATCTTGGTAGATAAAAGTGAAAAAGCAATTTCTTTCCTGAGGTCAGATACTATTCCATCATGATAATCCAATAATCCCGGTTAAGTTGACCACTGTGATTTGAATGATATACCCCCCGATGAAATCTGCATTTGTATTTTATTTTGAGCTTAAATAAAAGCAAAAGAAATTGAGTAAATGCTTGATTAGTGAGAGTCGATGTTTCACCACCGCAACAGACCGGCCTATTTGCCGGTCTGGTTTTTAAGCGGCTCTTCTTCAAGGCTAAAGAGATGAACGCTTTTTTTAAAAATACAGTGGTACGTTCGTTATCCTCCGCAAAAACTTGCAGAGCGACCACTCTCCTTCCTGAAATGATCCGGCGGTTCCTATCTGTAATTCTGTTGACTTTTATCCCCTTATTAGTAACAGCTCAACCCGTCATAAATTCCATTACTCCATTTAACACAGTTGTAGAGCAATATGGAAAGTTTGAAGCCAGAGTGAATCTCTCGGCCACTTTCACCAATCCTTATGATTACGAACAGGTGGCTGTTTCTGCCATTTTCAGCGGTCCGGGAGGACAGCAAAAAAAAGTGGATGGCTTCTACATGATTGACTACAATCTCAACAAAACCAACGGTAGCCTCATGCAGGTTGGCAGTGGAGAATTTCGCATTCGCTTTGCTCCACATATTCCGGGACAATGGACCTACACTGTCTCAGTAACTACTCCATCGGGGAATGCCAGTTTCGCTGCACAGCAATTCACCTGTACTGGGGTCTTCAGCTCTCAAAACAAAGGCTTTATCCGAAGCAACAAAACCAATTACCTGTCATTCGACAATGGAGAGCAATACATAGCTGTTGGCCTGAATATGGCCTGGCAAAGCGGAAATATTTACACGAGCTTCAATAACTGGCTTTCCAAATTGGCTGATAATGGCGGTAATTTTATCCGACTGTGGCATGCCCATTGGGGCTTGGGTATTGAATGGCAGAACGGAAACAATGGCTTTGAAGGCTTGCGCCGTTACAAACAGAGCAACTGTTTTTATCAGGACTGGATGTTCGACTTTTGTGCCGAAAAGGGCATCTACATTATGCTGACACTGCAACATCATGGTCAGGTGTCCTCTCAGGTCAATCCCAATTGGAACGAAAGCCCATACAACAGCAAAAACGGTGGTCCCTGTGTAAATACCTGGGATTTTTTCACCAATGAAATCGCGAGAAACCACACGAAAAACCGATATCGCTATATCCTCGCACGTTGGGGTTATTCCCGGGCCATACTGACTTGGGAGCTTTTTAATGAGGTGGAATGGACCGACCAGTTTTCTTCCGTAAAAAACAATGTCGCCAACTGGCACTATGAAATGGCGGCTTACCTCAAGAAAAACGATCCATATTCCCACCCTGTCACCACCAGCTATGCACATGACCAATACGACCCTCAGGTTTGGGCACATCCCGATATTGATATCACACAAACGCACTATTACATCGGCACGTCTCAGATTCAACGTGCGCTGGCCAATGGCGTTCAGAAATACCTGACTGATTTTGGCAAACCCACCCTAAACGGTGAGTTCGGCCTGAACACAACTGGTTCAGGACTTTCATCATTAGACCCCGATGGCATTCACCTACACAATTGTTACTGGGGCTCACTTTTCGGTGGAGCAATGGGCACAGGCATGTCATGGTGGTGGGATAACTACATTGACCCCCGAAACCTCTGGTATCATTTTGCACCCATCTCCAAAGTAAAAGACCAGGTAAGATTCATGGAAACCGGGCTTGCACCAACAACTGCCACCTGGACCGGACCAACTGCAGACCTTGAATTTGTTCCGCTCCTGGGATGGAGCGCATTGGGCGACCCAGAGGTCACTGTGAATTCCGATGGAACACTGACACCTGCCAACTTCAGTTTGGCTACTTTCCTTTATGGTGCTCAATGGAATACTCAATTCCGGAGGCCACCCACTTTTCATGTGACCATGCCCAAAGCTGGGCAGTTCAAAGTCAGGACTTCCGGGAATACCGGTCAGGCACCGCAAATTTCCATATACCTTAACGGCGCACTCGTTTTACAGCAAACAGCCCAGGTAAATGCCACTTATTCTATCAATGTGCCTGCCGGGAAACACAGCATAAAAGTGGACAATACCGGAACTGACTGGATAACCATTGCTTCTTATTCCATTTCAGAATTGGGAAAAGCCGTCGATGCTTATGTTTTGAGCAATCCAAAAAAAGACTATGCCGCCGGATGGGTTTTGAACAAGAAATACAACCACCAGGATGTGGTGAGTTTTGGAGTGCCTTCTGCAGTTTCGGGTGTGGTGGTGACATTTACAGGTATGATGGATGGAACCTATTTGATTCGCTATTTCAATCCTACTACTGGCAGTTTTATGAAAGAACAAAAAACCGGCGTTACAGGAGGCTTGCTGAATGTGCCGCTCGACCCATTCGTGTGGGATATAGCTTTTACCGCTGAAAAAGCCACTTTACATACGACCAGGGTTAATTCTCTGGCAGATTTTAAAATTTACCCAAACCTTGTTGACGCAGGGAGTCAAGTTCAAATTGAGTTCGCAACAAAGGATAAATTGAGAATGAGCTTGCTCGACATGACAGGACGTGAAATCCATGATTTTGGAAATTTAAGAACAGTTGGCAATAATCAAAAAGTCACTTTGAGTTTGCCCTCGCAGCTGCCTGCGGGGATTTACTGGATAAAATTGTATGATGGTCATTTCGCTGGCGCAAAACCGCTGGTAGTCAGATAGGCTATCCTGACCAATCCCAAAAGGCTTTTAACATGCAAGGTTTGAAAGGAACGATTCAAACGAATTCTATAATGAGGGTAATTATCACGTTGGTTGCGGTTATGATTTCAAGCCTGTTGCTTTCGCAAAAACCTTTCGGTGTCTTTGAAAACAGCACAGATGTTGGTGCCGTGTTACATAAAGGCAAGACAACATTTAATCCGGAAAATCAAACTTATCAACTTTCAGGCTCAGGTGAGAATATTTGGTTTGCGAAGGACGAGTTTCATTATGCAAATCAAACGATAAGTGGCAATTTCATACTTCAGGCAAGAGGCCGTCTGAAGGGCGAAGGCGTTGACCCACATCGAAAATTCGGATGGATGGTTCGTGCCGGCCTTACTAGCGATGCAGCTATGGTGAGTGTAGCTGTTCATGGTGACGGACTTACAGCTATCCAATACAGGAAAAAAGATGGCGCTCCTGTTGAAGAAGTGAAATCACCGGTCAAAATGCCGGATATTATTCAACTGGAGCGAATGGGCAGGAGTTGGTTAATGTCGGTTGCCAAATACGGAGATCCATTCTGGACAGTAGAGGTACCGGATATTCAACTACCGGAACAAGTATATGCAGGGCTTTTTATTTGCTCACATAATAAAGATGTGGTTGAAACCGCAGAATTTCAGAATGTCAGAATAATTATCCCGGCCAAACCAGGTTTCGTGCCTTACAGAGATTATATCGGCAGCCATGTAGAAATCATGGAGCTGGCAAGTGGACACAGAAAGGTGCTGCACTCTGCTTCCAATTCCCTGCAGGCACCCAATTGGCTACCCGACAATTCTGGTTTGCTGTACAACAGTGAAGGACTGATTTACCGTTTCGATTTTAAGTCAGGCACTGTCACAGAAGTAAATACAGGCACTATCAGGCAAAACAACAATGACCACGTCATTTCTTTTGATGGAAAAATGCTGGGACTGAGCAGCGCAAGTGGGGAGCCGGAATATGGTTCACTCATTTATACCGTCCCCATTGCCGGTGGAATCCCAAAAAGAATTACGCCTGTTGGCCCCTCTTATCTTCACGGCTGGTCACCTGACGGCAAGTGGTTAACTTACACAGGTGGCAGAAATGACGAGTATGACATTTACAAAATCAATTCAAAAGGTGGCAAAGAAATACAACTGACCAAGGCTCCTGGTTTAGATGATGGCTCAGAGTACAGTCCCGACGGGAAGTATATCTATTTCAATTCAACCAGAAGCGGCTCAATGGAATTATGGCGCATGTCACCCACCGGAAGGAATCAGGAACAATTGACCAATGATAAGTTTCAAAACTGGTTTCCGCACATCTCACCTGATGGCAAGTGGATTGTTTTTTTATCCTATTTACCAGAAGTGAATCCTAACGACCATCCATTTTACAAACAAGTTTATTTGAGAATAATGCCGGTTCCCCAAAAAGGTCAGTTTTCCAAACCAAAAGTAATAGCCTACCTGTATGGAGGCCAGGGCAGTATCAACACACCCTCCTGGTCACCGGACGGGAAATTCATTGCATTTGTCAGCAACTCGGTTTTACCCGAGTAGCTTGTACTAAGGAACAAATAAAAAGTAAAAAGGCAAAAGGCAAAAGTTTTACAACTGATTTTCAAGTGGTTAAGAAAACAAATTGGCTATTTTATTTTTGACTCATTACTAAGCTGTATTTATGAAAAGAATATTCTTCCTGTTGTTTTTTGCCACTTATGCTGTGTTCAGTAGCTTGTCCTGTTCTGCTGTGAAAACCCAATATTTTCCTGCCAACTATGAACTCATTCGTTACACCGGAAGAATAGACTTTGGTAACCCGGAAAAGCCCCGAATCTGGCAGCCTGGAGTGTACATCGAAGCAGCTTTTGAGGGTACTCAATGCCTTTTTATTGTTCATGACCAGCAGCTTTGGGGTGTCAATCAAAACTACCTGCAGGTCATCATCGACGATACGATATCCTACAGGATTCAAACCAAAGGAGCGACAGATACCATCACACTGGCCAGTAACTTAGAACCTGGCAAACACCGCATTACCATAAGCAAAAACACCGAGGCGAATATCGGTTACATCGAATTCGGAGGATTTATTACCGAAAAACTGATTGAGCTGCCTCCAGCCCCCGAGAGGAAAATTGAATTTATCGGCAACTCCATCACTTGTGGGGCCAGTGCTGACATTTCGGAAATTCCCTGTGGGCAAGGCCTTTGGCACGACCAGCACAACAACTGGCTGAGTTATGGCCCCATCACAGCCAGAAACCTGAAAGCCCAATGGCAGGTGAATGCAGTCTCTGGTATTGGCCTGATAAGAAGTTGCTGTGACTTGCCCATCCTCATGCCTCAGGTTTACGATAAAATCGACCAGCGCGGCGATAGCCTGACCTGGGATTTCAGCCAATACCAGCCCGATCTGGTGACTGTTTGCTTGGGTCAAAACGATGGTATTCAGGATTCGGTGGCCTTTTGCGGAGCTTATGTGGAATTTGTGCAAAAGCTGAGAGGCTATTACCCAAAAGCCCAGATTGTACTTTTGAACAGCCCAATGGCTCATGATGAATTGAATGTTGTCCTGAAAAATTACATAAACGGAGTGGTAAGTGAACTGAATCGATTGGGTGAAACTAAAGTGGACAAATACTTTTACTCCAAGCGCTATTACAAAGGATGTGATACACACCCCAACCTGGAGGAGCATGCTGAAATGGCTGCTGAACTGACGGCGTTTTTGAGAAATAAAATGGATTGGCGGTAAATAGGGATTGAAGGATGGAATTAGTGAAGGATAGAAGGATGGAATGACCTAAAATAAATTTGTGTTTTGCTGGCTTTGTGGCTAAACCAATACTAACAATACATCAATCATGAAAAAGCCATTTACCTGGATTTTCGTCTTGCTGACCATAAGCATGGCCAAGGCCCAGAAATTCGAAGGTCTGGCGCTCACCCCGCCAATGGGTTGGAACAGCTGGAACACTTTCGGCACCGACATCAACGAAAAACTGGTCCGGGACATAGCCGATGCTTTTATCACTCTTGGCCTGAAGGATGCCGGATATGAGTATATCGTTCTGGATGATGGGTGGATGACCATGGAGCGCGATGCCAACGGAAATCTTGTCGCTGACCCGAAGAAATTCCCCAGTGGCATGAAAGCCCTGGCAGATTACGTTCACTCGAAAGGCCTGAAATTCGGCCTCTACAACTGTGCCGGCAACAAAACCTGTGCAGGGTATCCCGGCAGCCGGGGCCACGAATACCAGGATGCCCGTCTGTATGCCAGTTTTGGGGTGGATTACCTCAAATATGACTGGTGTAATACCGGTAAAATAAACGCCGAAGAAGCCTATATTACCATGCGCGACGCATTGTATGCCGCTAAACGACCCGTCGTTTTCAGTATCTGCGAATGGGGGCAAAACGAACCATGGACCTGGGCTAAAAACGTTGGTCATTTATGGCGGGTGTCGGGTGATATTGGTCCTTGCTGGGATTGCGAATTTGGCCACGGTACCTGGTCATCCCTGGGTGTTTGGAGAATCATCAACCTCAGAAAAGGTATCCGCTCTGCCTCAGGCCCCGGCCATTGGAATGACTTCGACATGATGGAAGTGGGCAACGGAATGACTGCCGCTGAAGACAGGGTTCACTTTGGCATGTGGTCTATGCTCGCCTCACCATTAATGATGGGCAATGACCTGAGAAAAGCCTCAAAGGAAACCATTGAAACGCTCACCAACAAGGAAGTTATCGCAGTCAACCAGGACAAACTCGGCTCACAGGGTTTCCGATTTATGGATGAGGGTGGTATTGAAATCTGGATTAAACCGCTTTCCGGTGAGGACTGGGCTATGATTTTCGTAAACATGAAGGACTCTCCGGTAAACCTCAATTTCGACTGGAAGAAAGAACACATCGGTGACAACTCCTATAACCGGAGTCTGGAAGTTAAACAACACACCTATCAAATCAGGGATCTTTTTAAAAAACGAGATTTCGGCAACACCAACTCCAATTTAAAGGCTACCATCCCTGCACATGATTGTCTGATGCTGAGGTTGAGGAAGTAATGAGTGAATGAGTGAATGAGTGAATGAGTGAAGGATAGAATGAAAGAATAATGGAATAGTAATCTTGAAATGAGTAAACCATGGGAATAATAAAACAACTGGTATTATCCATTTTACTGGCTTTCACTGCAACTGCCACTGCTACTGCAACTGCAACTGCAACTGCAACTGCAACTGCTACTGCAACTGCAACTGCCACTGCCACTGCCACTGCCACCGCCACCGCCACTGCCACTGCCACTGCCACTGCCACTGCAACTGCCACTGCCACTGCCACTGTATCCCTACCAACCATTTTTGGCGATCACATGGTTTTGCAACAAAACAGTGAAGTAAAAATCTGGGGATGGGCAAACCCTCAGGAAATGGTCACCATCAAAACCAGTTGGAACAATGATGTTTACTCAGCCACCGGAAGCAATCAGGGATCTTGGTCAGCAACGATAAAAACGACAAAAGCAGGAGGCCCGTTTACCATTGAAATTCAGGGTTCAAACCAGATTGTATTTAGTGATATCCTGCTGGGAGAAGTCTGGTTTTGTTCCGGTCAGTCAAATATGGAGTGGTCAGCCAATTCCGGCATCAACAATGCCAACGAAGAAACCGAAAAAGCCACCCATCCCAATATCCGTTTCTTCAAAATCAGTAGGAGGACAGCAACTGCGCCACAAATAGACCTGGAAGGAAACTGGAGAGTTTGCACACCAGAATCCATGAGCAATTTTAGCGCTGTGGCTTACTTTTTTGCCCGAAAGATTCAGGCTGAAACAGGGGTGCCGGTTGGACTCATTCAATCAGCATGGGGAGGCACACCAGCGGAATGCTGGATGCCAGAGCCTTTCATTTCAGGCAATCCTGAGCTTGCCGTTTCAGCCGCAAAACTTCAGAAAGTTGCCTGGGGGCCCATTGAACCGGGGCGAATTTTCAATGCTATGGTAGCACCTTTGAGTCCCTTTCGTATAGCTGGTGTATTGTGGTATCAGGGCGAATCGAATACCGCAAACCCAGAGGCTTATTATCAGACTTTTTCAACTCTCATAAATTCATGGCGAAGCTTATGGGGATACTCCTTCCCTTTTATTTATACCCAGATTGCGCCATTCGCTTATGGTTCACCCAATATTGGAGCAATAGTCCGGGATGCGCAGCGTCGGGTTCTAAAATGGCCAAAAACGGGAATGGTGGTGACAAGCGATATTGGAGACACTACGGATATTCACCCGCGAAACAAACTGGATGTGGGACTCCGTATGGCCAACATTGCCCTGAGGATTGAATATGAAAAGGAGAATTTAACCATTAATGGCCCACTGTACCAAAGCCATAAAGTCATTGATAATAAGATAGAAGTGACCTTCCAAAATGCGGAAGGCTTGCATGTAATAGGAAATTCTATTGACTTATTCGAAATTGCTGGTGCTGATAAAGTATTCTTACCTGCACGTGCCGAAATAAAAAATGGGAAAGTAATAGTCCAATCCCCAAAAGTCATAAACCCAAAGCACCTAAGGTATGCCTGGGGTAATACGGACACACCTAACCTCTTTAATGGTGCGGGATTACCTGCATCCTGTTTTATATCGGAATAATAGCGTTGAGGAGGTTGAGGGAGTTGAGGGGGTTGAGACTCTGAATACTAAACCATCTCAACTTCCTCAACAACATCAACTTCATAAACTTCCTCAACCTCCTCAACTAAATAAGTGAACCACATGTCAACAAAAATTAAAATTCTGGCCATAGTTATACTGGCTTCAAATCTCTTTTCTGCCTGCATGAAACCCACAGAAAGTACTACAACCGGACAAAGTATTCCTCCGGAAATCAAACAAAAAGTCAAGGAAGTAATGTCCAAAATGGAACTGGTGGATAAGGTGGGTGAAATGACACAGTTTACCATTGACATGATTACTGTGGGAACCGTAAATAATGTGGTTGACCCAATTCAATTGGACACCACCAAGATGCGAAGACTTTTACTGGATTATCGTGTGGGTTCCATACTTAACGTAGGTGGCCATGCCCGGACGGTGGAGGAATGGCGGCATATTATCAAAAGCATTCAGGATATGGCTGTCAATGAGAAACCAACGGGCATACCTGTACTTTACGGCATCGACTCCTATCATGGCGCCAATTATGTTATGGGAAGCACACTGTTTCCGCAGCCCCTTGCCCTTGGTGCAAGCTGGAACCCGAAACTGGTGGAGAAAACAGGAATTGTTACAGCTTATGAATCCCGGGCTGCATGGATTCCCTGGAACTTTATGCCTGCATTGGACATCGCCCGCGATCCCAGGTGGCCTCGCTTTTGGGAGAATTTCAGTGAGGATGTGCATCTGCTTTCGCAATTGGGAGTCGCATATATAAAAGGAAATCAAGGTGACGACCTTTCTAACCCTGAACGCGCCGTAGTCAGCCTGAAACACTATCTGGGTTATAGTATGCCTGTCAGTGGAAAAGACAGGACGCAGGCCCTGATTCCGGAACGGCAACTTCGGGAGTTCCATGTTCCTCCCTTCAAAGCAGCCATTGAAGCGGGAGGTTTAACCGTGATGGTGAATTCAGGTGAAATAAACGGCGTTCCCACACATTGCAACCGTGCGCTGCTAACCGGACTGCTCAAAGAAGAACTGGGCTTTAAAGGATTGGTAGTAAGTGATTGGGATGACATTACCAATCTGCAAACCCGCCACAGGGTTGCCCATGACTATAAGGAAGCCATAGAACTGGCCATCAACGCGGGAATCGATATGGTCATGGTGCCTTTTGACACTACTTTTCCGGTTTTACTTAAAGAATTGGCGGAAGAAGGTCGGGTGCCTATATCCCGCATCAATGATGCCGTGGAGCGCATCCTGACGGTGAAATTCATGTTAGGGCTTTTTGAGCATCCCTATCATGCCGATTACGATTATTCCAAATTTGCCTCTCCAGAATCCAAAGAACTGAGCTTTCAGGCTGCCCTTGAAACAGTGGTTCTGTTGAAAAACGAAAATAACACACTGCCGCTCACAAAGGGTAAAAATGTGCTGGTCGCCGGACCCACTGCCAACATCATGTCCAGCCTGAATGGCGGTTGGAACAGAACCTGGCAAGGCAACCACCCCGAATGGGACCTGGAAGAAGAACAAAAAACAGTGTTGGAAGCTATTCAGGATAAGATTGGCGCAGCCAATGTAACCTACGCTGAAGGGACGGGCTTTGATAAAGTCATCAACATTCAACAGGCGGTTCAAGCTGCTGGTCGCGCCGATGTAATCGTGGTTTGCCTCGGGGAAAACTCCTATGCAGAGACTCCCGGTGACCTCGACGACCTGGATATTGGTCCAGCACAAAGGGAATTGGTGAATGCCCTTGCCAAAACCGGCAAACCCATTATCGGCATACTCATACAGGGACGGCCACGTCTCATCAACGGCATCGATACCAAAATGAAGGGCATTCTGAATGCCAATTTACCAGGCAATGAAGGCGGCAGGGCTTTAGCTGAGATTCTTTTCGGTGACTATAATCCAAATGGCAAACTTCCCTATACCTATAACCGTTACCCTCATGCCTTGCTGACATACGACCACAGGCTGACCGACACCATAGGTCCTCTGGGATACAAACCACAGTTCGAATTTGGCCATGGTCTCAGCTATACTACTTTTGCCTATTCAGGCCTGAAACTGAGCAGCAATGAATTCGACATGAAAGGAAGCATCACAGTGGAAGTTTTGGTAAAAAATACCGGCCAAAGAACTGGCAAGGAGGTGGTCCAGTTATATGTCAGCGACAAAGTTGCCAGCATCACGCCCAGCATTAAAAGGCTGCGTGGTTTCCAAAAGATATCGCTGGAACCTGGTGAGAGCAAAACAGTTTCATTCACTATTAAACCTGCTGACCTCGCATTCATTGGCTTAAACAATCACTGGATCACTGAACCCGGAGAATTTGAATTTAACATCGGTGGCTTGAAAGAAACCGCCATTTTGAAAAATAAACAATGAAAGCCCTACTCAAATTATTGGTCTTTTTGGGAGTATTTGTTTCCCTGTTTTCCTGCTCAAAGCCGGAAGATCCCTCCATGTATCATGGGGTGCCCATCATGGATATAGAGCTGGAAACCCATAAACACCTGGACACCTGGTTTCCAACAATCATCGACAGTGTCAATGGTGGTTACTGGACCAACTTTGAATACGACTGGAAGCGGTCGAAAGACCAACGCAAAATGATCGTCACACAGGCACGCGGATTGTGGACTGCATCCAAAGCTTCCCGTATGTTTCCGGGTAATCCGGTGTACCGGAATGCCGCCGACCACGGCTATCGCTTCATCACACAGAAAATGTGGGACGGTCCCAATGGAGGTGGATTCAGCCTGTATCATCCCGTTCCCAGAGGCCAGCAATACAAATTGCTCTATGGAAATGCCTTTGCGCTGTTTGCCCTGAGTGAGTATGCCAAAATCAATCCGGCACCCGAAGTATATAGCTGGATTTACAAAACACTCGACTGGATGGATGAAGTTGCCCGCGACACGGTGAATAAGGGGTATTTCAATATCATCCTGTCACCTGCGGTATTCAGCTTGAGTGATTCAGCTTACCAATCCCTCGTCGTAGAAATTGGATGGGGCGACCCAACATGGAAGGATCAGAATACCAGCATCCATATCCTGGAAGCGCTGACTACTCTCTATCAGGTAGCACCTGATGACGAAGAAATACGAAGCAGGTTGGAGGAAATGCTGCATCTGGTACGCGACAAGATGGTGTCGGAAAGTGGTTCTCTATACCTCAACTTTACTGCGGATTGGCAAGCAATTACGCATCGTGATTCTTCGCGGGAGTACATCGAAAAGAACCTTCAATTTGACCACATTTCCTTCGGGCACAACATTGAAACCGCATACCTTTTGGTGGATGCTGCGCAAGCACTCTACGGCGCACCGGATTCCAAAACGATGGACGTGGCAAAAAAGCTGGTGGACCATACCCTGAAATATGGTTTTGACAAGAACTACTACGGCTTGTTCGACAGGGGTTATGATTTTGAAGGAAAAGGAAAAGTAGACATCCTGAACCGGCAAAAAACGTGGTGGGCACAGGCAGAAGCGTGCCATACTCTTGCCCTGTTTGCCGATTATTTTCCGAAGGAAAAGAAATATCCCTATGCTTTTGAAAAAATGTGGGGTTACCTTCAGGAGCAGATAATGGACAAAGAATTCGGTGGCTGGTATAACAACGGACTCGACACTAATCCAGAAAATAAAACAGACCGAAAGGCACATCAATGGAAAGGGCCTTACCACGACGGAAGAACTTTGATGCAACTGTTGAGTTATGCCAGAAAAAATCAGGAGAATTTATAGTCTAATGTCGTCAACTTAAGGAAAATAGGCTACGGGTTGGCCCTGGCAGTTAAAAGCCCCAGCGGGGCAATGATATAGGTAGAAAAAATGTTAGCAGGTTTCAAAGCTCCAGCGGAGCGTGATGTTCATCTTAATATTTCGCCCCGCTGGGGCTTCGCTCCGTGTGTTGGTTTTTCTACAAATATTTTGCCCCTCTGGGGCAGTGAATTGTGTTATAAGGATATTGGACTAATAACCTGGCCCTGATCCATGGTGAAAGGTATTTCTCAAAGCACCCTTGAGTTGACGACATTAGAGTTTATAATCAAAACAAAACAAAATTATGGACAGACGAGATTTCATTAAAACTTCCGGTGTACTGGGTGCAATGGCACTGACCGGCACTCAGTTCCAATCCTGCAACAAAATACCCGACTTTTCTAAACTGCGGGGTTTTAACCTGTTGGAAAAGTTTGGAACCTGGAATGGCAGGCAAAAATTTAAGGAGCAGGATTTTGAAATCATGGCGGAATGGGGCATGAACTTCGCCCGCATCCCCATGTCGTACTGGACCTGGTCCTCAAAAGAGGATTGGTACAAAGTGGATGAAGAAGTGCTTAAAGACGTGGATGAAGTAGTGAAACTGGGGCAGCAGTACAGGGTGCACATCAACCTCAACATGCACCGCATACCCGGTTATTGCATCAATGACAGGGCCGAAGAGCCGTCCGACCTGTTTGACGATACCCCCGAAAACATGCAAAAGGCCCTCGACGCAGCTATTTTCCACTGGAAGCTGTTTGCACAGCGCTATAAAGATGTTCCTAATATTCTACTGAGCTACGACCTCATCAATGAACCTCCTCACATGACCGATGAGACGCGCTATGTGGAAATCATTAAGGCATTGGTAAAGGCCATTCACGAGGAAGATCCCGGCCGCTTAATTGTTGCTGATGGAAAAAATGTGGGTCGCGATCCGGTGCTGGGTATTGCCGACATGAAACTTGTGCAAAGTGCCCGCGGCTACGACCCCATGAATGTGAGCCACTACACCGCCACCTGGATTCCCAAAGATATGTTGGAATCATTTGTAGAACCCACCTGGCCGCTGGTGGATGCCTCCGGCAAAATCTGGGATAAGGCTGAAATCAAAAAGGTCATCATCGACAACTGGAAACCAGTGGTGGATAAAGGTGTGCAGGTTCACGTAGGCGAATGGGGTTGTTACAACAAAACACCTCATGATGTAGCGCTGCGTTGGATGCGTGACCTCCTGTCACTTTGGAAAGAAGCAAATTGGGGCCATGCCTTATGGAACCTGAAAGGCGACTTCGGCATTCTGAACAGTCGCCGAAGCGATGTTCAATATGAAAACTACAAAGGCCATCAGCTCGATCGGAAGATGCTGGAGTTGGTGCGGGAGTTTAATGCTTAGATTTGAAGATGAAAACATCAACAATCGTCAATCATGTAATCAGCAATCATCAATCAATAACAGCATCATCCATTGACCATGAAATCAAGAACAATCATCATAAACTTCCTCCTACTCTTTTGGACAACTTCTTCATCAACCCAATCCAGCCTTCGCATAAACGACAAGGGCTATTTCGATATGCAGGGTCTGAATGTGACTGTATTCGACGACATCTATCCCGACGGGCACCAAACCGGAGTAAGTATCATACAACACGGAAGACGTGTGGCCGCTAATGGCGACTTGCGACTGGAACCCTCTCCTGGTCAATGGTCTCCTGTGCCAAAAGGAGGACCGAGAACCATCGACAACGTTGGGCAGATAATTACCCAAAGGCTTTGGTATCCCGACAGTACCAAAAACAGAACCGGGTTCAATCCTATCATTTACCCGGATTTCAATTTCAAATACAATGTGGTAGTAAGCGCACTGAAGGGCAATTCCTTCCGGGTGAGTGTTGACCTGGACGAACCACTTCCCAAAGAATGGGTGGGAAAAGTCGGTTTCAATTTTGAGTTATTCCCTGCCTACTTGTTTGGCAAATCGTGGTGGATGGATGGTCAGACCGGTCATTTTCACCAACAGCCCAATGGACCAATGACTTTTTTTGAGGGGGAGCCACTCACGGCTATTCTGGCCAAAGGCAGAAAACTGGTGGTCGCACCTGAAGAGGATTTGCAGCGCATTACCATTGAAACCAACTCCACCGAACTTGAATTGCTGGATGGCAGAGCCAACCACAACAATGGCTGGTTTATTGTACGCAGCCTGGTTCCTGCTGGAAAAACCAAAGATGCCATAGTCTGGACCATAACCCCTCATGTGGTGGATGGCTGGATGTATGAACCCGTTATCCAGGTTTCGCAGGTGGGTTATCAGACCCGTCAAACCAAAAGGGCTGTTTTCGAGCAGGACAAAAGAGACATGACGGCTGGTGATGTAGTCATTTACAGGATTACGGCTGAAGGCAAAACCAAAGCCGTCACTGGAAAGCCAACTTATTGGGGCAAGTTCCTCCGATACAATTATTTCACTTACGATTTCACCGCTATCGAAACACCGGGCATGTATCAGGTGGAATACAGGGGCAAACTCTCCCACCCTTTCCAGATAAGCCCGGATGTATATGACCGCCATGTCTGGCAGCCCGTGTTTGAATATTATCTGCCGGTGCAAATGTGCCATGTGCGGGTTGCTGAAAAATACCGCGTCTGGCATGGTGTCTGTCACCTCGATGACGCCCTGATGGCACCGGTTGATCTTAATCACTTTGATGGATATGTGCAGGGCCCTTCAACGCTCAGCCCTTTTGAACCGGGGCAGCCCGTTCCGAATCTGAATCGAGGTGGCTGGCACGACGCCGGTGATTATGACCTGCGGGTGGAATCGCAGATTGCCACTGTCTGGGGTTTGGCACAAATGGTGGAAGAATTCGGACTCGACTATGATGCTACTTCCATTGACCAGGATAAACTGGTAGTTGAAATTCATCAACCGGATGGAAAAAATGATGCTTTGCAGCAAATAGAGCACGGTCTCTTATCGATTTTGGGGGCATACAATTCACTTGGCAGGTTGTACCGGGGCATCGTTGAAAATGACCTTCGCCAATACGTTCATCTGGGTGATGCGGCCACCATGACTGATAACCTGATTGGAGATGGTAAATTGAATCCTCCTGATGACCGTTGGGTTTTTACGGAAGATAATCCCGACAGGGTCTTGTATGTCGTTGGAGGTTTAGCTGCAGCGTCAAGAGTACTTGGCGCCTATAATCCAGAACTCTCAAAAGAGAGCCTGCATGCAGCTCTAACACTATGGAATAAGGAAAAAACCAGATCTAACTGGTCAACCAACAAAATTACAGCATTAGCAGAGCTTATTCTGGCAACAAAAGACCCAGAATTGATAAAGGAGTTGGTAAGCATGAAAGATGAAGTCACCAGGGATATACATGCTTCAGGTTGGGCTGTCGCACAGGTTTTCTCATTGATAAAAGATGAAGGATTCCGCACAGATGTTACTGCTGCTGTTGCGAGGCATCTCAAGGCACAAATTGACAACTCAAAAACTGACTCACCTTATGGTGTTCCTTACAAGCCCAACATTTGGGGAGCCGGCTGGAGCATACAGCGGCAAGGTGTTGAACAATATTATCTGTGGAAAGGCTGGCCTGAACTGGGCTCAGCAGAACTTTTCCTCAACGCCCTGAATTTCATTCTGGGTGTTCATCCTGGAGAAAACACCGCTTCTTTTGCTTCCGGTATTGGTTCCAAATCGGCCATCGTAGCTTATGGCGTCAACCGTGCCGACTGGTCATACATTCCCGGAGGTGTGGTATCCGGAACTGCCCTTATACGGCCTGATCTACCGGAATTTAAAGTGTGGCCGTTCCTTTGGCAACAAACAGAATATGTGATGGGAGACGGGGCAACAAATTTCCCGTTTTTGGTGCTGGCGGCTCAGAAAGTGCTCAAAGCTAAGTAGGTTCATTGCCATATAGGTTTAATGATCTTGTTTTGTAAACCCATGTTTCGGATGGTGGTCTGCTATCTGGTCTTTTGAAAGTCGTACACAAAATACACTAAGTCGCCTGATTCCAGCCTGTTGAAGGCAGGGCTACCGGCAACTCCGGAAAAGTCTCTCGCCAAATTGCGGAAAAACTTGGGTACTAGCTTTTGGACCAGACCATCTCTGCGAACTGAATCTTTGGTTAAAGCCAGCAATTCTCACTATGGATTTTTTCTAAATTGATTTGGGACGGATTTTCACAGAGCTCTATTTCATCTGTGTGAATCTGGGCTATCTGTGGTGGAATTATTTACCACAGATTACACTGA
>CAYRDX010000037.1:0-44211 GCA_964423205.1 uncultured Saprospiraceae bacterium | reverse complement strand
TTGCACATCTCATTTTGGACTCTTGGCGGTGCGATCCAAATCGGATTGGGATCATTGGTGCTTTATGCGTTCTATCTATGGCGTAGAAACCTGCTGGGTTGTATGCTGATACATTTTCTAAATAACTCTGTTGCCTTTCTTCTCTTACCTGAGTTGCTGCCAAAATAGTCAGACGTTTCATAATGAATTCGCTCGGTACTGCAGCTAACAAGCAAAACAGCGACGCCCCCTTTGTTGCTATGACCTTCTGGCTCCAGTTTGCAACCCTGCTGCTTCCGCTTTGCAACCGGAACTTCTTCGAATGACCATTAAAGCAATACCCACATGCCCATAGTCTCATGACTAAGAAAATTAGCCTGCTGAAGCAGTTTGCTGACTGATGACCTCGGGTCCACAGCCTGAGTTGCCACCGGCTCGTTGGGTTTTCTTTATGCCTGACTGCTGAAAAGCGCAGAATTGCAGTGAGTACTTGAAAATATGCCGCCTGTGAAAAGTATATGTTGGTTATTACAACTATCTTTCTTCCGCTTTTAAGCCTCGGATTCATTGACTCCCGTTATCCACCCAACCAGACAATCCAAATGCCCTCATCAAATAAGCCACCCATCATTGGCGCTTAGAATTTTCCAATAAAGCAGACACACCAATGACAACAGACGCTTTCAAAATAACCATTCACCTGGTTTCAAGTCTTGATGGTTATATTGCCAAGAAAGACAACAGCATTTCGTGGTTTGAGACCAGCGACAACTACGAAAAAGGTGCTTCAGAACCCAATGTGGCGGAGTTTCTTAGTAATGAGTTAAAAATAAAATAGCCAATTTGTTTTCTTAACCAATTGAAAATCAGTTGGAAAACTTTTGCCTTTTTACTTTTTAATTTTTACTTGTTCCTTAAAACAATCGACTGTTATGTCATGGGTTCCAGAACTTACGAGCACGCTGTGGAGCTGTCTAAATACTATGGCTGGGCTTATGGCGATGTGCCGACCATTGTGCTCACCACCAGGAACCTGCCTGTAGAAAGACCAAACATTGAATTTTATTCGGGCGACTTGAACCAGCTCGTAAACGATAAATTAAAACCCCAATACAAAAATGTTTGGCTGGTGGGAGGTGCGAAACTTGCCGTGAGTTTCATCCGATTGAACCTGGCACACGAAATCCGGCAATCCATTTTGCCGATTATTCTGGGTGAGGGTTTGCCATTTTATAACCAATTAGGACAGGAGTGTGCATTACACTTGAAAGACGTGACGGCCTTTAAAAATGGAATGGTAGAGCTGTGGTGTGAAATAGGAAATGGATTGAAAATAGGTCCCTGTTGAAGGAAAAAGTCTCTGAGTTTGTTGGGTGTCACCCTGAGGAAGAGGACTGGTTTGAGAGTTCTTCGTACATTTGGAACTACGTCATAGATTCAGCCTGTAAAGCATGAATCCTAACCAATCCGGCAGCCGTAAACAAGGCACTTATGAAGAGATTTTATCCAAAAGAACCTGAGAACTAAAATCTTTGAAGATATGAGTAATACAAGCAGTCATGATGAACGCATAGCCAAAATGACATTTGCTTCGGTGTATCCTCACTATGTCACCAAAGTGGAAAAGAAAGGCAGGACCAAAGAGGAGTTACATCAAGTAATGGAATGGCTGACTGGCTTTGATGAGAAAAAACTGCAACAACTCATCGAAGAAAAAGCCTCTTTTGAAGTGTTCTTTCAAAGGGCATCCATTAATCCCAATGCGCACCTTATTACGGGAGTCATTTGCGGTTACCGCGTTGAAGAAATTGAAAATCCATTGACACAGCAGATCAGGTATTTGGACAAATTAGTGGATGAATTGGCGAAAGGACGCAAAATGGAGAAGATATTAAGGGAAGGATAACCTGCTATTAAAAGAATATCATGAAACACACAAATAGCGATGAGCGGCAGCTTTCACCGCAACAAGCTGAACTCCTCATCAGCACCCTGAAAGCCCGTTTTGAAAAAAACAGACCTCGCCACGAGGGTATAGAATGGGCCAGTGTACAGGCTCGTCTGGAAAAAAACAAGGAAAAATTATGGACCTTGAATGAAATGGAAGAATCAGGCGGTGAACCTGATGTGGTGGGTTACGACCAGAATTCGGGGGAATACATTTTTTATGACTGCGCATCGGAAAGTCCCAAAGGCCGCAGAAGCCTGTGTTACGACCAGGAAGCCTGGGAGAAAAGAAAGGAGCACAAACCGGCCGATACTGCAATGGACATGGCCGCAGCAATGGGTGTTGAGTTATTATCGGAAGAAGAATACAGGGAATTACAAAAACTTGGAAAGTTCGATACTAAGACTTCAAGTTGGGTGAAAACACCCGCTGACATAAGAAAACATGGGGGTGCCATCTTCTGCGACCGACGTTACGAACATGTGTTCACCTATCACAATGGTGCTGATTCCTATTACGCGGCAAGGGGATTCCGTGCTTCACTTAGAGTTTAATTTAGCTGCTAAGAGGTAACACCTTTTCGGCAGGTCTGATAGGTTCTAAATTAAAAGGGTTTATTGATTTCAGATTTCAGATATAAGACGTATCCCGATAGCTATCGGGATTTGATTTTCCAGGGTGCACACGGCAGGTTCTTGTCTCGGAAAATCAAAAATCTGATATCGTCAATCATATATCGTCAATCAAAAACCAGTCAAAAACCAGAACCAATCAGCCCTGCCCTCACCGGCGGCAGGCGTGGCTTTGCCGCCTTTTTTATAACATTTATCCTACTTTCAGTACTTTCAAAACCGCCATCAGCAGCTCCCCGTCCAGCCGCTTTTTGTAATCCGGGTTGATGTATTCGAACAAGATACTGCCGTTGGTATCCAGCACAAAGACTGATGGTACAGGAAGAAACCCTGCATTTTTTCCTTCCGAACGGTCGAGTAAGCGCTGTCCATATTTTTCAGGTACTTTAAAAGCAATGCCTGCTGCCTTGGCAAGGTCGCCGGATGCATCGGAAAGGAGGCGGTAGTTGATTCCGTCCTTCGCAACGGTCTCCTGCAAACCCTTCGCCGCATCGGGGCTGATGGCAACGACCTGATAGCCCAGGGCCAGTATGTCCGTTTCGTTTTGCCCCAACGCCGACAGGTGGGCATTGCAATACGGGCACCAGCCGCCCCGGTAGAAAACCAGTACGGTAGGCTTTTCTTTCAACACATCGTGCAGGGAAACCTGACTGCCATCCACGTCCGTTAATTGCTGGTCGGGGAATACTTCGCCGATGAGCAGCGGGGAAATATTCTCATCTTTTTCGGGCAGTTGGGCGGTGAAGGTTGAGCTGCTAAGTGCCAGACATAAGATGGTCAAAAATGATAACTTCATGATGGATTTTGATTTGGCAAATCTGGATAACCAACGTCAATACCCCCGGTTCATTTGCAGTTGCCTGTTTGGCCTCGAATGTCCTGGCATGGACACTTGGCGAAAAACTTTCACCCATTCACCACTGGCAGCTCCACAAACCCCTCCCTGTTCCACGCCTGCATATTTTCCATGAAAAACGCATCGCAGTACAGGCAGACGTTTTGCAGCGCCTCCGTCCTCGCCCGTGCGTCCGCCTCGCTGATGCCGAGGTGGTCGCCCATGCGTCAGGTAATGCCAAATGGCACAAATACAGAATTTGCCAACGACGCCTATGTCAGTTGGAAAACTGAACACTTTTTCAATGGCTTCATTTTCAATAAAATCCCCCTTTTTAAAAGGCTGAATCTACGGGAGGTCATCACGTTCAAGGGCGTTTGGGGCAATTTGAGCGATAAAAACAACCCGCTGAAAAACCCTGGACTGATTCAGTTTATCAACAATGAAGATGGCAGGCAGCAGACTTTCACCCTTGAAAGCAAACCCTTCATGGAGGCCAGTGCCGGGAGATGAACATCTTCAAATTTGGCCGCATTGATATAGTTAAACGCCTGACCTATCTCGACAATCCCAACATGCCCGTGCTGTTTGGGGTGAAAGGCCTGGGCATCCGGGCAATGGTAAAATTCGAGTCTTAGAGCTTGTTTGGGATTTAGTGCTTGAGTTAAAAACGAGAAATTTTTCGTCAATTTTTTGGCTTTTTGAAGGAGAATAGCGGGACTACTTGACTGAAAAAAGCTGAAAAAGTGGCGAAAAAGGGTCGTTTTGAGCCAAGTGACCAAATTCCAAACTAGCTCTTAGTCAACAGTTCACTCAAAACGCCTCCCGCACCGTCAGATAAGGCAGCACCCCGCTGTGCAAAATACGGGATGCTGGCACTGCTCAATCAAACAGCTCATTCAGCCAGTGCTTGCGCTTGCGGTACTTGTAATCGTCGTGGTAATCCCTTTGGTGGTGCCTTGGCTCGCTGTGGACCGAGCCTTGGGCTGCTGTTTCGTGCTGAATGGATTTTTCGATGATTTTGTCAAGCTCGCCCCGGTCGAGCCAGATGCCCCGGCAGTCCGGGCAGTAGTCAATTTCGATGTCCTGGCGTTCGGACATCACAAGGTCGCTGGTTATACAGACTGGACATTTCATGTTATCAGGTTTTGATGTGATGCAAAAAAGTTTAACAAAAAAACAACCATCAACCTTGCGGGTTCACCGGAGGCGGAAAATTCACTTGTTTCCTCAATTCAGGTTCAGGCCAAACACCAGCCCGAACCAGGGCTGGCCTTGGTAAATCCAGATTTTCCTGTTTTGGTCGAGCAGGTGGTCTGCGCCCAGGGCCAGACCCAGCGTAAAATCGTTCACGGCAAAAATGCCGGCGATGCCATTGACCAAAACAATGCCGTCATATTCCTGCTCCATTTGGTTGTTCGTGTTGGTAGGCGACATGTAAGTGTTGCCGAAGCCCGAAAAAGCCCCAAAGGAAACCCCGAAATGGTTGATGTCACGGTTGGCGAGGCCAAGAGGGACGGCCATGTAGTTCAGAACGTAACGGTCGGTGCGGTACCCGATGTACAGGGCGCCGTTGAGGTTGGCGTTGAGCTGAGCGGGTACGCCATTTGCGGCTGGGCGGAGTTTGAGCGGGTTGGTCAGCAGGTCAATGTCGAAGCTGTGTCGGACGAAGGCGGCGGCTATGCGGTGTTCTTTTTTTACCTGCGGCAGAAAAAAATCGCAGATGGCCGTCGTGTCCACCGCCCGTGACTTATCAGGTTGGGTGGGGTGTATCCGTAGCACTTCCTCCTCGATGTCCACATAGACAGTCCGCCTCTTGCCTTCCAGTTTTTGGATGTAAAAACCGTCCACCAGTTCGGTTTTGGGGGATTTTTGCAAAATACCACAGCCGCCCAGCATGAACGCCGACAGCAGCAACCAGCCTTGTATGGCAAATTGTTTTTTCATAAAATCCGCCGCCGTTTGAACCACAAGTAAATCACCAGCGCCACTACCGCCATCACGCCCAGGGTGAGGAAATAGCCTACCTCCCAAGTCAGCTCCGGCATGTTCTCGAAATTCATCCCGTAAATCCCGGCGATGAAGGTGAGCGGCAGGAAAAAGACCGAGAAGATGGTCAGCAGTTTCATCACGTCGTTGTTCTTCTGAGCGGTGACGGAGAGGTAGGAGTTGAGCAAGGCGTTGGATTCTTCTACCACCTCCTCGAAGCCCAACAAGAGGCTGATGGTGGTCTCCTTGAGGTCCTGCAGGTCAGACGCATTTTCGGGCTGCACGGTCAGTTGGTTCAGCACGCCCTGGGTCAGTTGCAGGATTTTTTTGGACAGCCTCGCCTTGTTTTTTTCAAAATACAGTGCTTCGATGGACACCGCCCGCCCGTTTTTCAGGAAGATTTCCTTTTCAAAACGGTCAACCGTCTGCCGCTGCCAGCCGAGCGGCGCCTCATAGGTGGACAGCAGCCCGTTGATGATGTCGAGCATGAGCGACTCGCTGCTCGTTGCCTCATCTACAATTTTTTCCAAAAAAGAAAACGGCGCCCGGTGCACGGTTATGAGCCGGTCGGGCCGCAGGAAAAAGGCGATTTTGTTCGACAGCTCGCCCACGGCAGTGACCCGTTCCCCCTCCCCGGCGGAATAGCCCCGCAGGATGATGAACGTATCTTTTTCGAGCCGTTCGAATTTGGGCAGGTGGCCGTATTCGAGGCTGTCTTCCACCAGGTTGGCATCCAGCCCGAAGCGTTCGGAAATCTCCTGCAACTGGGCAGCAGTAGGGCTGGTCAGGTCAATCCATTGAAAGGTTGGGAAGTTTTTTTGCTGCATGTCGTTTTGTTTGATGAAAGTTCAAAGCCCCAGCAGGTAAACCGCCCCCACGTTCACCACCTTGCTGAACTGCCCGCTGGTCATCGTGTCGCCGGGGCAATGCGGGCGGGCGCTCGTGAGCGAGCGGGTATAGCTGGCGCCGATGCCTATCCTTTTTTTCAGGATAAAATACACGCCCGCCACGTAGCCCAGGTCGAAGCGGCGGAACGGGGCCGTCAGGCAGGCAGGCGGCCCTTCGGGGTTGGCCCCGGTGGCCGTGTCGAAGTCCAGTTGGCTGCCCACGTTGAAGCCGGGCAGCACGCCCAGCCTGACCATGAGGCGGTCCTTGTCGTGCAGGTTGACGGTGACGGGCGCTTCGACGTAGCCCGCGCTGACCTTGAAACTGCCCGCCTCGCCGCTGGCAAAGGCGTAGCCCTCCGAGCGGCTGCCCCGCTGCGAGTAGTAAAACTCCAGCCCGGTGGAGAGCCAGCGTTTTTTCACAAAAAAGAAAGTGCCGAAGCCTGCCCGCCAGCCGAGGAAATTATAGCCGGCCGGGCCGTCGCCGTCAATCTGTGCCAACACCGGCCCCGCCGACACGATGCCTTTGAAGATGTTGCCGCCGTCGCCGTCCTGCGAACGTGCCTGCAGGCAGCACAACAGCCCGGAAACCAGCAGGGGCAGGACTTTGCGCCAGTTGGTGTTTTTTTTAAAAATCATTGTTGAAAAACGAATTGCAGGATGTTGGCCCCCATCTGCAGGGCTTTCTGCCGCACCTCCTCCGGGTTTTTGTGCACGTCGTGCGACTCCCAGCCGTCGGTGATGTTGCTCTCTTCGAGGAACATGCACACGATGCGGCCTTCGTGGAACAGGGCGAAAGCCTGCGGCGGCTTGTCGTCGTGCTTGTGTATCTTGGGCAGCCCGTTCTTGAACTCGAACGGCGAATGGAACAGGGGGTGCTCAAAGGGCAGTTCCACGAATTCCTTGTCCGGGAACGCCTTTTTCATCGCTGGCAGGATGAAGGGTTTCATGCCATAGTCGTCGTCAATGAGCAGGAAGCCGCCGCCGAGCAGGTAGTTGCGCAGGTTTTCCGCCTCCTGGTCGGAGAACACGACGTTGCCGTGCCCCGTCATGATTAGGAAGGGGTAGTTGAACAGCTCGGCGCTGCCCACCTCCACCGTGGCGTAGTCCGGCTCGATGTTGGTGCCCATTTTTTCGTTGCAAAAGCGGGCGAAGTTCTGCAGGGCGTCCACCACGGCGTACCAGTCGCCGCCGCCGTTGTACTTGACCAGGGCGAGCTTCAGCCCCGGCGGCGGACTTGGTGGCACGGCGCTGACGAGGGCGAAAACGGCAAACAGGAGGACGGTTTTTAAGAAAATGTGTTTTTTCATTTTTGGAATTTTTTTCAAAACAATTACAATAACGTCCCGGAGAGGATAATAGATGCGATACTGAAGTAAATAACCAGTCCGGTCACGTCCACCAGCGTGGCCACGAAGGGCGCCGAGGCGGTGGCGATGAGCCTCTCGCCGATGAAAAGGATGACGAGCCAGCCTGCCCGTTTTTTCACCAGTTGGAGCAGGGGCGTTTCGGTGTACGAAAGGTCAAGTGCTTCCATACCCCCGATTTTCTGGATGTCCTCGGTGTCTCGTTCCTCGATGACGTCCATGATGTCGACGAAGGTGACGATGCCGACCAGCACCCCGATCTCGGTGACGACCGGCAGGGCGGCCCGGTCGTATTTTTCAAACAAGATGGCGGCGTCTTCCTTGGTGGTGGTGGTAGTCAGGCTGACGAAGTTGTAATCCAACAGCTCCCGGAGCTGTTGCTCCTCGTCGGCCAAGAGAAGGGTGCCGATTTTGATGTCGTCAATGAGATTTTTGTCTTTGTCAAAGATGTAAACGAAGTTGAGCGTCTCGGCTTTTTTGCCTAATTTTTTGATGTGGGCGAACACCTGCCTCACCGTCCAGTCCTCTTTTGCCTTTATGAAATGGGGTGTCATGAGGCGGGCGATGCAGTCTTCCGGGTAGCCGAGCAGGTTGAGTGCCACGGTTTTTTCCTTTGCTGAGAGCAATTGGACGGATTCCTTGGTGAGCGCATCGGAGAAGTCCTCGAAGAGGATGGTACGGTCGTCGGGGGCCATTTTTTCGAGCAGGGCAGCGGTTTCCTTTGCCCCCAGTTTTTTTAACAACGTTTCCTGTGCGGGCGGTTCGAAATAGCTGAACACTTCCGCTTTCCGGTCGGCGGGCAGCATCATGAAGTAGAGGAACATCTCGTCCGCCTCTTTTGCATGCAACGCCTCGGCGATGTCGTTGGGGTGCTGTGCCAGCAGGTCTTCTGATTGCACAAAGTTCTCCATGCCTGAAAATTTTAGGTGACAAAGGTAGCAACAACAGGGTCAAGGTAAATTGGAATAGGCTACTTTCGCTCGGAACAAAACAACTTAAAAAATGACAGACCAAAGTGCATTTTGGGGGTGCGAGCCAGCGCAGCTTTTTGAGCAAACCGCCTCTTCACCGGAGGGTCTTCGCTCAGAAGCTGCCGAACCCAGGGTGGAAAAAGGCATGGCCAAGCGCCCAGCATGGCTGAGTACCCTGCTTTTGTTGCTTTCACAATTCAAAAGCCCCTTGGTTTTAATTTTGGTGTTCCCTGTGGTGCTTTCGGCATCGCTGGGCGAAACCTCCAATGCCGTCATCATCCTGACGCTCCTGCTGCTCACCGGGCTGCTCATCCGCACGACCCGCCCTGCCTGGCGTAGCCTGCCCGGCAGGTACCTGCTCGCAGCGAGCCTTGCCGTGGGGGCCTTGGGCATCGCATTGCCCTATCTGCCGCTTGCACCCCTGACCGGGCTTGTCCCCTTGCCGCAGCCGCTGTTGGCGGGCATGGTCTCCATCGCACTGCTGTACGCTGTCATCGTGGAGTTCACCAAAACGTGGTTCTTCAAAAAGGCGGCGATTTGAACGTTTTGTTTTTCATGCCTATGTTTGCGGCCTTTCCGGCTTGGCCGACCATGCCGGTATGTTACCCATAAATAATAAACATGACCATCATCCAAGCCATCATCATCGCCATCGTCGAAGGTTTGACGGAGTTCCTGCCCATCTCCTCCACGGGCCACATGATTCTGGCCACGCACCTTATGGGCATCGGCGAAGACGAATTTGTGAAAACCTTTGAAATCGCCATCCAGTTAGGCGCCATCGTGGCCATCGTGGCCATGTATGCCCGGCGCTTCCTGCAAGGCTGGGAAATTTACCTCAAACTCGGCACTGCCTTTTTGCCAACTGCCATTGCAGGGTTCCTGGCCTACCCATTTATCAAGGCCCACCTGTTCAACCCCGTGTTGGTGAGCGTTTCCCTCATCCTGGGCGGTATTGTGCTCATCGCCATTGACCGCTGGATGACAGGCCGGGGGAGCCAGGTGGAGGAACTGGAAAAAATCCCGCTGAAAAATGCAGCGCTTATCGGGCTGGTGCAGTGCGTGTCGATGGTGCCTGGCGTGTCGAGGGCAGCGGCCACCATCATTGGCGGCGTGCTGAACGGGCTGGACAAGAGGCAGGCGACGGAGTTCTCCTTCCTGCTGGCCGTGCCCACCATGATGGCTGCCGCGGGCTACGACCTGCTCAAAACACCGCTCAACTTCGGCAGCCAGCAGCTGCTGCTCCTGGGTATCGGCATGGCGGTGGCTTTCGTCTCGGCCTGGTTTGCCGTGAAACTCTTTTTGAAACTGGTGGAAAACTACGGCTTCGCCCATTTCGGGGTTTACCGCATCGTGGTGGGGCTGATTTTCCTATGGCTGATGGCTTGATGAAAAATGCCTGATTTTTTCAAAATACTCCTCTTGTCCCTGTTGGCCGCCTGCCAAAAACCTTCGCCCGGCTGCCCGATGGGGCCCTGAACATCGAGGCGGCGCTGATTCACGAAGGCCAGCTCTTCCTGTTCAACCGGGGCGATAATTTCGTGGCAGCCTGCCCGCTCGACAACTTGCTGGCGCACCTGCGCACAGGCGCTGCCTGCCCCCTGCCCACCATCGCACGGGTGGAATTGCCGACGCAGAACGGCGCTGTGACGGGCTTCTCCGGCGCCTCGGTGCTGCCCGGCACCTCCATGGCCATCTTCACTGCCTCGGTGGAGCATACCGGCAATTGGGTGGACGATTCCTGATTGGCTGGCTCGTAAGGGACTTGAACCCTCAAGTTATATGGTATGCGTAGCGCCCAAATCACAGCCTCGCACATCATGGATATGCGGGGCTTTTTTGTTGACGATGTCCAGATTGGCGCTGTACTTTTCTGTTCAGCGGGGCGTCGTACATTGGAATACTACTGCTGAATTAGTCAGGGTCTGGCTGCGAGCCTAATGTTGTCAACTTAAGGGTTCAATCTTTCAAGCCAAGCCCTCTGTACATAGTTATATGTCAAGCTTCAGGGGCGTAGCCCCGATACCGTTTATAGAGAATTGTCCAATGTGCCATTGAGGGGCGTAGGCCCTTGGGGCCAGGCCCCGGCACAGTTGAGAATTTTAAAACCGATAAATCGGTTTGGCAATTCTCTGTATTTTACTCCCCACAACTAAAGTTGCGGGTTAATAAAATGTAAGTCCTTTCTGTTGTCCAATATCCATCGAGGGCATAACTCGGAGTCTAATTTCCTTAAGTTGACGACATTAGGGATTAAGTCTTGTGAAAACCGGAATGGGAATCGGGTATTATTTAAAGAACTAAAATTATGCAATTTCAATAGTTAACTATTAAATTTGCATAAAAAGCGATGATCAATCGTCAGCTTGCCAAAGCCTTGCAAGAAAGCTGTTCCTATTATCCTATCCTGTCCGTTACAGGGCCAAGACAGAGTGGGAAAACCACGCTGCTTCGCAACACTTTTCCGCATTACATCTATGTGAATTTCGAAGAACCTGATACGCGCCGATTTTTCGAAGAAGACCCCCAGGGTTTTCTAAAACTTCACGACCGCTATGTGATATTTGATGAAGCACAGCGGGTACCTGAGCTATTTTCGTACCTGCAAGTAAAGACCGATGCCGACCGGGTGTTGGGGCAATACATACTTTCTGGTTCACAGAATTTCCTGTTGCTGGAAAAAATCACGCAAAGCCTTGCCGGAAGAGTGTCTTTGTTTCGATTACTGCCTCTGAGTCATGCGGAAATGGTGGCCCATGAACCCAGCCTGCGTCCGCCGGAGGTGGCAGAGTCAATTTTGCGGGGCGGCTATCCAGCACTGTATGACCGCCCCATCCCGCTGCCCAGCTTTTTCCAAAACTATATCGAAACGTATGTGGAACGGGATGCGCGCAGTGTGATTAACATAAAAGACCTGAACGTTTTTCAAAATTTTCTGCGTCTTTGCGCTGGCCGGGCTGGTCAAATTCTGAACATCCAGACCCTATGTGTGGATGCAGGCATTACTGCACCGACCGCAAAAAGCTGGCTTTCCATAGTTGAAGCCAGTTACATTGTTTTTCAATTGCCGCCCTTTTTTGAAAACTTCAACAAACGACTGGTCAAGACGCCCAAACTTTATTTTTACGACACCGGCCTTTTAAGTCATCTGCTGGGCCTTTCTTCTCCGGAACAGTTATTTCAGTACTACCAAAGGGGAGCTTTGTTTGAAAACATGGCCATTGTGGAAATGATGAAAAACCGTTTGAACAACCAGCGTCACACTCAGTTTTTCTTTTGGCAGGACTCCAACAAGGTGGAAGTGGACATGGTTGAGTTGGATGGTATTCAAACACACCTCTACGAAATGAAGTACAGTCAGACGCCTTCTGCTGAATTTTTAAAAGGTTTGCTTTCTTTCCGAAAATCTGCCCCGGAACAGCGACAAAAAGGGCATAACATGGCCATTTATGCCGGTGACGAACGGCAGCCCCGAAGCGAGGGAGTTATTGAATCATGGAGAAATCTTCCGGTGCTTTGATTTTAGTGCACGGAGGGCAGATGACGGCAGACCGGAGGGATTGGTGGCTGAAGTGTATATCAAGCAGAATATAAGACCATTGTAAACTGGCCCATGTTCTTTTTACCCAGAATTTTACCCGCTGCAATTTTGCCAGTCAGTATGAACCTGGGCACGCCTGCCGTGCAATATGGCAATGGCCTGCCTTTAGGCACTGCTGTGCCGATGATATGTAGATAAAACTCCCAGTATTCAAGGAAGTAAAGCCCGTGGATTTTGTAATCCAACTTTATTATCTGTTCGTGAGAGGAGGGTCAAATTCAGAGTATAGTATCAAACGGCGGACTGGAAAGTGGGGGTCTTGGAGAATAGGCTTGGGAATGGTATTGTTTTGGATGGAGTGTAGGTAAGTAGCTTTTCGTAAAAACGATGATTCTGAGCATATCAGACAAGAAAGCTTTATACTGTTTATTCATCAATTTTCTGTTTTAGCGCTATGATATCTTTGGCAAGAACCGGAAGGTATCGGATAACTATCAGCCAAATTACGTCGTCTGAAACAGAATCGTAACCATGGATTATTCGATTTCGAGTATCTACGATTTTCCTTGAATCATTAATTTCGATATCTGGATTCACTTCAAGAATCCGGCTCATTGCCTCACCGATTATTTCAATATTTCGTTCTGTTGCTCTTTTGGTTTTAATATCCTTCTCAAATTCAAGGAAATTTCTCGGTTCGGGCAGAAAGTCATTGATTTCGGCTATGGCTTTTTCAATGTCTTCAAGCCACACCTTGATTGCGTCTTGCATAAACGAGCATTTTTTGTTTATCGACCAAATTTTCAAATGTCTTGTTCCTGATTGCTTTTTGTTCAAGTAGATCAATCTTTCGATTGAATATTCTTTCCAATTCGAACTTCAGCTCAAAATAGTTTTCAGCGTATTCAATCGGGTCTTTGGACAAAATCGAAACAACGAAATCAATATCGCTTTCTGAGTTGAATTTATCAGTGAGGATAGAGCCAAAGGCATATAGTTCGTCCACTTTGAAAGCAGTACAAGCCTTATCCAATTCTTTCCTATGTCTGTCTATCAAATCCATTTCTGATTCATTTGAGACCAAAATAACGTTTTTCACGCCGCAATTTGGTTTTGTTTCTAAGGTCTTCTTTCAAATAGATGAAAAAATCAATTTGGGTGCCCTGAAGTGATTTTCTGCCTTTGTCATAAATTATTGACAGGCAATAATTTCCAAAAATACCGATACTCTTCAATTCCCGGATAATCCAAAGTTGTTTTTTACCAGCTATATATGAACCTGTCAACCAATTAACCGCTTATACCGGTTTGCGACTGTTTGGCTGTTTGGCCGCCGGAATATTTTAACCCCAATGGTAAGGTTCATTTATGAACTGATAAAGAACCTTGAGGCTGGACTTCGTTTGGAACAGAAGGTTTAGCTCTCAGCGAAGCTCTGTTTTGTCTCTGCGAACCCCTGTGTAACTCACTTTTGATTACACATAGGTTTACAGAAAAGGCGCTGAGGCGCGCAGAGGAAAGAGCCAATTCAGCAATTCATGAACCCTATGAAAACCTATCCTATCGCATTAATCAGGCATAAGTTCCGTTCCACACTTTTTTGCCGGTAATCCATCTCACCAGGTACATCAGCCCGACAAAAATGAAGAAGAAGGGACCCAAAAAGCCGAGCAATGCTATGAACCTGGTTCCATAGAATTTCTCCATTGGCCGCTTGAGCCGTTCGGAAATGATATACATGCTCGGTATCATCAGCAAAGTGAGGAAGAAGGAGAACACCAGGCCAAATATGATGGTCCAAGCCAATGGCCCCCAGAAGACGACACTTTCACCACCAATCCAGATTTTTGGGTCAAAGTCGGAAAGCAAGGATTCAAAGTTGATGTTGAAACCGATAGCCAGTGGAATCAATCCCAAGACTGTGGAAACTGCTGTAAGCAACACCGGAATAATCCTGACCTTGCCAGCTTCAATAGCTGCCTGCCGGGTTTTATAACCCCTCTTTTTAAGCTCGTCGGTAAATTCAATTAAAAGGATACCATTCTTGATAACTATCCCCGCGAGGCCAATCACACCCACCAATACCATGACGGTAGGCATGGTCATACCTGTAATGGCAAATCCGAGAAATACACCTATTACGGAAAAGAAAATTTCTGTCAGAATGATGAACGGTTTACTCAGTGAATTGAACTGTAGCACGAGAACCATAAAGATTAAGCCCATAGCAATAAATAAGGCCCTTCCCAGGAACTCATTCGTTTCCTGTTGTTGCTCGCTTTCACCGGTTTGCACTATCGTCACCCCTTCCGGCATTGGATAGGAAGCTTTAAAACTTCCGATTTTTTGAGCTAATTCCTGATTGATTTTGGGAACAGCGGTCAGGTCAGTCACGCTGGACTGCAGCTGAATGGTTCGCTTCATGTCTTTCCGCTTAACCATGCCCGGGGTGCTGGTGAACTCGTAAGTGGCTACTGCACTAATGGGTACTTGCCTGATTTGACCCGTATTGAAATCGCGGAAGGTGATGCGCATATTCAGCAGGTTCTGAAGATTATTTCGAAGGTTTTTATCATAACGGACCATGATGGGATATTCTTCCTCCCCATTTTTCAGTTTACTGGCCTCGCTGCCAAAAAGTGCCGTACGAATGGAACCGCCAATTTGGGCTGTGCTGATGCCTTCGATGGCCGCCCTTTCCTTATCGACCTTAATGGTCACTTCTGGGTTGTTAAGGTCAACATCGATAGCCAGGTTTTCAATCCCCTCCACCTTGTTGGTGTCCAGATAATTGAACAGGTCCTTTGAAACTTTCGAGATGGCATCAAAGTCATCGCCTGCCACTTCTATATTAACGGGGGGCTCTGTGGGAGGTCCATGGGCTTCCTGCTCAACGGTCACCTGAGTGCCAGGTATGCCTTTCACCACTGCTCTGATGCTGTCGAGATATGGCAAAGTGGGCGTGTTGGGGCGTTTGGCAAATTCAATAAAGGAAATTTGGATCCGTCCCAGGTTGGATTGCACACCCCGGTTATTGTCCATGGGGTTGTTGGCGTTCACCGCCACATTCGAGATGATGCTTTCGACGATGGAACCCGGTTCGCCGGGATTCAGACTGCTGAGCGCCTGATAGGTTCTTTTCTCTAGTTCCCGCAACATCCTGTCCGTTTCTTCCGCTTTTGTGCCAATGGGCATTTTCAGATAAACATAAATGATATTGGGTTGACCACTCGGAAAAAATGGGAAATCAGGTTTTCTCACAATCAAAGCCGCCAGCGATATAAAAAACAAGACGAACATCAAGGCAAATCCCCAGGCTGGTCTTCTGCCTTTCAGCAGCCAGTTGAGCAATTTCTCATAAGCGTTCATCAGCCGTGGCAGCACAGAAGTCTGGAAGACATAAATCATGTCGGTAATCACCAGTCTGTGAAGTATGCGCAGCACGGCAAAAATCAACAATGCGCCACCCAGAGCCTTTAGTCCGGACAACCTCGCCAGGATGCCCACCAATATCAAAGCCCAAATCCACCATTTCCTGAACACGGCCAACCTGCCAGACTTTACCTTTTCATCGGGTTTCATAAAGCTGGCCGCAAACACGGGATTGATAATAAATGCCACCAACAGCGATGCCGTGAGGGTAAATATCAATATAACAGGCAGGTAAATCATGAACTTGCCTATGATACCCTTCCAGAACAGCAAGGGCACAAATGGGGCTACTACTGTGACCGTACCGGCCAATACCGGTATGAATACCTCCCCGGCAGCCATTTTGGCGGCTTTCAGTATGGGTACCCGCCCATTATCGAACAGGCGGTGCGTATTTTCTATCACTACTATGGCGTCATCCACGATGATACCAAGCGCGAAAAGCAAGGCAAATAAAACGATGAAGTTGAGTGTGACAGCGCTGCCGACCATGAGGTCGGCTATGGGCAAGCACAGAAAAGCTACAAACACACTCAGGGGAACACTAAGGGCAACAAAAAATGCATTGGTCACACCCATAAAAAACATCAAAACCATGAGTACCAGAATAAAGCCGATAATGATGGTATTGACCAGTTCTTCAAAAGAGGTGGCAGCCATTTTACTTTGGTCACCTGATATCACCACGTCCAGGTCTTTTGGCAATTCGGAAACTTTCATTTCCTCAACCACGGCTTTTACTTTATCAGCACAGTCAATCAGGTTTTCACCTGGCCGCTTTACGATGTTGATGGTGACGACGTTCTTGCCATCGAGCCTGGCATAGCTCTCTCTTTCTTTGAGTGTGTCCTTTATTTCAGCCAAATCCTGCAGCCGGATACTTCCGCCGGAAGGGGTTTTAACGATGATGCTGCCTATCTGAAGTCCACTGACAAACTGGCCTTTTATGCGTAAAGCCCGGTTCATTTCACCAACTTCGAGTTGCCCCCCACTGATGTCCAAGTTCTCATTGGCGATGGCATTAGAGATGTCATAAAAACTAAGCTGCGCTCTTTCCATGGCAAGGGGGTCCACATTAATCTGGATTTCCCTTTCTGGTGCACCCACGATAATGGCCTTGCTGATTTCAGGCAATGACTCAAACCTGTCCTGCAATTTGTCAGCAAAGCGCTTCAGCTTTTGACCATCGTACTCACCACTAAGGTTCACATACATAATGGGCATGTCGCTGAAGGCGAATTCCACGACGTCGGGCTGACTGGTAAGGTTTGTCGGCAGGTCGGGTTTGGCTTTATCCACCGCATCTTTTACTTTCTGCTTCGCAAATTCAGGTGTAATGTCGGTATCGAACTCCACGATGATGCTGCTGTAATCAGTCATCGAAATAGAGTTCACTTTATTGATTTTGGCCCCGGAAATACCCTTGATTTGTTTTTCGATGGGTCTGGTTACCAGGTTTTCAATATCCTGGGGGGAGTTGCCAACATACACAGTGGTCACCGAAATGGTGGGCACCACGATGTCCGGGAATTGTTCTTTGGGCAAATTGACGAACGTAATGAACCCCATGATGGTGATAAGGATGGTGATGATGTACATCGCCGTCTTATTATCTACTGCCCAGCTTGTTGGTAGGAATTGCTTAAAAACTTCTGGTATATTTTTCATTCTGAGTTGGGTCGTGAATTGAATTGAGGGCTCGCTAAGTGTTTTACCTTCCCTCCGTAAAGCTTTGAATAAACTTTTTTGTGGAGGTTATGCAGAGGCAAACAGAGGAAACGCTGAGTCACACAGAGAGAGAACACGAAGAAGTGCAGCGTGCAACTATGCATTGCTCTATGGCACTTGTCTTCTCCACCTCTAATTAGATATTGCTTAAAACCTGGCCTTCGTACAGGTCCTGATAACCTTTGGTGACCAATTTATCACCGGGCTTAAGTCCCTGGAGAATCTCGATCTGGTCTCCATATAAAACTCCCAATGTGACGTTGATTTTCCTTGCGACTTTTTGGCTTCCTTCATCAACCATTAAATAAACGTACTTGCCAATTTCATCGGATTGCACCACATTTACAGGCACCACGAGAGCATTCGAATTGGAGTGTCTCAGGATTTTCACTGAGGCCGACATATTGGGCTTAAGGCCTGCTGTTGAGGGGATAATGCACACCGCTGAAAAGCCAACCGAGGAAGCATTCACTGACTGGCTCAGCCTGTTGATACTGGTCTTAAATGACTTGCCCACCGCCGGAATTTCTACCAATACCTGAGTACCAACCTTTGTTTCGCCAGCATAATTCTCAGGTACATCCACTTTTATAGTGAGTTCGCTGTTGTTCACTATCTGAATTTGTGGGCCCATCAGTCCCACTCCTGAAAATAATTCACCCGGCCTGATGTTCACTATTTCAGCGATGCCACTTTGGTCTGCGTACACCAGATAGGTCTTCAGTTGCTCTTCCAATGTGGCGAGCTGGTCCTTCAGGGCATTCACATTGTTTTTGGCACTCAACAACTGTACCTCTGTGCCTATTTTCTGCTTCCAGAGTGCATTGGTTCTGTCATACACATCCTGAGCAAAAGTAAGCTGGGTCTTGACAGATTCAATGGATTGGCGCAGCACCTTGTCGTCCAGCTTTAATATCAATTGACCTATGCGAACTGCTTGACCTTCTTTGATGAACACCTTTTCCACGTAACCACCCATGCCATTTCGCGGTGCTACATAGGCTATGTTTTCAGAACTTACCCTACCATAAAGGTTGATATAGGCTTCAAAACCTACAGGAGCAATCTCCAAAACAGAAACCAATTTGGGTTTGACAGCCTTGGATGGATCCAGATGATTGATTTCGGCTTCCAGCACAGCTATTTGATTAGCCAAATCAGATTGTTGATTCTTCAACCTGGCCAAAGCCGCTCGCTTCGATCCTAAGATATCTCCCTTACCAGTATCGGCTTCTTTCATGCTGCAGGCACTGGCTAAAATGATGATGATGACTGAGCATAATACGTTTCGCATTTTCAATTGATTAAGCGTTTATAATTTTCCGAGGGATTTTTTCACGGCTATTCTGGCGACATAACAATCGTATAGCGCTGAAAAATAGGCTCCCTGAGCCCTTTGCAAATCAGTGTCAGCCTGTATTATTTCAAGGCTGGAGCCAATGCCAGCCTCATATTTTCTGGTGGTAGTTTCGAAGACTTCTTTAGCCAGGTCAATGTTTCTTTGCTGAACTTCGAGATCGAGCAAGGCACTGTTCAGGGAGTTTTTTGCAATGTTTTGCTCCATGTCAATCACACGTTTCAACTGGTTCATACCGTTTTCCACTTTCAGCAATTTCAGTTTGGCCTGCTCCATCCGGTGTTTGCGTTGCAAACCATCAAAAATGGGCTGATCGAGGGCTATCCCAACCAAACCCGTAGTGTACCAAAACCATGGGCTTGTTCCAGGTTCTGCAAAAGAGGGATTGCGTTGACCAGTGCGCTGTAACTGATAAAAGGCAGCCAGAGACGGCAAATAGGAAATCTGTTGCCTTCTCAGGTCAATTTCTGCCAACTTCCGGGCTGTATTGAGCATGGCTATTTCACTCCGGTTTTCATAAGTAAACCCGGAGGTGTTTTGAATCAATTCAGACTTCAATTCCTGAGGGTCCAGCTTTTCAGTGAGCTGAATATTATCCTGAATGGGAATTCCAACGGTATTTTTCAACAAGTCTTCACTAATTCTAATCGCATTGTTCAGTTGATTGATTGCTGTGCGGGTGTTGTTTTGAGAAACAGTAAGCTTGTCGATATCGAGTTTTTCAACGAAGCCGCTTTTGAACATCTCAGTCATTTCTTTGCTGAGTTGATCGAGCCGCAATGCAGTTTCTTCAACTATCCTTTTTTGTTCACTTGCAATGAGAACAGAAAAGTATGCCTTTTGAACCGCTTCCCTGATTTTCACTTCACCCACTTTAATGTTGTCCACAGCGGACTGCAATACAGTTTGTCTCGCCAATAAGGCAATGAACACATCGGGCTGGAAAAGCAACTGATTAACTCCAATGCCAAACTGGAAATTCAATGGCGCAACAAAGCTGATGGGCAATGAAGTGGTGGTTGCTTTATTGGTGCTGATGGCATTGCCATTTTGGTCTTTCACACCTTCGTCTTCAAGCACCTTGTAAATGGGATAATTGGAAGAGGGGAATTGAATTTGTGGACGATTAGTATAGTAGGTTCCCTGACCAGTTCCGGAAATCTGCGGCATAGTCATACCGGTGATTTCCTTATTGAGATACCTTTGAATCTCCACATCCAACCGCAGATTCTTTAAATCTTCGGCATTTTGCAAAGCCAGGTTGACAGCTTCTTCTACTCTTAACTGATGAACTTTTTGAGCTTCTGATGGGGCTAAAAAACTGGATATTATCAGGATTACAAGAACGTTCCTAAACATAGCAGGTTACTTAATTTTTTAACCAAGACACCTTTTGATTCACACCCTAATCAACTGAAAATCAAAACGGGCCGCAAAGGTGCCGAAAATCAACAGTGATTGCTAAAGGTTTGCAATTCAATGACTGATTTATATTAGTTCGATGAAAATCAGTTCTAAAGAGGTGCAAAATTCCACTGTGTCGACCGGCTTAGCTTTTCTTTTATATCAAATGGCTACCTCTACCGACGAGTACTTCATTAGGTGAGTTAGAGCAGTTTGGTGTTAATTTTCCCGGGGTGAATGATCACGAATCAGTAGTTAATATGATTTTCAATGCCTCATGCCCTTAACGCTGCCTAATTTGTGGGAAATCCCTATTCACGGCATATTAATAGAGATTGACCTACGTTAAAAAAGTTGTATGCGCATTCCACCTTTCAGCAATACTTACTTCTATTGGGTCGATATGGAAAATTTCCTGCCTCCCAAGCTTAGTATTGATACCGGTCTTATAACCCAAATGGCCAGGTCAAAGCCTCAGAGGCAGAGAAATGATAGAGTAATTCGAAAGGCTGACAGATAGGGATTGTAAGAAATGATTCCAATATCTTTTCAATCACAAGCAGAATAGTTGGGGAATAAACTTCCGGGACATGCAACAATTCCATAAAAATGCTGTTCCAGTAGTTAGTTTATTAAAAAGCCCAAAGTACATCATTTACAATTTACCGATAACCCGCAGTTTTATCTCTTCCTTCCTTTTGGTTGTTAGAAATTAAAATTTCACGTTCATCACAATTGTTTCTGGTAAATACTAAGACAAGGTAATTTATTGCCCGTGGCAAGTTTATCCGGCCAATAAAGGGACCATATCAAGTGTAGCTTTGTGTTTTTAATTATTTTCTCATTTTTTAATTTTTTTTAGATGAATATTTTTGTTGCAAAACTTAATTACGAAACCGAAAGCGAAGAACTAAGAAGAACTTTTGAGGAGTACGGCGAAGTATCTTCGGCAAACGTGATTACAGACAAATTTACGGGTAGGTCCAAAGGCTTTGGCTTTGTAGAAATGGACGATGAGGCAGAAGCTATGGAAGCCATCAGGCAACTGAACGACTCAGAACTGGATGGCCGCACCATCGTTGTGAAGAAAGCAGAGCCAAGAGAAAACCGCGGCGGCGGTGGATACAACAGGAGTGGCGGCAACCGAGGTGGTTATGGAAACCGCGGCGGATACGACAGCGGCAACCGCTGGTAATCGCAAAATCAACTTGTCAATCAAATCGTAAGATTATTACGAAGATTGAATTGAAGTTATAAGAAAAAGCCCCGGGGGAATTCTCCCGGGGTGTTTTTTTTTGAAGGGATGGCTCAGGAATAACTCTCCACCCCCAATCCAGGCCTGCCCGTCAACCACATTTCCCCATCCTGTAGCACAAAACCACCTTTCACCACATCTTCTGCCAGGTCGAAGCTGCCATCCAGGTCTATGTATTTGGTATGCGGACAAGCAAAGGCGGCATGCAGCGCAGCCGTAATACTGATAATGCTTTCGTCGTTGCAACCCCAGAAAAGGTCAATACCGGCATGTTGAGCCACAGAGGCTATATCCAGAGTTCTTCGGATGCTGCCTAACAGTTGGTCTTTAGATTTACCAGGAAAAGATCGTTGTAATACAGCGGAGGAAAACTATCAGAATTTATATCCCTCAAGTATGTACCAATCTAGTAGAATACTTTTGCGGCTTTACTTCTCTTGCACTTTCCGGCTTTCTGGGAACAAACTGCCAGGGGGTAACTTGCCTGGTCCAGTCGAAGGCATTTTTCTCTTTATACTTATTGCGGTATTCTACTGGAGTACAATTCCGGTATTTCTTGAACAGCCTGTTGAAGTTTGCCAGATTGTTAAACCCGGAACTAAAACAAATTTGCTTAACAGACTTATCGGAATCCAGCAGCAATTTACAGGCGTGGCCAATGCGAACATCGGTCAAAAATTGGGTAAAGCTTTTATTGGTGTTTTTCCTGAAGAAATGGCTGAATGCCGAATCACTCATATTTGCCAGTGAAGCTACTTCACTCATTCTCACATCCTGTGAGGTGAAATTTTGCAGAATAAAGGCATAGGCTGTTTGAATGCGCTGGCTGTCGGGGTGCAATGATTGTGGCGAGAATCCTTCACTGGCCAGATACACAATGTCTGTTGACCTGGACAATAATTCGAGCAGCTTCAGAAATTCAATTACATTTTCAAAACCTCGATCTTCTGTCAATCTGTAAAGAATTTGTTTTGCTTCTTCAAGAGTCTTTCCATGATAACGAATGCCCCTCTTTGAATTATAGAGCATTTGTCTAATGTTATAGAACTTTTCTTTTTGAAAAAGGTGGTGGTTAAAGAGATCGAAACCAAATTGGATGGTAATAACTCGGTAGGGTTTGCCATTGGCCTGAAGATCTTCATCACCATCCCATTTATGATAAAGGTAGGGGCCGAGTAAAACGAGGTCAGTGTCTTGATACCGTGCGGTAGAATCTCCAACAATGCGGGTACCAGAGATGCCAACTATCAGATTAATTTCATACTCCGGATGATTGTGGATGGGGTATTCAAATCCATTGCTGATGGAATCTAAAACCACGAAAACATCATTCTCTTTCAAGGGTGTAATTTCTCTGTAAAACTGCATGATGAAAAAATTAAGATGTTCCACAATATGAAAGGCCTCATAAAAGTATCATTTAATCACCTGAAAGTATAACTCCTGCATAGAATAATGGACGAAATTTGTAGGTGCCTGAAGAGGATACCCTAATCACTCCTTAATCGTAGCAAGCTATGGTACAAACACTTACTCTCTCCAGACTTCTTTTAAACAGGCCATTCTTTATTGCTATCACTCTTTTTTTCTTGATTCCTGCTTGGTCATTGTGTCAGCAAGCCACACCAAAGTCCAAAATTACAGTTCAGGGTACAGTTATTTCTGTTGAGGACAAACTTCCCATGTTTGGCGTAACCGTGATGGAAAAAGGAACCGGAAATGGCACTATAACCGAATTGGATGGCACCTATAGTCTTTCCGTGGCGCAAGATGCGACCCTGGAGTTTAAATACGTGGGGTTTGCCGATAGGGAAATTCAGGTCAAAGGTAGCACCAGGATAGATGTCATCATGCAGTTGAGTTCCACCCTCCTGCAACAGGTGTTAGTTACCGGCTACAAAAAAGAAATCAAATCCGATGTGGCTTCAGCCATTTCTTCTGTAAAGGCAAAAGACATAGAGAAGCTGCTCGTTGTTGGTTTCGACCAGGCGCTCCAGGGGCAGGCACCGGGGGTCATGGTTACACAGGCTACAGGTGCACCAGGTGATGACATTACTGTGCGCATTAGGGGTGTTGGGACTATTGGCAACAACGAACCATTATATATAGTCGATGGCGTACCTACCACTGGCAATGTAAATATGTTGTCCATCAACGACATCGAATCAATTGAGGTACTGAAGGACGGTGCAGCTGCGGCCATTTATGGTGCCAGGGCGGCCAATGGCGTAGTTGTCATTACTACTAAAAAAGGGAAGGCGGGGAAAACGAGTTTCAGTTTTGATTCCTATGCCGGCACTCAGGAAGCCAACAGGCTGCCCGAACTGCTTAACGCCGAAGAATATCTCATGATTCGCAATGAAGCCATTACCAACGCCAACTCATTGCGTATTCCTGCGCGGCACCTGCCATTGTATGACACTAAAATTTTAGATACGCTCCCGGATATCGACTGGTTGTCGGAAGTTTTCAGCAGTGCACCTATCCAGCGTTACTTGTTAAGTGCAACAGGTGGAAACGAAAACGGCACATACTATCTCATGGGTGAATATATGAATCAGGAAGGCGTCTTTCGCGGTCAGGCCTATGAAAAATATGTACTCCGTTTCAATGGCGAGACAGGAAACCATCGCTTCAAAGTTGGCAACAACTTGTCATTTGCCTTCAGCGACCGCAGAGTTATTGGTAGTTCAGGTGACGGATACGGACCTGGCAATGAATTATCCGGTATCCGGTATGCGCTTATAGCTGCCCCAGTCTTTTCCATTCGTCATGCCGATGGTTCTTATGTAAAAGTAAGTTCTGAATTGGGAGACCCAACTTTGTACGGGGATGGCAATGCCAACCCTCTCGCTTTTATTGATGCAACCGACTGGACTGTCAAACGCTACCGCTTTTTTGGGAATGTCTTCGCCGAACTTAAGCTTCTTGAAGGCCTTAACCTGCGTACCAATCTGGGCGGCGACTTCCTGTTCGTGAATGATAAATTGTTCAAGGAAAGATTATCAGCCAGTATTTATGACCCCAGTGCGCTATCAGAAGGCAGGGTGATAGACCAAAACTTGGTTTGGAACAACACGCTTGATTTTCAACGCAGTTTAGGCAAACACCGGGTGTCGGCCTTGCTCGGCATGGAGGCAGTTCAAAACGAAACCAATTACCTGGGTGCCTCTGCCAACAACTTTGCTTTAACTACTCCTAATTTCCGATACATCAATGCGAGTGTGCCCGTTGACATCAAGAATGTGGGTGCCTCCGGCGTAGTGACACAATGGGCTTTATTGTCCTATTTCGCTCAGGCGGGTTATTCCTTTGGAAACAGGTATGTGCTCAACGCTGCTATCAGACGTGACGGGTCCTCAAGATTTGGGCGCGACAATCGCTGGGGCTATTTCCCTTCGGTTTCAACCGCATGGAACATTTCTAACGAACGTTTCTTTGCCTCAGTCCCATTTGTATCCACCATGAAAATGCGTGCAAGTTGGGGACAACTTGGTAACCAGGAGATTGGTATCTACCCATTCAGTTCACTCATTGAAACCGGCAAACACGTCTATGCCTTTGGTGATAAAATCGCTACCGGAGCCACTTTGGTGGAAACCGGAAACAGCAACATAAAATGGGAAACCACAACACAATTGAATTTTGGCCTTGACCTTGGCTTATTTAAAGACCAATTATCTTTAGTAGCTGACTACTACCGCAAACGGACCAAAGACGTTTTGGTGAGAGTGCCGGTGCCACAAGCGGGGGGGCCACAGAATCCCCCCTTCGTCAATGCCGGTGAAGTTGAAAACAAAGGTTTGGAACTGGGACTGATATTTAAGAAAAGTGCGGGTGTTTGGAATTACTCCATCGGTGCAAACATTGGTACCGTTAAAAATAAGGTGCTTTCCATCTCCGACAGTGAGCCGATTCTAGGTGGCTTTGGATTGTCGGATGGCCCCATCACCAAAACAGAACCTGGCCAACCTATTGGCTCTTTCTTCCTGTGGAAATCACTAGGTATTTTCAAAACACAGGCTGAAATTGATGCCAGTCCTTTCCAATCCACAGATACCAGACCTGGCGACATCAAATTTGCTGACATAAACGAAGACGGCAAAATCGACGATAAGGACCGCCTACACATCGGCAGCCCATTCCCTGATTTCATTTATGGCCTCAACGCCACATTTACTTATAAAAACTGGGACCTCTATGTTCTGGCACAAGGTGTACAAGGCAATGACGTTTATTTTCTGTATGGCAATTTTGCCTATGAAGTACCGGCCAGGGGCTTCAATTCTTACCGAAAAATACTCGACCGCTGGACGCCCTCCAATCCCGATACAGACATCCCAAAGGTGAGTTTCGACGACAGGAACGGGAATAAACGCATATCCACCCGCTGGCTCGAAGATGGCTCATACATGAGGGTCAGGAATATAACTTTGGGGTACAATTTTAAACACCTGATTCCCTACGATGCTATATCCGGTCTTCGTGTCTATTTCTCCATCCAAAATGCATTCACATTCACCAAATATCCCGGACTTGACCCGGAGATACAGGCGAACACAAACGATACTAGGGGTGTAGGTGTGGCTTCTGACCTGGCGGTTGGAATTGACTGGGGAACAGTGCCAGCACCCCGCTCATTTATATTAGGATTGAAACTGGATTTCTAAAGTCAGAGCTATGAAAATCCAGAGTCTTCACTATAAAGATGTAGTCATGAAAATTGCAAAATACTTCCTGCTGATAATATCGATGACCATTGTCTCCTGTCAGGGCATCCTCGACAAAGAGCCGCTTGGCATACTCGATGCAAGTTCTTTTTTCAAGACTTCCGACGACGCCGTTCAGGCCATAAATGCTGCTTATGAGCCTTTGATGTTCAACAACAGAAACAAGAATTATTATTGGGCACTGGCTGTGGTAGCTGGCGATGAGGCTATAGCCGGAGGCGATGGTTCAAGGGCCGGTATTGCAGAAATAGATTTCATGACCCATACGCCCCGAACGGAAGAATTCAACGATTTCTGGAAACTCAACTACAACGGCATTTCACAATGCAATACAGTCATTGAAAAATTACCTGCCGTGGAAATGACTGAAGCATTAAAGAACAGAATAACTGGTGAAGCTCATTTTTTGAGAGCATTCTACTATTTCCTCTTAACTCAGGTATTTGGTGATGTACCTCTTTTGCTCAAAATCACCCCACCAGACCAATTGAAAGTGCCCAAAACTCCCAAAGAAGAAATCTTCCGTCAGATCATCAAAGACTGCGATTTTGCAGCATCCCTATTACCTGATAAACACAGTAGTGCCGATGTTGGCCGTGCAACGAAAGGGGCAGCTTTTGCACTGGTTGCCAAAACATATTTGTACCAAAAGGACTGGAATAAGGTGCTGGAATATGTGGCCAAGATTAATACACTTAACATTTATTCACTTCGCCCCGACTACCGGGAAAACTTCCAGAAGAACACTCAAAACAACAGTGAATCTGTTTGGGAAATACAGCACACTCATCTTGAATTGGGTGTGGGTAATTTCCTGAATCAGTGGTGGCAGTCCAAGAAGACGGAAGGCTACGGATATGCGGAGGTTACCCAGGAATTTGTGGATGCCTTTGAAGCCGATGACCCTCGCCGAAAGTTTACAGTTGCAATGCACAATGAAGAGTACCTGGGCATTGTTTATAAAGCTTCCTTTTCCTCTACCAGATATGGTCCCCGCAAATACCTGCAGCCTGACGCTCAAGTGTCCCAAAAAGCTGACGGTGACATCAATTATACCGCAATACGTTATGCCGAAGTTTTGCTCTGGGAAGCAGAAGCATTGGCTGAATTAGGCCGGGCGCAGGAAGCCCAGGTCCCACTTGAAAAAGTCAGGGCAAGGGCACGAAAGCAGGCCGGTAATCCAGCCACTGCCTTGCCGGCTGTCGCTACAACAGACAAAGCAACCATGATTCAGAAAGTGCGGCAGGAAAGGTTAGTGGAACTTGGCTATGAAATGCACCGGTTCTTTGACCTGGTAAGATGGGGGATTGCGGGTCAAAAAATTCAAGGCTTTAAAGCTGGCAAAAATGAAGTTTTCCCCATACCACAGACAGAAATTGACCTCAACCCTGCATTGGTTCAGAATCCGGGTTATTGATGAAATACTAGTTCGATTAGAGATTATTTAGTGCGCTTTTGTGAGTGAGTAGTATTTGAAACCTGCCTGCATTACGGGAACACCAAAGTCAGAGAGCGACGTGTTCCCTTTTGCTGAGTAGGGGTAAATCCTTTTGCCATCAGTCTGTTCCGGTGCAATACGGATTTGAAGCAACAGAGAATAAAAATATTGAGGATGCCAAAGAAAACAATAATCTGGTTTACACTCACTCTTGTATGGTCCATTTGCTCCTTCGGGCAGGTGCAACAGGTAATTATACCCAGGGTAGAAAAAATGCCCAACGAACCTTCACCTTTCAATGTACGCGACTGGAGAGAGGTGGCAATGAAATATGACTCCTTCATCTACGATATACAGAAAACGGGCACACACCTGCCTTTCCTTACGCTTAAGCAGAGCGGTCTGAATTACCCGCAGAACCCTGCCTTTGGGTTGCACACCTTTGTCGGAACCGCCAATCCACAAGGAAACGAGGCCATTAATGTATTGCCATCACTTGTGGGAGCCTCGCTCACCGGGATTGACAAGTCCAATCAATTTGGCAAGAACTGGGTGCTTATGAGTCAGGATTTCTTCAATCTGAAAAACGGACAGAACATCTACTTGAATAATCCGAGCAGTGGCAGTGGAAACGACTGGTGGTACGACATGATGCCCAATATCTACTTCTACCAGTTATACGACCTGTATCCCAACATAGGTGGTGATGCCAATAATCAGTTCACCACCGTCGCCAATCGATTTCTGGAAGCTGTAGCAGCCATGGGTGGCTCAGACATTCCGTGGCAGAAAGCATTCATGAATTACCGGGCATGGAATTTTAAAGAAATGAAACCCAATCCCGGAGGGGTGAAAGAGCCTGAAGCTGCCGGAGCTTATGCATGGGTACTGTATCATGCTTATAAAAAAACGGGTAATCCTGAATTCCTAAAAGGGGCCGAGTGGGCCATTGAATTCCTGAATGAATGGGAGTCTAATCCATCTTACGAACTCCAGCTGCCTTATGGAACCTACATAGCTGCCAGGATGAACGCCGAGTTAGGTACCAATTACAATATCGAAAAAATGGTCAACTGGTCCTTCGACCGCGGTTTCCTGAGAGGCTGGGGTACCATTGCAGGGCGCTGGGGCTCTTTCGACGTGCATGGCCTCATTGGCGAGGCCAATGAAAATGGCAATGACTATGCCTTCCAGATGAACGGTCATCAGCAGGCGGCAGCACTGGTGCCACTGGTGAGATATGACAAACGATTTGCAAGGGCCATTGGCAAATGGATACTCAATCTGGCCAATGCCAACCGCTTGTTCTATCCGGGATTCCTTCCAAGTTTCATGCAGGATGCTTCATCCTGGTCAAATGCTTACGATCCTGACAGGGTGATCGGATACGAAGCCCTGCGGGAAAAATGGGAGGGCTATTCACCTTTTTCTACGGGTGATGCAGCAAAAAGTGGCTGGGCAGCAACAAATCTTGCTCTTTATGGAACTTCCCCCATCGGATATTTAGGTTCTCTTATAGAAAAGACCAACATCGATAAGATCCTGAAACTTGACCTGCTGAAAACAGACTTTTTCAAGGACAAAGCCTATCCTACTTTTCTTCTTTTCAATCCATATAGCGAACCCAGATCTGTAGATATTCCCATAGGTACGGCACAAAGTGATATTTATGAGGCACTTTCAGAATCCTTTGTCTTAAAAGGAGTTTCAGGAACTGTTAAGGTAAATATACCGGCTAACCAGGCGGTGATTATAACCATCGTACCAGCCGCCGGGACGGTTACTTACAGGTATAATCGAATGCTTATTAACGGAGTGGTTGTTGACTACAGTCAATCTAAACAACCCTTTAATTATGCGCCAAGAATACAAGCTGTTGCAACAGCTGTAAAAGAAATAGAAATCGGTGATAGTACTTTGGTTTATGGTAAAGCATTTGACCAGGACTCCCCTACCCTGATTTATACTTGGTCCACCAGCAAAGGGACCATTACGGGACCAGGCAGGACAGTCAAGTGGATTGCCCCAAAAGAAGCAGGTACCTACCAAATAAACCTTGCAGTAGAAGATGAAAGCGGAAACAGGGATTCTGCAACCACATCTATCAGAGTAGTTCCGGAAATTAATCATGCTCCTGTAATTCATCTAATTCACAAGAATCCATCATTCACAGCTCCCGGTGGAAAGGTAGAACTGTTCTGTGATGCCAGCGACCGCAATGGGGATGTATTGATATATGATTGGTCAAGTTCCGGAGGAACCTTTAGTGGTAATGGAAGTAGGATAACCTGGAATGCACCCGGTACAGAAGGTGCCTATCAGATATTTGTTGATGTGACCGACCCAAAAGGCTTAAAAGCCTCTTCTTCCACAACAATTTTAGTAAAGACATTTAATGCTGGTTCCGGAAAACTGATTGCATGGTACCCATTTTCTGGCAGTGCAAACGATGTCAGTGGTAATCAGCATCACGGTCAAATTAATGGTGCCCAGTTGACAACAGACGCTTTTGGCAAACCGGCAAGCGCCCTATTTTTCAATGGCAACACCAGTAGTATCACAGTAGCTAATACAAACTTGCTCAACACAGTTGCCGGAATTACGGTGAGTTGTTGGTTCAGTCCTAACCTGCTCGCCGATAAAGAGACCTTTTTGCTTTCCCACGGCAGTTGGCAGAATAGATGGAAAATTTCACTCATTCCAAGCCGGCAAATCAGGTGGACAGTCAATACCCAAAAATCCATCGGCGACCTCGACTCCGAAATCAAAGTGCAAAAAGACAGCTTCTATCACCTAACCGTCACCTATGACGGAACGGCACTGGTCATGTACCTCAACGGCCAACTGCACAGCTATAAGCCATTGGCTGGAGATATCAAAACCACGGAGCTCCCATTCCTGATGGGACAAATGTTACCTGGCAACACTGAATACAATTTCAGGGGAACCCTCGATGAAGTCCGGATTTACGATTATGCATTTGTACCAGAACAGGTTCTGAAATTATACAACGAAAGCATTACACCGATAAAAGAAAATATTGAGACCTCTAGTACCCTGAAAGTCTTCCCTAACCCCGTAAGTGAAACACTATTTCTTTCCTGCTCAGCAGAGGAATTCACTGGTGCCACCTGCAAGGTGAGTTCCATAAACGGAAAAGTGATCATGCAACGGGATTTAATATCAGGAGTGCAGGAAAGAATAAATACGTCCCAATGGGAACCGGGCGTGTATATCGTAACCATAAAGTCGGGCCAAGTCACACTGACTGTCCGGCTTGTAAAAATATAGCCGATGCTAGTGTGCCGGTTACTGAGAGCGCAACAAATTTTATCAAACTTAATTCTACCATCATGAAAGTACTTCTACAGAAATTCCTGCTTTTGACGAGTTTTGGGATTTTGGCTCTGGTTAGTACCAATGGTCAAACTCCGGTAGCGAGTTATTCGTTTTCGGGAAATGCAAATGACCAGTCAGTCAATAAAAACCACGCCACTGTCCACGGAGCTCACCTCACTAAAGACCGTTTTGGATGGGCAAACAGCGCTTACAGTTTCGACGGTAAGCAGAGCTTTATTCAGGCTCCAAATAAGGCTGTATTAAATTCCCCATATACAACGGTTAGCTTTTGGATGTACGTAACTGCCCTTCCCGGCCAAGGTGAAGTTTATCCGCTTTCTTTTGGCGGATGGCAGGAGCGCTGGAAGATTTCTCTTCCAAGCCATGGAAAGCTAGTGTGGACCACTAATAACAGTTCCGGTATTTCCGACATGGATGCCGGCGAGGCAAATGCACTCAAAGCAGGTGAATGGAAACACTTGGTTTTCGTTCACGACGGCACAAAAGACCTCATCTATATTAACGGAGTGAAGGTTGCAGAAAAAAACGTATCTGGTACGCTGAACAGCACAACCAGACCATTAGGCATGGGATACAATCCAGTTGATGGAGGCAATTTCCTCAATGGTATCCTCGACGAGGTAATGATTTATGATATTGCCTTAGGTGCCAACCAAATTGCTGATTTATATACGGCTCAGAATACACCGCCTGCAGTCGCTCAAGGTAAAGTTGCCTCATACCTTTTCAAGGGCAATACTCAGGATGCAACTTCGTACGCCAATCACGCTGTTGGCACTGATGTGAAAACCGCAACTGACCGTTTTGGTTATGGTCACAGCGCTTTTGAGTTTAATGGCACCTCTTCGAAAGTAGTAGCTCCGAACTCCTCACATCTGAATTCCGACTTCACTACCATCAGCTTTTGGGTGAGGCCTCTTACCTTCCCTGCAAGTGGTGAAGTTTACCTGCTTACTTCTGGAGGCTGGCAGGAACGCTGGAAAATTTCTCTTCCAAGCCATGGTAAGCCTGTATTCACCACTAAAAGCGACGGAAAATGTTGCAGTGATATGGACTCCGGAACTCCGCTAACTTTGGGCGCTTGGACCCAAGTAGTCATGGTACATGATGGCACAAAGAATATCATCTATTTCAATGGTGCCAAAGTGGCTGAAAAGAATGTTGCCGGAAAACTGGATAGCACAAAACATCCTTTCGGGATTGGATTCAATGCTGTAGATGGAGGCAACTTCTTCAGAGGATTCATCGATGATGTGGAAATCTACAACTATGCTATGACCGGTCAGCAAATTGCTGACGCTTATACTGCACATTCCACATTCCCAGGTACAGCTACCGACCTTGTTGCTGAATACAAATTTGCAGGAAATGCAGAAGATGCCACTCAGTTTAAGAATCACGGCACGGTCAGCGGTGCTACGCTCACAACAGACCGTCATGGCTATGCATCCAATGCCTATAAATTCAGTGGTGCACAATCTGTATCAGCTGCCAATTCTGTGAGAATGAATTCCGATTATGCTACCATTAGTTTTTGGGTGAGGCCAGATGAATTCCCCGGTACAGGAGAAGTATTCTTGCTGTCAAACGGTGGCTGGCAGGATAGATGGAAGGTTTCACTTCCAAGTCACGGCAAGCCAGTATTCACTACTAAAAGCGATGGCAAGTGCTGCAGCGACATGGACTCCGGAACTCCTTTGACAATAGGAACCTGGACACATGTAGTAATGGTGCACGATGGTGCTAAAAACATCATCTACTTTAATGGCGTCAAGATGAGTGAAAAAGATGTAGCTGGCAAATTGGATAAGACAACCAGGCCCTTTGGCATTGGCTTCGACCCAATTGGCAACAGTGGCTTCTTTAAGGGAAGTATTGACGAAGTACAGATTTACAATAAAGCACTGACTGCAGCAGAGATTGCTGCGCTGTATGCTGCCCAAAACACGGCTCCAACTTTTGCGGATAAACTGGTGGCTAACTACACATTCGACGGGCATGCCATGGACATGACACCATTCAACAATCATGGTGAAGTGACTGGTGCTCAGCTGACAAAAGACCGTTTTGGCAAAGCCAATAAAGCTTATGCTTTCAATGGAACCACTGATAAGATACTCGCTGCCAACTCCAAGCAGCTCAACTCCGACTACGCCACTATCAGCTTCTGGGCAAATGTTGCTCAGTTGCCTCCCTCAGGTGAGTATTACCTCCTTTCCTTTGGTGGGTGGCAGGAGCGTTGGAAAATATCGCTACCTGGCCATGGAAAGCCTGTGTTCACCACAAAGAGTGATGGCAAATGCTGCAGTGACATGGACAGCAATCCGGATTCGCTGAAGATTGGCCAATGGAAACATGTGGTCATGGTGCATGATGGTACTAAAAACATCATTTATTTCAATGGTGCCAAAATTGCCGAGAAAAACGTTGCTGGCAAACTGGATAAGGCCACCAAGCCTCTTGGCATTGGTTTCAATGCTGTGGATGGCGGCAACTTCTTTAAAGGCTCTTTGGATGAAATCCAGATTTACAATGTTGCACTGACTGACGCAGAGATTGCAGCACTTTATACCGCCCAGTCAACAGCTCCTGCCGCCACAGACACAATTGCACCAACTGCTCCTCAGAATCTGACGGCTGTGGTTGAGTTCTACAACGTAGCGCTTTCATGGCTTCCCGCGACCGATAATGTTGGGGTTATTGCTTACAACGTTTACCGTGATGGGGCAAAAGTCATGACGACCAGCACACTGAACGCCGCATTCCAGGCCCTTAAGCCTCTTACTAAATTTAAGTTTGGTGTTACTGCTGTAGATGCTGCCGGAAATGAGTCTTTGATGACCTCATTGGACGTAACAACAGGAGCAGATCCTACACCTGATACGACTCCACCTACTAAACCGGGTAACCTTAAAGCCACGACGGGCTCTCATTCCGTACTTCTTTCATGGGATCCTTCCACTGATGACAGGCAACTCAAAGGTTATGTGGTACTGTTGGATGGTAAGCACAATGATTCGCTGGCTGCCAATATTACATCTAAGCTCATCACAGGCTTGAAGCCTCAAACACTTTATACTTTTGAAGTATATGCTTATGATGCATCAGGTAATAAATCTCCAATTGCAGAAATTACTGTTTCCACAGATAAGGAAATACAGACTGCTGAGCCAGGACTTGTTGCACATTATTCTTTTGAGGGAGATGCCAAGGATGTAACTCCTTTTGCCAATCATGGCACTGTTGGTGGCAACCCTGTATTTATCCAGGTAACTCACCCGACTGGAACCAAGGGTACTGCAATCAAGTTTGATGGAGATAGAGACTCCATATTTGTTGCTAATAAAGTTCAGCTCATTTCTGATTACACAACCGTGAGTTTCTGGGTTAGAGTAGATGGACAAAACCTGGCAGATCCTGAAGCCTATATTATCAATTTTGGCAACTGGGATCAGCGTTGGAAAATCTCTCTTCCACAACACCTGAAAGTAGTCTGGACTACCAATAGTAAAAATGCCCAGTTCCCGAACTTTATTTCTGACATGGATTCAGGCACCGGAAATGAACTCCTGAAGGGCTTCTGGTGGTATGTTACCATGGTTCACGATGGTCAAAAAGACATCATCTATATCGATGGTAAAGAAGTAAACAGCAAACCGGTTCTGGGAACACTTAACAGTACGAGCAGACCTTTGATTATGGGAGGTATCGGCAATGGCGGGCAGTATTTCAATGGTGCATTGGATGAAGTCAAGATTTACAACAAAGCACTGACAGCAGCTGAAATTGCAAAGCTGCATAAGACTGCTACCACCGATGTTGACAATATTCCGACCGATGAATTGCTGAGTGTTATCAAGTCATTGCACCCGAATCCGGTTGATGATGTGCTTCTGGTAGAGCATACACTACCCGGTACTCAACCGCTTCTGCTGCGAGTTTATGACTTGCAGGGCAGGCAGGTGGATGCACAGCGTTATGACAGTAACACACTGTCAAACACCATTAAACTGAATGTTGACAAGTACACTCCGGGTACTTACTTCCTGAACTTTATTTATGGAGGCAAAAACCTCGGTTCGTTGAAATTCAACAAACAGTAATTTTCACACTTGTAACCGGGCCTCTCACGAGGTCCGGTTTTTTCTTTTTCACCTTCGTAAGCAGACAATTACCAATGCATGGAATTCCGGCCCGGATGGTGAGTTCAGGAACTATTTACAAACTCATTTTTGTCACTCATGGCTGACAGATTTGCACAAAACCCTATTATTACCACAAAAGATATCGCTCCAAGTCATCGGGGGCTTGTTGTTGAATGTGTGCTCAACCCGGGAGTATTCGAATATGACGGGAAAACATGGCTCATTCTGAGGGTGGCTGAAAGGCCCGAACAAAAGGATGGCACAGTTTCTTTTCCCATCATGCAGACTGACGGTACTTTGAAAATCCACGAGTTTAGAAAGAATGACCCGGAACTTGACCTCAGCGACGCAAGGATGGTCAAGTACAAAAAGACGACCTACCTTTCCACCATTTCCCATCTGAGGCTGGTTTGCAGTGAAGATGGAATTCATTTTCAGGAGCCACTGAATGGAATCCCCTCGAAGATATTCGGCCATCATCAGTTGGAAACATTTGGCATCGAAGACTGCAGGGTAACCAACATTGATGGAGAGTTTCACCTGACTTACACTCAGGTTTCAGAACATGGAGTTGGGGTTGGATTGATGCGCACCAAGGATTGGAGAACTTTCGAAAAGGACGGAATGATATTGCCTCCGCACAACAAGGATTGTGCATTGTTTACAGAAAAGATAAATGGAAAATACTATTGCCTCCATCGCCCCTCTGGAATTGACCTTGGCGGAAACTTTATCTGGATAGCAAGTTCCAATGACCTCAAACACTGGGGCGAGCATCTATGTATACTGCACACACGCGAAGGTATGTGGGACTGCGCCCGCATAGGAGCGGGGGCCTCCCCTATCAAGACTAAAGAAGGATGGCTGGAAATTTACCATGGAGCCGACTTCAACCACCGGTACAGCCTCGGTGCGATTCTTCTGGACCTAAATGACCCTTCGAAAGTTTTGGCCCGATCCACTAAACCCATACTTGAACCGGAAGCGCCTTATGAACTTACCGGCTTTTTTGGCAATGTAGTTTTCACCAATGGTCATATTGTAAATGGCGATGAGATTACCATGTATTATGGCGCCTCTGATGAGGTAATCTGCGGTGCAAAGCTTTCTGTATCCGAAATTCTGCGAGACCTTTCAACAAATTCATAAACACGAAAACCATCCTTTGTATGATAGGAAGAATCAAAACGGAACTCGAATTTTTCATGTCTCACAATTTGAGCATGAGAACTTTGCTGCTTACCAATCTAATATATGCTCTGGTGTTACCTATTGTGGAGTTATTCATTGGAGCTTACATCATGCGTAATTCAGAGGATATCAGTCTTGTTGTTGTTTTTCAGCTTGCTTTATACACAGGAATCCCCGCCACATTTATGGTCAATGGGTTTTTGTTAAATCGCATGCACATATCAAGCCTGTACTCTTTCGGAATGTTATTGAGCGGGATTTCTATGTCCGCAATGATGATGCTCGACAAACTCGATACATTTGGAGTTGCAGTTGCCGGCCTCATTATGGGTCTTTCCTACGGTTTCTTCTGGGCAAACCGCGATTTTCTGGCACTTAACACCACTAATGATAAAAACAGAAACTATTACTACGGCATTGAGACCTTCTTTTATACACTCACATTTATAATTGTGCCGTTTCTCGCAGGTGCCTTCATTGCCACAACAAAGAAGGAAGGATGGTTCGATGGTAACGTTAACTTTGCCTACTACATTTTGACGGGCATTGTATTCGGCCTTACCATTATAGCTTCCATCCTGGTACATCAGGGTAAATTTGAGAATCCCAAAAGAGCACCGTTCATATTCTTCAAGTTTCACCAATTATGGTATAAAATGCTTGGACTTTCCGCTCTCAAAGGAGTTGCCCAAGGGTATATTGTCACTGCACCGGTCATGCTGATTATGAAACTCGTCGGTGAAGAAGGTGAATTGGGCATTATCCAATCAATTGGTGCCTTGCTCTCGGCCTTTTTGTTATATATCCTGGGAAGGAAAACTGCCCCAAAACACAGACTCCTCATTTTTACCATTGGTCTGACCCTATTCGTGGTGGGAGCTGTTTTTAACGCTCTGTTATATTCTGCATTTGGTGTCATCATGTTCGTGCTCTTCCTGATTTTCGCACGACCATTACTCGATATCGCCTATTTCCCTATTCAGCTAAAGCTCATTGATATTGTAGCCGCCAAAGAAAAGCGCAATGAGTTTGCTTATATTTTCAACCATGAATTTGGCTTATACGCTGGCCGTTTGTTTGGCTGCGGTCTGTTCATTATCCTGGCGCGTTACGTAAGTGCTGACGTAGCTTTACGATATGCGCTATTGGTTATTGCTATAGTGCAATTCATGTCAGTTTTCATGGCCAAGGCTATCGTTAAGGATAAATTATGGAAAAAAGGCCATGAAGCTGAAACTGCTCATTCAAACTAATCAAATAAAATTATCTATGAAAGCATATACTACAATCATCATAGTTCTTTTCATGTTTTTTATGGCGTGCAATACGCCTGCACCTTTTATTCCTGATTCTGGCCCTGTGGAGCAATTAGCAATCTCCCGGATTGAGGCAATGCCTAATTTGCCAGAACCTTACAAATACAAGGACTGGAAACAAACTGCTCTGGATTTTGACAAGTATGTTTATGATTTTTCCCAGAAAGGCGAATTCCTGCCACTTATCTGGCTTGATCCCAATAAGAGAAATTTCGACCAGTCTACATTTGGCATTTACACAGCTTTAGGCGATGTGCGACAAGGACCAGAGAAAAACAACGGCGAAGCTCACGAGGCTTTAGGTGTATTGGGTTCTATTCTTGGGGCAACTCTTGTGGGTATTGACAAGAGCAAACAGGATGGAAATAATTACGTCCGTATGGCTCGCAATTATTTCAATAAGGAAACTGGGTGGTACATAATCATGAATTTCACAACTCCTTCAGCACACATTGGTGGAGGTTATGGAAATGACTATTGGTACGATGTGTTCAATAATGTGCTTTTTTACGCAATCGGCAACTACTACCCAAACGAAAAAGGTTATGATGAAATATTGCGCACCTTAGCTGAGCAATACTACAAGTCTGACTCTGTGTTAGCAGGAAATTACAGCCATTCCTTCTTTGATTTTAAAAATATGGCTGGTGGCAAGAATCATATTCCTCCTCAGGAAGATGTAGCTGCCGGTTACGCCTTTATCCTTTACTCAGCATATGTAAAATACGGTGACCCCCGATATCTGGAAGGAGCCAAAAGAGCTCTGACCGCATTGCAAGGACAAACTGAAAGCCGCTTTTGGGAGATTCTTATGCCTTTCGGCGCTTATGTAGGAGCACGCTTAAATGCCGAAAAAGGAACAGATTATGACCTTAAGAAATTCATTGACTGGACTTTTGACGGCACTGCAACTAACCGTGAAGGTTGGGGTGTATTGCTGGACAATTGGGGTGGTTATGACGTAAGCGGTATTTGCGGCAGTACCGTACATAACGGTGGATATGGTTTTCTAATGAACACTTTTGACTTGGCTTGGCCACTGACAGCCATGTTGCGATATGACCAGCGCTACTCCCGTTCGGTGGGTAAATGGATCCTTAATGCTTCTAACGCTGCCAGATTCTTTTATCCATATGAAATGCCAGATTCGCTGCAGGCACTTCCTGACAGAAAGGCTATTACCAATGGGGTTATAGCTTATGAAGGATTGATTAAGGAATCCACCTTTGATGAATACAAAGGAATAACACCATTCGCACAGGGTGATGGTCCACGTTGGGCACCTGGCATGCCTCCCGAGACTATGTTTTCAATTTACGGAAGTGCACATGTAGGTTTATTTGGAGGTATCATCCGGCCAACCAACGTAGATAGAATCCTCCAGGTAGATTGCCTGAAATTGGATATGTACCGCAACGGTGAGACCTTTCCCACTTACCTGTATTATAATCCATATTCAGAATCAAAAGAGGTCAAGATGGAGCTTAGTGATGGGAAATTTGACATCTATGATTCGGTGAACAGGGAATTTGTGGCAAGGAATATTTCCAGGACGGTCAACTTCAAAATTGAAGGTGACAAAGCGAGATTATTGGTTTTGGTTCCGTCAGGAGCTAAATACGTAGTAACCAATGGGAAACTTACCGTGAACGGGGTAATTATTGATTATCGTTATTAAGTATTGCAACCCTTATTAAAGGTGACGCCTTTTGGAAGGGTGTCACCTCCTTCTTTCTTTCAAATCCTCTCCACCCCCAATCCAGGCCTGCCCGTCAACCACATTTCCCCATCCTGTAGCACAAAACCACCTTTCACCACATCTTCTGCCAGGTCGAAGCTGCCATCCAGGTCTATGTATTTGGTATGCGGACAAGCAAAGGCGGCATGCAGCGCAGCCGTAATACTGATAATGCTTTCGTCGTTGCAACCCCAGAAAAGGTCAATACCGGCATGTTGAGCCACAGAGGCTATATCCAGAGCGCCGCGTATTCCCCCACACTTCATCAGTTTGATGTTGTAAATGCCAAAAGGCTTTGGGCTTTGAGCGAGTTTCCAGGCATAGTTCAACCCTTTGAGTGATTCATCCGCGGCAAGGCGTGAGCGCTCAACGCCAGTTAATCCGAGTAGAGTGGATTCCTCCCCAACCGGCAATGGTTGCTCAATTAGTTCCACTCCAGCACCCGAAGTTGCATTCATGAATTGCTGTAATTCCATCATTCCATAACCGAGGTTGGCATCAACTCGAATCTTAAAATGAGTCCCAAACTCTTCCCGAAGACGCAAAATCCGTTCTATATCATCATCAACGTTAAGGCCTGTTTTCACCTTCAATACCTGAAATCCCTGGCTCTTATATTCTTTGGCCGCCTTCAGGGTATCTTCGACACTCATGATTCCTATGGTCACGCTCGTGGGCATAGACTTTATTTTCTGACCATAAAATTCGACGATAGGAATTCCGAGCCATTTCCCGAAGGCATCGTGCAGGGCAATATCGATAGCTGCCAACGTGCCGGGATTCTTTGGATAAAGTCCGGAAAACTGCCCGATAAGTGGAAGGACATGCCTGATGTCGCTGCCAACCAGACGATTGACAGTTTCCGAATGTAAATTAGCTAATGCCTCATCTGGAGATTCCCCGACTACTTCCGGTGCCGGGTTAGCCGCACCAATGCCGGTCATGCCGTTTTCGAGTGTAATTTCAAAGAAGATATTTTCGACATCGGAAATGGTTCGAGAGGCAATCGTATAGGGCTTTGTGAGGGCGAGGTTTTGTTTCCAGGAATTTATTGACCGAATTTTCATGATTTCAATAGATTTTGAATAGCAGGAATAATTTTATTGACTCCTTCTTCCAACGGCAACAGAACCGGAATTCCTAATTCTGATTCCAGGTTCTTCCGAAAATCAAAAGCCTCTGCTTTACTGCATTCCTCCGTATGCAGCGCCAAAGCCATAACCTCAGAACCATAGTGACGAATCAGCTCTATTTCACTTTCAACAGATGGAATTGGACCCCATTCCGGGTCGTGCTCAAAATACCGGCGCTTTGGGGCATGCATCAGGATGACGTGTTTGGCATTTCCAGACAATAAATATTCAGAGCCGCAAGGGCCACTTGGATTGCGAAGACTTGATTGACCTTCGAGTAAAATGACATCCGGGTTGGTTTCTTTCCAGCAACTCACAATGGCGTGTTCCAGTTCACCAGAGATGAAATCATTGAGCGTACTGTCGAAAATAAAGCCATACTTACCGCCCTGCAACCATCCCGTTTGTCCGGTATAAATCATCTGAGCATTGATGCCCGCATCCCGGCAGGCTTTCATTAAGAGCCGTGTAGTGGTACGTTTGCCCATGGCGCAGTCCATGCCCAGCAATGCAATGATGGGAGCCTTCACCTTGAAAATCTCACCCGACCAAAAATGCAGGTCTGAGCGTTTCTTGGGCCAACGCACATCAATCAGTTCCACTCCATGTTGTTTGGCCAATTCCACAAAGTCAGGGCGACTGTTGAGGTGGTCATGCAGGCCATTGACAATATTTAACCCAGAACGTATCGCCTCTTTCAGGGTAAGCAGCATACTTTCGGGAAATACTCCACCTACTGTGGCAATGCCAACAATGCAATATTTGGTATCTGGAAAAAATCGGAGAGCATCCTCTAAAGTGGGTGTAATCGGGATGTTTCTTTTTATGCCATCCAATAAGTCACCAGCATCTTTTCCGGCAAACTTTTCATCAATCACAGCGACTATCTGGAAGCGTTCTCCTTCCCGGATTAAACCATGGGCTGTTTTGGCGTTGGGGGTGTCGAGGATTCCGCCGGTTAGTATGATTGCCTGATTGTTCATTTGTTTTGGAAATTCGTTGGTGCTCTATTTGTTAATTACCCACTCCTGGTAACTTTCAGGAGTAATAACTCTGAAGTCGGCATCGGGATAGGCATTTTGCCAACTCGAAGGAGCCTTTACCTGTTTGCCTTCACTCCATTTCATCTCATAACCATATAGTTTGCCATCGCGTTCTTCAACCCAATCAATCTCCTGCCTATCGTAAGTACGCCAGAAGAAATTGTTCACTATCATCCTGGAATAATGCTGAAACTTGATTCTTTCACTTACGATATAGTTTTCCCAAAGCTCACCCTTGTCATTTCTAAGCTCTAATGGATTGAAATTAGCAACCAATGCATTTCTGATGCCGTTGTCATAGAAATACCATTTTGAACTCTTCACTATCTCTTTTCGCAGATTCCGGCTAAAGCCTCCAATGGGAAAAATAATATAGGCCTTGGCAAATAAATCGAGATACCGGATAATGGTGTTTACACTCATCCCAAGCTGCCTTGCCAATTCATTAAACGACACCTCTTTTCCCACCTGAAATGCCAGTAATCTGAGCAAGCTGTAAAGCTGCAGCGAGTTTTGTACATTTTCAAAAGCCAGGATATCCTTCATTAGATAGGAATCGACAAGCTCTTGTAAATAAAGCGTCTTCCCCGCCAATTCAGGTATCTGCCAAAGTTCAGGATAACTCCCATAAATTAATCGAAGGTGAAGATTGTCCTTTTTTTCAGTAATCTGCTCCAGGGGCATAAGTTCCTCTTCGCATAATGGGAAAAGCTGCAGGGTAATCTTCCGCCCTGTAAGAGGGGCGCCAGTGAGTTTGGAAATATTAAATGCCGAAGAGCCGGTTGCCAAAATTCGTAATCCTTCAATGGAATCAACCATCAGCTTTAACTTTTGTCCTATCTCAGGAATATTTTGAGCCTCGTCTATAACCAGCAACTTCTTTCCTCCAAGAACATTCAAATAATGCTGAGTACTCTGCCTGTCTAACAGTTCGAGAGCAGCCACGTTTTCTCCATTTAGAAATAAATACGGCTCTTCCTCTCTTTCCAGGATTTTTTGTATCAAAACAGTTTTACCTGTCCGGCGAGCGCCAAGCAGTAATAACACCTTTTGAGGCACCAGGTGTTTCTCAATGTTTTTTTCATGGAGTCTCTCGATGTATTTCATAAATTTATTCAATTGACTGAACAAATTTAGGTTAATTTGTTCAGTCAATTGAATAAATTAAGGAAAAAGCTTCAATTTTCAATGTCCGATTAAAAGAACAAAATCGGGAAAGCAGCTTTAACAACTAAGAAACCCTTAGTCGTTCAGGCTCCTTTTTAAGCTATTATTCAATATGAATTTGTTAGAACCAATGAATAAATTTGGGCATCTCAAGCCGGGCTGAGATTTCATTTGAGCGATCATGTTAACATTTCCATTCTCCACAATCTACTATCATGAATATCACTAAACATCTATTCTCAGGCATATTTTCCTTCTTTCTGTTAAATACGCTTTTCATTTTAAACGCACAGACACCTACCCTGACTTCTCAACAAATTAATTCCATAGACTCCTCCCTCACCTATCTCCACCAGCGGCAGCTGTTCAACGGTACCGCGCTACTGGCCGAAAACGGAAAGGTTGTTTACAAAAAGGCATTTGGCATAGCCAATATCAGCACAGGGGAAGAACTGACCACCAAATCTGCATTTAATCTTGCTTCTGTATCGAAACAGTTCGTATGCTTGACGGCGATGATTCTGAAAGAACGTGGGAAATTGAACTACGACGATCCTGTCAATAAATACCTGCCTTCATTTCCTTACGCGAACATCAGCGTTCGACAATTGATGACCCACACTTCGGGCTTGCCTGAATATTTTGAACCGATTACCCGCTACTCCGGCTCAAAGGACACTATTGAGAACCACCACATTCTGGAGTGGTTGGCAGAGCATAAACCATCCCTCGATTTTCAGCCTGGTGAAAAATGGCAATACAGCAACACGGGTTATGTGCTGTTGGCTTCTGTAATTGAAGTTGCTTGCGGCAAATCTTTTCCTGCATTTTTTAACGAGACTATCGTAAAACCCCTTGGGCTCAAGGATACCTATGCTTATCACCTTCGTCTTGGGAATTCACCCAAAAACAGGGTTTACGGATTCCAGCATTTTGAGGGACTGCCAAAAGAAAATGACCTTGGAAGATTTGATGGTTTGATTGGAGATGGAAATATTTATTCCTCTGCCGAAGACCTTTTAATATGGGAACAGTCTCTTAACACCGAAAAACTGGTTAAAAAAGCCACCTTACAGGAGGCGTTTACGCCAGTTAAGCTGAACGATGGCAGCACCTACGGATACGGCTTTGGATGGGGAATTGGAGAAGATGGTAAGGTTCTCTCCCATTCCGGCGGGTGGGCCGGATTTCGCACGCTCATCGTTCGGTTTATGGATAAAAAACAAACACTTATTTTACTGTGTAACAATGGCAGTTTTACTCAGCGCGATATCGTCATGCACATCCTGGACGGCCGTCCCTATCAGATGCCACCAACTCAACTTATTACTAATGTTCGGATAATTGATGGAACCGGTTCACCGGCCAGGAATGCCTCACTTAGAATAGTGGATGGTAAGATTCAGGAGATTGGCGACCTATGGCCATTTCAGGATGAGTTGGTGACCGATGGAAAGGGGCTGGTATTGGCACCTGGTTTTATAGACAGCCACAGCCACCATGACTGGTCGTTGATTGACCAGCCAGAAGCAATTGCCATGCTCAGCCAGGGTGTCACTACTATTACCGTTGGACAGGACGGCGGCGGAAGTTTGATGGACACACTTTTTGCGTCGTTTATAAAACAG
>CAYRDX010000036.1:0-44530 GCA_964423205.1 uncultured Saprospiraceae bacterium | reverse complement strand
GAAAATCAGTTGGAAAACTTTTGCCTTTTGCCTTTTGCCTTTTGCCTTTTTACTTAGGTTACTTTTACCTTCCTCATTATTCTCGACAAAATGCCCGGAAAAAAACGCTTGAGATAAACCCCCAAGACTTCCTTTTTGCCGATATAGACTTCTTCTGTCTGCCGCCTGATGGCGTTGACAGCTTTTATGGCAAAATTTTCTGCTGAAAGGCCATTGGCAGTGGCGTCGTCCATAGTATTTTGAGGCTTACCATTTCCGGTCAGGGCTTTCAGGCTGATTTTCGTTTGAACAAATCCTGGGCATATGAGGGTAACGTGTATATTTTCCCTCCATACTTCCGCACGCAAGGAATCGAAGAAACCATGGAGACCGTGTTTGGCAGCGGCGTAAGATGAGCGCAATGGACCTCCGAACTTTCCCATCAAACTGGTAATGACTACGTAGTGCCCGGTTTTTCTTTCTAAAAAATGCGGCAACAATGCTTTTGACAATGTGATGGTGCCCAGTAAATTGACATCAAGCAATTGTCTGTCAACTTCAAGGGTCGTCTCCCTGGCCAGACTTCTCTGCGATAAACCGCCGTTGTTGACGAGTATATCCACTTTTCCAACCCGCTCAATTACAGAGTTGGCAATTGATGACAAGTTTTCGTGATCAGCTAAATCCAAAACTTGTATGTGCGTTTTAGCAGGTGAACAAGCTTTGGCGACCCGTTCGAGTTCGGCCTTATTGCGGCCAGATAACACTAATTCCGCACCCTGATTTGCCAATACATAAGCCATGGCTTCTCCAATACCGGAAGAAGCTCCCGTAATCCAAACCGTCTTCTTATTAAAGTATGTGCTCATAATGGGTGTCAGGATTCTTTAAATTTTTGGAACCACAGAAAAAGTGAATTACACAAGTAATTTATTTTCAATTATTTCATCGATGCGATACCATTTAGCATCAATTTTGCTGAGGCTGGATTAGTAGCAAGGGCTACATTGTGAACATCGCAAAGGCGCATAAGCATTTGGACATCCGGTTCGTGCGGATGCTTGTCGAGCGGGTCGCGGAAAAATATTACGAGGTCGAGTTGGTTAGTCGCAACGAGTGCTGCAATTTGAGCATCACCACCTTTGGGTCCCGACAACAGTTTTTCGACTTCTATTCCAGCTTTCTCTATATGGCTACCTGTGGTTCCGGTTGCGTATAAAAATGCCTGTTCTAAAGTTTTGCGATTTTGCAGGACAAAGGCAACCATTTCGGGCTTTTTACCATCGTGTGAAATGAGCGCGATTTTCCAATTTTTGAGCTTATTAGTCATGTTCTGAAAGGGGAATTTACTTTTTAGAAAAAATTTTATACAAAGTTGAATTTCCGGCGAACATACGATAAAAATTGGTTGTTGAGCATTTACATAAACCGGCATTTACATGATAACCCCCGCATTCATGGACTGCCAGAAAACCACCATTTCCCATGAAGAAACTGATATTCAAAAGCAAATCTAAAGAAAGAGAAGAACAGCCAAAGGCTGAAGTAGTCAAAATGGATACTCCCCGGAAAAAGAAAGCTGTAGAGGATTCAAAAAAAGAAGCATCCAAAATCCTCGACTTGTTCTGGGACGGATACAGTGATCTCGGCTATTGTTAATCTAACTTCAAACCTTTTCTCTTAGATGCCTGCCCTGCTGGCATCTATTGTTCCTGTTTATTTCTTGCAAGAAGTATGGCATTCAAGTTAACCACTATAGTGCTATCTGCTTCTTCAAATGATATTTGCTCTAAAATGAGCCGCATATCCATAGTATTTCCGACAAGATCCAGCGTCCCTTCTTCTCTGGGCAGTTCGTTTGAAAAACACTTGTAGCGATTTACCATTCTCTGCAAGTAGCCAGCCAGGTCGATACTTTCTGAAACTTCATTATCCACTTTAAAAATGAGTTTGGTCAGGTCTTCTGACAATTGCCACCCGTCTTTTTGATTTTGTTCTGTTCCTACTCTCCTGGATAAATTAATACTGAACATCTGACTGTAGCCTTCGATTTCGATAAAATCAGGTTTGAAAAAACCATAGTTGCAATAACCTTTTACAGCCTTCTGGGTCGGCAGATTCAGTGAGCCAATCAAGCTATCCACCTGCGTGTAATCCGGGAAACTGGTACTAAATGCATTTGGGAACAAATGCGCTATTTTGTCAAAATGGCTGAACTCCCGCATATAGTGAATAATGGAACTGATGCTTTCGGCGTCTTCAACAGAAAGCGAATCATTGGATGCTACAACAATACCTTCTTTTATCATTCCATTCTTTTCGAGAAGAGCGGACAATCTTTCAGCCTGATTGTTCGATGAAATTCGAAATGCGTTAAGAGGGCCTAAGACGGTCAGAAGTGCGAAAAGTATGAGCGACCAGGGAACCACCACGATATTGTCCTTTTTTGAAAAAATGAAATAAAGGCAAAGCATCAAAAGCCAAATACCGGCAGTAGCTACCACGAAGCGATCTTCGGTTACGCCATAGTCATTTATCCTCCTGCCAATCCCAATAAACAGCAAAATGACCATGGGTGATAAAACAAAAAAGAACCAGCGTCGGAATCCTTGCACCAGGGCGTTGTCATCCCATTTCACCAGGAGATAATTCAGCAAATAGGTGAAACCACCTGCAATAGAAAACCCCAAAACCAGTGATGATACCCAACCCTTTGGCAATTCCCACGAAACCAGAATTTTCGCAGAATAAGCATAAAGTATCAGAAAGTAAATCAGGACAATAGGTATCAGTATGAACTTAGTCAGTGTTTTTATGGCCGGAGTGTAGTTGCTTCTGGAATCAACTTCAAGACTGAAGGACTCCGGCATGTTTCTGAGGAAAAATGTAGTATTGAACAAAGCAGCAATTACCACAAAAAGTTGAGCGTAAATCTTTCCGTCAATCTCGAGCACGAATAAATTGTCAACCGCCAAAATGGCAATGCTTAAACCGAAATATATTACAAGGCTGTAAAAAGCACCCAAGAGAAAATTACCAAACAGGGTCTTATTGAATTCCCAAAAATCCTCGACCGGGCTACTATCTGTGAAAGCTACGATGGAAACCAAAAGATGAGAAGCCAGAATCAAAGCGAAAAAGCGCATCAAGGTTGGTATCAGGTTGTCGCCGTCGGGAAAGTCGAGAGAAAGGTAATACAGTACCAATGCAACTGCCGCCACGGCAACAGGCATCCACTTCTTCCAATCCTTCAAGCCTCTTTTTTCAGACAGAAGAGTTGCACTTAAGAATAAGGACAGACCCAATGCCGATGTCATTAATAATTTGGGTAAATAATCATCAGGGTCGGTCGGTTCTTCAATCAAAGCAATGGCAGCTACAGTACCAACCACAGCTGCAATCATGGAGAATGGAAATCGACGGCTGACGTAAATAAATGCCTGGATAATGAAGGATAGCGAAGGTATTTTCATGGCTGTGGTATTTCAGGCGAATCTAAATAAATACTATGGTAATCAACCAAATAGATGTGTCGTATTTGTACCCTAATCAATTGCCAGAATAAATGTCTAATCCTTGAATTGAACCCAAGCCCTGAACAACTTGTTACGATAGCTTTCACATTGAAGACTATGAAAAAACTACGACAGTTTGCCTTTTTATTCATTGCGGCATTTGCTTTTCTTTCCTGCAAAAAGGAATCCCTTTCCCCTGCTGAATCTGTAATGGTCAAATTTGTCAACCTCAGCGAAAAGGATATCTCCAATCTGATCGTCAATCGTGTTGAATTAGGAGATCTCAACAAGGGCAAATCGAGTAATTATGCAAGTTTTGACCAATTGGGACAGCAATACGGATATGCCTTAGTAGAAGCAGTTGCCGACATTAGCCATGAGAAGTATTACGCCGCCGCAGCCTGTCAGGGCGTTTGTGGCACAGCTTCAGCACCTGATGGAACCTGGCTTGAGCAGGGGTATTATACCATAGGCATCAAAGAAGATAAACCGGGCAATTACCTGATATTTTATCTGAAACAGTAATTGGTCACCAATGCCAAATCCCACCAGATTTTAACCTATTGAAGATGTAGGCCTGTTAACCAGTTTTGATACACCTGTCACTGTATTTTCAGGTCACGCAGAAAGCCGGACGAGTTCCGGCTTTCCTGTTTTTGCATATTTCATTTTATTGCCATTAAAAAGTACCTTTACTCCAGTCACTTAGCCGATATTGCTGCATCTTCTTACTTTTTCAAATCGTTCGAAATGGATTTTACCAAACTGCACCTGGATGACTCACGCTTAAACTGGGGAGTTGTTAAACTCCGTATCGTGGAGGAGCTTTGGAAAAAGAGAAGCATTACAGGACGTGGTATCAGAATTGGAATTTTGGATTCCGGCAGTATCCCGGATCATAAGGATTTACCTATTTTCCCAAAATCACAAATGGACTTTACGGGTTCACAAACGGGGAACGGAGACGTCAATAGCCATGGCACCTGGTGTGGCGGAGTTGCCGTAGCGTCCGGAAGTGAAGTCTTTGGCGTGGCACCGGAATCTAATATGGCTTACGGAAGAATATCATTGACCTCAAAATCAGTTGCCGAAGGCATAGAATGGCTCTTAGAAGTGAGGCCTTCTGTTCAAATAATTTCCATTAGCCTGGAACTATTTAAAAGCAACGACTCAGAAGCAAACTTCAACCATTTAAGAAAAGCGATTGAAAATGCAGAGGAAAAGGGAAAGATCGTTGTCGCCTCAGTTGGAAACAGCTTCTCGAGAAGGAGGGAAATGACGAAACGGTACCCGGCAGCATTCCCAACTGTATTGGCTATTGGAGCCGTGAAATCAGACCTTATGTTACACGAGGAGTCAGGGATGAACAATTGCGTTGACTTATTGGCACCAGGAGAAGAGTTACTTACAGCAGAACAAGGGGGAGGCATCTTTCCTTCATTTCGTCGCACCAGTGCTGCAGCAGCCTTTGCCGGTGGGGCCCTGGCATTAGTTCTTCAATTCCTCAAAGATCAGAACATTGACAAAAGCCCATCTGAAATCAGGGAATTGATGAGAGAAACTGCGGCGTTTAATTTCCCGGACGCTCAAAAATGTCAAAGCAATCTTTATGGATGCGGCATCATTGATCCTATTGCAGCAATCAACAAAATCGGGTTGACCGCCTGATACCACTATATTATCAAGGAAAACAAAATACCATGAAAAAGACAATCTTTACCGCGTTTTCCATTTTATTATTAGCCACTGCATTCAGCCAAAGTGCCGTAAATGATGCCTTGGAACTATCCCGGCTTTCAAAAAAATACAAAAATAACTTCGCTGCCTTATCAAGCACAGATGCAACCAGCCAGATGAAAGCTGATATGGAGGTTCTTAGTATGATCCTGGGACGGTATTATGTTCATCATACAGATAATTTTCCTCCAACCATTAATGATATTCTCGAATCCTACCATGAAAATGTTTTTTTCGATAAGTACGTATTGCCTGAAGGCGTAAATATGTTAGCCAGTGAGGAAATGAAAAGTCTTGATTTCGGATTCCGGCTACCTTTTGTCCCCAGAAAAGTTAGTTCAAGTGGTACCGGATTGAATGTAGCCATGCTGGCTGATGGCGTCGCCAAGTTCCTTGTAAAAAGAACAAAGGAAGAACTGACAGTCGCATTTTTTGAAGAGTTCCGGCAAACATTGGCCGAAAACCACAACTTAGGTGTCCTTTTCCCGGCTTCCAGATTGATATTAATGGGTATTGGCGACCAGGTGTACAATTACAACACCTATCTCAACAGCATGCGCGATGCGTTCATTACCGATCTTAAAAGGTTGCACGATAATCTGGAAACATTGATGGTGCAGGTGGATAAACGAATGCTCAAAGACACGATGCCTGTTTACTATCTGGCCGACTTGTTTGCAATTTCCAGGATGCTGATAGAAGAAGCCAGAGTGGATGAAGTCATTAAATATCTTGGTCATGACGCCCACTTTCAAATTCTTCCCATAGCTGACGATTCAAAAGCATTCAGCAATTTCAAAGCCGCCTTAAAAATGCTTCATATTGTTTCCAGTGTTTTGGAATCAGGGGATGGTTCAGCCCGCGTATATGTGACCCCATTGCAATTTAAAAACTTAATAAAGGACAAAACAGCAACCGATTTTTACATGGGGTTTATATATGAACAAGCCAAAAGTCTGGACAATTTGACGCTGCCATTTCGAGATTCCTTTACTTATGCCAAGATTGACCGTTATGTCAATATTCTGAGCTCTGTAGTTGATTTGGGCGACCGCTTATACAATATTAAAGCCGACCTGGACTCCGGCAATTACAACACCTCTGATACATTTTTGCATTTTCAGTATTTCGATTACCTGCAGGTTGCCCTCGACTTGATTGGAACAGCACAAAAGTTCACGACCTCAATGTTCCCGGGCGACGTTCAGCTTGTAAATGAGTTAAACAGGGTAAATTTTGTCACTGGCAGAATATCCAATATCGCTCTTGACGTGAGGAGAAGACACTACGCCAAAGCAGTCATTAATGCTGGGTTGCTCACCAATGAATTGCTGTTGCACAGCGAGGACATCAGTTGCCAACTGATGCGTTACGGTGCTTTTATGGCCTCAGTGGCTGAAAGCCGCAATTCCGATGATGTTGCCGCAGTGATGGAGACTTTTGCCTTGCCAAGAGGAAGTGCATTCATCAAAAAACACTACCCCTTTAATATGTCCATTGGTGCTTATGTGGGCTTAAATGCGTCAGTAGAAATGCTCGACAAAGTTTCCAAAGAAGATAAAACTGGCTTGAATGTAGGTGTAAGCGCACCTATTGGAATAGCATTTAGTTGGCCTATGAGCAAAGAAAAAGGGAAAAGCCCTGGGTCATTTAGCTTTTTCCTGAGTATTATGGATATAGGAGCATTTACGGCTTACCGCTTCACTAACAATGAATCTGTGAACGACCTCCCGGCTTTGAAGTTCGACAACATTTTTGCACCGGGAGCTGCTTTGGTTTTTGGTTTCCCGAAATTCCCGGGCGCCTTTTCCTTATTCGGACAAAGAGGACCTAGCCTGCGAAAAGTGACTGGCACTGCTTATGAGTTCAGTGAAACCAACGGATGGCGAATAGGCATCTCACTTTCCGTAGATATTCCGTTGTTCAATCTTTACACCAAAGGGAAAGACTCGGGTTGCTCGTACGCATATTGAATATCAAATCATAACTTTTTTAAAATCAGATTTCTCCATCTGACTTTGATACCTCCTCCGTCGTGAATTTGCAGGGCAATTTTCCCATTGGCCTGACCTATTTTTTCATCTTTCAGGTAAATGCACTGAACTCCATTGAGCCATGTGGTCACCTCATCACCCGTCACCAAAATCCTCAAGGTGTTCCACTCCCCTTGTCTCAGGGCTGCTTCTGCATCTGATCCGGGCCTGATAAGCCACCCCCTTCCATAGGATTCATAGATGCCGCCTGTGTGCAAGCCGGCGGGAGCAACCTCCGCCTGCCAGCCACTTATTCTGGTTCCGGTGATCGTGCTTCTGAAGAAAACGCCACTGTTGCCGTTCGATTCCTGTTTGAATTCAAGAGTCAGGTCAAAGTCTTTGTAATCTTCATTTGTCGACAAATACCCATACTCTTTATACTCACCACTTTCGCATACCAAGTCCCCATTATCGACGTACCATTTTTCACGACCATGGTTGGTCCAGCCATTCAAGTTTTTACTATTGAAGAGTGAAATGCCGTTCTTACCTTTTCCGGATTTTTGAGAAATAAGGCAGGATGGAAGTGTTAAACCCATCATCAGAAATAAGCAAAATAATCGCATGGCAGATTTGTTTTTCCGAAGATAAAAAAACCGGTTTCTCAAAAGAGAATACCGGTTAGAAGATTTCTATAAAAAAGATTTTCTTGCCAGATTACTGGCTTGAAAGGTCTTTACTTTTTAGTGCTGGTTTTCTTAACTGCTGGCTTTTTTACAGCGGTTTTAGGAGCAGCTGCAGGTTTAGCTTCAGTCGTAGCACTTGTTTTTTTCGGGGCTGCAACCTTTGGTTTTGCAGCTTTGGCAGATGCAGGTTTCTTCGCTTTGGCTTCCTCAGCTTCTTTTAAGACTGGCTCCTTTTTCCCGGGAGCATTTTGAATAAGAGAAAGCACAGAATTGTACTCACCATAAGCGGCAGGGGTATAACGATCTGCCTTCCAGTCGTTTTCCCAAATGTGGTTATCAATCAGGTACCGGAACTGATACTCTCTTCCGGATGACAATTCTACTTCCGCAGTGTATTCAGTTTTTCCTGCAGACATACAATAACCTTGCTCCCAACTCCAATGGTTGAAATCTCCGAGGATACGAACGTCCTTACCACCTCTTGCTGCTTCGATGGGGAGTGAAAAAGTAACCTTGCATACTGGCTTTGTCTTGGAATATTGTTTCTTCAGCATTGTTAAATAATTATGTTGTTTACAATTAAGTGGTAGATGATTCTTACTTGTTGGCACTGGCTAATAACCATATTTGCCATCATGCTAAAGTTAGGTGTTCACCTGCGAATTAGTTTTCTTAGTGAGGAAAATTTTTGTCATTCAAATTATCCATTCAGATAAGTGCCGCAAAGATAGGAATTAACGGATAACAATTACCTGAAATGCCTTGACTTTCAGTGTTTTGCAAAAATTACTTCTTTAGAATATTTCCGAAATAAATAATTAAAGCCATATTCGATTTTGTTGAACACCCCTTTTTGCAACAATGATTTTTCGGAAAATGAAGTTTCAAAAGAAAAGATTAGGCTTTCAATTTTGGTATTTTCTTCAAAATTGATGGATACCAGGGCTATCTTGCAAGGTGTGTTTCAATGTTTTACTAAAAAATCAAATTCATGATTCGTTTATCAGTTCTTTGCTTGGCTGTTCTTTTCATGCAATGTACTACCTCCGAAACCGTCGAAAAAGAGCCTCCAATTCCCCCTGTTATTTCACTTTTGGGAAGAGAACTCTTACCTCCGGAAAGCAGTGATGGATTTCAGCGGGAAGACAGCCTTTTTCAGGTTGCGAAACAACAATACAACTCCAATCCGGACGACCTGAACAACATCATCTGGCTTGGGAGAAGAACAGCTTATTTATGGAGATACAACGAGGCCATAGATATTTTCACTAAAGGGTTGGAGGTTCACCCACAATCTCCTGAATTATACCGCCATCGTGGGCACAGATTTATCACTGTTCGCCAATTCGATAAAGCCATAGCAGACTATGAAAAAGCTGCCGAGTTAGCCAAAGACAGGTCTCTCGAAATCGAGCCCGATGGTATCCCCAATAAATTGAACCAGCCTCTTTCTAATCTGCATTTCAACATTTACTACCATCTTGGGCTGGCCCACTACCTAAAGGGCGACTTTGCTAAAGCAGCAATCGCCTATGAAGAATGTTTGAAGTGGTCACTAAATGCCGACCTGCATGTTGCTACTGCGGATTGGCTGTACATGAGCTATAGGCGAATGGGGCAAAAAGAAAAAGCTGAAGCCTTAATTGCCGACATCCCCGACAATCTTGAACTCATTGAAAATGACGGATACTACGAAAGAATCATGATGTACAAAGGCTTGAAACAGCCCGAAAACCTGCTGAATTTCGGTGATGCCAAATTAAGTGACCAGGTTACTATTGTGACACAAGGTTACGGAGTCGGGAATTGGTACGGTTACAATGACCAGCAGGATAAAGCCACAGAGGTTTATAAAAGAATTTTGAAACAAAAGCATTGGTCAGCATTTGGATATATCGCTGCTGAAGCAGAGTTGGCACGAAACGACCAATAATGGAATTGGACCGATACGCCCATTACTCCAATATCGTAAACGTGGTGCGCCGGTTTTGCTGGTGTTCTTCCTCAGTGCAGCGCTGACAAATACAGTTTACCCTGAGTTGGGATTCACCGAAACCACGGGCTAAAAGCCTGTTGGAGTCTATGCCTTTCGATATCAGGTAGTCAACGGCAGATTGTGCCCTTCTTTGTGATAAGTCGATATTATATCGGTCATTTCCCCGGCAGTCGGTATGTGAAGCCATTTGAATCTTGATGCTGGGGTTCAGCTCGAGATTCCGTGCCAGTTTGTCCAAAGTTGGTTTGGCATCATTGCGGATATCCGCCATATCAAAATCGTAATAAATATCTTCCAGGACAATTTCCTGGTTCAGGAAAATCTTATCCAATAAAATCTCCACTTCGTAAACCTGAATCGGATTGTTAGGGTCTTTGCCAAGTCCAATGGATGAAAATGAAGTTTCACCATTTAAATAACCAGGCTTAGAGCCCAAAAAAGAATAATTCGTGTTTTCATCCAGATCCAATGAAAACTTCCCATCTTCACCAACGGTAACTTTTCTAGAGGAGTTGCCAATTCTTATTGCCACTTGTGCCCCAGGCAATGCCCTTCTGCCCAAAAATTTGCTGCCCGGATTTCCCGGTTCAGCGTATATTTTCTCCAAAACATAACCCTCCAGAACATTTTTATAAACGATTTCAACCGGGACTTCCGGTTCTGGTTCAGGAGGAGGAATTCTTTTTTCAAACCGGTAAATATCGTCTGAGCCTTGCCCACCAGCCCTGTTGCTTACAAAATAACCAACCTGGAGGACATCGGCATCTCTTCTGGCATTGTAGTCAACTACATAGTCAAAATCATCGGCACCTGAATTTAGAGGAGGTTTTAAGTTTTGCACGGGTACCCAGGCTCCATTAGGTTGTTTCCAGGTTTTAAAAATGTCGAGACCGCCCATTCCCGGATGCCAGTCGGAGGCAAAATACAGCGTGTCGTCATCCGGCCAGGGAAACATTTCATTTCCAATGCTGTTGATGCTGCGTCCCATCAATTTTGGTTCTGTCCAATCTGACAAAGTACTGCTTCGGCTCGATGTCCAGATATCATACCCTCCCCATCCGTCTTTGGAGTTGCAGGAAAAGTAAAGCGTCTTTCCGTCCTGAGATAAAGCAGGATGGCCATAATTAACCTGTTCCTGAATAAAAGGTAAAGGCGTGGGTGTTGACCAAAAACTGCCATTGGATTTGCTCTGCATCAGCTTACAGTAATTATCTTCTTTCTTTTCTCCAAAACATCTGGTAAAGATGATTTCATTAAAATCAGCACTAAAAGTGGCAGTGCCGTCATTAAGAGCTGTATTCAGCGTTCCGAAAGATTCAACCGTTTGTGTATTGAGGTTCACCAAAAATAAATCTGAAAAATCATTTCCAGTCCAGTTATAAACTGCATCCCCTGTTGCTGCACTTCTGTCCGATGTTATAACTAATTGACCGTCCCTGTACAAAGAAGGTGCATAATCGGAATTCCGGCTGTTGAAATCCGTAACCTTAACCTGATAAGCCTTCGACTTCTCGTTTTTCCAACCCAGAGCAATCTGGCAGGCAGCTATTTCCCGGCGATATTCATAAGGGCTGCCAATCTCGATACCCAGTTCCTTAAAGGCCTGCATGGCATCGTTGTATTGCTCCATGGCTTTTAATGAAAAAGCATATTCCCTTAATGCATCCACGCCATAGGCTTTATCATAGGCTGATTTATACCAGGTTGAAGCATCGTCCGGCCGGTTCATCAGTTTGTAAGATTCGCCAAGCAGAAAAGCGAGCTTGCCTTGCTCCACCCTGCTTTTTGATTTTCTATATTCCTTCTGCAATAGATTTACGGCAACGGAATATTGCTTACGCTCGTAAGCGAACTTACCATCCTTGACTTTTTGAGTATAAGTGCAACCACTAACAGTCACCAGTGATAGTAATAAGTAAAAGGTGAGGTTTCTCTTAATCATAAACAGAAGTTTGCCTGGCTAAGATAGTCTATTAATACTTTTGTTTTTAGAAACGACCAGCACTTCACTTTGTTTTGACAATTAGCCTGCGAAACAACATACCGGAGGACGTTAAACGCTTATCAAAAAAGTAGCCCGCCCCGGCATTCCGGGACGAGCTCCATCGTCATTGGTCTCAAGAAAAGAAAACTACTATTTTGGCGCAAGCCTGCTCAATTGGCCAGGACCTTGCGATTGCCTTCTTTGAATTCAATAATTCTGGCTTCTGCGATTGTTGGCTTAATGACTTGATCCAGAAACCTTATTGCGGCCTCCTTTGAAGGAAACTGTGTTAATATCATGTAGGAATACCATCCATCTACATGTTTGTAGTAGTGGATATTTCCATAAAGTCTGAAAATGGGATCGCTGTTGTCCAGAGGAAAATTTGAAATTGCTACTTCAATGGCAATTCCGGAGTACGTTGCAGAGAGCTTTTTACAATGCCTGAAACTGTAGCCTGCTGAGTTCCCAGCCTGATTTACACTGTAATTGGGTGAAGTACTTGCATAAGTCAGGTCATTGCTGCTTTGACTGAACAAAGAATAGGATGTGAATAAAAGCAAAAATGAAAACACCCAGATGGAATGACAAATGTTCATGGAATTATAATATTACGATTTTTTTAATATAAAATCATGCCAAAACTCTCCCAATGCGTTTAGAGCGATACAGGGAAAAGGTTTGGGAAAAAAATGGTTAAAGCCAATAAAACAGCTCAAGAATCAGTATTCAAGCCGTCTTTGGAATAAGATGAAAAAGGCCTTTTCTTAGAAGTTTGTGGACCTATGGAAAGAAATAAAGCAACGGCAATAGCCGCAATAATAATCAGTGTAAAGTGTTCCATGGTGCGAGCTTTGGTATGTTCAGGAATTTATTTGGTAACTGAAACTCAGATTACCTGTCAACCAGTTTTTACGAATACAACAGATTATTGATTCATAAAGTATATGTAAAATTAATATTTTTAATTTTACTTTTTCAAAATTTTTAGGATTTTTTTTCAGGGAAAATTGAGTTGAATTCCTTTATCTTTGGCCCACTTTTGAAAAGCCCTTGTTTTTAAGGCTTTTTTGAAAAATACATACCCACGTGGCGGAATTGGTAGACGCGCTACTTTGAGGGGGTAGTGTCCGTACGGATGTGCTGGTTCGAGTCCAGTCGTGGGTACCTTTCCAGCCTGTAATTCAAATAATTACGGGCTTTTTTATCAGTTCAATTACCTCCATTTTTCACCAGGAATTTGTTCAAAATCTCAAACAATTGGGTTCTGTCAATGGGTTTCGAAATGAAATCGTCAAAACCTGCACCCTGCAGTTCTTCATTTTGACTTAAAGGAACATAAGCAGTTTGAGCAACTATTGGCATCTCAGGTCTGATTTCTTTGATTTTTCGTGTAGCTTCGATTCCGTCCATCACCGGCATTTTGATGTCCATTAGTGCAATATCAACAGATTGGTTTTGAACACATTCTCTAAGAGCTTCTTCACCGTTTTTCACCCAGAGTATCCTGGCGCCTGTGTTGCGAAGGCAGGCTTTCATAAAAGTGAAATTCACCTGATTATCTTCTGCTATCAAAATAGTTTTATCAGTGTACAGGACCTGGTTTACTTTTCGGGAATTATACTTGCCAGAGTTGTCAGGGTTTTCCAATTGTTCAAATGGTATGGTAAAATAAAAAGTTGAACCCTTGCCCTCGTCAGAGCTAACCCAAATTTTACCGCCATGCAGCTCGGTTAGTTTCTTTGCCACAGACAAGCCTATTCCAACTCCCCCATGAAGTCTTGTATGAGAATCATCTGCCTGCCGGAAAATCTCAAAGATGATTTCTTTTTTATTTTCCGGGATGCCTATTCCAGAGTCACTTACATGGAACTGGATAAAATACCCCGCTTCATTTTCAACAAGATCATACCCGAACTCGATATACCCTTCAAATGAATATTTCAATGCATTCTTTAACAGATTGATGAGTATCTGTGTAATTTTTTGCTTATCGGCATAAATGAATAAAGGCTCATTCTTGAAATCAGGATCAAGACGAAGGTCGAGATTGGTTCGTTTAAGCTTTTTCTGCTCGATTAACATCATACCAAGCAGTTGAGTCATGGTCTGGTTAATATCAAATTGTTCCTTGTGCAACTGCACCACACCTGCTTCGATCATTGCGATATCAAAGATGCCCTCCACAATATTCAACAAATGCTTACCACTGTTTTTAATAGTTTCTCTGTACTCAAGAATTTCCCACATGGGCGTAGTTTCATCAATCAGTTCAGAAAATCCGATAACAGCATTAAGGGGAGTACGCAATTCGTGCGACATCGTAGCCAGGAAGGTGGATTTTAGGCGATCTGACTCTTTGGCTCTTTCAAGTGCCTCCTTTAATCTCCTGTCGGCTTCTTTCCTGCCTGTTACATCCCTGGCTATTCCCTGAAATCCTACTATTGTGTCATCATTGAAATATGGAAAAGAGACTACTTCTGCCCAACCGATGCTTCCGTCTTTACAGGTAACCTTATATTCTACCGGTTCATCAAGTGGCTCCCCCTTCAGCATATCGCTCATTCTTTCAAGGTGTTGATTTTTATATTCGGGAGATACGAAATCCCAGACTGACATGCTCAGAAGTTCCTTTTCTGAATACTGTAAATGTTCGCTCATAGCAGCATTTACTGACAACAAATTACCCTCTATATCTGCTACGAAAATGCCATCAGGACTTTGGGTTACTAAAGTGCGGTATTTTGCTTCGTTTAATTTTAGAGCATCCTCAGCTTGTTTTTGCTCAGTGATATCGGTGACAAAACCTTCCAATGCGATTATTTCACCCTGATCATTGTAAATTGCCTGCCCCTGCTCCCAAACCCACTTGACTTTTCCTGAACGCGTTTTTATCTGATAAACCAATTGAAATTTTTGATTAGCCTGTACGGCTGTTTGAACATGCTCCCAGACAGGTTTGCGGAATTCGGGTAGGATTAAATCGTTGTATTGCAACTTTCCCCGCATTAATTCCTCTGGTTCGTATTCCAATAATTCTACGCATCCTTCACTGAGAAAACTTGTTGGCCAGCCTGGTTCATTGAGGCATTGATATGCCATTCCCTGTAAATTATTCATCAAAGTGGATAGCCGACGTTCACTTTCTTTTAACGCAGTCTCTGCAATGGCTCTATCTGTTACATTCTGTGCAACGGACAAAAGACATTTAGTAGAGCCAATTTGAATAATTTCACTTGTAAAACGATAGACTACTTTCTTCCCAGATTTTGTTGTGTAGTGTAATTCGTGTTCAAATAATTCACTGGATTGCTCCTGCACTAACTTTAGAAACTTTTGCCTGAATTCAGGACTCGGCCAAAAATTGACTTCAAGGGTTGTCTTACCAACAATTTCATCCCTGCTTAATTCCATTGTATTGGACAAGGCATGATTAACTTCCAGAATAACACCCGTTTTTAGGTCCGTTATCATCATACCCAACTGGCTGTTATGAAACAGTGCTGAGAAACGCGACTCACTTTCTTTTAAGCGCTGCTGTGCTTTTTTTCTTTCAGAAATATCGCGTGTGGTAATAATTCCCAATCCAATGGAAGGATCATCAAAATAGTTGGTACCAGAAGCTTCCAGCCACACATACCCGCCATTCCTGCAGCGAAACCTAAACTCCACCTGTATTGGTGTTTCCGGTTGCCTCAATCCTGATTCCCAAACTTCCGTGACATGTGGTAAATCTTCCGGATGAATTAATTCAAAAAAAGGCCGGGTCAGTTCTTTTCGGTTGAAACCCGTAATCTTTTCAATTGAAGGACTGACATACAGGTGTACGCCTTCCTGGTCAACCAGGCTAACTATATCGCTAATCTTGTTAAGAATTGACAAGAGCGGGGAATCCCTCCACCATCCGGTATGAGCTCTTTTTCTCTCAACAAGGTCGAGAGGTTCGGGTACCTGATGGCGTATTTGCCTTTTTTTTTCTTGTTTCATGGGAGCCAATTAAATGACCTGGAGTAAACAGTTTAGCAATTTCACAATGAATTACACTTTCAGCCACTCCACTTTACGTGTGTGCAGAAAGAAAGTTTAACTAATGCAAAATCAGTGTTTGTTAAGGTGTTTATTGGAAATGATCCTCCTTTAATGTAATATCTAATTCTTCACACAATCTGTCTGCGTCTGTTTTTGTAAAACAAAGCGGCGGTTTAATCTTCAAAACATTTTCGAACGGACCGTCCGTGCTCATGAGGATTCCCTTTTCTCTCATGCGGTTTATGAGGTGATTGGCTTGTTGGGTTGCAGGCTCTATCCGGAATCCCGGTTTCACTAATTCAATACCCAGAAACAATCCGTGGCCCCTGACATCACCTATTATCTGATGCCTTTTTATCAGTTCATTCAAATTCAATTTGAGATAGCTACCCACCTCCATTGCATGCTTTTGAAGGCTTTGGCTTTGAACTATTTCCAGCACCTTTCTTCCAATAGCACAGGAGACTGGATTGCCTCCATAAGTGTTGAAATACTCCATTCCATTGGCAAAGGCATCCGCTATTTTGGCAGTAGTGACTACGGCGGCTACCGGGTGACCGTTGCCTAAAGGCTTGCCTATCGTAACTATGTCGGGTATAACCTCCTGCAATTCAAATCCCCAAAAACCATTCCCTACTCTACCCAACCCCACCTGAACCTCATCTGCTATACAAACTCCACCTGCCTTTCGCACAAACGAATAAATATCTTTTAAGTAGCCTTTTGGCAGTACAATTTGACCACCACAACTCAGAATGCTTTCACAAATGAATCCGGCAAGGACTCTATTATTTTGGAAAATGATTTCGATAGCTTTTTCAGCAAAAGCAGCATATAACTTTCCTGCAGAATCTGGCGACTTGAATTGGCCTCTGAAGGTGTCAGGAATGGGTAGGACATGCGTACCCACCGGAGCTCCCGAACCTGCTTTTCCGTCAAATTTATAACTGCTTAGGTCAATACAAGCGTTGGTATTTCCGTGGTACCCATGTTCAACGACAATCCAGTCGGAACCTCCGGTCATTGTCTTTGCCATGCGGATGGCCAATTCATTTGCTTCACTGCCCGAATTCACAAAATGGACGACCTGCAATTCAGTGGGAAAAGTAGACAGCAATTCTTCCGCAAACTTCCCCAAATCCTGATGCAAATAGCGGGTATTGGTATTCAATACGGCTATCTGACGTTGGGCAGCCCCCACGACCCCTGGATGTTCATGACCGACATGAGCTACATTGTTTACCGTATCCAGGTACCTTCTGCCATCGTTTGTATACAGGTATTGCATGTATCCACGAACCATATAAAGGGGCTTTTTATAGGAAATACTCAGGCTCCGTCCAGCTACTTTCTTACGCGTGGCTAATATGTTGTTGATTGGAGAACCCCTGCCTGTTTCACCTGTAATTTCAGTGTTGAAAAAGGTCTTGCCATCCGGGCACAAACTCATCCAGACCTTACTTTCATCCGGAAAAGCAACACCGAGATAATCACCCGTGAAGTCTAACATATCGAGGATGACCTGAAAGTGGAGATGAGGTGGCCAATTGCCATTTTCAGGAGCCTTTCCGACAGTCGCGAATTGTTCGCCCTTTGCAAGATATTTCCCAACTTCCAAATGAGTCAGTGATTGTCTGCTGAGGTGTCCGTATAAAGTATAAAAAGAAAGGTCATCGGAAACCTTATGCTCTAATATGATCGTAGGACCATAGTTGCGTTCACCAATATTATCATGAAAGCTGTGCACTTGTCCGTTAAATGGGCTAAAAACAGGAATGCCATCTTCAATCCAAATATCCGTTCCAAGGTGCAGCGTTCTCCATTGTGGACCATTATTGCCCAAAACAGTATAGGCATCCGTTGAATAAAACGGCCTGCATTCAGCATATCCACCTATGCCAACATCTGCATTGGCATCCTCTAATATCCTTGAGATGGTTCTATCAAAAGTTTGAATCGTCGCAAATCCGGAATTGTTGCCCAATTCAGTGCTGCCAACACTCAGGTCGATGTGATGAACCTTTTTCCCAGATAGGTCAATCACAGGATGCAGTGCTTCAGCATTTTCAGCCAACCAGGATTCATAAGAACTCCGAATGGGCACAGGTTCCCGGCCACAGGACTGCCGGAAGCTAAAGTGAGCGAACTGAGGAGAGACACTTCTCCACTTTTCAAGAAGGTTCCAGGCCTGATACTGACTGATGAGCAGGTATTCGTTGTTGGGATTTTCCTCAGCGTTTATTGCTCCAACTGTAACAGTCAATAATAAACGGGTAGCAATGAGAGTGTATAGCAACCCGACCTCCTTTTCTTCCAATGGAAAAAGGGAATGAAACCCTCTGACAACATGGCAAGCAGCTTCCAGAGGCTGATTTTTATCCATCACAGCATAGGTGATCGCAATAGCCAAATCATTAACAAGGCAGGTAAAAATGGCATCACCGAAATCTATGAATCCCCTGACGACTGGATCCGTTTTTGATTCAGAAACAAGGATGTTGTGGTCATTGGCATCATTGTAAACAACCCCCTTCCGAAGAGAAGGAATAACCGGCTTTACCATTTCCTGAAATCGACGGAAAAAATAAGTGACCAATTCCCGCCTTTCTTCCTTTTTAAACAGGTGAAGGTGTTTCTCTATCCACTCAGCTTTTGATAAATCCCATTTGTGCCAGATATGTGCTCCCGCATGGTCAAAATCCTGCAAGGCAAGACTGGTCCTGGCAGAAGCTTCACCCAGGCTGAACAACAATTGGCTGTTTATAGGATTAACTGAAGCCCAAACCCTGCCGGGAACCCAGGTGAGCAAGCGCATATATCTGCTTCGTCCGGCGCTGTCCTGAATGGTCGTAAAATCTTCATTATCTGAATTCAGGCAAATCCTTGGAAAAAGCAGGCCTGTATTTTTACGCTCCAAATGTTTCATTAGAGCATTCTGCATGTCGAGGTGGGCAAGTGATTCTTCCGGATGAGCAATCTTAAGGGTGTATTCCTCCCCGCTTTCACTCCTGAGAAAAAAATTCTCGGCGAGTTCACCCGGTAGTTTTTTGGCCGCACACCTCAATCCAAAATGCAATTCAGCCAATTTCTCCGCCTCTGAAAGGGTGAATTGAAGTTCTATTTGCTTTTCATCCCTTTTGGACATACTCACTTTTTTGATTTTGATTTCGAGCCCAAGTCTACTTTAACGGCGGTTATTGTTTTCTTTTCATTGCCAACATATAACTTCTCTCCGTTGAGAATAACCGGTCTTTTGAGCATGGTATATTCTTTCAAAATAAGTTCCCGGCAATCGGCTTCCGTCAGTTCTTTACCTTTCAGCCCCCATTCTTTGTATTTATTTGAACGCCTGTTGAGCAAAGCTCCATAAGAACCAACTATTTTGGCAAGGTCATCCAGTTCTTGCCCAGAAATGGGATGATCTTTTATATCGGTCCTTTCAAAGCCCGGAAGTTCATCCAAATCTTTCAGAATCCTTTTACATGTTGAACAAGTCGATAAATGCCAGATTCTCCTCATTATTTTTCATTTTTGCGGTTTTTAAATTGAAAAGCAAGGTTTAGCACCCAAAACCAGTTTGCAGTGGATAATCCTCCAAACCTCACTCAGGTAATGAGTCAAAAATTAAGTTGCCAAATTGTTTTCTAAACCACTTGAAAATCAGTTGGAAAACTTTTGCCTTTTGCCTTTTTACTTTTGCCTTTTTACAAAGTGCTTTTTGGCTTTGAGATTGCATTAGAAGAGGATTGCCACCGGAATAAGACCATTACTCATGAAGCAATTTGCACCTTCCGAACTGATAGTCACTGATGATGGAGCCATCTATCATCTCAATTTAAGGCCTGACCAAATCGGTACAACCGTATTGCTTGTTGGCGACCCTGACCGGGTTCCAAAAGTATCCAAATACTTCGACAGCATAGAACACAAAGTTCAAAAACGGGAATTCGTAACGCATACCGGATGGGTTGGAAAGACGTATATCAGCGTCATTTCCACCGGTATTGGAACCGACAATATCGACATTGTCATCAATGAAGTGGATGCCCTTGTAAATATTGATTTTAAAGAAAGGGCGATAAAAGACGATATCAAATCAGTGGACTTTATCCGGCTGGGTACATCTGGCGGGCTTTCTGCAGCTTTGCCACCTGACTCATTGGTTATAGGTGAATTTGGCATTGGCTTCGACAACCTGTTGTTTTATTACAATTATCAGCCGACAGAAACCGAAATTGAATTAGGAAAAGAATTCGCAGCCTTTGCCAAGGACCTGAATTTGTCTATTCGTCCTTATTCCTGCCAATGTAATGAAGCATTGGTCAACAAACTGAAAGATGACCTCAACTCAGGTATTACACTAACTTGCCCGGGCTTTTACGCCCCTCAGGGGAGAAAGCTGCGGGGCAATTCAATACTCACGGAAGATTTCTTTGAAAAAGTACAGAAGTTCTCATTCCATGGAATCCCAGTTGCCAATTTTGAAATGGAAACTTCCGCTATTTATGGACTAAGCCGGATATTGGGCCACCGGGCAGCTTCCTGTAACACCATATTGGCTAACAGGGTTAGCGGCGAGTTCAGCAGCGATTATCAAAAGGCAATGGATTCGCTCATACGCACGGTGTTGGGAAAGGTGAGTACCTGAATGTGGTGACTTTCAGCAGGCATTTTACCTGATTCTTTTTCGGTTGACCTTGTTTATAGGTTTAACAGCTTATTTTTGACCGGTTTTTGAAAATCCCGAAAGCCAAAATCTGAATCACTAAAATTTATCCCGTATGATGCTCACACAGGAACAGACTTTATCACGTCTCGTGAATGAAATGGAAGAAAGTGCCACCATAAAGATGGCGCAAATGTCGAGAGACTTGAAAGCCAAAGGTTTTGATGTTATTGACCTGAGTTTGGGAGAGCCCGATTTTGATACACCCGTCCACATCAAAGAAGAAGCGAAAAAAGCTCTCGATGCCGGATTTACAAAATATACTCCGGTTCCAGGCACCATGGATTTGCGCAATGCTATAGTCCAAAAATTCAAAAGGGATAATGGACTGGATTTTACCATCAACCAGATAGTCGTAAGCAATGGTGCCAAACAGGCGATAGCCAACCTGGCGCTGGCCCTATTGGACGAAGGTGATGAAGCCATTCTTTTTACCCCCTATTGGGTTTCCTATTACGAAATAGTGAAGATGGCTCGCGGCATTCCGGTGTGCATTTCAGCTGGTGTGGAGCAGGATTTCAAAGTAACACCAGAGCAGGTAGCGGAGGCGATAACGCCCCGTACCAAATTTGTATTGTTTTCCTCCCCATGCAATCCGACCGGTTCCGTTTATTCACACGATGAGTTAAAAGCCATAGCGGATGTTATTGCTCCACATGAGCATGTGTATATCATTTCTGACGAGATTTACGAGTACATCAATTTCACCGGAAAACATGCCAGCATAGGGGTTTTCCCCAATGTAAAGGACAGGACGATAACCGTGAACGGCTTATCCAAGGGTTTTTCCATGACAGGGTGGCGATTGGGTTACATGGGTGCGCCGGAATTCATTGCGAAAGCTTGCGCTAAAATTCAGGGACAGTTTACATCGGGAGCCAACTCTTTCGGACAAAAGGCTGCAGCATTGGCTTTGACTTCTGACATGACCCCAACTTTGGAAATGCAAAAAGCATTTATCAGAAGGCGCGATGTGTGTCAGGAATTATTGAATAAAATACCTGGTTTCAAAGTCAACAGCCCTGAAGGCGCATTTTACTTTTTCCCCGATATCAGCGATTACTTCGGTAAAAGCCACGAAGAATTCACCATCAACAATCCCGACGACTTCTGCCTGTTCCTGCTGCAATACGCTCATGTGGGGACGGTTTCGGGAGCTGCCTTTGGAGCTGACAACTGTTTCAGGCTTTCATATTCTACTTCAGAAGAGGTTTTACGCACCGCAATCGGGAGAATTGCCAAGGCGGTTTCTTTGCTGAAATAAATTTTTTTCACGGTAGTATCTCGCTATCCATAAATTTGCCTTTTCATCAGTCAACTCCAGGTGCATGATTTGGGAAGAACTGGTTAAGACCGCGCTGCTCGGTACAGACCGGCATGTATTGCCCTCTGAGGTGTTGAATTTTCTCGAAGAAAACGGATTCCAAACCACTGCTGAAGAGCCAGAACTGCTGGCTCAGGCCATTGCCTTAATGGTACAATACAGGAAAGCCGGTTTTTTGGTGGAAAAATTTAAGGGGGACCATAACCCAGCGATTATTCAGGGAATTTCATCAAGCAATTATTCGCAGAGTGTCCATTGGTTGCTTATGGACATTTTCCGTTCAGGTTTTGATGAAAGCGACCCATGGCACAAGGAAGTACTGCTTTCGTTGAAAAGTCATAAAAAATATCTTCCCGAAGCTTTACTTCCCATCTTCTTTTCTTCCAGTGATTATCAGGCTTTCAGGCAAATCTTAGATTCCATTAAAGACTTATTAAGTCCGGCAGCCTGGTGGATAATCAAAATGCACCCGGAATGGAGCAAGTGGACATTGTCTTACAGCGATGAAGCATGGCACAAGGCCAGTCAGGACGATAGGATTTTTTTGTTCAGAGACCTGCGCTATAAAGACCCTATACATGCCATACGACTGCTTCAGGAAAGCTGGCAGGACTTTGATTTCAGCACCAAAGTAAAATGGTTGGAGGCGTATGAAATTGGACTTTCCCTTAGGGATGAGTCATTCCTGGAATCCTGCCTAAAGGATAATTCCGCTAAAGTTCGCTTGGCAGCACAAAGATTGCTCTGCAGACTTCCTCAATCAGATTTTTCTAAAAGCCTTTTTGATGAAGCATCAAAACATTTGACGCTATCAAATAATCGCCTGCTTTTCAAGCCATCTCTGAAAGAGTTGAAAAAGCCCACGCAGGAAGCCCTTTATAATCCTGAGCATTTGGTGCTGAACCCCGGCCAGGAAACCTTATTGTGGAATTGGTTTTCACAAATTCCTCCGGAAAACTGGGAATCCTTGTTTCATGCTTCTCCGGAACAAATAATTGGCATCATCGAAAACAGCGATAAGCGTCATCTCTTATTTGTTGCAATTGCTGTGAGTACGGTTATGTATCAATCTCACCGTTGGGCAGAAGCTCTGGTGGCTTCCCAATTAGCCGACAATGAATCAGTGATTTGGGTGGTGAAAGACCTTGCAAAGACCTGCAGGCCAGACGTACTGGAGGATTTATGTTGCGTGGAATTCAACCGGTCAGCCGGAGCTGCTAATCCTCGCACGGGTTTATTCAAATGCCTTATGGAAGGATTTACTTCCAATTGGACTGACAAGCTGGTTCAAAATGCTATCCGCTTTTATTTTGCACAACTAGAAAATTTACAAGATATCCCTGAGGCTAAAAACCGGATTTCAGAATTAGCCCGATTGATTGCCACGCGATGTAATTTTGACTTGCTTGCAAATCTCGAAACTGAAATCGGGCAACATAGCAAAACAACTCAGGATATTGGTGACCTTGGCGGTCATATAATGTACAGGAAACAAGCCCTGCATTTGCTTTCTATTTGATGATTAACTGAAATAACTATCCTTATCGATGGCCCTTATTAAAACAGTCAGAGGCTTCAAACCGGTATTCGGACACAACTGCTATTTTGCTGAAAACGCCACCATCATTGGCGATGTCATCATGGGTGATGACTGCAGTATATGGTTTCAGGCAGTCGTAAGGGGGGATGTCAACAGCATCAGAATGGGCAACAAAGTCAATGTGCAGGATGGCGCCATCATCCACGGAACTTATCTTACAGCACCCACGAACATTGGCAATAATGTGAGCATTGGGCATCGCGCTTTGATTCACGGCTGCACCATCCACGACAACGTTTTGGTGGGAATGGGAGCCATCATTATGGATAAAGCAGTAGTGAAGGAGAATTGCCTGATTGGTGCAGGAGCCATCGTTTTGGAAAATTCCGTGCTGGAATCAGGTTTCGTATATGCGGGCATACCCGCAAGAAAGATGAAGGCGCTATCCCCTGAATTTTTCAAACAGTCGATTGAACGGATAGCTAACAACTACCTTGTGTACGCGGACTGGTATAAATGACCGGGAAGTTCAATGGCCGGGTGACTCGGGGTCTAATGCCGTCAACTTAAGGGTCAATCTTTCAAACCAGGCCCTCTATTCATAGTTATGTTAAGTCTCAGGGGCGTAGCCCCGATACGGTTTATAGAGAATTGGCCAATGTCCCATTGAGGGGCGTAGCCCCGGCACGGTGGAAAATCTTGAAACCGATAAATCGGTTTGGCAATTCGCTGTATTTCACGTCCCACAACTAAAGTTGCGGGTTAATAAAACATGAGTCCTTCCTTTTGTCCAACTAACTATTGAAGGCATTTCTCCGAGTCCAATTTCCTTAAGTAGAGGACATTAGACTCGGAATCACCCGGTCATTTACCCAGCAAATCATGAATCTTCAACTACCTCTTCCTCACCCCGAGTTTCCAAAGCTTCCATGGCCCATTCCCATAAATGTTCATAAGGGACGACCTCCACTTCGTGAGGCGATCCGGCGAACATAACGGGAACTGTGCTCATGCGCCGGAGCCAGGATTCCGCGCTTTGAGCAGCTTGTTGGGGTTGAAAACCTGACTTTGGTATTTGCAACAAGGCCTGCAGGAAACAGGAGGTGCGAAAAGTGTCATCGCTTTCGTGCAGATGCCGGGCAGCATATTTTTCGAGAGCCCGGATGCGGCTTTCTGCTTTCTCAAAATCTCCTTCAAACAATAAAAACAAGGTGTGCAATATGAGCACCGGAATATTCATGCCGCGTTTATCTTTGGCGAACTCGGGAACCTCATTGAGGAAACGGCTGATTTTTAAATTCTTATCCCCAACGGAGGGAAGTTTCTTTCCCCGAATGAGCAGGTGCATCATGGCTTCATAAATTTTCCAGCTTTCCTTTTCCATATCGGGGAGCAAGCGGTACCCCTTATTATGTGATGCCCGATGGAATATGTTCCAGGCAGCACTGTAATCACGCCTGTATAGTTGGAGAATAAGGTGTTGCTCCCTGCCTTTATACCAGCTTAAAGAGCCCAGGGCCACAAGTTTTTCTGCATTTTGAGCAAACTGCTCAGCTTCTTCGTATTTACCCATCATAGTCAGGCTAACTATCAAGGGCTGATAGAACAGGGCTCTGGGACCAATGGGTGTATTAGGCTTACTTTCAAAATATTGAATAGCCCTGCGGCAGATTTCTGCCGTGCCGGGATAATCGTGTGCAGTTTGCCTGTCCACACTGGCTATCAGGAAATAGTAATAGTGAAGCTCCCAGGCTTTGTGTCTTTTCACCAGAGGTTCCAATTCCCGCAGGAAAATCTTTGCTCTTTTGGTGGTTTCCGGATTGTGAGCTCTTGACCTGACATAAGGCAGAATCAGCTCTTCTAACATGGACTGCGCCCGCAGTGTAGCGGTCATAATTTGATTGCTTTCATGCGCTAAACGGTCGTACTTTTCCCATAACTTCCGGTTACCTTCCTGTGCAGCATAGTAGTTTTTCAACACCTTTGCCAATTCCAATACTAACTCCATGTATTCATATTTCTGCGCCGCTGCAATTGTTTTTACCGATAATTCAATAGCGGCGTTTCGTGCACCCCGCCCTTGCATGATTTTCACCGCAGCCAGGTTTTTCCAGCAACTCACCCATGCCTGCTGTGCCTTATTGAACTCCGGCTTTTTGAGGTCAATAAAAAAAACGGCATTCACCAGGCGGCGAAGGAAATTAGCTTTGAAGTTCAGGTACTCTTTATACTTAGCGGTTTTACCCTTGCCGAAGAGCTTGGCTGCCGCTTCGTCGTCCGTTCTGATTTTGCCTTTGGCAATCAAATCGTAAAAGGATTCGTAGTTGCTGGTGGCCTTCTCGTGGTAACCAAGAATTTCTATTTGCCGCCGCTTATAGCGGGTGACGAGGTCAACGAGTTCGAGGAGCGATTTCATTGGGGAGCATTTTGTTTATGGTTCTAACCGATGCTAAAGATAACGAAGCAGGTTAAGACCGCCAAACCTGGCTGGAACCTTGCGAATTCGAACCCGCCTTAACTGACTGCATTACAACGAATTGGATAACAAACCAGTAAAAAATATCCTTTGTTTGAGGTGTGGGAAAACGTGCAAAGTGTCTTTGACTTTTGGGATTGCGTGGGGATAAATTTGTAGTGATACTTAACTAAATATCACAAATTCCTCAAAACAATGATGACCCTAATCTTAGCCATGCTCATCGCACTCGGTCTGATTGGCAATCCAACTGAATTTGACAATCTTAGTACTGAACAGCAAAACAATCTGATAGAGATTGTAATTGACGATATGACAGTGAAATAGAAAAAGAAAGCTCAGCACCCTAAAAGAATTTCGAGGCGCTAAACTTTCGCCTTCCGGAGTTCTTTCTGCCACAAACTTTCCTGGGATTTGAGGTGTGGGAAAACGTTCAAAGTGTCTTTGACTTTCCGCTCAATGTGAATGTATTTTTGATCAAGCATTTTAGGCGATAATGAAGACATATAATTTTTTATTATGTTTCGGAGTCGGACCCTTAGAAATTAATTTGCAACTGGCAATACTTTTTAGAGCGAACACATCTCATGCGAATAGAAAGAATCGCTGAGTAATCAAATAATCAATTATTATTACCATGAAAAACACAATTAATCGTGCGTCAATATGCTTGAAAGTCCTTTTTATTTTGATTTTTCTACAGGATCAAAATGCTCAAAGTAATCCAAAGGATAAACAATATGCTGAAAACAAGTGGTTCAGTTGTGGCGTGGAAGGTGAGTATCTGGAGAAAATTATGGAAAGAAATAAGAAGAAGAAGAATGAGAAAAACCTAACTACTACCATTTCAACTCGAAGTTTATCTGAGTGCATTGAACCTGCATCGACAAAATTCATTAAACTTCACATTCATTATATGTTGAAAACGAATGGAACCGGCAACTTCAATGAAACAAATGACGGATGGGTAGGTACTCAATATCACATTCCAGGGGTTTCAGGTTATTCCAGAGCACAACAAGTGGTTTATTGGGCTAATGCTAAGATGGCAGAAAACTACCAACTCTTTCTTCCACAATTTAACAATATACCAATTTTGCCCAAAAGAGTAGAATTCATTTTAGGTAGTGTTAATTTTCACAGGAATGACTACTGGTATGTAAATAGTGGCATTTGGAATAATGCGGATTTAGATGGAACGTATGGCATTGAGAGAGGTACAACTATAAATGTTTATTACATTAGAGATACGACAAATAATGTTACAGGTATTGCAAGTACGATTGCAGAAACTAGTGAATCATCTTTATCAACAAAAATTAAAGATTGGGATTACAATTATGACGAATACCCTGAATGGGATGGTCCTGGCCACGCTCTAGTTCATGAAGTGGGGCATCTCTTGGGACTTTATCATGATTTTTACTATGATTATTGTGATGATACACCAACTCATCCTAACTGTTGGGAATTCTCCTCAACTCCACCTTGTAATGATTGGGCTAATATCTCCAACAATACTATGTCATATTTCAATGGCTGGCACGCTGCACTATCTCCTTGCCAAATAGATAGAATACAAGCAAGATTAACAACTTATTTATCTCCTTATGTTTCAGATTGTGTTGTGCAGTGCCATCTTGCAGAACCTTATTTTTCATTATCTGGAAGTGATTTTTGTCTTCAAAATGTCAATAGTGAGGTTTATTTTGACGATACAGGAAATGGAATTTATGGAGCCTATAATCTTAGAATATTAAAGAATGGTTCATTGGTTTATGACCAACCCCATAGTCAAATTGGGGCAAGTGTCAATTTATCTAATCTTACAGGAATTGACTTTTCTGCCTTTGCAGACCCGCCGAGAGAATACACGGTTATTTTGGTTGGTAATAATTTCCCCGAATGTCCAAGTGAAAAGTCTTATTCTCGAACTTTTTATGTTCATGATTTCGAAAACCCAATGTGTGGGTATTATTTCAGTGTAGCACCTAATCCGAACAATGGTAATTTTACTATTGAATACAGATCAATCAAAAAAGAAAAAGTTACTATATATTTGATGGATAGCCAAGGAGAGATAATTTATACGATTGTTCCTAAATTCACTGATACCGAAGGACTTCTGTTGCGTTCTGTAAATGTAACCCATCTAAAAGCTGGTGTCTATTTTGTTATTGTTAAAAAAGATAATGGCCAAATGTTTAAGAAAGCTGTTACTATTACTCAATAATTATCCTCATGAAAATATTCTTATTTACTTTAAATCTCTTTTGGTGTTTTAGTACGTTTGCTCAATCACTCCACCCTGAATTCAGTTTCACCATTTATGCCCAAGACAGCAAGGGGAATAAGGATAGTGTTATTATTGGATATCATCATGGGGCTTTAAACCATCAAACGCTTGATACCCGATTTGCTGATAAAAACATAGCAGCAATCAAATTTGACAGTGTTTTTGAAATCAGGGCACATAAAGTCGCTTATATAAATACCAAAAGTAATCTCTCAGCATTATTCTTAGACAAAGGCCTGACGAAACATCTTACTCTGCATTACTCCGATGGAGGGGCTTCCTGTATTCCTTATGGAGAAAGTAATCAAGGTTTTATCCTGGCAAAAATAAAGTATCCTCCTTTGAAGTTGTCCTGGAATAGCAGCATGTTTAATAACATGCTGAATCCATGCGCTAATAGAACTTTTCTGCTGCACAATGAATATTTTACTCAAGTGCTTCCACCGGCAAAGATTCCATTCACCGTTTATTTAGAGGAAAACTCATCAATTGCTGACAGCTTGCCCGACAGTGTGAAGGAATACATCAACGGACTACCAGGTAGTATCAATAAAAAGATTGGTATCAGGTATTTAGATGACACATTGGATACCCTTCAAGCCAATTACCAGTTTATTTTTAGAAGTCGGGATATAGCCACCATTTCTGAACACATCGAATCAAATGTGTCTATTAAAGTCTTTCCAAATCCCTGTTTGGATAGGCTAATGGTGCTGTTACCTGTTGAAGATTATCCAAAGATGGTGGTTAATATTTATGGAGTTGATGGGGCTCTGTTGCTGGCAGATCATACTTTCGTTGGAAATGTGGTAACCATTAACACCTCATCCTTGTCACCTGGTCAATATGTAGTAGAATTATTAGCGTCGGAGAAGCTAAGGTTTATAGGTAAGTTCTTTAAGCTTTAACCCGTTGTACATTGCTTCAAATGCACGGCCGGAACCTTACCAATACGCAGGATTTTGTAAACTCCTATACAAGCGACCTATCCACCAACATCAACAAGGTGAGACTTTTACCGCGTTACCTCATGCTTGAGGCAAATTACAGATTTTAAGCACCCTCGTTCTATCAATTATTCCTGAACAAGATTTAAAGTAGGTGACACTAGTTCTGAGATGGCGTAATTCACCCCATTGGGAATTGTGCTATGAAATGGGAGGGTCAATTTGAGTTGAAATGGACAGTAGCAATTGTTATTGCCGAATCATAGTGAAATAGAAAAAGAAAGCTCAGCACCCTAAAAGAATTTCGTGGCGCTAAACTTTCCTCTCCCGGAGTTCTTTTCCGCCACAAACTTTCCTGGGATTTGAGGTGTGGGAAAACGTGCAAAGTGTCTTTGACTTTTGGCATGAGGTGAACGTACCTTGCGTTAACAATTTCGATTGACATAATGCTATAAAATTCTCTCTTGAATCAAGCATTCCCAAAAAGTCAAAACTACAAGTGAGCAAATGACCCCCTGCCATTTAAAAACCTAAAAGGAAGATGTACGCTGTGCACACCATCAAACAACTTGGATATCTGGAACGATAGTCTTTTGATGAAAAAGGGCTAATGCCGTTCTTCTTTGACCGGAGACGGCAAAAGCCCTATTGTTAACTTAATAACTTCGTAAAAGTATGAAAAAGCTGATTTTTATATGTTCTGCTGTGCTGATTTTTATCGGCCTGATTACATTCATTGGTTGTCAGAAAGAAGACAATTCCAATGAACCTGAAGCAATGGAGAATTCAATGGCTCCGGGCTGTGACTTGAATTATGGTGTACAGGGATTCGTCGTTCAAAAGGATGGAGTAATCAACTTCCGGGATGCGAAGAAACTTAACGACTTTCTCAAAAGCAAACCGAGATTGAACAACGGAGAGTTCAAAGCATGGGAAGCCTCTGTTGGAGCCAAAACTGCTTTTGGACTTTCCATAGAAGTTGAAGACAAACTGGGTGTATTGCTTACTCGCCATGAAAAAGACCCGAAAATGACAGAGGCCACTTTCAAACCCATCTTTGAACAGTTTTCTCAACAATACGGACACTTGGCCAGGATTTCTGCCGAAGGTGTAGAACCGCTCTTTTCTCCACCTTTCTGTTATTTTGCCAATAAAGACGGGATATACAGGATTTGTGGGCAGGAATATCTCGTTAATGGAACGCTATTATTTTCCTACCCGGTTGGTAGGCAAGATTTGGTAACAAAATGGAACGGTGATATTGGTGTTTTTGGGGAACTCATTGTACAAGAACTCATGCAAAAACGAACTGAGGAGAAAATCATCGAAAGAAGTTACTCCGATGACTGTACCGCAGTTTTTAACAACAATAAGCGCATTAAAGTAGAAAGGAATTCAAAATTTTGGACAATATATGATCCTATTAATTTACCAGGTTTAGTACAATATTCATGGCACCACGATGCTCTTGTCAAAGCTCAATCCCGATCATTGGGAATTTGGTGGAGGGATACAAGGCATATTTCGTTAGAGATTACTGGTTCAGTTACAAATTTTCACGCACACCCTTCTATCAATTGGTCTCTTACTCACAACCTCAACTTTTTTTATTGTACCCGTACAGACAGAATCACCGAGGTATTTGCGGCTGATAGTTTTGTTCATTGGATTGATAGCCCTTTGCTCGGTTATAATGCAAACTTTTTAACAACTGGTACTAACAGGCAAGATGATTGTATTTTCATCCAGGCACAGTGCACTTTAGTAAATTAAATTGTGTATTTAACTCAAAATCAAACCCATAGTTGGAAGGAGCCTTGACGTTTAAAAAAAGGCTTCTTCCAGCTTTTAAGATGGTCAAAACAGCTATTTCAATCATGAAAATTACAATTTTAATAAACTGTTTTTGTCTATATTCAGTATGCATGATTGGGCAACCCGTTTTTACCGGCGGTGTAAATTTTACCACAGTTACTGCTGATCGTACATTTCTTTTTGGGAATCAAGACTTTGATAATTTTAGGCTTACGCCATTAATCGGGTTCGGCTATAATATTCGGATAAATGACAAGTGGTCTTACAACCCCTTGGTAGCAGGGGGGGATATTGGTGGAATCACTATGCCAAGAGAACCAAAAGATTCAAATGTAGTGATATACATTTATACCATTTCACTTCATCAGTTTGCCGATTATAAACTGTCAAAAAGACTCTCTGTGGGATTTTCACCTAGCTTGAGTTATAATGCGTATTCCGCTATTACGGGAAGGACGTATAGGAATGTAAATGGCAAGGTTACCTATAATCCAAGGGGGAAAATTAGCTGGAAGAGAGTGGGCGAAATTAACAGGTTTATTATTTCAGTGACACCACGTATTTCCTGCATTATTGCTGAAAGGTGGAGTATAGATTTGTTTTACCGAAAAGATTTATCGACAGTTGATTACCCGGGAAAATATCCAACTGGTGATAAAAAATCAGAATTCGTTAGTTCAGGAGTAGGACTTACCATAAATTATAATTTGAAGTAATCGGCCTTGAAGACCAAATGGTTGATCTTACTTAGAGGTTTACGAATCTGTGCCTTGCAAACCTCTATTGTTTGAGTATAACACCAACCAACTGGTTGGTACACCAACTCCTTCAGAATAATGAAACGATAGTTACATAAGGCTTTAGGAGTTGGTTCTTTGCTTTTCAAAATTTCATTATCATGAGAGGTTTAATAGTATTTCTTTGCACGGTTATTTTTCCTATCACCTTATTTTCCCAATCCTATTTTTTGGCTGGCATCAATTATTCCACGGCATCCAATAAAAGGATTTTCCCCTTTGGCGGGCAGGAAATTGAAAACTTCAAACTATCACCCGCTTTTGGCTATGGCTATAATTTCAAGATAAATGATAAGTTTTCGTACCAACCGGAAATTTTTTTCGCGGATTATGGAAGCATCTTGGACAATAATGACCCTATAAGGAAATTTAAAAATTACGCAATTTCATTTAATCAATTCATAGATTACAGGCCGGTTAAATGGTTTTCTGCAGCCCTTTCACCATCCTTCTATTATGTTGCCTATTCCAAAGTATCCACCGAGGTTGTTATTAATAATCAAACTACTATTTATGGGCGAAAGATCGGTTTCAATGTGAATTGGATGGTATTGTCATTAAATCCAAGATTGTCGTTTTATTTAAATGACAGAATTAGCCTTAATCTCAATTATCGCTATGACTTGAAGGCTATCGGTTATCCTGCCCCTATTCCAAATAGTTATATAGCGAAGGAGTATTTGGGCTCAGGCGTAGGTATTAACCTGAATTACCAATTGCGAAAAGGAAAGCTTTCACAAGCATCGAACGAAGCAGGAGGCCCCTTTTTTTTAATGGGTACTAATTTCACTACGAATAGCAGAGGGTTTCACCCACCATTTGGAAAAAATGAATTTGAAAATTTTAAACTGTCCCCCTCTATAGGTTTTGGATACCGCTTTTATATCAATGAAAAATGGACCTACGAACCTGGAATATCGCTGGGTGATTGGGGTAGCGTTAATATTCCGGTCAACCCCAAAGTTTTTTACTATATCTATACGGCATCTATAAATCAATTCTTAGATTTTAAGCCATTCAAACGGGTGTCCTTTGGAGTTTCTCCTTCTGTTTCTTATGTAGCCTATGCAGGGATCACTAGTAAGGTAAATGGCATTAATGATGAAAGCAATTTAACACGATACATAGGCTCAGACAATAACAGGTTCGTTTTATCTGTTTCTCCTCGTATTAGCTATCATTTTGATAATAAAAGATGCCTTAATATTTATTACAAAAGTGATTTGACATCGATGGGCACTTTATTCCCACCAACTCCGGGATTGGAGCTTAAAGAAATGTACAGTTATGGCGTCGGCATAAGTTACAATCATAACCTAAGGCCTAAGAAGTGATAGGTTTGTGTTTTGAGCAGGTTAGCAGATTTCTGTTGTTCCAAGTGGGCAGTTACTATTTTCCGGAGCCCGGCGTCAATCCGCAATCCACGCCGGGATAATGCAAAAGCGGGATGAGTCACTTTCTTCACTGCTATTGCACAATTTGACCAATGAGTCAATCATATCAGGCACTGATTTTAAAAACAAGAGCAACTTCATTCAAACGAATACATACATAGGGCTGAACTCAACCCGGTATTGGCAACAAACAGAGTGGTTTGCGGATATCTCCGGAGGTTTTTACCATTTACATTATTCGGATAGTCTTAAGACGCTCTCAAAGCAGGATTGGTATGCCCTTCCTGTTTTAGGTTTCAAACGAGAAAAGCAAAACAGAGCCCTTTTTGGCGCTTATTCATACACTATGGGACTTCCACAGGTTGCTGATGTGCTACGGGGCTATATCGTGAAGGACTACCGGAAAGTTGAGAGAGGGGCAGCTTTGTTTGTTCCAGCCTACAGTCATACGGTGATTCTGAATTATTTGCTGGGCCAGTTTTCCGATGATGTCCTTTTCCACGCCAACCTTGTCGGGACAACTACTGAAAGAGGCTATCGCAAGGATTGGCTGATCAATAATGATTTCGATATTTCCAGCCGCGTCGAAAACCGTTCCCAAACCGCCAACGTATCTTTTTCAGCAGGCCTGGAATATTTCAGCCCCCACATAAACAACCGTTTCAAGTTGCGGCCGCAAATGTCATGGACAACTTATCAAAATACTCTGAATGACAGCGATCTGCGCGAGGTCAATGGACTTGCAGGCTCCGTAGAGCTTTCGGCGCGCTCCGGCTTTTTGAAATGGTTTAACTACCATACAGGAATCACGTTAGGCAATTCAGCCATTTACACCAGATACAACGGTACAAAGTCGAAGGTCAATGACTATTCCATTGGTTCATTCCTGGACCTGTATTTTAATTTAAAAGGTGGATTTACCGCTACTGTCGAAAGTGAATTATTTTATTTCGAGCAAACCGCAGCATCCCCTGAAAATTATGTTTTCGTCAATGCCGTTTTATCCTACAAATTTTGGAAGAATAAATTGTCGGTCAACCTGCACGGCCGGAACCTTACCAATACGCAGGATTTTGTAAACTCCTATACAAGCGACTTGTCCACCAACATCAACAAGGTAAGGCTTTTACCACGTTACCTCCTGCTCGAAGCAAACTACAGATTTTAAGTGCCCTCGTTCTATCAGTTATTCCTGAACCAGATTTATAGTAGGTGACACTTGTTCTGCGATGGCGTAATTCACCCCATTGGGAATTGTGCTATGAAATGGGCGGGTCAATTTGAGGTGAAATGGACAATAGAGATTGTTATTGACGATATCATTGTGAAGTAAAAAAAGAAAATTCAGCATCCTGAAAGAGTTTCGTGGCGCTAAACTTTCCTCTCCCTGAGTTCTTTCTGCCACAAACTTTCCTGGGATTTGAGGTGTGGGAAAACGTGCAAAGTGTCTTTGACTTTCTAAACGAAGCATAGGTACTTTTGCTTCGACACTTTAGGCGAAAGTGAAAATATGAAATTTGCCTTTATGGCATGCAAAGCCAAGCTATTTCAACTTGCAAACAAATTGCTTGTGAGTATAATTGAAAATTGATAGGTCTGCTTAATATTCAACCATAAATTCTCTAAAAATGAATAACTGCAAAATCACATTCCTGAGCTTATTGCTTCTCCTGAGTTCCTCACAGTCTTTCAGCCAAATTAAAATAAATTTATCGGGCGAAATAAAAATCGGCAATGAATGGGCCAACAATGATTACAACAATGAAATCAGCATGGAGGCTTTTGGTTTAAACACTATCGCATATCGCCCCGGTGCAAAACTTTCTTTTGGGGACTATGGAGCTTCTGTTAATTACGGTGCAAATGTATTTGTCGGTGAATTAGGAACTACGGATACCGACGCTTTGCAACTCAACGGCAAAAATGGAATTCACTTCACGATGGGCGGTCAGGGCACTTATGAAGTAGCGCGCTTTACTTCGGGTGGCACATCGGAAGTACGAGGAGCAGTTAATGCCAATTCTTCCTTGTATTCATCCGATTTGCGCCTAAAAAAGAATATCAAAACTGTAAGCAATTCACTACAAACATTAAAGCAACTCAGGGGTATCACCTATGATTGGAAAATGGACAAGGACATAGAATTGTTGGCCAATTTGCAGACTATAACAACTTCAGATACCAAATATGCGGCGGATTTGGAAAAATCAAAAAAGGAAGTACATGACCGCATTAAAGAATCGGCAAACCAAATTGGATTTTCCGCACAAGAGGTACAAGCTGTGCTGCCACAATTGGTCAAAACGAGCAGCGATGGCATGCTCGCTGTCAATTATGTAAGCATCATCCCTATCCTGGTGGAAGGTATAAAAGAACAGCAGGCTATTATTGACGCACAACAAACAGAAATTATCACCCTGAAGAAAGATATCACAGCCATAAAGAAAAAATTGGGAATAGAGTAACACCAGGCAACATAAGCGGTAAGTCGCTATAGTTATCAACCACCTTATTTACAAGTTATCCAAACGTGAACAAGTTATAGTGTTTAACTGGGAGCACATTAAAAATCTTCGGGAAATGAATCGTATTAAAAGAGCAGTTACCCTCTCCGACTTTATTCTTTTTTTATCATACATGGCCTCGGGTCAGCCTGTTTTTGCACCGGTTCAGGGTGCAAAGTGGACTTATAGCTTTCATACTTATTCACGGAGCTTATCCGGTTTTACAAGAAAAAGTCAGAATATCATCAAGGCCCAATACTTGAAGGATACTATTTTGGGCACCCTGGACTATAAACTCATCTTATTGAATTATGAAACATTATCTTCTTCCTATTGGCCGGTTTCGGTAATAGGTTCAATTGTTACATGGGATAGTTTGGTAAATCAGTACAGTGCGTATCAAAAGAAACTTTTCATCCGACAATCCCAAGATACAATATTCGCGTTGACCGATATCAAAGCCTCGGAAGAGGACAGATGTTATTATACATTCCTTCAATCCCCCGGCTCTTATTTCCTATGCAGGCCTTCTAATAAGTTTGTCCCAAGTCCAAAAGTTATTGTTGATTCCATTCGGGTCAGACAAATTGGACCTATAGAATTGAAAGTATGGTACGGAAAATCGTTTACTGTAACTGACGGGGGTAGTGATATTCTTTATTACTATTCACGCAATTTAACTTTCGTGGAGCGTATTGGGCCTATTGACGATATATTACTCTATTTTGCTTTTACGGGTGGTGATAATATTAACAACCATGATGAAAGTTCTCCACTTGGCCTTATATGTTATGAAGATTCCGAAATCGGTGTAGTCAAGTTTATGAATTTGGATTGTGATTTAAAACTTGTGTCAACCGATGAAGTATTCAAAGACGAAGCCATTCAAAGCCACTATAATCCTTATTCAAGAAGCATCGAAATACGTATCCAGCCCGGACAGGTTAATCAATGGCAATTTTCCCTGGTCCATGTTTCAGGGCAAGTGATTCTCACCACTTCTGTATCAGACTTCAACAACTTCATTTCAGTCCCGCAAAACCTGCCGGACGGCATTTACTTTGCACGAATAGCGAACAGGGCAACGGGGCAAAGTGTGGCGCATAAATATTTCATCTCCAACTAATCGAGCATTATGGAACAGGAAAAATTGCTTGGGCTTATTTTATCGGGTGTATCGGCTATAGGTTCTGTTTGGGCTGTACTCAATCGTAAGCACATTAAAAACCTTCGCGACATGAAACGAATTAAAATAGCAGTTACCCTCTCCGGCTTTATTCTTTTTTTATCATACATGGCCTCAGGCCAGGCTGTTTTTGCACCGGTTAAAGGCGCTAAATGGACTTATACTTATAGTTCTACTTTTTACAGTGTTTTTGGAATGTACGGCCACGGAAAAGCAGTATTGAAAGCTGAATATTTTAACGATACATTGATAGGAAGCCGAACCTACAAGCTCATCAATATAAAACAGGAACAGATTGATACAATATATAAGGTCGTCAGTGTAACCGGAACAACGGTCAAATGGGATACTTCAATCAGAATAGAGAAGATGGCTTATAGATTCCTGACCCGTCAGTCTCAAGATACCGTTTGGAGCCTTTCCCGTTCCGGTGATAGCACTGAAAGGCTGTACTTTATATATCTAAAGAATCCCGGGGTTTTTTATATGGATAAATTGGGACCAGGTGAGCCCGATTCAAATAGATGGGTGGTCATAAATAGTATCCTATCACTGTCCTTTGGAAACCGCACTTTCAGAGCATGGAAGGGTATGTCTCACTTTCCCCGAAAATTTATTGATGACACTTCTAATTATGACTCTTTAAGTTTGACATTTTTAGATCGAATCGGCCCTGTTAATGATGTAATGGGGTATTTAGCTTTTGGTGGTAATTGTGGATGTATTAATGCAGGGTACAAGTACGGTCTGGTCTGCTATGAAGACAACGAGGTGGGGGAAATCAAGTTTATGGACTTGGATTGTGATTTGAAACTTGTGCCAACGCAAAACATTTCCAGAGGAATAATGCTGGAAAGTTACTTTAATTCCTTGAGTAGAACCATTGAAATTCGAATTGAAGATGACAATATTAATCAATTGCAATTAAGCTTAGTCAACATTTCGGGCCAAGTTGTTCTTACAACCTTACTTATGGATTCTCACAGCAGCATTAGGATACCGGATAGCCTACCAGGGGGAATCTACTTTACTCATTTTTTAAGTAAAACACATGGAAAATCTGCCGTTAAAAAAATATTTGTTTACTGAAAAAATAGCCATCATGGAAAAAATACCACTTTTTTGGATCGTTGTCTTAAATATATGTACGTTTAGTTCGTTTGCGCAAACTATCAATCCATGGAATTGTACAATTCTGGGCATATCGCCTGAAGCTAATTTTTCTTCTAATATGGATTGTTTCAATTATAATATTGATTTTAGCAATGCGCCGGTCATCAATGTTTACATCAATGCCCATATTACCGTTTCAGAACAAAATGAATCCACAACAGAATTGGTTCAAAGAATTAGGTTCCTTATCGATGAAGCCAATAAATCACTAGAAAACTTACAACCCAATTTTGGAATTCCCGTCTCCAGAACACCCTGGATACCTAAAGCCAAAGTTAAGCTGAAGCTTTACTCTGATCTTGCCGTTCAGCCTAACGATACATTCGGAGGAATTTGGGTATATCCATTTAGACAAGGACTTCCTAAAACAACGCCAGCCACTAGAGTATCAGGTTTGTGGGGTCATCAAAATCGATACGGATCAAATGTTATGGATATTGTTTTTGTTAATTATTTATACAATAACACTAATGATTTACCACATAGCCTTGGCTTGGCCTCTTTAGGAGGCTCAAACAACTTTAATGTTGCTCATGTAGCCGATATTAACAGATGTTTCTTCTACAGTAATTTACCCGGACAAAATAATGAAAGAGTCTTACAACTTAGCAGGGCTCTAAATCATGAAGTCGGGCACATGTTATCGCTTAGCCACGTTGAAGATTGCAATAATGAGTGCAGCAATGCTGTATCAAACCCGCGCCCGGATAGTGATATAAACCCCAATTGGGAATGTGGATCCAGATGCCCGGAAAAAGGAACTTGTGGAGGCTTTAATCCGAAGGACATTGTATGTAATGATAGTATCCCCAATTGTCTTTGGGCTAACAGCACTTTAATGATGTCGCAGGGATGGTGGCAAAACTCTGTGACACCTTGTCAGTGGAACAGGATATTCAACTATGTTAAAAACAATTCTGTGAACTATTTCAAACTTTGTCATACAGATACTGTGTATGTTCTTCCAACCAGTCCGCATCGGGAATACAGAGCATCGCAACAGATAAGCTCAACATCAACTATTGCCACAGGGAGAGATGTTGATTATTTTGCACCGTCGATTGTTTTGAACCCTGGGTTTGCCGTAGCCTTAAGCACTCAGTTTCTTGCCTATCCGGCTTTATTTACTTGTTGTGACGGGATTATAACGCGCAGCAATCCGTTGGTTGAGGATAACAGTGGCAACAATCAGAATCCGGCCAGATTGACTATAGCCCCCAACCCTTTTGACAATAAAATTCAAATCAAATACCATATTGAAACCGACACTGACAAAGTCAAGCTTACAATGACAGATGTTACCGGTAGAATTGTCAAGAATATTCCAGTCTCTCACCAAAGTAAAGGACAACATCAGGTGGAAGTAAATACCCATATCCTGCCGAACGGCATTTACTTTATTCATTATCAAAGTAATGGTAATAACTTCACCCAAAAGCTAATCAAAGCAAATAAAAACTGAATACCACGCTGCAAACTATACTAATCCTTGGAGAAATTCGGGAAAGAAGGTATAAATTCCAACCTCATCAGAAGTCCGATTTTTAATAAGGATTGAGGCTTAAGCCTGAATTGATTATTAACGCTTTTTGAAATTCAGGTGCTCTTTAAACTTAGCGGTTTTACCCTTGCCAAAGATCTTGGCTGCCGCTTCGTCGTCCGTTCTGATTTCGCCTTTGGCAATCAAATCGTAAAAAGATTCGTAGCTGTTGGTGGCCTTCCCGTGGTATCCAAGAATTTCTATTTGCCGCCGCTTGTAGCGGGTGACGAGGTCAACGAGTTCGAGGAGCGATTTCATTGGGGAGCATTTTGTTTATGGTTCTAACCGATGCTAAAGATAACGAAGCAGGTTAAGACCGCCAAACCTGGCTGGAACCTTGCGAATTCGAACCCGCCTTAACTGACTGCATTACAACGAATTGGATAACAAACCAGTAAAAAATATCCTTTGTTTGAGGTGTGGGAAAACGTGCAAAGTGTCTTTGACTTTCCGCATGAGGTGAACGTATTTTTGCTCCAACACTATAGAAGAAAGTTGAGGTATGAAAATTATCTTTTGTGAATAGGAGGGCCAGCTATAAGGCTAGTTTTCTTGAAAATTGAATTTGAAATAAATTGAAAACATACCTGACCTGAACCAAAACCCCAGTATTGGGTATAGAGTATTTAACCATTTTGTTAACTTAAAATTCATTAATTATGAAAAAGATCTTTCTTTCTGGTTTTGTGCTTACAGCACTATTGACACTTTCTGCATTAACATTATTACCTGAAAAGCAATTGAAAGAGGACTTACCTGCTTTGCCCGCCTACACTGCTGATTTGGACCTTCTTTTTGGAGAGTGTTCCTGTCAATCATTTTTTGTTTCATGTTACAAGAATTGTGATGGCTCTAATTGCACTTGTAGCTGCACATTGTTTTCTTGTACTTGCACGAGATGTTCACAACTTGAGTATATGGAAACAGGTGTTGAACATAACCAATTTCATGACTTTGCGGAAGTACCAAGGGTCAGTATTTCTGCCGAGCAATATACTAACTTTGAGCAGTTAGCCAGATTACTGCGAGAATCTCAATCCGAAATTGGAAATGAAGCCTATCTTAGCATTGTCGTCATGTTACAAGATTTGAAAGAAAAAAACTATATCCATTATCACACTCAGGCTCTTATTTTTGTTGAGCAATTAAGTCAACTACCGGAATCAACAAAGGCAAAAATCAATACTTTTCTTGATTCAAAAGGAGCAAGTTTCAGGGTTTAGTAAAACTACTCTATTGACCTGATTTGGGCAGGAAATTGAAAATTGCTTTTTTTCAAAGTTATCAAAGGGACAGTGGTGGGTATTACCAATTTTCCAACCACTGTCTATTTGGTTCCAGCATCACATTGGTTCTACATTGTTACAAATGGCAACGTTGCTGCACATGAAAAAACTTAGATTTCCCGCTTTGACTTTGGAATTTTTTCATCAACTTTAAAACAGTTCATTATGAAAAAAAATGACTTCCTCCTGGTTCTTATATGCAGCCTTACTCTTAATGGGTGCACCTCTTTATCGCGTAGTGCTTTAGATACAACTAATACGCAAACTGACAATTCTCCTGCAGCTGTTAGTTCAAATAGCATTAGGGTGTCTTATCGTTTTATTACCCATTTGCGGGCTGCCCCTATTGAACAAAATGCTGATTTATTGATTGAAAACGGCAGGTCAGTATTTGAATTCGGTAAAGGACCGGAGGGGTTTGTAACTCAGGAAGTTGAATTAAAACAACCGGATGGTTCATTGCAGAAGGCTCAGGATGGGTACTGGCAAGATCCCTACGGAAATGTCTATTTTAAAGATTTGAAATCCAACACCTTAGTGATCCGTGAAATCGTATGGATGCAACCCTATTTGGCTACTGAACCACAATTGCCTAAAATCAACTGGGAGATAACACAGGAGCAGAAAAAAATCGGAACATTCGATTGCCAGAAAGCGACCACCCGCTTCAGAGGAAGAAACTATACGGCCTGGTTTAGCCCCCAGATACCAGTAAGCGATGGTCCCTGGAAATTTCATGGTTTACCCGGCTTAATCCTTGAGGCCTATGATAGTGAAGAGCAGGTGCAGTTCCTATTCACAGAAATTGAGTCGCCATACAGTGCCCATGAGCCTATTGTCCCTCCCACTAATGGTAAAAAAGTGTCTTTTGAAGACTATAAAAGGGCAGATGAACTGGAGCTTGAAAAAATGCGCCAGAAGACTATGTCCGCACAGGAGCGGCAAAACAACATGAAAATAGAGCGCGTCAATAAAAATCTTTTAGAAAGGGAATATGAACATTAAGCGCCTCATCCTCCCCATACTATTGATATGGCTTCATTTGTCCTGCTTATTGGCCCAAAACAGGGTATCGGTAAAGGGGTATGTCAAAGACGCAGAAGGGTTACCCCTGCCCTTCGCCAATGTCTTTTCCAGAAATTCCAGCTCAGAAAGTATCCTGGCATTTGCCTTAACAGACAATGAGGGGTACTTCAATTTTCAAACACCTCGCCCGGATACTTTGACCGTCGTGGCAAGCCTGTTGGGTTATGAAACCCAGTCTTTCACCTTTATTTTGAAAGACTCCTTACCAGCGGTTATGGAATTCAGATTGAGCAGCAAGGAGCTCGTTTTGAAAGAAGCTTTGGTGCGTGCCAGTGGTAAAATAATTGAAAAATCGGACACCATTACTTTCATTGCCAGCAGGTTCAGAGATTCCACTGAGCTCAATCTCGAGGATTTGCTAAAAAAACTGCCTGGTATCTCTGTTGACGGGAACTCTGGCGTAATCAGCATACAAGGAAAACCGATAAAGAAGATTTTGATTGATGGAGATGATTTGACAGGGCGAAATTACCAGTTGATGTCGAGAAACATGGGAGCTGAAGTAGTGGATAAGATTCAAATCATTGACAAGTTTGATGAGAATAAATTATTGAAAGGGATTCGCCGTTCGGATGATAAGGTCCTTAATATCACACTGAACGAGGGGTCAAAAGGTTTGTTTTTCGGAAATATTTCGGCAGCAATCGGCAACGATCAGCATACCAACAACTCCCTGAATTTATTTAGCTTTTTCAACCGCTTCAAAACTCTCACCTTTGGCAACTTCAATAATGTCGGCAAGCAAAGCAATGTGGAAATGTTAGTGGGCAATTTATTTTCTTCGATTTCGGATGGGTCAAAAATGAATACGCTCCTGCGTTCAGAAAACGAGGATTTGATACATATCGGCAATGCTTCTATTGGTGCATTAGGCTCACAGAGTGTCCGTTTTAATCGTTCGGCCATGTTCTCGTCTCATTTTGCCGTCAGTCCCCTGCAGAAACTTAACCTTAAAGGCAATTTTTCCATAGCAGGTGACAAGCTGAAGAATTATGTGAGCAATGAATGGCGGTATCAATTGACCGATTCCCTGTTGGTACTCTCCGAACAAAACGAGTTGGAGAGACGGCCCTTTGTTTGGCAAGGGCGCATTGATGCCCTGGCGGACTTAACGAAGCGTTCCTCCTTACGGTATCAAATGCAAATAAAAAGCACCACCTTGAACAATGACTTACTAACTGTTGCCAATCAAAATAAAATTAACAACAGCCTTTTAAACCGGAGCTTTGCATTGCAAAATGAATTGGATTACACTGTAAAATTTAAGGAAAACAGGGCTTTCCAGGCAAATATTGCATACATTAAGAATGATAAAGAACAGGAATTAGACACCCGTCAAACCCAACCACGCATATTGCCTCCTGCCTCTACCGAGCCCTTTATCAATCTTCGACAATTTGTGGATAAACCCATGCTCTATTGGAGTGCAAGTGGGCAATTACTATTTTCCGGAGCCCGGCGTCAATCCGCAATCCACGCCGGGATAATGCAAAAGCGGGATGAGTCACTTTCTTCACTGCTATTGCACAATTTGACCAATGAGTCAATCATATCAGGCACTGATTTTAAAAACAAGAGCAACTTCATTCAAACGAATACATACATAGGGCTGAACTCAACCCGGTATTGGCAACAAACAGAGTGGTTTGCGGATATCTCCGGAGGTTTTTACCATTTACATTATTCGGATAGTCTTAAGACGCTCTCAAAGCAGGATTGGTATGCCCTTCCTGTTTTAGGTTTCAAACGAGAAAAGCAAAACAGAGCCCTTTTTGGCGCTTATTCATACACTATGGGACTTCCACAGGTTGCTGATGTGCTACGGGGCTATATCGTGAAGGACTACCGGAAAGTTGAGAGAGGGGCAGCTTTGTTTGTTCCAGCCTACAGTCATACGGTGATTCTGAATTATTTGCTGGGCCAGTTTTCCGATGATGTCCTTTTCCACGCCAACCTTGTCGGGACAACTACTGAAAGAGGCTATCGCAAGGATTGGCTGATCAATAATGATTTCGATATTTCCAGCCGCGTCGAAAACCGTTCCCAAACCGCCAACGTATCTTTTTCAGCAGGCCTGGAATATTTCAGCCCCCACATAAACAACCGTTTCAAGTTGCGGCCGCAAATGTCATGGACAACTTATCAAAATACTCTGAATGACAGCGATCTGCGCGAGGTCAATGGACTTGCAGGCTCCGTAGAGCTTTCGGCGCGCTCCGGCTTTTTGAAATGGTTTAACTACCATACAGGAATCACGTTAGGCAATTCAGCCATTTACACCAGATACAACGGTACAAAGTCGAAGGTCAATGACTATTCCATTGGTTCATTCCTGGACCTGTATTTTAATTTAAAAGGTGGATTTACCGCTACTGTCGAAAGTGAATTATTTTATTTCGAGCAAACCGCAGCATCCCCTGAAAATTATGTTTTCGTCAATGCCGTTTTATCCTACAAATTTTGGAAGAATAAATTGTCGGTCAACCTGCACGGCCGGAACCTTACCAATACGCAGGATTTTGTAAACTCCTATACAAGCGA
>CAYRDX010000035.1:0-45295 GCA_964423205.1 uncultured Saprospiraceae bacterium | reverse complement strand
CAATGGTTACAGACTGAAGGAGATGATGCCGGATAATATCGGTGAATACACCGTTCCATTAGGTTTGCCTGAGGTACTTCAGGAAGGCAATGATATAACCATCGTTACATATGGCTCCTGTGTACGTATTGCACAGGAAGCTTTGGAACTGCTCGAAAAAGTTGGAGTTTTAGCTGAATTGATTGATGTTCAAACCCTACTTCCGTTCGACCTGGAACATCGCATCATTTCTTCACTTCAAAAAACAAACAGGGTTTTATTCCTCGATGAAGATGTACCCGGGGGCGCCTCTGCCTTTATGATGCGGGAAGTTTTGGAGGTGCAGAAAGGTTACAAATACCTCGATTCTCCTCCTGTGACGTTAACTGCCACCGAACACAGGCCACCCTATGGCTCGGATGGCGATTATTTTTCAAAACCCAATGCTGAGGATGTTTATGAAGCAGTTATGAAAATCATGCAAGAGGCTGAACCCGAACGATTTCATCTTTAACAAACATTATCATCCCCAACTAAGAGCTTGTTTGGAATTTGGTCACTTGGCTCAAAACGACCCTTTTTCGCCACTTTTTCAGCTTTTTTCAGTCAAGTAGTCCCGCTATTCTCCTTCAAAAAGCCAAAAAATTGACGAAAAATTTCTCGTTTTTAACTCAAGCACTAAATCCCAAACAAGCTCTAACTTCCTTCTGGTAAATAGGTACTGGTGATGTTATCCGGTACTTAAGTTGTCGGGAAAGAACCTTCTGTCTGTTCATCTGTTTCTAATCCGTCACTGAGTAAGGAAGCAGATTTTTCATGATTCCAATGCGAACATAGCGTTCACTGCGATATTGAAAGTTAACACACTTTTGTAGCAATCAAGAATTTGGTATGTCGTCAAATCCCGTTCAAGAATCACTGATTAAGGCGAGTTACCTAAAAACTCATCTTAGGCATACCCTTTCGGTTCCAGAATATTCCTTTTCAATTTTCGAAAATATACATGAACTGTCCGAGGATTGGGATTTAGCGCAACCTGCCAAAAACACCTTCCTGCAAAAATCCTACCTATCCGTAATCGAGGAAAACCCTCCAAGAGGGATGAAGTTCCGTTATTTAGTCTTTTACAAGGGTTATTCGCCAGTAGGTGTTGCTTACTGCCAGATTTCCAATTTCAGACCCGATGCAAGCATTAAAAGTTCAGATACTAGGGATAAATACCCCTGTATTATCAGGGCTATGGCCCGTTATCTGAAAAATATGGTGGCTAGCCAGTTTGATCACAATCTGCTGGTTTGCGGGAATTTACTGCTCACTGGAGAGCATGGTTTTTACTTTCATCCTGAACAAACCGAAATGCAAACAAATTTCAGGATTCTCGAAGAAGCCCTGATTAAAACGCAACAATCTCTGGAAGAGCAAGGCCTTAGCATGGACGCAATTTTCATCAAAGATGTAACCGCAGAACACCGCTTACCCAGCCGCAGCTTAATTGATAAATCGTACAGGGAATTTACCTTCCATCCCAACATGATATTACCAATTAAATCAGACTGGCATTTATTTGAGGATTATTTGGCTGCTATCACGTCAAAGTACCGCGTTAGAGCCAAACGTGCATTTCGTTTAAGCCGGGAGCTTGTGCACCGGGAATTGACCACCGAGCAGGTGCATATTTTTAAAAACCGGCTGTATGAACTTTACAGGTCTGTGATGGATACTGCCAGTTTTAATATGGTTACCCTGAATGAGAATTACATTCCTTCACTCAAGGACAAACTAAACGGACAGTTCAGAATTTTCGGATACTTTGCCGATAACGATTTGGTTGCCTACCGCACCACCATATCCAACTTTGAAGACCTTGAAGCGCATTTCCTGGGGTTTGACCAAGCTGTTAACCGGAACTCACAGATTTACCTGAACATGCTGTTCGATACGCTCAGGCAGGGAATAGAAGACAAATCACATCGAATAGTTTACTCCAGAACGGCTATGGAAATTAAAAGCTCTGTTGGTGCAAAGGATTTCCAGATGTTCTGTTACATCAGAGCCAACAACAAACTCACCAATACTATTTTACCATCACTTCTTGAATATTTGCGACCTCCCGACAGTTGGGTGGCGCGTAGTCCATTCAAATAGCCCGCTTTACCGCTATTCTATTCATCTTTTATGTAGGTGGCTGAAAATTGACATTAATAAGAATAGTGGATGATTAGGTTTCTTTTTTTACTCACATTTATATTTTTGCAAAACAGTCTGCAGTCAGTTTGATTGCCACTGCTGCCTCAGAGAGGTTTTATTTATGGGGTCTAAACTGGCCTGGATACCAACTAACTGAATTTGCATGAGTGACATAGCTACGGGTCTGTTTGCTGCAATAAAAAAGCGCCTGAGTTTATACGGATATTTATCAAGAGAAAAGGAAATCGTGGCTGAATTGAGGACGGGTGCGGAATTTGGCAGTCTTCAGCTATGGATTCTCATTTTTGCTATTTTCATAGCTTCCATTGGCTTAAATGTCAACTCAACTGCTGTCGTCATCGGTGCGATGCTTATATCACCGCTCATGGGTCCAATCATGGGTATTGGCCTTGGTGTGGGAATCAGCGACATCCACCTCATCAAAAAAGCCGCTGTAAACCTTGGCATTATGGTTTTTGCGAGCATCAGCACCTCCGCTCTTTATTTCTTCATAAGCCCTTTTCAGGAAGCACAGTCCGAATTATTGGCCCGTACAACTCCAACAACCTGGGATGTTCTTATTGCACTGTTTGGCGGACTGGCCGGTATTGTTGCTACCGCATCCAAAGAGAGGGGGAATGTTATACCAGGAGTAGCCATTGCCACGGCTTTGATGCCTCCACTTTGCACAGCCGGATACGGGATTGCGATGGGAAGTTGGAAGTACTTTGGCGGAGCATTTTACCTCTTTAGTATCAATGCTGTTTTCATCTGGTTTGCTACGGTTGTTGTCATCCGTTTCCTTCGATTCCAAAAGGTGGACTTTATTATGCCAAGGGCAAAAAAAAGGGTAAGATTGCTGATAGGAGTCTTTGTCGTATTAATGATCATACCCAGCGTGTATATCGCCAGAAATCTGGTACTGAAAAGCATCTTCGAGGAAAAAGTAAACAGATTCATCAACCATGAATTCAATTTCCCTGAAACTCATGTATTCAAACACTCACAGCAGTTCAAACCGGAAAGCAAAATTACTGTAACCCTGTTTGGCCAAACTCTCGACGAAAACACGATACAAAAAATCACTAACCAACTCCCGGTTTACGGGTTACACGGCGCAAGGTTAATGATTAAACAAGGCAATAATGATTTCAATGTAGAAGGAACAAAAGCAGGCATACTGGAGGAAGTCTTGTCGAGAAACCTGGACTCTCTGAGTCAGAAAGAACAGGCCTTGCGCAAGCTTAGTGCCGAACTGGAATCAATTAAAAAATCAGAAATCCAAACAGAAAGGGTTTTCGAAGAGGCCAAGGTTATGTTCAATGACCTCCAACAGTTTTCAATTAAATCCACTACTTTTTATTCAACTGATAAAAGTACTCCCGATACCCTGTATTTTGCATTTGCCAAATTCAGGACGAAACAGCGGAGAAATACAATACTTCAATTTGAAGATTGGCTTAAAGTGAGGATACCCACGGACAGCTTAAAGTTGATTACTGAGCCCTGATTACAAATAATATTCACCAATACCATACAATCATGAGTCAACATAATGGCCCACATCTTAGCGACCTACAGTTTGAACACAAATTGTGGCTGAACGAGCTCAAATTCCGTGAAGACGAAATAAAGATTTTTGAAAAGCAATTGGAAAGCCTTATCAGCAGAAAACACAAGCCCGAAAGTATGCCACAACTGGAAAGTTTTCAAAACCAGCTCATCCTACAGTTCACGGTTATCAATGAAATGAAAACCCTCATACGAAGACATGACCAGTATCTCAAAGAATTGGTCAAGTATAAGGTGGCCCAAAGCGCTGATTTAAAAATTGAAAATCAGGATAACCTGCGGGAAAGAATGGACCAATTCAGAAAGATATTTAACCATCTCAAGAAAGATTTCTTCGATTATATCCTGCCTTGGTGAGATGACATAAGAGCCTTTTGAATCACTGATTTACTCTATTTCCACATTCCTTCAGTAAATGGGAAATGACTACCTTGTGACCATCCGCAACTTTTTAGTAACATCAAAACCATGAATGACAAATTACAACGCCGGAGTTTCCTCAAAAATGCCGCAGCTTTAGCTGCCCTGGTGGGTCTGCCCGGAGGAAACATATTTTCCAAATCAGGTGCCGAAGAACTCATAGAAGCTGCTGAAAAAATACAGCCCGCCTTTGGCAAACCAGTCATCGGCCTCAAAGTTCCACCTATCAAACAGCTCAAAGTTGCAGTTATTGGTCTCGGAAACAGAGGTAAGGAACTGACCAGGCTGGTCAATGCAATAGGAACCGGAAAAGCTAAAATCACGGCTATTTGTGATATCAGAAAAGAGATGGCGGACCAGACCTTGGATCATCTCCAAAAAAATGGTGGACAGAAACCGGCAACCTACAGTGGCAAGGCAGATTCCTGGATGGAAATGTGCCGGAGGGATGATATTGATTTGGTTTTAATAGCCACCCCATGGGAAGACCATGTTCCTATGGCAGTATATGCCATGCAGCAGGGAAAACACACCGGTGTTGAAGTGCCATGTGCTTATACTTTTGAGGATTGCTGGAAACTGGTGAACACAGCCGAAGAGACCCAGCGAAACTGCATGATTCTGGAAAATGTCTGTTATGGCAATGAAGAATTATGGATGTTGAATATGGCGGAAAGTGGAGTTTTCGGCACCCTGACTTATGCCGAATGCGCTTATATCCATGATCTGCGCGAATTACTTTTCAGCAAAACCTATTACTACAATATGTGGCGAATCCGCCACAACGAGGCACGTGATGGCAACCTCTACCCTACTCATGGACTGGGACCGGTTGCACAATATATGGGAATCGACCGGGGCGACCGTTTCGATTACCTGGTTTCCATGAGCTCTATGCAGGCAGGATTGGATGAATATGCCCGAACTGTGGAAAAGGACAACGAATTCTATAACAGAACGGGGTTCAAACATGGCGACATCAATAATAGTCTGATTAAAACAGCAAACGGCCGCTCCATACTGCTGCAGCACGATGTTACAACAGGCCGACCATACAGCCGGATAAACATGCTCGCAGGTACCAAAGCATTTCACAAAGGTTATCCAAGTCAAATGTCCGTCAGTGGAAAGGGGCACGACTACTTATCAGAAGATGATTACAAATCATTCCGGGAACGTTATACTCATCCGCTGTGGACTAAATTGCAGGAAGAGGCAAAGAAGAACGGAGGACACGGAGGGATGGACTTTGTGATGTTATGGAGAATGATTGACTGCCTGAACAAGGGAATAGCATTGGATATGGATGTTTATGATGCCGCCTCCTGGTCGGTTGTGACACCTGTTTCAGAACTTTCTGTTCAATTGGGAAGTGTGCCGGTCCGCTTTCCGGATTTCACCAGAGGATACTGGAAAGAGGAACGAAAATTAGGAGTGATGGCTAACCCTTAATAGGCTTCTCATGTGGCTTGCAATAAGGAGTCTGATTTGGTTTTTAGTTTGCCCTGGCATGGTGGCATTTGTTATTCCTTTGTTTTACTTGACTGTACCATTACAGCTGATTTTTGAATTTGATAATTTGAGGCATAACATAGCATTGTTAGTTGTTATAACGGGCATTTCAATTTTGCTTCACAGTATTTATCTAATGGCCATTTTGGGTAAAGGAACTCTTTCACCAGTTGATCCTGCAGTAAAACTTGTTTGCCGCGGATTGTATTCAAAAAGCCGGAACCCCATGTACCTCGGCGTTTTGATCATACTTTTGGGTGAAAGCATTTATTTCTGGTCCACTTATTTACTCTTTTATAGCCTTGCAGTTGCAGTGCTGTTCCACCTCTTTGTTGTATTTTATGAGGAACCCTGGCTGAAGAAAAAATTTGGAAGGGAGTATGAAGGCTACTGTAAGCGGGCCAGGAGATGGTTATAAAGAATAGTCTTTTTTCCAAATAATCATAATGAAAATGGATTTCAAAGGTAAAAATGTACTCATCACCGGTGGAAGCCGGGGAATAGGGAAAGCTACAGCATTGGCTTTTGCGGAAAAAGGTGCACGCGTCTGTATCAGTTTTCACGCCGACACTAAAGCAGCAAAAGACGTGGTCAGTGAAATGAGCGGAAACGGACATTTCGCCGTCAAAGCCGACATATCAAACGCTCAGGCTGTGCGCACCATGATGGACGCAGTGATTTCTGAATTCAATCAACTGCACATTTTGGTTAATAATGCCGGCATTTATGTGAGTCACCCCATTGAGGATTTGGATTATGAAGAGTGGTGTGACGCATGGCATCAAACCATTGGCCTGAATCTGACCGGAGCTGCTAATATGTGTTACTTTGCTGCCAAACACATGATGAGCATAGGTGGCGGACACATTATTAATGTAAGTTCGAGGGGGGCTTTTCGCGGAGAACCGATGCACACAGCTTATGGAGCCAGCAAAGCCGGCTTGAATTCTTTAAGTCAATCCCTCGCACAGGAGCTCGGCAAACACAATATTTTTGTAAAAGCCATAGCACCAGGTTTTGTCGAAACAGACATGACTAAAGACCTCCTCAAAGGGGTGGCAGGTGAAGCCATTAAAAAACAAAGTCCACTGCACAGAGTAGCTACACCCGAAGAGATAGCCAATGTGATTTTGTTTCTGGCTTCAGAAAACACAGAGTTCCTTACCGGTGGGATAATCGATGTGAACGGAGCCTCCTACCTCCGGTCGTAAGATTGGGCCGTCGCAGGAAGATTCTGCTGAATATCGGTAAAAGAAATGTCGAGATGTGACTCCTCATAAACACACTCTCCATTACTGACCAGGATTACCTGAGGTGATTCATGGTAAACCTGAAAACGCTCAGCTACATAGGCTGAAACATCCCGAAACTGGATAAGGTCGAGAAAATAGGTTTCCAGTTCCGAATCCGGAATACTCCATTCCGATTCAAGGCGGTAACGGGCTATGCTGCTCAAACTGCAGCGCGTGCTGTGTTTATATATCACACAAGGCACCTCAGATGAACGCTTTGCAATCGCGTCAATCTGTGCGGGTGTCGTGATGTGTCGCCAATTTATCATAAGAAGTTAGGGAAGGACGGAGGAAGTCTAAAATATCAGCAAATGCAATGGTTGAAACGAATTCAATACATTTACGCTTTTAGAAGTTGGTAGGACAACCATATCCTTTGTTGCAGGAAATAATGGAAATGGCAACCATTGCAAAAACAAGAAAAAGGAAAATGTTCAAGGATACTTTCTTATTCATAACAAAGAGTTTTACAGAAAATGTCAGGGTTATTTTTTTTACAAATGCTAAACGTGATTCAGACGTCTTTATTTCTTGAGCCATGTAACTTTGTCAAAAGTAAGATTTTGACTTCATTTTACCATGGCAGTCACAAAACTATACACACTTAACCAATTTCATACCTAAATTATTATTCATGCGAATTCATTTGATTGCCATTGGTGGCGCTGTCATGCATAACCTGGCTCTAGCCCTTCAAAAAAACGGACATGAAGTCAGCGGCTCCGATGATGAAATCTACAATCCAGCCCTTGACCGCCTCGCAAAAACAGGTTTACTGCCCAAAGAATTCGGATGGTTTCCAGAAAAAATTACTGAAGAACTCGATATCATCATTCTTGGGATGCACGCAAGAGCTGATAATCCTGAGCTGGCCAAAGCACTAGAATTGGGTATCAAAGTGTATTCCTTTCCAGAGTTTATGTATGAACACTCAAAAGACAAAATAAGAGTAGTGATTGCTGGCAGTCATGGTAAAACCACAACCACATCCATGATTATGCATGTGCTCAAGCAGGCCCGTTTGCATTTCGATTATCTCGTGGGAGCCCAATTGGAGGGATTTGAACTCATGGTTCAATTATCCGACGCTCCAATCATTGTCTTGGAAGGTGATGAGTACTTGTCATCGCCAATCGACCGGAGGGCCAAATTTCTGCATTACAAACCACAAATTGCCATCATTACAGGTGTGGCCTGGGACCATATCAATGTGTTTCCAACCTATGAGCTATATACAGCTTCATTTGCAGAACTTATTAAAGACATGGACACTGATGACACATTAATCTATTATCAGCCCGATGAAGAATTGTGTAAAATTGTTGAGTCAAACGCAGTTTGCAAAATCAAACCCTACTCCGGACTACCCTATAGGGTGCAGGATGGTAAATTCTTTTTGGTTGATGAAAACGTAACCATACCTCTGAAACTTTTTGGGGCTCATAATATGGCCAATTTTCATGCAGCCCAATTAGCATGTGAAAAACTGGGAATTACCCTTGAACAATTTCTCGAAGCTGCCGGCAGTTTTACAGGAGCGGCTAAAAGACTGCAGGAACTCACAAGCAATCAACATTTCACTGCCTGGTTGGATTTTGCTCATGCCCCTTCCAAGGTAGAAGCCACAGTCAAAGCAGTCAAATCGTTATTTCCGGAGCGCCGCCTGGTCGCCTGTGTCGAACTGCATACTTTCAGCAGTCTGAACAAAAAATTTCTGCCTCACTATGCAGGTACCCTGGCTGCAGCAGATACAGGTTGTGTGTTTTACAGCCACCACACAGTTGCCATGAAAAAAATGGAAGCCATCGATCCACTTGAAATGAAAGAGGCATTTAATCACCCAGACTTGCATGTTTTTACGAATAAAGAAGACCAGGAGTCCTTTCTGAGAGGATTGTCTTGGGGAAATGCCAATTTACTGATGATGACATCCGGCAACTTTGGCGGCCTCGATATGAAGACTCTAACTAATGATTTGCAGCAGAGCACAAAAATCTAACACTATACTAACCTTAAAAGAATGAGAATTATTGAACTTAATGGGGAACACCGGAAAAAGCATTTTGAATTTTTCACTTCACAAAACCATCCTCATTTTAATCTTTGCGCCAATGTCGATATCAGTAATTTGCTGGCAGTCGTAAAAACCCGTCAACTCCCATTCATGATTACAGTTACGTGGTTGGTATCCAAAGTTGCCAATGAGATTCCAGAATTACGCCAGCGATTAAGAGAAAAAACAATTGTGGAACACGATGCGGTACATCCTTCATTTACAGTTCCCACCAAAACATCTGATGTTTTCAGCTTTTGTGAGGTGGATTACGAAGATGATTTTGACAGCTTTTTAAAAAGGGCACAGCAGAAAGTGGCAGAACTCCAGTTGCACCCTTCCTTTGAAGATGAAATTGGGCGTGACGACTATTTATTCCTCTCCTCAATGCCATGGGTGTCATTTACTTCTGTGCAACATGCCATGCACTATCATCCCCATGATTCAGTGCCCAGGATTGTTTGGGGGAAATATTTTCATGAAGCTGAGAAAATAAAAATGCCTTTGTCATTACAAGCCCATCATGCATTGGTGGATGGAAAGCATGCCGGTCAGTTTTTTAACAACTTTGAAGAAATAGCCAATAAACCTGAGCGTTGGGCAATGCTCTGATTTCCCATTGTTAAGCAGTCACATTTTTGCCTCGTTCGCATTTCCAAATTAGCACGGTTGTTGCACATTTGGCCCTCAGATACCAAACTGCACGAACTATGGCAAACTCGTTTCGATTCTTTTTGTTCGTGCCCCCCATGTTATTGCTCATTACCCCACTACTTGGCCAACTCCAGGGAAGGATAGATTTGCTTAATGGCAGTCAATACCAGATTTCCGTTGTTCCAACTGTGAATTGGGCACCTCCGCAAAGCATTACCAGTTCTGCGCAACTAACATTGCGCGCCCCGGCATCAAGGCTTAACATCACCGCTTTTCAAAGTCTTACCGGAACCTGGAGTTTGACCAACACCATCAAGTCGCCAAAGGAAGCTCCAGCTTACGATTACTTCAGCTTTTCGCTTAATAGTCCGTTAAGTACTTTGACACTTCAACAAAGCATACCCATTCCATTATTTGCTTTTTCCAATGTCAACCCCTGTTCACCGGTAGAATTGATAGATACCGGCAGCGACCCATTCATGCCACCTAATTCACTGAGTGTAAATATTGGTAATTCATTTTCAGTACTTGGAACAGGTATAGGTGTAAATGCATACAATGGCAACACTAAAGATTTCAAAACCACTTGTCCGCCAGTGGATATTGCATTCATCCCAGATAAAAATCCTGTACCCTGTAATGGTTCCTCCACTGATGTTACTTTAAAAGCTACCGGAGGATACCCACCCTATCAGGTCACATGGAAACATTTATCAACAGGCTTAGTAGGAACTGAAAATATAGATAAGGATGGAGAAACAAGGCTGCTTAAATTCTTGAAAGCCGGATCTTATCAGGTGATTATCAAAGACGGACTGGACTCCGCTTCTACTAAAACTATTGTAATCACTCAACCCGCACCCCTAAAAATACAATTACATGCCTTTGATGCAAGCTGCAATGGCTCCATGGACGGAGTTGCTTTTGTCGATAAGACAAGTGGCGGTACCGCGAAATTTGGCTACAAATATTACTGGAGCACCAATCCTACCGTTTCCAATGCATCTGCAGGTTTTCTGGATCCTGGCACCTATTCTGTAACTGTCGTAGATGACAACGGTTGTCAGGCGACTGACAGCATTCAGGTTAAGATCAGCGCAGTTATTTATCCCAATATCCTTGTTTCACAAATCAGATGCGCTGGCGACAGTAATGGAGTCATCGACTTGTACCCGGTTGGTGTGAATCCGCCATTTACATTTGCATGGTCAGCGAATGCCAAAACCGGCGACTATTCTTCAGCATGGAAATTAGGACCCGGTACCTATACAGTCACCGTTACTGATGCAACAGGAGTTTGTTCAGAAACAAGAACCATCACCCTTAACGACCCACCTCCAATAAACCTGACGTATTCGCTCACTGCTCCCGGTTGTGGTGAAGATGATGGAAGGATAAAAATAGTGTCGGTCCAAAATGCAAATGGCAATTGGGTCACCCGACTGGATGGTACAACTGATTTTGAGACCAAGCAGGAATACACCATCGAAACTGGGATACCATACAAACTGACACTGAAAGATTCAAAAGGATGTACGAAAGCAGAGAGCTTCCAACTCCCAGAACACAAGAAAATATTTCTGGAACTGGGCTCCAATATGTCCTTAAAATATGGCCAAAGTACACAGTTGAAAGCCGAAGTCTATCCGCTCAATGAAGTGACTTTGGAATGGACACCAACGACAGGCCTGAGTTGCACTAGTTGTCCGAATCCCTGGGTCAGCACCCAGGAAAATATCACTTACTCCCTGAAGGTCTCTGATAAATTTGGTTGCAGTGCGACCGACAAAATAGCTATTGATGTGTACAAATCAAGAGATATTTTCATTCCAAACGCTTTCAGCCCAAATCACGATGGAATAAACGACCAGTTCTGTCCTTATGCCGGATTTGAAGTCACGGCCATTAGAAATTTCCAGGTCTTCGACAGATGGGGAGGATTAATTTATGAAACATTGAATCTCCGTACTGACGGGGAACGCAATTGCGGGTGGGATGGCACAACAAATGGCAAGGTGGTGGACGCAGGCACCTATTTATTCACCATGTATGTCGATTTCATAGACGGGGCATCAGTGTTGTTCTCCGGCGAGTTCACCCTGGTACGATAGGGCTAAGAGCTTGTTTGGGATTTAGTGCTTGAGTTAAAAACGAGAAATTTTTCGTCAATTTTTTGGCTTTTTGAAGGAGAATAGCGGGACTACTTGACTGAAAAAAGCTGAAAAAGTGGCGAAAAAGGGTCGTTTTGAGCCAAGTGACCAAATTCCAAACAAGCTCTAAGAATAAGGTACACAAAATGAACCTGTTGAATCTGATTTCTTTGGGTGACTGAATGCTCAGTGTGGCTTCATTTTTGCAAAACCTCTTTACATCCTCCCGCATTTTACCCCCTGGTCATAAGTCTGATCTATTCGTTTCAGCCTGTCCAAACCTGTATTCACAGGCTAACAGGCCTAAGGCGCGTTTCAGATATTATTCCCGGGCACTCAAAATGTCACTGATGAAACTTCGCTATGCCCTCTTATTTTCTTCCTTGTTTCTGGCACACCTGTCTCAGGCTCAGGTCAGATTTAAGGTGAAACTGTTGGCGGACAATGTTACCTACCAGGTTTTGCTTAAACCAGATGTAACATGGAACGCGCCTTCCAATGCTGTACCATCAGCACAAATTACCATTGTTGTACCAACTGGTGGCTTCCAGGTTGGAAACATTGCCAATATCAGTGGCTCCTGGAACAACAATGCCAACATTGTAGCTCCGCCTGAAAATCCGGGTTTTGATTACATTGTTTTTGGACTGTCGGGTGTCACTTCTGCAATCACCTTCCAGAAAGATGTGGAAGTTGCCCTTTTCACCTTTAAAAACAATGGAAAGTGTACTGGTGCACTGGATCTGATTGAACATGCAACCGATCCTTTTATGCCCCCAAACTCACAGAGTGTGAATGTGGGAAATCAAATTTCGGTTATTGCTGCTGGTATGGGAGTGAATGCCTATTCTGGAAATTATGGCGTCCTGAGTCCCGATTGTAAAGGTGCATCTGGCTGTGGTGTACAGATTTTTGATATTTCCATGAAAAGCCCGACAGCTTGCGGACTTGCCAATGGCAGCATTAAGATTACAGCAACGAATACCAACGGACTTCCATTGCAATATTCTATTGATAATGGGGTTACGTTTCAGAGCAGTGATAGTTTTCCAAGCCTTGCTGCCGGAAAGTTATTTGAGGTAATCGTTCGCGATGTGGCTGCACTTTGTTCTGTAAGTGGTGGCAGTTTTGAAATGGAGGGTCCTCTGGCTGCTGTGATTACCGGAGTGGACAGGAATCATCCTTCCTGCGATTCCACGAATGGAAGTCTTGTAATACATGCATACAGTGAATTGGGCAACCCCATTCAGTATGCTATCGGCAAACCGGAGTTTTTCCAAAGCTCCAATACTTTTAGTGGTCTGGCACCCGGGTTTTATAAACTGTATGTCCGGGATGCGGTGAAAGATTGCATCAATGAAGTGGGAACTTATGAATTGGAGGCATGTCCTCCCCCACCATGCATCATTACCTACAAGTTAGAAAAACTGCCCAATGATAAATTCCAGATGTCAATGATTACAGACACTACCTGGAATTTTCCAAATAACATTGTTTCTTCAGCTCAATGGACGGTTAAAGTACCCACCGGAGGATTTAAGGTTGCCAAACTGACAAGCCTTGTTCCCGGTGTCACATTCAGTGAAGCTTCTTCATACATCGCACCAACTGAAGAACCTGGTAGCGACTACATTTCTTTCATACTCGGCAGCCCGGGAACTACCAACATTTCATTTATCAAAGGGCAGACTGTTCCATTATTCACCTTCGAAAACAGCGGTACCTGTCAGGGTGGCCAAGTCGTTTTAATGGACAATAAAAATGACCCATTCTTTCCACCCAACAGTCAGAATGCCAATGTTGGACAACAGATAACAGTAAGTGGATACGGAGGAGCTGACGTTCCTGTGTGTATCAGTAATTTGCCTGCACCGGATTGCACTTTGGATCCGTGCAAGAAATTAGTGGCCAATTTCACGGCAGGGAATTTGTGCCACGGTGACACCCTGGTCCCTGTAAATACCACCACTACCGTGGAACCTGTTATCAAATGGTCATGGAATTGGGGAGATGGCACCCCATTAGATACGGCAAAATCGCCAAAACATAAATACGCGTTAGCGGGCACTTACTCAGTAATTCTGACAGCTATTACTAATGGAGGATGCACTTCTTCGGTTACTAAAAATATCGTTATCAACCCGGTTCCCGGCCCTGCACCGCAAACGTATTATTTTATCTGCCCCGGAGATACAGTACAACTCAAATCGCCAACAGGGGTCGCTGCCAATTGGACACCAACTACAGGATTGTCCAATCCAAATACACCATCACCTTTTGCTTATCCTCTGACAAGAACTGTTTACACTGTAACTTATACCAATGCATTCACATGCACATCTTCTTCCTCGGTTGAAGTAAATGTTGGCCCAGTACCGGTAATCAACAGCGTAGTCGGCACCGATCTGGCCAGCTGTGATATTCCTAATGGAAAAATAGAAATTTCAGCAACTGGTTCAAGCACCATCACATATAGCATCAATAACGGAGCAACCTGGCAGGATAGCAGTATTTTCAGAAGTTTGGGTGCTGGAAACTATTTGGTGTTGATTAAATATACCGGTGCAACCTGCAGTGCTTCCTATGCCAACAATCCGGTTGTACTAAAAGCACCATCTTCAGCTTCCATTTCAAAAGTAAATTCAACCCAACCAACGGGATGTAACATGAACGGAGCTATCGAAATCATAGCCACTGGTGGTGTTGCCCCGCTTCAGTACAGTATCAATGGAGGAGTATCCTTCCAGGCTTCCAACATTTTCCAAAATATCGGACGTGGTACATACCAAATCGTCATATCAAATTCTAATGGCTCCTGTAAGGTTCTCTGGTCTGAAAAGACGGAACTCAGATACCAGGACACCATCAGGTTCCTGACTTCTCCTGCAGATTTTGAGTCTTGCGAGGGTCAAAACGCACAGGTGAAGTTTATAACCTCTGAAAAAATCCTTTCTTATCAAATCAATTCAACAGGAACCTATTCAAATGACCTGTATATCGATAGCATGCTTCGGTTTGATTTCATACCCCAGGCAGATACCACCATTTACAGGGTTAATATCCGAGGTACCAGTAACTGCGTTATTTCAGATACATTCAAAGTAATTAAAGTACTTGCGCCACTTTCTACATTCAGAGTAAACAGTCCTCAATGTTTGGGTTCTGAAATCGAACTTGAATATACGGGAAATGCAGGTCCATCAGCGAAATTGAACTGGAATGTGGATGGTGGACAAATTGTTGCCTCCAGTGACTCCTCTGCTGCCGGTCCAAAAGCAGGTAAGATATCTGTGATATGGAACAGTGGAGGTTCCAAACTTGTAATCCTCACCGTAGAACATGGGGGTTGCCAGGCAACAGGGTCCAATGCGGTGGTAATAAACGATTTCAAGCCCGGACCAACAATGGGCATCACACATGTGACTACCTGCGGTGCAAACACAGGGGCTATTAAACTCGGGTTGACAGTTCCCGGAAACTATACTTTCCTCTGGAAGGGTCCTGGTGCCAATGGAGTCACTCAGCAAAGTCTGAATAATTTGCCTGGAGGTATTTACACAGTAGCCATAAGCGATGGCCTGACTGGCTGTGTGGCAACTGCTTCCGGAACGGTTGATTATCCACTTCCATTTAAAATCGACAGCATTTCAACTATTCAAGTCACCAATTGCGACATAGGCCAACCCAATGGCGAACTAAAAGTAAACATTAGTGGTGGAGATGCCTCTTACAGCTATAAGTTGTATAAGGTTCCGGAAACAAACGTTGCTTTTGATTCTGTTACCTCTGCCCATCTGCAACATCAATTTACAAATCTGCCGGCAGGCCGGTACATAGTGAAAGTTGTCACTGCAAAAGGCTGCAGCGATACGCTATCCGCAAGTATTAGTTCTGTAGCGGATAAATTCTACGTGGCCAGCACTTCCGTTTCAAAAGCAGATTGCGGTCAGTTTAACGGCTCAGTTCAGGTTGTATTGAATGGTGGCACATCACCCTTCAAATACTATATCTTTAAGAATGGCAAGCTGGAATCATCCAATTTGCTCCAGAACTCCAATACACTAACTTTAGCGAATCTCGAAGGAGGTGAATATTCTGTCATTCTGGAGGATCAAAACGGGTGTGTAATTTCAAGCTCCGCTACTGTTGGGGCAGTTTCATCGACTGTAAATATTACTTCCATTCAAAAGAATCCAACATGCGGTAAGGCGGATGGCTCTATTGAATTAGCAGGTTATCCAACAGGAGCGAGTTTTAAGTGGGTTAATAACCCAGGACTTTCCTTGCCAGATTCATTTATTGTCAATCAATTGCCAGCAGGTGTTTATCAGGTTGTCATCACAGATTTGAAAGGGTGCACCAGTACACATACTTATTTGTTGCCAGCGTCCACAAATGCTGATATTAGCATTTTGGAACAAAACAATGCTTCCTGTGGCAACGCCAGCGGTAAATTCTCATTTAAGGTTCTGAAGAGTGGTCCTTTTACTTATAGTATCCACAATTCTAAAACTACTGGCACTGGAATGCCGGGCGACACCATTTCTTTAGGTGGTTTTGATTCAGGAGCCTATGTTATTGAAGTAAAAGATACGAGTTCTACTTGTATATCTTATTTGCCAGTTGTCATTCAAGGGACCATTGTTCCGCAAATCTCAGCGGTAACAACTCCTCCAAGTAGCTGCGGGGTGCAAGATGCCAGTATCTGCTTACAACTGTCAAAAGGAAACGGTCCATATACATTGTCTTCAAACTATGGTACTATACCATCATTGCCATTCCAATCTGAAGCGTGTGTAAATGGCTTGTACGACCAATTGGTGAATTTAAGTATTACAGATAGTGTAGGCTGTACATTCGACATGAGTTTCAGTTTACCAAAGCAGCCGGAGGTGGCCTTAAAAGTTGAGGATTTCACTGTTCAAAGTTATACCTGCCCTGACGTTCTGGGTAAATTGACCTCGAACACCGGTCTTGAATATTCCGTTTACGACACCAATAATGTGTTCATAGGCAAAACACCAATGAATAAAGTGCCAGCTGGGGTTTATAAGATTGTCCACAGTGTCGGGAACTGTACTGCAAACCAAATTGTAACCATAAGAGGGCCAGTAGCCTGGAAACTAAACGTAACGGCAAAAGCGGAAAGCTGCGCCGGATCAGACGGGGAATTGGAACTTACCGCAAGTGGTGGAACCGGTGCCTATTCCATACTTTGGAGTACCGGCGATACAGTTTTATTTGTCAGCAAATTGAAGGCATCCAATTCGTACGCGGTTACTGTAACAGATTCATTAGGTTGTAAAGCTGAACTAAAGAATATCGTACTGCCCTACGATTGCAAGGTTGTATGCCCACAGGTCTTTACAGTTGACACATTCAAAGTTTTGATGATTGAGGGCTTGAATGAAATATGCCTGCCGACAACGGTTTCCACATTAACAGGTTATTCGTTAAATCTTAATGGAAGTACCTATACAGGTAATGTGTCGTTTTGCCTTGACAGCACGATTTTTTACAGTTATGGAATATTGATGAATTTTGGTGCTCCGCCTTTTGAACTGGAAGCCTGGTCATTTAACGGTAAACAAGCTGCCAAATTCATTTTCAATAAAATGGACGAGTTGGTAACTTACCTTAATACCCTTGACCCTGCAGGAAACTGGGCATATAACTCGTCTGACAAAACCATATTTGGTGGAATAAAGAAGGGGGTTTATGGTAGCTTATCCATTAAACATCGTGGAACAAACAACATATTAAGTTTGCAGGTGAACACCCTGGCTGTAGCCAGGCCAACCATATTTGTTCCTCAGGCTGATTATCATGTTTTCATTGTTCGCGATATCGCGACTGGATGTTTGGACACGCTTTTCATCAACAGACATATACCACCTCCGGTATTAAAAGACAGTATGTCGGTGAATGTGACTCAGGGAAGCAAACAGAACATTTGTTTTCCAACAACAGGATTAAGCTCGAACATAATATCATTCACTATAAAATGCGTCTCCAACGGAGGAATGGCCATTTACAAACATACGGGAACCCAATGCATTGAAATAGAGGGAATGAAACCCGGAATGGATACTTCCTGCTTCGAGATATGTGATGATAAAGGGGCTTGCAAGACCTTCTATCTGACATTGGAAGTGCGCGACAGCAGCACTAACCTGGTAGTTTACAATGCAATCAGTCCGAATGAAGATGGAATGAACGACGTGCTTCATGTCAAGAATATAGAACTGTACCCGGATAACCACTTGTACATTTTCAACCGTTGGGGGTTACAAGTGCTCTCAAAACAAGGATATTCCAATTCCGATCCATGGGACGGAAGATTTAAGAATCAGCAATTGCCAGATGGCAGTTACTTCTACATACTGCAGGTAAAAATTAATGGTACTGTAGAAAAGAGAACTGGTTATATTGAAATAAGACGATGAGATTCCTTTACCGCCAAAGTTTCTGGTTGTTAGAATCTTTGGCGGCATGGAACGCCTTAGAACCTGAACGTAACACCACCGAGAACGTTGGCACCATAAGTGGGATAATAGCGCCATCTTTCACGTTTGTTGTTAAGGAGGTTATTGCCATCTAGAAATACACCAAAGTGTTTGGCAAACCAATACTCAGCACCCAAACTTAAATCAAACAAGCCGTTGAGATTGTTCCAGCGGTTTTCACCAGCTCTGTCGTCATTAGATGGAACCCCATTTTCTATAAACAATTGCGCTTTAGCGCGCAGTTTGTTGTTTTTGGCAGTGTACAAAGCCTGGAGATTGGCTTCCAGCGAAGGAAGATGCCATGCTTTGGCTTCATCTCTTGTATCGTAAATATTCTGACTCAAAGTACCTATCAGGTCGAGTCCTTTTATTGGAGAAGCCTGGATGGATCCACTGATGTTGATGATGTCCACATCATCGTAAACCACATCAAAATCGTACCGGACATCCTGTTTGTCAAATGTGCGGAACTTGTGGCGGTACAAAGGCAGGTCATTGGTTGGTTTATAACTCGCCTCGAGCGTATAATCAAAGAAACGGAAATTGCCTTTCACCCCTGCGTAAGCCCTGAAGTACTTGGTATTTCTTATAGTTTTGGATGGCAACCGCGTATGAAGGTAAGGGTTGTAGTCCGTCAACGACCTGAAAGTATTTTTCTTCAAATCTCCGGTTAGGCCAACATAAAATGCCAATTCATTACCGGTCAGGTTCAACATGGCTTCAATATCAGGGAATGGATAATACTCATCATTATTGGAAACCACCTTTCCTCCCAGTTTTACTTTGAATGTTTTTCCGTGGTAGGTGAAGGCAAGTGGAAGGGTATAATTGTGAAGTGTTTGAGCTTCGAACAAGGTATCATTGTACCAGGTAAAGTCAGTTCTTAGTCCAAAATCCACAGAGTGTTTCCCCTTAATCCACTTTGTTCCTGACAAGTTTAAGTCAAGCCCATTTTCATGGGCCGCATAATTATCCCCCCGGTTATAATAATTCAAACCAGCCATGTAATCGAAATCGCCTTTGGTAACCACTCCATTAAAAAACTTAAGTCCCAGGTCGAAGGTGCCAAAGGTTTGCCTGATGTTTTCATCGAGAACATTCGAATTGTTGTTGAATTCATCAGTGCTGTATCCGTAATAATATACTTTGTCGGAAGTGTATCCCAGATTGGCTGAGGCCGCATAACCCTGCTCGAAGTAGTAAGTACCATTCCCCTCAATTCTCGTCAATCCAAATCGCTGATTCTTAATCTTGTCATTTGAAAAATCGGCAGAATGATGGAATACGTCCAACCCAACTTCATAAGTAGTTTTGTCGGTTGGTTTCATTATGGTGTGGTATGCTCCTTCTCCCAAAATGGATTCCGGATAACCAGCTCCTAGCCGTCCGTAAGCTTTGTACATTTCGGGAACTTCTTCCCCGGTTTTGTAAGAAACCGGGCGGATGCGCGGAGCTGGATATTCCACCTTCAGTGCCCTCGATGGAACAGTATAGGATTGAGCTTTCAGGGCTGTGTCTTGCCGGGGCAATTCCGGAGTGATGTGAATCTTTTCACTTTCAGCCAGTTTGGCCTCAAAAATCTTTACGACCTGGACCTTTTCGGCTGGAAGATTACCACCTGTCTGGGCATGCAGATTACCCATAATGAGCAGCATAAAACCAAAACCTGTAGCGAATAGGAAATTATTATTGATTCTCATGATTATTTCTCGATGTTATTGTTCAGAAGGATTGATTATAATAGGTTTAGCACGTTTATCACTCATACCTGACTGACATTAATTCTTTCCGTCGTCCATGAATTTCTTGTCTTCAGGCTTGATGAGCCGGTTAGTGCCGGCAGCCTGCTTGTTGAGGACGTCCAGTTTTTGTCGTGCTGTTGGGATAATTTCATCATCCTTGTTAATGTAATTTTCAATGAGGGCTTCCAATACCGTCCGGGCACTGAAAATGTCATTTTGTTCAGCAAAAACATCGGATAGCAGTAACAGGCTTTTTCCAGCCCAAAAAGGATAACTGGAGTTTTCGCTGTTGTTTTTCAGGCATTGTTCTTTTGCTTTGGCCAGGTTTCTTTGCTGATAGTGAATATCAGCAATGAGATACCTTGCTTCTGCCGTCTGCTCATCGTCGCTCATTTTGGCAACCTGATTGAAAGATATCATTGCGCTGGCAAATTCCTTCCTGTCGTATGCTATTTTGCCCAGGTAGAAATGGGCTATGGCAACCTGCTGAGGTGAAGCAGCCGGGTTGTTGGCCACTTTTCTGGCAGCGTTCTGCACTGCACTTACATCACCTAAACGATATGCAGACCGCATAGAACCCAGCTGAGCCTCAAAACGCTCCTGCGCATTGTTGGCCAATGGCTCAAACCTGTTGTAATAATCGTAAGCCTTGCGAAAATCTTTTTCATTGTGGTAAGCCACTTCTGCGGCTTTGCGCAAGGAAACATTGTAGTAGCGGCTTTGGCCTTTGTTGATAACAAAATCAAAATCCCGCAGTGCGTTGGTGTACTGTTTCAGCACCATGTAGCTTTCACCACGATGGTAATAGGCTGGCAATACATTGGTGCCGTTAGGGTACTTGCGTATGTAATCAGTATAGGCAGTTACAGCCCGTTCATAATTGCCGTTTTCATAGGCCGTTTCTGCGGCATCATAAGCCAGGGTATCTCTGCCGATATTGTCCAGTTTATATCCGGGAATAGTTTCAAGGAAAGCGGCGTAGGCGTCTGAATCCCCAAGGTCTTTTATGTATATTTCACGAAGTGCAGCCAATGCTGCATCAGCCTCATCCTGTTGAGGATTGTGTGAAAATATCTGTTTATAATAATCGATGGCCCCTTGTTTGTTTGCTGAGTTGTAAGCTATCAGGCCCAATCGCAGTAAGGCACTGTTGATGAGTTCTGAATTGCGATAGTTGCCAACCAGTTTTTTAAGTGCTTCAGTTGCCAGCTCAGATTTGTTGATTTCCTGGTAAGTTATACCGAGGTGAAAAAGAGCATCGTCAGCATAAGTCGAATTGGAGTAACGCTCTACAATACTTTCCAATGCGAGGATTTTTTCGGTTGTTCTGCCTCTCAATCCTTCAATGGTTGCCTTTTGAAAAAGGGCATATTCAAAACCCGGATAGCGGGCCGTGATAGCATCATCGTAAAACCGGAGGGCATCGGTGTACTGATTTCTTTTAAACAGACAGTCACCAGCCCGGAGTGTTGCGTCGCCAAGGATAGCATCTTTTACATCTTTGTTTTGGATGAAAGACCTGTTTCGTTTGATACCGTTCACTGCATCCTGAAAATACCTTTGTGCAGTACTGTGGTTATCCTTCTTGAGGTAGTTATATCCTTGCATGTAACTGGCAGTAAATACCGATGACTCATCGGGCATGTAAGACTGCGTTTTGGAAAGTACCATATACTGGTTCAGGTAGTCGATGCTGCGGTTATAGTCCTTTTCCCGATGGTAAATATCACCTAACCAGTACAATGCAAGTGCTTTATAATAGGAATTAAGCCCGGCACTGGTGGACTTCTCCAGTCTGGTTTTAGCTTCGGGAATTTTACCGTCGCGCAGCAATTGCACTCCTCTCAGGTACAGGACTTTCTGATAAGCTTCGCGCAGCTGAGGGGTTTTACTGGACATGGACTCCAGCGTGACAATGGCTTGTTCGTAATTCTTGGTGTTAATGAAAATCTGACTCATTAACTCTTGGGCATCATGGTAGTATTTGGAACTGGGGTTGATATTCTGCAGGGCATTAAGGGCTTCATTGTCAAACCTGAGTTCATAGGAGAGTTTGGCATAGTTAATCATCGCATTTTCCAGAATCTGGATATCGTAGGCCATTTTTGCCGCCGCAGCAAAGGCATTTCTCGCTCCTTGCTTATCATTTAATTTCAGTTTACAGTCGCCCATGTGGTACATGGCAACCTGGCCGAGCGGGGAATTGACACTGCTTAACTGCTCAAAATTCTGTGCTGCACTTTGATACTTTCCAACCTGATACTGCGTATACGCTAACTGGTAAAATTCCTCTTCGGTCATACGGGCCGAAGAACCTGCATAAGCTTCGAGATATGGCAATGCCTTTTGGTAATTACCTTTTTCAAAGTAGCTCTGCCCCACTAATTGATTCATTTCTTTGGAATAGCGCTGTGCAGAATCTGAAAGCTTTGGTTCAGCATATCGAATGACTTCATCATAATCGCCCTGTGCAAAATAGATCTGTGTAATATAATATGGAACGTGAGCCTTGTAATCCTGTGAGCGTTCTACCAACCTGAAACTCTTGATGGCGTCGGGATAGTCGGAGGCAAAAAACCGACACAAGCCATAATAATAGTTGGCAGGATAAAAGAACTCCGTTTGTAAATCCTTTACCTCCTTTAAGTTGGCTTCCGCAGGTCCAAATTCCTTTTGCACAAAGTAACAGTATCCCATTTTGAACTGTACTTCGGCACGCTGCGAAGGACTCAACTCCCTGAGTGCAATTTGTTTATAAAAACCAATGGCTTTATCGAATTTGCCTGCATTGTAGAAATAGTTGGCGACTTCGAGAAGGGCCTGGGAAGCCAATGGGTCGGGTTGGTATTTCCGGATAAAAGCCAAAATCATTTTCTCACCATCGGGCAGGTCGAGCCTGACAGCTGATTTGGCCTGTCCAAGTTCTGCTTTCATGCGAAGCAACTCCCACTCGGGCTGATTGACGGGCAGAAGCAGATTAATCGCACGGCGGTACTCATCATAAGCATAACCATACACTCCTTTCCTGAAAAACTCTTCACCGCGTTTATAAGCAGCGTTGGCTTCTGAGAAAACGGTTGTTTTTTGCGCATTTAGTTGAAAAGTAAAACAACACAATAGAATGGGAATGAGAACTTTAAGTCTGTTCATTTCGGATTTATTTACATGATTGCCGCCAAAGACACACTGCTTCATAAACAGGAATCATGGGCGTACTTCTGTTCAGCGATGTTTTATTAACGTACAAATTGGAAGTATCTTATCATGGTGCGGGTTCGGATACCATAATTCACAGAATTCACGACAATTCAGCCGCGACGAAATTAGGGAATTTTTGAATGTACTTATTGCGGCCTTTAAAAGCATTTCAACTCCAGTAAAGGAGATGAATGTATTTCCTGTCACAAGATTTGACATTCCTGAAAGCATTGCCCTCACAAAAACATTTTCTTTGTTTCGCAAACATACACCCTCCTGCTTATCCCCCACCATATTATTGGCCAGGTTTATTGAATTTGATAACATTGTTTTTCCAACATTTTATCAAACCAAAAATAAATGGTGGGTATTTTGAAAAGACTATTCTCCAAAATAAGCCATGACTGCCAGAACAGAAAGTTTTTTACCAGAGCTTAAAGATCAAATATTTGAATGCCTCTTCAATGGCAACCTTCATCCTGTTGCCATTTTATACCTTTCCTCCAGGGCGCTGATAGCTAACAGTTTGTTTTGTTGGAGATTAGGAGTATCTGGTGGCAAGCCTTTGAATGAATTTCTAATCGAAGATTTTCCATTCGGCAACAATGACAAGTTTCTTGATTATCTGGATAATCTCAATCAATGTCCGGAATTTCAAGAAGAACTGTGCCTGCAAGTAGAACTTGATGATGACTTCAGCCCTGCAGTATTATTGAAATTATTACCATTAAAGGCAGAAGACAGATGCGTTGGAGTAATTATGTCTGTTTCGGAGAGGCAACCGATGCTTGAGCAAAGCATGAAACTGGATAATCTGACTCAAATGGTGGCGCACGACCTGATGGAGCCGCTGCGAACCATCAGCAACTACGCTCAACTACTCCACCGTAATTGCCTGTTATTGCTGGATGATTCGGGCAGAAATTATTTGCATAATTTAATGACCGGAGTAAAGCATATGGACAAATTGCTGTTTGATGTAATCACTTACTCCAATCATAAAGTATTTGAAAATCATATTCTGACCTTTTCCCCAACGGAAATGATTGAAGAAATCGTTGAGCAATTATGTACACGAAAAGGCAATTTTGAAATAAATGTCACCTGCAAGAACCTTCCGGAACAGATCACTACTTCCTATGAAAATTTCAGGATTATCATGTATCACCTCATTGACAATGCCATAAAATTCAGTTCTGGTCGACCTGACAAAAGGATTATCATTGGATCAGAAGAATCAGCAGATGCGTGGAAATTTACAGTAATGGACAATGGAATTGGAGTTCCGATTGAAGATCAAAAAAGGATTTTTAAGTTATTCAAACGCCTGCACGGAAGAGGAGAATTCATTGGCAACGGTCTCGGGCTGGCCATTTGTCGTCGAATCATCCATCAGCAAAAAGGAAAGATATGGTTAAGTTCAGAACCAGGAATAGGTAGCGTTTTTCACTTTACAATAAGAAAACATTTGGATTAATAAACAAACAAATACATCTACTCACCTTTTTACGCACAATTCAAAAACTATGAACTAAAGAAGGTCCTGGCAAACACCGGGACCTTCATCTTTTTATCAGTTTTTATATTCGAGTATTGTTTTCTCAATAATATTACAGCAATCGTGCAATTGCTCTTCGGTCATAACCAGAGGAGGTGCAAAGCGGATCATATTACCGTGAGTGGGTTTTGCAAGCAAACCGTTTTGGGCCAAATTCATGCAGATATTCCATGCAGTAGTACTTTTCGGATCGTCGTTAATAACAATGGCGTTCAGCAATCCTTTTCCACGGACTAGTTTCACCAGTTTGGTTTTCTTTATCATTTCGTTCATTCTGTCCCTGAATATGACCCCCAGGCGGTCTGCATTTTCTGCTAATTTTTCATCCGCCACAACCTTAAGCGCCTCTGTTGCCACTGCGCAGGCAAGAGGATTTCCGCCAAAAGTGGATCCATGCTCTCCGGGTCGCAATGTCATCATGACTTCGTCATCAGCAAGTGCTGCTGAAACCGGCATAACTCCACCTGAAAGTGCTTTTCCCAAAATCAGAATGTCAGGTTTGATGCCTGCATAGTCACAAGCCAGTAGTTTACCAGTACGGGCAATTCCCGTTTGTATTTCATCGGCAATAAATAAGACTTTGGCTTTCTTACATAAGTCAAAAGCTGCAGGCAGATAGTTTTCATCAGGTACGAAAACACCCGCTTCACCTTGTATGGGTTCTACAATGAATCCTGCCACGTTAGCGTCTTGAAGTGCTTCCTCCAATGCCTTTAAATCATTGTAAGGAATAATTTGATAGCCCGGCATATAAGGCCCATAATCCTTCGTAGCAACTGGATCCACGGATGCAGAAATCACTCCCAGTGTTCTTCCATGGAAATTCTGTGAAGCAAAAATGATTTTGGCTTTGTACCGCTCGACTCCTTTCACTTTATATGCCCATTTGCGGCAAAGCTTCAGTGCTGTTTCAACAGCTTCAACGCCTGTGTTCATAGCCAGCACTTTGTCGTACCCGAAATATTCAGACATGAATTTTTCAAAACGACCGAGCTGGTCATTGTAAAAAGCCCTCGAAGTCAGCGTGAGGTTATTAGCCTGATCGGTCAAAGCTTTTATTATCCGTGGATGACAATGCCCCTGGTTAATGGCAGAATAGGCGGACAGGAAATCGTAATAACGCTTCCCTTCTACGTCCCAAACAAAAACACCCTCCCCTTTCGACAAAACAACTGGTATTGGGTGGTAATTGTGGGCACCGTACTGGTCCTCCAATTCCATCAGTTCTTGTGATGATAATCTTGTTAATTCTTGCGTAATCATAAATGGTCATATTTGGTATTTATTAGGCAAAGGTAAACATTCAGAGCCTCTTGGCTGCATCGTCCTTATTTAGATTTATTTTTAACAATAAGCTGACAATGTAAAATAGACTGGTTAAATGTCTGGAAGTAAATTTGACCCTCAAATTAAATAAAATATGTCCCGGCCAAAGCAACATACCGAAGCAGAAATTGCCCACCCAAACAGCTTTTACGCTTTTCTCCCTTTTGCCTTCCCGCTGATACAGCCTAAGAAGAAAAAGAAATGTTGTAAAAAATTTATGAAAGGCAAGCGTTGTAAGAAATGCCCATTTAATGGCTGTTAATTCTTTACAGCAGTTTTAAAATCCTACTGAAAAAATCACTGAAATAGGGTCTGCCACTTCGGGACAGACCTTTTTTCATTGAGAAATAAAAGGGCGGAAGAATATCTTCACGCCCTTTTGAAAGATTAAAACAAATCACGTTATCTGCGAATCTGAATGTAGCCGGAGTACGTCTTGCCTTCACCATCATCGAGGATATAAAAGTAAGTTCCGTCCGGCAAGTCGTTTTGCTGCCAGTTTCCTCCCCAATCGTTCCGATAGTTTTTAGTTCTGAATATCCTGTTGCCCCATCTGTTGTAAACCTCGAGATAGTGGTTAGGATATCGCTGTAGCCCTTCAATCCTGAAAAAGTCATTTATTCCGTCGCCATTTGGCGAGAATCCGGTGTAAACCTGGAATGGCTCACATTCCACAATGACGATAACATCCATAGTGTAGCAGGCATACTGAGTACAAACCTCATAAGTGAATTTATCTGGCTCTCCACCCGGCATGGTGTTGCAGTACTCCCTGTCAGGCGTATAAGTGACGGAATAGTCTGGATTTATAAAAGCTATTCCGTTTCGGGGCGCTTTGTGGAGCCTGACGCTGAGCATTTTACCTCTGATGGTGTCATTGGCCAGTATCAGGCCGGTTATCGGTATATTCAAGCGCGTTTTCAAACTATCAATTACCAAAACCGAAACCCGGTTTTTTACCGTGGTATTGATATAGGTCGTGTCACAAACCCCGAAAGCATCGCAGATTACGAAACATCCCCGTGCTTCACCTTCGTACTTTCCATAGTTTATGATACAAACTGAGCCAGGAAGTATGAAGTACTTCACGGGACCGAGCGAATCTTCATCGCATATATTCGTTACGCTGATTACTTCGCCAACCAATTCCGTTGTACTCAAGCAGATGGTATCTCCCACATTCACCGGCACCTCAGTATCAACGTAATCGGGCGTAAGGCATGCCACATGAGCGACCAGGGTGTCGAGAAGTCCATCGACCAGTCGTTTGACAACAAGGGTATTCCTGCCTCCCGGTAGCTGAATCTCCATGTTATTTGGAATGTAACTGCGACTAATTTCCATTACCGCAATTGCCCCTGTAAATACTTGTTTCACCGTAATGGAACTGTATTCAATTGTTGGGTGACCTCCTCGTATGCTTAGTTTCACAGCATCATTTCGCCAGTTGCCCGAAACATCCCATTCATTCATCCTGGCAACCAATTCGGAAATACTGTTGAATGTGCCTTTGTAGGCAACTTTGTTTACTTTCCAGTCCACCTGATAAGGGCCTGCTTTTCCAAGTCCCGGCAGAGTCACATAGCTGTAGAAATGGTCGGATGTGAAGTCACAAGTATCAAACGGACTGTTATAGATTTTACCATTTAATTGAAGCTCATAGTTAGCTTTTTCAGTGAGTTTTATGGGAAGACAATAAGTCAGATAACCTCTGTCGCAGATCCCTTTAATCACTGAGAATTTTTCCGGAACTATGTCATCACTAAGTGGCGGCGTGCTGTTGACCTTCACAACCAATCTCGAACGGCAACCAGTGACTTTATCCACATATACCACCTCGCTAACACCTTCCTCCATGATTAGTGAAGTTCCCATCGGCGTACTGGAATAATTGGTCTGGATAAATGCTGTTATTTGGGTGCCGAGGTGTTTTATGGTCATGTCTCCGTAATCACCGCCAATATTGAGACTGGTGAATCCAAGGAACAGTGGATTGTGCTGCCACTTTCCTGATGTGTCTGCCACATTCATTGCTGCGACCAGTTCATCCATGTTGTTCACCGTGACACGGAGCGTATCCCCATTATTTTCCCAGGTTGCCAAATATGGTCCGGAACTCCCCTGGCCCACAGCCAGCGCGTAACTGTAGAACACTACTGTATTGTTGTCGCATGGACCCACAGGAGCGGAGTATTTAATTCCATTTACCCAAACCTCATAACCTGAAGAATGGGAATAAGGCACCGGAATACAAACAGTGGAATCAAGACCCGGAACAATAGTCGCCGTTAGTGTATCAATGCTAAATATAGAGCTACACAGCTGTACATTTACAATCAATGAATCCCTGCAGTTGTCCTCCCTGTTCACATAAACCACCTTATGAGTACCCTCCGGAATTACGAGCGCGGTACCCATTGGGGTTTTGGAAAAGTTGGTCTTAATCAAAGATGAAATTTGCGTAGCTGTGTGTTTTATCCTGAGATCACCATATTTCCCACCAATGTTCGGACTGGAAAATCCGAGAAATAATGGATTGTGTACCCAGGAGCCCTTTTTATCAGCTGTATTCATTTTACTAACCAATTCATCCATATTGTTCACAGTGGTTGTGAATATGGTATCGTTCACACTCCACTCGATTTCATAAGGTCCGGTTTTCCCTTGTCCCAATACCAAAGCATAACTGTAGAAAACAACTGTATTTTCGTCACAAGCGCCAATTCCCGATTGGTATGGTTGGCCGTCAATAAATATGTTGTATCCCGTTGACACGAAATAAGGAACCGGAATACAAACTGTGCTATCCTGGCCTTTTGTGATCTGAGCACTTATTGAATCCTGTTTAAAAAGGGGTATGCAATTGTCGCAGTAATTATCTACAAAAACGAGGATGGAATCCGCACAAAGTCCTTTGCTTACAGTGACATGATAACCACCTGCCAATAGCCCGTTGCGGATAGGTCCCACATAACCATCGCTCCAAACATAGCTGTAATTGACAGGACTGAGTTTTACAGACCCTTTCCCGGAAGTGCAGGAGTCAGGTTGCATAACCGTTTCTACATCTACCCCGCCCAGAATCAAAATCTGCTGAGAAGCACTACCGCTGATTCCACCTTGGGTAGTACCCGACCATGTTCTAATCAAAAGCGTATCACAAGCGCCATGTAAGACAATGGTAGTATCCTTAAAAGTAACTGGTATGGATTGGCCACTACAACTTTCTACTGCTGTAACATTCGCAACAGGTGGTACCCTTTCACCAAGTAATGAATTGATCAATGTATCCTTTGGAACTCCAACAAAGACAGGCCTTCCCTTGCGGTAAACTTTAATGGTTTGAGAAGTGGATGTCAGGTTACGGCAAGCATCCGTTGCAATCCAGGTTCTTGTCAGATCGTAGCCATAATGCGTATCCGTACTGTCGTTCAGAACGGCTATATTTTCCAATCCGCAGGCATCATCGAATACTGGTGAACCAAACGGAGGAATTGGCTGACCGCATTCAATCGAAGTATCTTTTGGGCTTTTGATAAGAACGGGAGGGATATTATCATGGTAAAGGAAATTCAGAGTCAGCGAACGGGTATTTCCGCAGGCATCTGAGGCTGTCCAGATCCGACTTACACGTGTGAAGTATCCTTTGTCTGAGCAATTTTCCGGCACTGACATGGCTTCACTGTATGAAACAGTAGCCTGTCCGCAGTTATCAGTTGCAGTAGCATTTGATGCAGAAAAACGCAAAACGCTGTTACAATCCAAGTGCACTGTGTCACCGTTGACTTTTCCCGAAAGTCTTGGATGTATTAGGCTAATTGTTGGTGCAACTACATCTCTGACAGTTATGGTTTGAGTTGCTAGGCTTTCATTTCCACAAGCATCCTTTGCCATCCAGGTTCGCAATACAAGAGTCGTACAAGGATTAGGAACCAGGGTAAGTTCAGCAAATTGCATGGTTGTTGGTGACAAACAATCATCGAGAGCCAAAGGATTAGAAACGGGAGGAATCATACCGCAACTCACAGTGGTATCTTTCGGGACATTCGCGAAGGTGGGGCCTGTTTTGTCTTCCACAGTAATAATCTGAGTCAAGGTAGTACTATTACCGCAATTATCCCTGGCAGACCATGTACGCTGAATTTTGAAACCACATTCCCCTTTTGTATTCGTTTCCTGCAATGTAACGATTACTGAACTGCCACACGCATCAACGGCCGCCGGATTAGTTGCAGTTGGAATATTGCTGCAAGCGACTGTTATATCAGGTCGCGCTTCCGTAAAGACAGGCGCTTTTGTGTCGTTAAGGGTTATCTTTTGAGACGCGCTTACAGAATTGCCACAGGAATCAGTAGCAGTCCATGTCCTGGTAATAATGCGGGTACACGAATTTCCAGCAGTATCAGAAGTCATGACCACCGGAAGAGAGCCACTACAAACATCTGTTGCTGTGACAGTTGCAGATGGCAGCGGTGCTCTACATTCCAAAGTCAGTTCGGCCGGAATTCCTGAAAGAACGGGTTTTTGCGTATCGATGAATGTAATCAGCTGTGAGGCTGAGCTTGAATTACCACAAATGTCAGTAGCAGTCCATGTGCGTGTCACCGTCCGGTTGCATCCGGTACCTGTCGCTGAACTTGTCATTACCACCGCTACTATTGAGTCACAATTGTCTGTTGCCGTTACGTTGGCAGCCGGGATAACTGCTCCGCATTCCAAAGTGATATTGGCAGGCACCCCAACTAGCATGGGTTTTACCGTGTCAGTGAAACTGACTACTTGCGTTCCACTGGTTGTGTTGCCACAACTGTCAGTTGTTGACCAGGTCCGCGTGATAGTTTGATTGCATCCTCTTCCACTCTTTATTTCAGAATAGATGACAGGAAGCTGCCCATTGCAAATATCGGTTGCAGTAACTGAAACTGCAGGCACTGCCGACCCACAGGGCAGACTGACATTCGAAGGAACTCCTATCAAAACCGGTTTTTGAGTATCCGTAAAAATGATGCGCTGAACGGCGGAAGAGGCATTGCCGCAGGCATCCTTTGCTGTCCATGTTCTGGTAATTAAGCGATTACATCCTATTCCGGAAAATGTTTCACTAAAGGAAACAGCCAAAGGTCCAAAACATTTATCAATAGCTGTCACAATGGCAACAGGGACATTCGTACCACATTCTACAGAGCTATCGGAGGGTACCCCTGACAATATTGGTTTTTGAGTATCATTGATGTTTATGGTTTGCGAAGCAGAAGCCGAGTTTCCACAAGAGTCAGTGGCTGTCCAGGTTCTCGTCAGCACGATATTACAACCCAAAGCTGCTGTGCTTTCAGACATAACGACGCTGACAGAAGCATCGCAATTATCTGATGCTGTAACGGTAGCATTGGGTATTGTATTCCCACATTCTACGGTCAAAGATGCTGGCACTCCACTCAATACAGGTTTCCGGGTATCGGTCATGGTAATGCGTTGCGTAGCCGAAACTTCATGTCCACAGGCATCAACTGCCCGCCACGTTCTCAGGATAATTCTTGAACATCCACTTCCACTTCTCGTTTCCGAATAATTCACATTCAGCGGGCCATCACATTCATCAAATGCCGTAACAAATGCTGTCTGTGGTTGACTGCCGCATTCAACTGAAATATCAGCCGATACACCGAATAACTCAGGTTTTTGGGTATCAACGAATGTGATTACCTGAGTGCCGGTTATTGTATTTCCACATCCATCAGCAGCTGACCAGGTTCGGGTAAGTGTTTTAATGCAACCGGAACCTGTGGTTGATTGATTGAATTGAACAGCCAATGTTCCATCACACACATCAAAAGCGGTAACCTTAGCCTGGGGAACAGATGAACCACATTCCAAGGTAATATTTGATGGCACTCCACTGAGTACCGGTTTAACACTATCAATAAACCTGATGCGTTGCTGTGCCACAGCAATATTTCCGCAGGAGTCAACAGAACTCCATGTTCTTGTGATGACTTTGGCACACCCTGTCCCACTTTGTGTTTCAGCATAACCAACTGTTACTACAGAAGTACAAATATCTGTAGCAGTGACCACTGGTGGAGGAGGTGGAACAGTTCCGCATTCCAGCACCTGATCTCCGGGAACACCATGCAGAACAGGTCTGATGGTATCTACAACCTGAATAATCTGTCTGCCAACAGAAGTGTTACCGCAATTATCGGAGGCTGTCCATGTTCTCGTAATGATTTTACTGCATTTATTGCCGCTGACTGTTTCACTAAAGGTAACAGTCCTTGGCCCAATACATGCATCCATTGCAGTCACTGCCGGCACAGCTGGAATGGCATTACAGTTTACTGTTGTATCTTTTGGCAAACCTATAATAACGGGTCCTGTTTTGTCGTGAACAATAATGTTTTGCGATTTAATGCTTCTGTTTCCACAGCGATCAATGGCAGTCCAGGTTCGCCTAATGGTGTAGAAACATCCAGATCCACTGACTGTTTCTGAAAAATTGAGCAGTGGTGCGGGGTCGCAATTATCGGTAGCAATCACGTTTGCTGGTCGCAAAGGCACCATAGCCGAACAGGACACTATTGTATCTGAAGGAACATTTGCAATGACCGGAGAGATGTCATCGTTGACCTGAATAATCTGAGTATCCCGCGCTGTGTTTCCGCATTTATCCACCGCTGTCCACACATTCACTACCCTGATACCACAATTGAGGACGGTGGTATCTGATTTCAGCGTAACCGAAACGTCGTTATCACAGTCATCAACTGCTTTCACATTGGGCTTCGGCATCACTGGGTTAGTACAAGAGGCATAAATGTCGTCAGGTACTCCCTGCAATACAGGAGGAGTATTATCGTATAGCAGCACATAAAAGCTGAAGCTGCTTCGATTACCACAGCAATCACTGGCATTCCATACGTATTTCATCAACTGAATGTACCCCGATACCGTGCAATTGCTTGCTGTAATGTAAACTTGTTGACTCCAGGTCACATCCCTGCAACAGGCATCAACAACTGAAACATCATTGGGCTTAATTGAACTGACACCTTTGCAACTCAATCGAAGGGTGTCCCCTTCTTTGAGGTTTAGTAATAAAGGATGCGTCATTGTTATGACAGGCCCTTTGGTATCCCTGACGGTAATCTTCTGAGTTGCAATGGTAGAGTTGCCACAGGCGTCTGTAGCGGTCCATGTACGAGTATAAATGACTTCACATATGGCGACACCGGGAGCACTGGTTTCATTAAATATCAAAGTTGGAGTTCCACAATTATCGTAGGCGGTAACCTGGGCTGGCGGAGGGATATTCTGGCATTCCACAATCATATCTCCGGGCACTCCATTTAAAGTCGGCTTTACATTATCCACTACCGAAACCAGTTGCCTGTAAGTTACTTTGTTTCCACAGCCATCTGTTGCTGTCCATGTACGATCTAAGATGTAACTGCATGAGGTACCTGTTGAATCCTGCTTGAAATCATATACCAGGTTACCTGCACAATTATCAGTAGCTGTCATTGTGGGTGGTGCTGTCACCTGAGCCTTACAATTAAAGGACAAAACAGGCGGAGGTGGATTCTGAAAAACAGGCGCCACATTATCCGACACATTAACGACCTGTAAAAACGGAGTTGAGTTACCCTGTGCATTTGTGGCTACCCAAAGTCTTTCGATACGATAACCACAACTTTGCGGAAACACAAGTGAGTCTAAGGTTACAGTTAAGTTCAGGTCACAGGAATCAGCAAAAACAGGTGCAACGAAAGGTATTATACCACTACAATTCCCTTCTAATTGGGCTGGTGCAGGTACCGAAATATAAGGAGAACTGCTTCGCACAAACACCGTTAAACTATCCACTGAAGAACAACCCAGGCCGTCATTGTAATTCACTGTATAAACCGTTGTGAGCAGAGGACTTGCTGTAGGGTTTGCAACATTGGTTGCACTCAATCCGGCAGTTGGCGTCCATGAATAAGAACCTGACCCATAAGGCACGCTTGCCTGCAACTGCGTAGGGGTTCCGAGACAAATATTTTCATCGGCACCTGCATCTACCTGAGGACAGGGAAAAACACAAATTGTCTTTGATGAATCCTGAACTCCCCAAGTCAGGTAAAAACAATCCGTCATGCCATTCTCATTAACAAGACTTCCCTGTAAAGGCCTGTGTCCGGAAGGAATAATAAATTTCACCCTGTAATCGCCACTGATTAAATCCTCAAACTTAAATCGTCCCTGAATGTCAGTTGTATCTGTCTTTATTGGATTAATGGTATCGCTGCAATTGAACAATTGAACTATCATTCCCTGGAAACCTGGATCAGCAGGTTCTCCAACGTCATTATAATTGTTGTCGAAACAAATTCTTGAGCCCACCGCGCTCGTCTGAAGCGGAAGGTTATGATTGTAAATAGTGGGATCGCCAGGTTGAGGGTTGAATAAAAGGAAATAGTAATTACTGGAACAAGCCGTGTCTATTAATGCATAATTCAGAGTATCTGACCCCAGGATAAGCGGCGGGGATAAGCCACTGAGATTGGGTGGTCCTGGTTGCGGGGGGCATTTTTGACTCAGAGGATAAGCATTAGGGTGGGAATAGCTGAGTGTGTAAATTCCAGGAGTCCCATCGGTATATAATTCATAATAACCACTGGAACCATCAAACACAACGTAAACCTGCCCTGGACCGCTCAGAGAAACAGATCCTCCTGTTATGAGTTTACCAGTATTGTCAGAATAAATATATCCATTGAGGCTAAGAAAGCTGGTTTGGGAATGGACAGTGCTTATGGATGAGCAGGCAAAGACCAAAAACATACTTGTCAAAATGGCAAAATCAACCAGGCTGACAGAAATTCTTCTGCAAAAGGTTTGTGCAATTTTGGTTAAATCTCTGTGCCTCATGTCAGTGTGATTTTGTTTTAATGAGAATCTTCCCGATATCAGCGTACAACCTGTATCCGGTTATCCTGTTGTAAATGCTGTTGAATACCGCCGGAGAAATCCCCTGATTTCCAACACCGGTTTCTTCAGGTATCAAAGCTTTTTCTGCCGGGAATGCCAGTCTCTTGGGTAAAGAGCCATTAATCGTGAAAGCGGATTCTGCGAGGCGATGAGTAAATGTAATGATACAACTCTTCCATACTGGATATTGGAATGTATTGGCAGGCAAGCCAAACGCAGATAAGAATGATTTGTCGTACATCACGGGTTTATAGCTCAGCCAGGACAAAACCTATGCTATGATTAAAATGAATACCATATTCATGAAACCGATGACAGGATTTGAGCTTGTGCTGATTCAACTGTACCCACTACTCGCCGGTTTTTCAGGCGACTTCCTGTAAGCCACGGAACTTGATTGAAATCTTTACAGCTTATGCGATAGACTGGAGTGTTTGTGTGCCTTTAGTCAGGTCGTCATTGGAAATGACTTAGAAGTGTTTTGGTGACCACTGAATAATTGAGGTGGTCGGTTTTGGAAAAATCTGAATATGAAAAGCTCAAAAAATGTTCCGAAGTACCAGATTTTCAAAGTTGTAAAACAGTTTGGACTTAGGAACCAGTGATATTAAAATAAAACGATGAGCATAAAAGCAGGAAGCTGTGAAAGTTGGTAAACTCATAGAATAGAACTTAGCGAAGTAAAAAAAACAAAAAAATTAAGGAGGGTAACTCTTTGTTCTCCCTTGCCACAAAAACACAAAAGCACTAAGGCGTTTAATGATTTAGTGCTTTTGTGGATAAAAATGTAGCTGGAAGGTTGGCAATTTTTGAAAAGTTGTCAACTCTGTTCTACCTCCGCACATAAATATAACCTGACATTGGCTTTGAACCATTACCCAGGTACAGCAAGTAGAAATAAGTACCATCCGGAAGGTCTTTGGCCTCCCAATTACCTCCCCAATCATTCTTGTAGTTCTTACTTCGGAATACGCGATTACCCCAGCGGTTAAATATCAGGATTTCATGGTCCGGATATCGCTGAAGTCCCTTAATCAGGAAGTAATCATTGATGCCATCTCTATTTGGCGAGAATCCGGTGAAGATCTCCAGTTCCCCGCAATCAACTATAATCACTACCTCTGCCCTGAAGCATCCATACTGGGTGCACACTTCGTAGGTGTACCGGTCGGGTTCCACCATGTCGATGACATTGCAGTATTCCCGGTCTGGGGTATAGGTCATCTCACCATTGTTGTTGATGCTAACAGTACCATGCCCCGGACTCTGCACTATCCGCACTGTCCTGATATTACCCCTTATCGTGTCGTTGGAAAGCGCATTTCCGCTGACCGGCTGATTGACCTGTGTCCTCAGCGTATCGCGAACCAGCTTCGAATCTACTTCTTTGACCACCAGACTGATATACGTCGTGTCACATACTCCAAATGCATCGCAGATGACGTAACAGCTTTTCGTTTTACCTTCGTAAATGCCGCGATTAATGACACAGGAATCACCCGGATTGACGATGCTGAGTACTGGGCCTTGTGGATCCCCCTCACAGATATTGGTTACACTCACTACACCACCCATCAGTTCAGCAGTATTCAGACATAAGGTATCCGCCTCGTTCACTGGTATTTCCATTGTCAATGAATCCGTCGTCAAACACATCACATGGCTTATGAGTGTATCGCTCAGTCCGTCGGCCAGGCGTTTCATGATTAGTGTGTTCCGGCCTGAAGGTATGGCCAATCTCAAATTACCCGGCACTAATTTCCTGTTGAGTGGCAATACCGTTATGGTGCCGCTGTTCTCATGTTTTATCACCATCTGGCCATATTGCTGCACGGAATTACCTCCATGAATATTCAGGCTGCTCTCGTTCAAATGCCATTGACCCAGTTTGTCCCATTCATTAAGCTTCTTCACCAAATCCTGCATTGTCTGGAAGATTCCGCTGTATTTGACGCCATTTACCTTCCATTCCTGCAGTTGATAGGGCCCACTTTGGCCAAAACCCGGTAAGCCTACGTAACTGTAAAACTGACTCGAAACATACTCACACACACCTGTTTTACCATTGTACGGTTGACCGTTCAGAGTGAAGCTATACTGAGCCCGGTCCGCAAAAGTTATTGGTAAACAGTAAGTCAAAGTGCCCAATTCGCAACGGCCCGATATGACCACTTGCTTGTCAGGCAACAAGTCCTCTTCTGGTGTCCTTTCCACTTTCACTATTATGGAATCACGGCAAGCGTTTGCCTTATGCACAAACAGGATATTATGAATTCCTTCGTTCAATACTACACTGCTGCCTTTAGGGGTGGCCAGATAGTTGGTCCTTATCCTGGTGATGGTTTGGGTATTCAGATGACGAATGAAGATATCACCATAGTTACCTGCTGTATTGCTGCTCAAAAAACCTTTCAGTAATGTTGAATTCTTCCAGCGCCCCATCGTGTCAACCTTATTCATCTCTATCAACAGCTCATCCATGTTGTTCACACGGAATTCTTTTTGACCATTGTTGATATACCAAACCACATCATACGGGCCGCTATACCCTTGTCCAAACACTAATGCATAGCTGTAGAACAACTCAGAGGATTCGTTGCAGGGGCCTGCGCCTGAACCTGTTTTCTTACCGTTGATGTATATGTCGTAATCCTGTGAAGACAGGTAAGGTACAGGTAGGCATATCTTATCCTCTGCCAGTTTGGTTTTGGCTATCAGCGTATCCCGGGTAAACAACGGTTCACATGGATTGCACTCATTTGCTATGACTACATTCACGCTATCCACACAGACCCCCCGGCTTACTGTCACCTGATAAGTTCCTGTTAAAAGATTGATTCTCTTTTCACCGATGAAGCCATCTTTCCACTTGTATTGATAGATTGCGGAGCTAAGAATAACGGACCCAACTGCGCTCTCACAACTGTCGGCTTTAACTTCCATTGTAACACGAATGGGATCCAGAATCCTGATTTGTTGCGTATCACTGGTTACCAGTCCTTTGCCACTTTCTATTGACCATATCCGCCTGATCATTCGCTCACAATTCGACTCGGTAATATTTTCTACAAATTTCACTGGCAGTGGATCTCCGCTGCAAACCTCATATCCTTTCACACCTGCAATTTCAGTCACTACTTGTCCTACTGACAGATCGATTAAAGTATCCCCCGGAACCCCAACCAACTTAGGTGCAATCCGCTTATTGATGTTTATGGTTTGGATGGCCATCGAGGCATTATTACAACCATCTACCGCTATCCAGCGGCGAACCAATTGATAACCGGAGGCTGTGGTTAAACTGTCGTCTTTGTACTCGACAAAAGGCAGACCGCAGGCATCTACTACTTCTGGATTGCCAAAAGGTGGAATGTCTTGACCACAGTCTATTGTTATATCATCAGGCACGTTCCTGAACACAGGCGCATCTTTGTCCACATATCGTATCTCCAACCTTAATTCTGATTTGTTTCCACATTTGTCCGCGGCCGTCCAGATTACTTCCTTGCGCCGTAAATAACCAGCTTTCGAGCAGTTAGCTTCCTCAGTTTTACTTTCACTATAACTTAAAGTTACAGATGAACAGGCATCCCTGGCCTGAACTGCTGATGTTTCAAAGCTCATGGTATCACTGCAATTCAGTTCGATTACAGTACCGGACGCCAAACCCTGAAGATGTGGATGTACAAATGTCAGTTGTGGTTTTTCAGCATCCACTATCCTGATGGTTTGAACATAAGTGGATGCATTGCCGCAGGTATCAACTGCACGGTAGGTCCTGCGAATGATTTGTCCGCATTCCTGTTGCTCCCTTACTTCCTGCATGCTAATGGCGGGTTCAAGCCCACAGTTATCCACTGCCACCACCCTGCCCTGACCAATCTCCTGCCCACAACTCAAAGTCGTGTCCGCAGGAACAACTGTGAACACAGGCCTAATGGTGTCCGTAACAGTAATTTTCTGCACATGGATCCTCGCATTTCCACAACTATCCCGAAGAGTCCATCGGCGTCTCAACTCCATGTTGCAGCCTGCGGGTTGTTGCTCTTCTGTGAACGCTATTGTCACTCCGCTGCTGCAAGCATCCGTTCCACTCAGTTGTGGCACAGGCGGAATATTCCCGCAATTCACCACTGTGTCAGCAGGCAGCCAGGCAAAGACCGGAGCTTCAGTATCGGTATAGAATATTTTTTGGTAGGCCAGTGCCTCATTGCCGCAGGCGTCAAGTGCTCTCCAGGTTATCGTCCTTACGCGTTGGCAAACATTGCCAGAATAAGCCTCCGTATAAGTCACTGGCACAGGTCCTCCACAAGCATCTGTTGCCAACACATTTGCGATGGTTACGTTCGCTCCACAGGACACAGTCGTGTCAGCCTGCACACCAGAAAATACTGGTGGCAATTTGTCCTCTATCTGTATTATCTGTGTGGCACTCACACTGTTGCCACAACTGTCAATTGCTGTCCAGGTGCGCCGTACACGTGGTGTGCAGCCAATTGTATCCCGTTGTTCGCTAAGTTGGACAACTACAGTCTTATCGCAATTGTCTGTGGCCGTCACGCTTGCCGCAGGAAATTCTGCTCCACAGGCAATAACGGTATCTGCTGGTACTCCTTTCAGCACCGGAGCTGTTTTATCTGACAGTCGGATGATCTGCATGGCAATTGATGCATTGCCACAGGAATCTACTGCCCTCCACTGTCGTTTGAGTACACGGTCACATCCTGTGCCGCTGTATTCCTCATTGTAAATCACTTGAACAGCACCCTGGCAAATGTCCACCGCTACAACAGTGGCTGCCGGTATCGGTGCACCACATTCCATCGTCGTATCTGCCGGTACGCCAGTAATCAGAGGTGCTTTGTTATCTATGATGGACACGGTCTGAGTAGCAGTGGCTGTATTGCCACAGGCATCTTTGGAACTCCAGGTTCGTTTTACTATCCGAATGCAGCCTGAACCCGTGCTGCTTTCACTGTACGATACTGTCAGTTCAGCTCCGCATAAGTCGGTTGAGCGTACGTCTGCAGGCGGAAGGGGAATGCCACATTCCAGGGTCAAATCAGCAGGAACACCTGACAGTATCGGCTTTTGGGTATCCCTGACCAGGATGTATTGATTGGCTGAACTGCTGTTGCCACAGTCATCCACGGCAGTCCAACGTCTCAGCAGTATATGATTGCAGCCTTCGGCAATTTTTTCTTCTTTAAAACTGACCGAAACAGCCCCACCGCAATTATCGACAGTTGTCACTTGGGATATGGGTAAAGTCATTCCACATTCAAGTGAAGTGTCTTTGGGAACTCCAACCAAAAGTGGTTGCTCTGTATCCTGGAAGCTGATTCTTTGGGTGGCTGTAGTTTGGTTGCCGCAAACATCAGTGGCTAACCACCTTCGGGTGATTATACGATTGCAACCAACTCCGCTGGTGTCAGACCTGAATATAACCAGCAAATCTCCATCACAACTGTCGTAGGCTGTAACTACCGGAATGGGAACCGCCGTGCCACATTCAACTACTATGTCGGCAGGAACACTGCTGAGAACTGGCTTGATGGTGTCTATGAAGGTAATCTTCTGAATGGCTGTTGCTGTGTTGCCGCATAAATCAACTGCCCTCCAGGTGCGGATATGTACTCTTTCACAGCCCTGATTCATGGTGGTTTTGTTGTACTGGACCGGTAAAATCCCATCGCAATTGTCAAATGCAAGGACATTTGCCGAAGGCACTAATGAACCGCACTGCATAACTGTGTCTGCCGGCACACCGGTGAAAGTGGGTAATTCATTGTCAATCAGCGTAATTACCTGCGTCGCTACTCTACGGTTGCCGCATGCATCGGAAACGGACCAGGTCCTCGTAATCAACTTACTGCATCCTGAGTTGGTCCTGGTTTCTGCAAATTCCACTACCCCAACTCCTGAACAATTATCGGTAGCGCTTACCATGGGAACTTTTGGAACAGCAGTACACGATACTGTCGTGTCTCTTGGCACTCCAATGAGTGTTGGAAGTATGGAATCACGGACTGTAATGACCTGGGTTCTAACCGTTCTGTTGCCACATTTATCTGTCGCCGTCCAAACCCTTGTAAAGGTTGCGGAGCAGCCACTGGTATTATTCGTTTCAGCAAAACTCAACATCGGTTGCTGGTCGCAATTATCGGAAACGGAAATATTGGCAGGCACAGGCGGCACCTGTGTGAAGCAACTTACCGAAAGGTTTGCAGGCACATTGGCTATGACTGGAGCTATAGTGTCATTCCAGTAGATGGTCTGGGACTTGCTTGCTTTATTGCCGCAATCATCCGTTGCCGTCCAGGTATTCACAATCCGTAAACCGCATGATAAGATGGTGGTGTCTGAGCGTTGCTCTATAGTTACTGCCGATCCGCAATCATCAACTGCTGTCACAGGTAAGAAGGTAATTAGTGATGGCGGGCAGGTATATACTGTGTCTTTTGGAACATCTCTGAGCACAGGTGGCGTCTTATCGATGTACCGCAGGTACAAAGTAAAACTACTGGCATTGCCACAGCAGTCGGTGGCGGTCCAGGTCCAATTTCGCAATTCCTTGAAACCCACTGACTTGCAGTTGCCACTTACAATTTGTTCACTGAATGTTAGGGTCGAGTTTTGGCAACAATCATCCACTGCAGTGACCTCGTTTGAATTGAGCAGCCTGACCTCAGGGCAACTTATGTCAATGGTATCGCCCCTCGCTTTGCCTCTGAGTAAAATGTTATTCACCGTAATAACAGGGGCCTTGGTGTCACGGGAAATGATGCGCTGGCTTCGCTGGGTCATATTGCCACAGGAATCAGAGGCTGTCCAGGTGCGGATAATAATCTTTTCACAGGCAGTAGCACCCTGGGTAATTTGCTCATTATAGGTTATGATGGGTGTCCTGCAGTTGTCCGTCGCCGTAACCTTCGCCGGTGGCGGTATGGAACTGCAATCCACTATGGTGTCAGTTGGAACTCCCACTAAGGCCGGATATAGGGAATCCACTACCGATACCAATTGTTTGAAAACTTTTTGATTACCGCAATCATCCGTCGCAGTCCATACCCTGTCAATGATGAAACTGCAGGGGTTACTGTCGTGGTAATATTCCGAATAACTGACTGTCACTGAAGTATCACAATTATCAGTGGCCGTCAAAACAGGGGGTGGCAGCACTTCACTCGGACAGTGATAGGCTAATTTATCCGGTGGGACACCGGTAAATGCCGGTGGTTTTGTATCCCTGATCTGCAGGGTTTGTGCAAAGGCCATTGTATTGCCCCTGTAATTCGTTGCCACCCAAATCCTTTCAACGTTGTAAAAACAGGAGGACTGTGACTCAACAGTCCGATAGGTGATGACCAGATTGGTGTCGCAGTAATCCTGAAATACCGGCGGATCCCATGGAAGAGGCTCATCACATTCCACCTGAACTATAACTTGAGGTATGTAAGCCAGGAAAGGTACGGTTTCATCAACAATGACCAATACCGTATCCGATGATACACATCCAAGGCTATCATCGTAGGTGACTATATATGGTGTAGTAGCTGGTGGATTAGCTAATGGGCTGGCAATGTTCGCATCACTCAACCATGTGGTTTCTCTCCAGGAATAATTGCCATCAGTGTAAGGGACAACTGCCTGCAGCTGCGCGGGGTTACCTATACATATCTGAACATCATTTCCAGCACTAACCTGTGGACATTGAATCAGACAAATAGAGTAAGTGCTGTCTTTGTCCACAAAATCCAATGGGAAACATGCTGTGAATCCGTTCGCATCAACAGGGCTTCCCTCGATAGGTCTATAACCCGATGGAATAATGAACTGAAGCCGGTAATTACCTGCAATCAGGTCATAGAATCCATAACGCCCCGATGAGTCAGTGGTATCCCTCATGATGGGATTCAAAGTATCGCTACAATTGTATAGATGAACAATAATACCGGTGTATCCAGGATCAGCTGGTTCTTCGAGGTCGTTGGTATTGGAATCATCGCATACATAGGAGCCAATGAAACCGGTTTGCAGTGGCAGGTTATTGCCGTTGATTAAAGGATCTCCCGGTTGCAGGTTAAAGCTCAGGTAATATGGGTTGTTCGCACAGTTGAAATCAATAAGCGCCTGATTCAGTGTATCCGAACCTAAAACCATCGGATCGACAGGGCTACTGGTCGGGTCGATAGAGCCCGGTTGCGGAGGACAAGAGGTACTCATCGGATACCCGGTTGGATGATTATAGGAGAGGACATACGTACCCGGAGTGCCATCATTGTAAAACTCATAATATCCGGCAGAGCCATCGTGGACGATGAAAACCTCACCAGGTCCTGTAACGGAAATGGTGCCGCCAGGTATTAGTTTCCCTGTGTTTTCCGAATAAATATAACCCGTCGGTTTGTGCCCATCCAATGTCAGGAAGAGATTATCATAATCATCTTCCAAAGGAGCCAGGTTATTGGGTACGGAATCGCTATCCTTTATTATATCGTTACCATGAATATCCTCGGCTGAAGTAACCTCGGTTATGTATTCAAAAGTCTGCTCAGAAGCGCCATATTGGAATACCAGCTTAATTTCCACGGTATCCATTTCTCCCGGAGCTACGGGGCCCGGGTAGGTATAACTAACCTGCGATGGACCAGACAGTATCCAATTGGTTTCATTGGGACTAAGAATCATACCTGCAGGAATGTAGTTTTTCACGTCAACCTGATAAGCAGTATAAACTCCCTCATTAGTAAGAATTACTCTAACTGTTACTTCATCCCCGATATCAAATAAAGCGGGTTGTCCTGGGACAAGTTCCTGTGTCAATGCCAGGTCAAATACCACATCTTCCACTTTGATAATGGCCAATGCTGTATCACATTGCGAAGGCAAGGGATATCCATCGTCACAAATCCTGTAGAAAACAGTATCCCTTCCAATGAAGTCCAAAGCAGGTGTGTAGGCTAAGGAACCATTGGGGTTTACTACAACTGTTCCGTTGGATGGCCCGCTAACAACAGATAAAGAGCTTGTTACAATCAACCCATCAGTATCATAGTCGTTTGGAATGACTGGAAGCGTCACCGGCCTGTTTACTGGCGTAAGGGTCGAATCATTTAGAGCAATGGGTGGATCGTTTACCGGAGTTACAGTGATATAAACAATGGCAGTATCGCAATAGCCCGGCAAACTGTCGCAGATAACATAAACCAGACTATCGCGACCATGATAAGCAGGTGTTGGATCGTAGGTAATACATCCAATTCCAGGATTTGCCACTGAATTCCCGTTCTTTGGTGGAATGATGATTCTTACACTGGACCTGTCAAGGTTATTATCTGGATCCCAATCGTTGTCTGGAACGCAAATTATTATGGGTGTATCTTCAGGAGTGCTGACGGTATCGTTTACTGCCACAGGCGGATCATCACCTGGTGTAACTGTTATGTAAACAGTTGCAGTGTCGCAAAGGATAGGCATGCCACTGTCGCAAATACGGTACATGAAAGGATTGACCACACCATTGAAATTCAGTGCCGGTGTGAAGGTGATAGAACCATTACCATGGTTAATTACCGTACCCTGGCTAACAGGAGGCAGACTCAAAATGGTTACAGATGCAGGATTCAGATTCGCATCAATATCCAGGTCATTGGCAGACATACTGAAGGTAACCGGAGTGTCTTCAGCAGTGGTTGTGGTATCATTGACTGCAATGGGATAATCATTGACGGGATTGATGGTGATGACCACCAAAGCCGTATCGCAATCTCCGTCCTCATCGCATATCTGGTAAACAAGCGTATCCAGTCCGTTGTAGTCGGCTGCCGGTGTGAAATCGATGGTGTCGTCGGTCGGGTCGTTCGGTGTGCCGCCGTTGTTGACTGTGGCTGTACCATGTTTAGGTGCAACTGTGATGGCAATGGCGCCAAGTGATGGTCCGTCTCCGCCGAAATAGTCGTTCGGCAAGGGGCTGATGTTGACCGGTGTGTCTTCATCAGTGCTGACATCATCGCGATTGGCTACAGGAAAGTCATCCACAGGATTGATGGTAATGACCACCAAAGCCGTATCGCAATCTCCGTCTTCATCGCATATCTGGTAAACAAGCGTATCCAGTCCGTTGTAGTCGGCTGCCGGTAAGTAATCGATGGTGTCGTCGGTCGGGTCGTTTGG
>CAYRDX010000034.1:42988-45464 GCA_964423205.1 uncultured Saprospiraceae bacterium | reverse complement strand
AGGGGCAGTAGCAGGGGCAGGGGCAGTGGCAGGGGCAGGGGCAGGGGCAGTGGCAGTTGGGGAGAATGTGAGGAAATATTTATTCTCGACGTACAAAACAGAAAGACAATGGAAAACCAAATTGTGATGGATTTCAGATCCTTGAAAGTTTATAAACTATCTTATGGCCTTGCTATGGAAATTTTTCAACTGACAAGGTCATTTCCAAAAGAGGAACAATATTCCTTAGTCAGTCAGGTGAGAAACTCCTCCCGATCGGTATGTGCAAACATAGCAGAGGCATACAGGAAAAGGGTTTATCCTAATCATTTTAGAAGCAAAATTACAGATGCAGATGGTGAATGCAGTGAAACGATTGTTTGGCTTGATTTCGCAAGAGACTGTGGATATATTTCAAATGAAACTCACAAATCTCTGCAATCCAGGTTTGAAGAGGCTGGAAAGATGCTTGGAGGCATGTACCGTAATCCTGAAAAATTTATCCCCAAATAGTCACTCCATGCCATCACTGCAACTGCAACTGCAACTGCCACTATGAAAAAATTATCCATACAGCTCAACTGTCCTCTACCGAAACTGGATTTCGACGTCATCACCCTTGGACATGGAAGTGGAGGATTACTCACACATAGGTTACTTGATGCAGGTGTCTTTAAATTGCTGGAAAATGAGCACCTCAACGAGCAACACGACGGAGCCTTTCTCAATCTTTCTGGTCAAACTGCATTTACCACCGATAGTTTTGTGATTTCCCCTCTCTTTTTTCCCGGTGGCAATATTGGCAGCCTGGCAGTTCACGGAACTGTGAATGATGTGGCTATGTGCGGAGCGATGCCGGAATTCTTGTCACTGGGGTTCATTCTGGAAGAAGGTTTGCGTATGGATGAATTTTGGGAGATTTTAGTTGCCATAAAACATGCGGCCGAGCAAGCGGGAGTAAAAATCGTAACCGGAGATACCAAGGTGGTGGAGAAAGGCAAAGGTGATAAGATTTTCATCAACACTACGGGCTTAGGAAGAGTGCATTCAAAAGCCAACATCAATGTAACCAACATTTGCCCCGGAGATAAAATCATTGTCAGCGGGCAAATAGCCACACATGGCATTGCTATCATGTCGGTCAGGGAGGGTTTGGAATTTGAAACTGATATACAAAGTGATAGCACCTATCTCAATTTCCTCGTTAAAGACCTCCTGGATGTCCTTGGACCTGAAGTGCATTTCCTTCGCGACCCGACCAGAGGAGGAGTTGCTTCTGTATTGAATGAAATTGCCAAAAAAAGAAAACTGGGTATCAGTCTTGATGAGAATTTACTACCTCTCGAAGAGCAGGTAGAAGGAGCTTGTGAGATGCTGGGACTCGACCCGCTTTACGTGGCCAATGAGGGCATATTCTTATCGATTGTTTCTGCGGGGCATGCAAACAAAGCCCTCGAGATTATGAAAAAGCAGGCCAAAGGCAGGCATGCAACAATAATCGGAGAGGTAACATCAGAGCATCCTGGTCAGGTCATCCTGCACAGCCGTATTGGTGGTCGAAGGGTTGTAGGTATGCTTCCCGGAGAACAACTGCCGCGTATCTGCTGATGAGTACTACAACATCATGTTGTATTCCCACACCGTCTGTAAAATCGTCTGATTAATAGGGGCCTGACCAAACAAGCCTACGCAGACTGGTTAATCACCGGCTATAAATACAAATCACGTATCAAGGCCTCACAATAGAACCGTGGGGTATTTTTGTTTCTGTGAATCTGCCGAATGTTAAAATACACTGCGCACCAATAAGCCGGATTCTGTAATCCCGGCCGAAGCCGGAACCTTCATCATTTATCTGGGACCGCCGTCACCGGCGGCCTCTATCTGCCTACCCCTCCCGACTCCCGGCTTCATTGCTGAAACCGGAAACCAGGCGAGCAACCTGGCTCCGGTACCGACTCAGTGGCCGGAACCGGAATCGGGATGTATGTGGCATTTCAACCCACAAGGTTTATCCGTCCCGACAGTTGCCTGCCGGCACCGTGCGCTCTTACCGCACGTTTTCACCCTTATCCGCCGGTTGGCGGACGGTTATTTTCTGTGACACTCTCTGTCTCCTGCCAAAACAGGATCCCACCCGTTAGGTGGTGTGGCGCTCTACGTTGTCCGGACTTTCCTCCCCAACTCAAAAGCTGAGGCGATGAAGTAGCACGCAGTGTGAAGCAAAGGTAAGTTTTTTTTAGAGGCAGTGGGATGGGGCAAAAATTACAATCCATTCGCACTTGCGTTTTCCTTTTAGCCACCAAAACACGAAAGCACTAAGGTCTTTATGAGAATTTGTGTTTTGGTGGCTTTGTGTCACTGAGCCTGACAAAAATCCCCATCACATTCTGAAAATTTTAAAACATTTAATTTTAAAAACATTTACCTTTGAATGAAATTAAAAATAAATGTTTCAAAAAGCAGTGCTTCATCTCGACCTCGACGCCTTCTTCGC
>CAYRDX010000034.1:0-42888 GCA_964423205.1 uncultured Saprospiraceae bacterium | reverse complement strand
GAGTTGCGGCAAAAAATCATGCGGGAGTCCGGATTGCCCGTGTCGCTGGGCTTGTCGGTAAACAAGCTCGTGTCGAAAATCGGCGCTGGCGAGGCCAAGCCCAATGGCGCCAAACTGGTGGAAAACGGCACAGAGAAGGCTTTTCTCGCCCCGCTGCCCGTGGGTAAAATCCCGTCCGTCGGTAAGGAAACACAACAAAAGCTGTCTATGATGGGTGTGCGCACGGTAAATACCCTGGCACAGATACCACCCCTGCTGCTCGAGCGGGAGTTTGGAAAACACGGCCGCTCACTTTGGAAAAAAGCCAACGCCATTGACGACTCGCCCGTAATACCTTACCATGAAGCCAAAAGCATTTCGAGCGAACGCACCTTCCAGACCGACACCACCGACGTGCGCTACCTCAACGACCGGCTGACGGGCATGGTAAGTCGCCTCGCATTTCAGTTGCGTGAGCAAAAAAAGCTCACCTCCAACATAGCCGTCAAAATCCGCTATACCGACTTCAATACGTACTCACAGCAGCGAGCGATATCCTACACGGCGAGCGACCGGGAGCTGTTGCACCATGCGAAGGAGCTTTTCGACAAACTCTACACCCGCCGGCAGCTCGTGCGCCTCATTGGCGTTAAATTCAGCAACCTGGTGCATGGTAATTACCAACTCAACCTCTTTCAGGATACCGGCGAGGAGGTACGACTGCTGGAACAGATGGACCGAATCAGAAAACGCTTTGGATCGGGAGCTATCATGAAGGCACGGGAAGTTGGAATCAAAAAAAGATGAAAACGGGGAAGCTGGAAACAGGGGCTAAAGGGTAATCCTGAGGAAACAATAATTACATTTGTAAACAACAAAGACGCTGAATACAAAATGCCCCGGGCCAGACTGCGTATAAAGCCCATTGCGTTTAGAACAAATAAAACAACCATGAAAACCTCTGTCCTTTTAGTAACAATAAGTCTGGTTGGGTTGGCTGGCTGTAAAAATTTTAATCAGACAGACCAGGAGACAAAGCCACTGGACATCCAAAGTATCCTGACAGAAAAACAAGAAGGGGACTGCGAAGACGCAACTTTTGAAAGCAAGTGTGCGAAAGTGGTTCTTTCACTACCGTCAGTCACAGATGGTAGTGAGGAATTAAAAAGCGCTGTCACAGCATGGGCACAGGATTTTGCCATAGCCATGCTCGACCCAAGCGTGGAGTTGGGGAAAATGCCTGCTCAGGCGCAGGCGGTGGACAATGCCATCCAGAATTTCATTTCCATGCACCAGCAGGCGATGGCTGAAATACCAGATGGACCCGGATATTATGTGGTAGAGGTGAGCGATTCAGTGATGCTCAACGATGGCAAATACCTGACGCTTTTTCTGAACGGTTATTCGTACGCAGGCGGCGCACACCCAAACCCGAGTGCGGCAGTAGCCACATTTGAGGCAGAAACGGGAAACAAACTCACTGTAGAGGATTTTGTTACCAATACAGACAATTTGAGAGGCATCGCAGAAAAAAAATACAGGGAGGTGAAAGCAGACGCTATGAATGGCGGCTTCGATTTCACACCCGACTGGCCTTTTAAAATCGCAGACAATGTTGGTCTGACCGAAAACGGGATTTTCTTTTGTTACGTGCCTTATGAAGTAGCACCGTACGCCGTAGGATTTGCTGAGTTTATTATCAGTTACGAAGAACTAAAGGGCATTTTAAAAGAGCCGTTTGTAAAATAGTCCACCTCACCTTGAACTGATAAAACCTACTCATACCTGAGCGCCTCAATGGGGTCGAGGCGGGCTGCTTTCATAGCAGGGTAAAGTCCTGATATCAATCCGACCAATGTGCAAACTGCTATGGCCATAGAAATCCAATCCCAGGGAATAAGGAAATTACCGCCCATGAACTTGGTAACTATGTTTCCGATTAAAATGCCGAGGAAAATGCCAACCACACCTCCCATCTGACAAATGACCACCGCTTCGGCAAGGAATTGCCACAAGATGTTATTCCGGGTAGCACCGATGGCTTTTGAGATGCCGATTTCACGGGTTCGCTCTGTCACGGAAACCAGCATAATGTTCATGAGGCCAATAGCAGCCCCGAGTAAAGTCAGGAGTCCGATTGCCACTGCTGCCAAACGCAATTTGGAGGTATTTTCCCTGATGATATTGACAAGGCTATCGCTTTTGAAAATTTCGAAGTCATTTTCCTGAGCTGCCTGCAGCCGTCTGACGTTGCGGAAAAGAGAAATGGTGGCGGTTTCAGCATGCTCCATTTGGGTAGCATCGCGAAGGCCGACGATGATGTTGTAGTTTTGTTTTTGCGAAGCGTAATACCGCTTTCCATCCATGAGCGGGATGTACACCATTTTGTCTTCGCTTTGATTCATGCTGGTGCCTTTTGATTTTAATACGCCCACGACTCTGAACCGAAGGTTGCCAATGGCGATATCCTTGTTCACAGCTTTTTCAATTTTACCGTCGAAAACTGACTTTACAATGTCGGAGCCAATCAAGGCTCTGTTTGCGCCGTTTTGAATTTCATGGGTTGTAAATGCGCGGCCAACTTCTACTTCAAATCCCTTCACGTTCAGATAATTCTCATCTATTGCCAATACCGTGACAGTAGGGTTGGTTTTGTTCTCTCCAAATCTAATAGCAGCGTTATTGGTACATCCGGTAAAGACAGTAACCTTACCTTCAAAGTCCTGCCTCTCCTTGAACTCCATTGCCTGTCTGAAACTGATGGGATCACCTCTTTTACTTCGACGACCTTCCCTGTTGCCACTCATATCTACTCCCTTGGGTTCGATGGTAAATGAGTTAGCACCAAGACCAGAAAAACTATCGTTTAAAGAATAGATAGCGCTATCGATGGCTGTCAAGATGCCGACAAGTGCCATAATGCCAAAAGCAATGATGAAGAGGGTCAAAATAGCACGCAACAGGTTACTGCGCACTGAACGAAGAGCAATGAGGATATTTTCTGAAGTTCTCATACCGGAGTTAGTCAAAGGTATATTGCCAGGATTCCAACCAATTCATAAAGCGCCTGCAAAAATACCAAAGTAACCATCTAACTTTAATGAAAGGGTCTCATCCAGCCGGCGTGAAAATAGGAAGACGACATTAAGCATTTGATTTTTCTTAGATTAAATCCCCCTTTCGGCGGACAGAGTTACCATCGGAATTGCTGACACCCTTGCGACATGGTTTCGTCTTTGATGAAAGACACCAAAAATGAGTACTTTTAATTTTGCCCATACCCCTTTGCAGCTACTCCCCTATCGTTACTTTTGCCGAAATATTTTTACTTTTGGCGACATTCAACAATCCTCTGTATGGTCCATAATTTAAGCGAACAAAATACCATTGCTAACCAGTTCATCGCAGAAATGCGTGACGTTCGAATCCAGAAAGACAAACTGAGGTTCCGAAGGAATATGGAAAGATTGGGGGAAATCATGGCCTACGAAATCAGCAAGACTATAGACTATGATGTAGTGGAAGTGGAAACTCCCCTCGGCGTTTCGAAAATTAACCTTCCAAACCAGCGCATAGTTTTGACGACTATTCTCCGGGCAGGTATTCCATTTCATCAGGGATTTCTCAATTACTTTGATAATGCCGAAAATGCATTCGTTTCTGCTTACCGGAAACACCACAAAGACGGAACTTTTGAAATCAGCCTGGAATATGTGTCTTGCCCAAATCTCGACAATAGTACGCTGATCATTGCCGACCCTATGCTCGCCTCTGGATCTTCAATGAACATAGCCATCAGAGAACTAAGGACTTTCGGAAAACCACAACATATTCATATCGCAACTGCGATTGCCTCCCGGCAGGGACTGAATTATATAAAACGATACCACCCCAAAGCTGATATTTGGCTTGGCGCTTTGGATGAAGAACTTACAGCTAAATCATACATCGTTCCTGGACTTGGTGATGCCGGCGATCTGTGTTACGGGGCCAAGATTCAGGACTGAGTGTCTAAATGAGCTTTGATGGGCACAGTTTATTTTCAAAATAAATTCTATCTGGAATTCAATTAACGAAAAACTAAGAACATGAAAGGATTGATGCGCCGCGCTGCAACTGCTTTCATTTTTGTTTTGGTCATGTTAAGTGGCCTGTTTGGTGGCAGGTATTCATTCGCCTTATTGTTCGCCGTTATTACTGCGCTTTGCCTTTGGGAATTTCACAGCATGGTTCTGAACCGTTACAGTAAGCGGGGCTTCTTTCGCATGATGCTCGGTATCCTGTTTGGTCTAACACCCTTTGTGCTTACTTTTTTCCTTCAAATTAGGCACACTATGGCTGAACAACAATATGTCATCCTCGGCTCAGTGTTGTTTTTCCCGTTTATTTTCCTCGCTTTCATCTACGAACTTTTTACCGATTCAAAAGCTCCTTTTCAAAACGTCGGATATATCGTGTTAGGCATGGTTTACATTGGGGCACCGTTTGCATTGCTTGACTTCATTGCATTTCACGACAATCACTTTTATTCAAAAACAGTGTTTGGTCTCTTACTTTTGAGTTGGACAAATGACACCGGAGCTTATCTCGTTGGTTCCAATTTTGGAAAACATCCCCTTCATCCAAAGATTTCACCGAAAAAAACCTGGGAAGGAACCCTGGGTGGAGTATTGTTCACGTTTATTGTCGGTATCGCCCTTTATTTTCTTCTTGACGAACTGCGCTTGCAGGATTGGATAGTGCTTGCTTCAATAGTGGCCATTTTCGGCACTATGGGAGATTTGGTTGAATCCATGTTAAAAAGAAGCGTCGGCGTAAAAGACTCCGGAACCTTGCTGCCCGGACATGGCGGCGTACTCGACCGATTTGATGCTTTTATTTTCCTTTTGCCTTTTGCAGCAGCATATTTGTTGTGGATCCGATAAACTTATCTTTTGGTGAAATGTCTCTTTGAGGCACTTTGTCGTTATTACCATGTTCCTAAACTTTGCCCCTGACAATTAAGTAAAAAGGCAAAAGTAAAAAGGCAACCCCGAAGGGGCAAAAAGGCAAAAGTTTTCCAACTGATTTTCAAGTGGTTAAGAAAACAATTTGGCAACTTTATTTTTGACTCATTACTAAAATCTTTAGTCTATGAAAAAAATACTCCTTCTTAGTTTCATAACCTTGGTACTTGCTGCCATACTTACCAACCCCACTGAAGCCCAAACCCGCGGTACAAAGAAAAAAACGAGCAAAACCGACCAGTACTTTGACGAAAGCGGTTTTGCCAACAAACTATGGTATGGCGGAAACTTTAACCTGGGTTTCGCCGGCTCAGGTGAATACAACCAGTTTGTGTTCGGACTCTCACCCATGGTGGGTTATAAAATTATTGGAGACTTTGTTTCTGCCGGACCCCGGGTTGGGTTTACCTACAACTTTATCAAAGGCCGTGGCACAGACAATCAGATTTATAAAGTATCTCCGGTATCCTACTCCTTTGGAGCTTTTGCTCGGGTAAAGCCCATCCAGAACTTCTTTGCTCATTTTGAGTATGAAAATGAAAACACCAAAGGTGTAAATGTCGATTCCTTCAATCGGCTGTGGATTGAAAATGGCAAAGTAAAAACATACAAAGAGACAAGGGATAACATGTATATCGGAATCGGTTACTCCAGCGGAGGGCTTTGGGCTTATGAAATCATGTTGTTGTACAATGTCAATCAACCCAACGATTCCAGTCTCGACCTGCCATTCAGTTTCAGGTTTGGATTGACCTACAAGTTCTGATTGTTGGCAGAGCGAAAACCCTGGTAGCGCAAATTTCACTTCCAGGGTTTTTTGTTTTTCTGAAGGGGAGTATTACATTTTCAATCAATTCTCTTTTCCTTTACATACCTTCATCGCCTTAAAAAGCTCAACCCAGAATGCATATCGTCATTATTGGAAACGGTATTGCCGGCATAACAGCCGCCAGGCACCTCAGGAAAAGGAGCAATCACAGGATTACAGTCATTTCCGGTGAAACGGAATACTTCTATTCCAGAACCGCACTCATGTATATTTACATGGGCCATATACGCTTTGAAGACACAAAACCATACGAGGATTTTTTTTGGAAGAAAAACAATATTGACCTGATTTATGGCTGGGTCGATCGCATTGAGCCCGATTTCCAGAGAATCGTGCTGGACGATGGCAATACCGTAACATACGATAAATTGCTCATTGCCACCGGTTCAAAATCGAACAAATTCGGGTGGCCCGGCCAGGAAATGGATGGCGTGCAGGGATTGTACAGTTTTCAGGACCTCGAGGGAATGGAATACCACAGCCAGGGCCTGAAAAGGGCTGTAATAGTGGGTGGAGGACTGATAGGAATTGAAATGGCCGAGATGTTTCATTCCCGCAATATCCCTGTAACCTTTCTGGTACGTGAAGAAAGTTTCTGGGACATCGTGCTGCCAAAAGAAGAATCTGCCATGCTCAACAGGCATATCATGGAGCATGGTATCGACCTAAGGTTGGGTACCGAGCTCAGAGAAATTTGGGGTGACAAGAAATTGGGCAAAGTGAAAGCCGTTTCTCTCAGCAAAGGCGGAATCGTTGAATGTGGCTTTGTTGGATTGACCGTCGGGGTAAGCCCTAACATTGATTTCCTGCATTTCAGTGGCGTTGCCCTCGACAAAGGAGTGTTGGTAAATGAATTCCTGGAGACCAATGTTCCGCACATTTTCGCTGCGGGTGATTGTGTGCAATTGCGCGAAGTGTTACCCGGAAGAAGGCCAACCGATGCCGTCTGGTATATAGCCAGAATGATGGGCGAAACAGCAGCCCACAACATACTGGCCTCTATTGAGGAAAGACACCCCACGCCCTACGACCCAGGAATCTGGTTCAATTCTGCGAAATTCTTTGATATAGAATACCAGGTTTACGGAACTGTCCTTCCAAATGCGCCCGACAACCACGTATCTGTTTATTGGGAACATTCTGGAGGCAAGAAAAGCATTCGCATTGTCTATGACGGGCTGAATAAGTCGGTTATTGGATTCAACCTCATGGGAGTGCGATACCGGCACGAGGTCTGCGAAAAATGGATTCTTGAACAAACTCACATAGAGGAAGTTTTGAAAAATCTCGGAATCGCCAATTTTGACCCCGAGTTCTTCAGGCAATACGAATCGGAAGTGGTGGCAATCTACAACCAACAATCAGGAGCCAACATCACATTGAAATTAAAACGCCGGGCAAAAAAAGCATGGCAATTTTTGTCAAAAAACAATAGTCGATAAAAAAAGCAACAGCACCAATGGCAAAATCAGGTACAACTTGGGACATTGTCAGTAAATCAGGTATTGTGCTTTTCGTATTGGCATTGGTATTACTTACCACATCGCTTTTTTTAACCAGATTCACGCTAAACCAGGATGCAGTCAGAACGGAGTATGACGACTCCTATAACTACCCGTTCGTTGAAAAACACCTCACAGAGTTGCGAAAAACGGATTACGGCAATGTTTTCCTTTTTATGTATGCTTACCGGAAGCAAATGAAGCTGGCTCAGGCCGAAATCAAAAACGATGTAGAAAACAATCTAAAGCTTAGCCCCAACGATTCGGATTACTGGAACAAAGTTTTGCAGAATTACAAAATCAATTCATCGGCATTCCCCATCGCCAAAGCTTCTGCAACAGGTATTCTGAAAGATAATTCCTGGTACTTTTTCCTGTTGAGTATCACATTGGGTATTATTGGTGCACTATTGTACATACTGCCAGGCCTTCGTCAAATTCCAGGTATCAGGAACAATGGCATCTACCAAAGTTCATTGAAGAACAGGGGTTGGCTTGGGATAATAGTCGGCGTTTATCTGATACTTTTTTATATCGGACTATACTTTTACCCAGAATATTTTGTGAGCTGGACCATTTTGGTGGACCCAATCAGCCGTTTTTTGAGCGGCAGTGATGCCAGTCAGTGGTTTCTTTATGGTTTCTTATACACTCTGGCTATTCTGGTCATGGGCCTACGTATGCTCATTAAATACCGTCACAACAGATATCAGCTGATACGCACCGGTTCAGTCATGTTTTTCCAGACTGCCTTTGCCTTTCTCATTCCTCAAATCCTGTCCCTGCTCAATAAACCTGCTCCCGACCTCAAGAACATCTGGCCCCTCGATTACAGCTTTTTTTTCGAGTACAGACTCAATGAACTGATTCAATCTGGTGAGCTGGGAGTTTATATGCTGGTTTGGGGAATTGTTCTCTTTGCAGTCGGCGTGCCTGTCCTTACTTATTTTTATGGAAAACGCTGGTACTGTTCGTGGGTATGTGGCTGTGGAGGTCTGGCAGAAACCCTCGGCGATCCTTTCCGCCAGCTTTCCGATAAAAGTTTGAAAGCCTGGAAAATTGAGCGGTACCTGATTCATGCGGTTCTGGTTTTTGCCGTGATAATGACCGTGATGGTACTCGCCACTTATTTTACCGGAAATTCCAGCGTGTTATTAATAGATTCATACACCATAAGAGGCTGGTACGGTTTTGCCATCGGCAGCATATTTGCCGGAGTCATAGGCACAGGATTTTATCCTTTTATGGGCAACAGGGTCTGGTGCAGGTTTGGGTGTCCGCTTGCAGCATATTTGGGTATAGTACAAAAATTCAAATCGCGGTTCAGAATCACTGTAAACAACAAGCAGTGTATTTCCTGTGGCAATTGCTCTACCTATTGCGAAATGGGCATCGATGTGAGGCACTATGCTCAACGGGGACAGGACATAGTCAGAGCCTCTTGTGTTGGTTGCGGAATTTGCGCCGCAGTTTGTCCACGCGGGGTCTTGCGGTTAGAAAATATCGGCACCGACATTTCTGACAGAGCAACACAGTTAAGAACTATTCACCTGAAAGAAACCTGATGCTTTGAAACCCGGCTTTAGAATTCAGACTTTTTGAATTTGGAACGCGCGTTTTCCTTATTTCGTCATCCCAATCAGGCTGATTTTCGAAACCATTATGGTCGAATCCCAAGTACAAAATGCTGACAATTGAGCCGTGTTAAAGATTTTACCCAAAATCATTTCCAATTAGGTTCCAAATTTGATTTACTTTTGCACCGATTATTAATAATTTAAAAACAGGTACTTAGGAATGAGTCAAAAATAAAGTTGCCAAATTGTTTTCTTAACCACTTGAAAATCAGTTGGAAAACTTTTGCCTTTTTGCCCCTTCGGGGTTGCCTTTTTACTTTTGCCTTTTTACTTTTGCCTTTTTACTTAAATACCATTTAGATTTTTTGAAGCTAAAGCAGCCCTCGCAGGTACTCCTGAACACCCTGCCGAACGCTTAAACTGCTCTTTTAGCTCCCATCCATGATAACTGACATACTCATTACCATCTTTCTCGTTCTATTGAACGGATTTTTTGTCGCCGCAGAATTTGCCATAGTAAAAGTCCGATTGTCACAATTGCAGGTTCGTTCACCACAGAGTTTAACTGCGCGCATTTCAGAGAGCGTAGTAACACACATCGATGCCTATCTGGCTGCCACTCAACTTGGTATTACGCTGGCCAGCCTTGGTCTGGGTTGGGTGGGTCAGCCTATAGTCGCTGAACTGATTCTGAACCTGATGGGGCTTTTTAACCTGACCATTTCAGAGGCCACTGCCAACAGCATCGCCTTCCCGGTTGCCTTTGCCCTTATAACAATTTTGCACATTGTGTTTGGTGAACTGATGCCTAAATCCCTGGCTATCAGACACCCATTTAATACAACGCTTGCAGTGGCCGCACCACTCAAGCTATTTCACATCGTTTTCCAACCTTTTATTTGGTTGTTAAACAGGTTAGCAAACTTCCTGTTGAATCTGATTGGAATACCACCAGTTCCGCATGCCGGCATTCACTCAGAGGAAGAGCTCAAACTCATTATCGCTGAAAGTGCTGAAGGTGGGGCCATCGAAGCATCCGAACGGGAGCTTATTCAGAATGTTTTTGATTTCGACGACCGTTATGTCTGGCAAATCCTTAGGCCAAGAACTCAAATAGCAGCCTTAGATGTAGATACCAGCCTGGAAGAAGCCATTGAATATACACTCAGTGAAGGGTATTCGCGGTTTCCGGTTTATGAAGATTCCATTGACAAAATTGTGGGTTTCATCCATGCCAAGGACCTTTTGCTGCTGCAAAAACAAAAGAACGGGCAGTCCATCAAAGACATCATGAGACCCGTGTTATATGTTTCGTCGAGCAAAAAGGTATTGCAACTGCTGCGCAATTTTCAGAAAGAGCATGTGCAATTGGCGGTAGTGGTGAATGAATTTGGCGGTACTGTCGGGCTTATCACTTTGGAGGATATCATTGAGGAATTGGTAGGTGAAATCCAGGATGAGTACGACACTGAGACACCTATCGTGGAAAAGCTTACTGAAACAACTTTCCGCATTCAGGCACAAAATCCATTGGACGATATCAACGAGGCACTTCCGGTTCCTTTCCCTGAAAGTGATGACTACCACACCCTTTCCGGCCTTTTATTGCAGGTAAATGAAGATATTCCGGAAGAGGGCGAAACCATTCAGGTGAACCAGTACCATGTCAAGATCCTGAAAATGTTCCAAGCAAGCCCCGAATTAGTGGAGGTAAGTCTTCAGGGTTTAAAGGAAAGTGAATCATCGGTAAAAGACTTACAGAAGAAGTCATCCTGAAAACGAATTCGTGATTTATCTCAGGATGACATCTTCTTCATTTCTTACCTTCCAGTTTTACAGTTTGTTTTCATTCACGAGATTCAAAAGGTCATCGCGGTAATTCTTGCCGATGGGCAAATGTTTTGCCTGTCCCTTTTCCATCAGTTCAACCATGTTACCCTGAATGGCATCCACTTTATCCAGGTTCACTATATATGAGCGGTGGATACGCCGGAACAGCTTTGCCGGCAATTTATCCTCAAGGCTTTTCATGGTTTGGAGGGTGATAACTCTACCCTTTTCCGTCCTGATGATGACATAGTCCTTCAATCCTTCAATGTAAAGCACCTCGGAGTATTTGACCTTCACGAACTTTTTATCTGCTTTCACAAAAATGAAATCGTCAGAATCTCCCAATTCAACCTGCCATGTATTTTCCTTTCTTTTCAATTCGATGATATCAATCGCTTTATTGCAGGCTTTCATGAAGCGCTCCAGCGAAATGGGCTTTAGGAGGTAATCCGTTGCATTCAGTTCATAACCTTCAATGGCATAATTGGGATAAGCAGTGGTAAAAATGACCAATGGCGGGTCACTCAGTGTTTTCAAAAAGTCTGTACCTGTGAGTTGCGGCATTTGGATATCCAGAAACATCAAATCGATGTCGTTTCTTTTCAAAGCTTCATTGGCTTCGAAAGCATTGGAGCAGCGTTTAACGAGATTGAACTCAGGTATCTTTTCAATGTAAGTCTCCAATACATCGAGAGCAAGAGGTTCATCGTCAACAATAATGGTATTAATCATGGTGAGTTTTTTAATGATATTTCGAAAAAGTTGGCTGATTCATTGTCTAATCCCAGTTTGTATCGATCTGCGGAATAAGGTTCAGCTTCAAAAATACAGAATACTTGTCAGGTGAATCTTTCAGCTCCAGTTGATAGTTAGCAGGGTAAAGAAGGTCCAGCCGTCTGTTGACGTTTACCAATCCGATACCACCACTTCTGGAGGGTGTCTGTTTAGGCAAAGCCATCTGTTTGCTGTTTTCAATCCTAAGGTCAAGGGCTCTATCGGAAACTTCTAAACTGATATGAACAAATCCATTCTCCATATGATGCCCTAGTCCGTGTTTGAAGCAGTTTTCGATAAAAGGTATAAACATGAGTGGCGCTATTTTCTGCTCACTGATGTTCCCAAGTACTTTGAACTGGATGTCAAAATTTCTGGACTGGCGCAATTTTTCCAATTCGAGATAATTGGTGATATAACTAACCTCACGGCTAAGGGGCACCCATTTTTCATTACAATCGTACAGCATATAGCGCATCATTTCTGAAAGCTTCAAAACGATGTCGGGTGCTTTATCCGATTTTTTCAAAGTTAGGGCATACAGATTATTAAGTGTATTAAACAGAAAATGGGGGTTGATTTGTGATTTCAGGAACCGCAATTCCGACTGAAGGGTTTCATTCTGCAATTCTTGTTTTTCCCTTAGGTCGCGGTACCAATCCATTGTAATTTTTGCTACTGTTGAAGCTCCAACCACAAAAAAGTTGGGGACAAACGACCAGTTCAGGCTACCGACTATGTTGGCCTGGATTTCAGGGAAGTCCCGGGATTTGGCATAAATGAAAAAAGCCTCTATCGGCGAAACAATGAATACCAGTAAAAGCATAAACCCGAAATAGGTGCCGAACTTCTTTCGTGCCAGGTAATTTGGTATCAATACATAAATATTGTACAGTATGGCCGCACCCAAAATGACTAATCGCAGCAAATTGTTCGTCACTGTGTACCCGAAGTCCTGACCGGTAATAAACAATTCTATAATAGAGATAAAGAACAGCGCCGCTACTGCGAACAGCGTATAGTAAACCGCCCTAGTGGTAATGAGGCGGTATATTTTCTCCATGAAATTTCCGGCCATAAATTCAACGCTAATCCTACTGCTCTCAATTGGTTTTGGGTTTTGTCATTGCAATAGTGCAGATTAGATAGCTTACCCGATTAAATATTTAGATAAAAACACAACTCCTTGGGATAAATCCAAATCTTACCCGTTTCCACTGTGAAAATGCAAAAAAAGGGCAGGCTAAAAGACTATTTTTGCCCACTTTGAAATCAAGTGGAGATTTTTTGCGTTAGAAAGGCCGGATTTGCCGGGAGTTGCCCCGGTGAACCGGAAACTGAAAATCAGGAATGAACAAGATACTTCTACTTTTAATACCGCTTGCTGTTTTGATGGCTTCCTGCCAAAAGGAAGAAACTTTTACTACTGACTCCAATGACAAACTGGAGTTTTCAGTCGATACACTGCGTTTTGATACCGTGTTCACGCAATTGGGTTCTGCCACACGCACTCTTAAAATTTACAACAGGCATAACGAAAGCATCCGGATTTCCAGAATTTTCCTGGCCGGTAATAACCAATCGCGTTTCAACTTCAACATTGACGGAATTCCCGGCAATCAGGCAAAGGATGTAGTCATTTACCCCAATGACAGCATTTACGTTTTTGGAGAGGTCACCATCAATCCTGACCAGCCGCTCTCAGTAAGTCCCTTTTTCATCTACGATTCCCTGATGTTTGAAACCAACGGTAACCTGCAGTCCGTTACCCTGGAAGCTTTCGGCCAAAATGCCAACTACTTTCCAAGCCGTTTTCACAAGGACAGTATAGTGCTCTTTACCTGCCGAAACGGCGAGGTAATCTGGAACGACCCGAAACCCTATGTCATTTACGGAATTGTAGCTTTCGATGAATGTACCTTAACGCTGCCTGCAGGGGCAAGAGTCCACGTGCACGGTGGAGTTTCCAGAACCAAAGATGCCGATGGTAAAAACATCAGTTATAATTCGGGAAGGATGTTTTTTGGCCCGCGGGCCAAACTTCTGATAAAAGGCACCAAAGACAATCCGGTTATCATTCAGGGCGACAGATTGGAAAAGGATTTTGAAAATGAATCGGGACAGTGGACGGGCCTTATCTTCTCAAAAGGCAGCCGGGGAAACAGCTTTGAGCATGCACATATCAAGAATTCACTTTTCGGAGTGTACGTGGATTCCAATGCCCAGGTTAACATGAAAAACGTCCGGATTTACAACACATCAGGTGTCGGACTATTTGCACTTCATGCCAGTGTTTCTGCTGAAAATTGTCTGATTTACAACAATGGCAGTCACAGCGTGCAGATTGTCTATGGCGGAATCTACAATTTTAAATACTGTACTTTGGCCAATTACGGCACCAGTTCTGCGGCATTAAGCATGGGCAATGGCATTTGCGTTGACCAATTATGCCTGAATCCTCCCCGCATCAATCCTTTGTTTGCGCAGTTTACCAATTGCATCATTTTCGGCTCCAAAAAGGATGAAATACTGTTGACTGATTTCACTGCCGGAAAAGACCCCCAAAGTCTGGGATATACTTTCAGTAATTGCATCGTCCGTGTAAATGACCTGCTCGATCCTGTTAAAGGTTTCCCGAAGTTCTTTGAACGCTGCAATCCCTGCATCAATGCCACTCCTCAGGATAAGCTATTTAAAGACCCAAACAAGCACAACTACCAATTGGATACCTTGTCTATTGCGGAGCAAAAAGCAATTCCCATTTCCGGTATTACCCACGACTTGATCGGCACCATCCGGGATGCTCAAAAACCGGATATCGGTTGTTATGAGTATAAAAAGGATTGAAGGATAGAAGGATGGAATGATGGAATGATGGAAGGACTGACCCCGAGTACTCGGGGTCAGTCCTTCCATCCTTAAAAGCCCCCTATAAACCCCACTCACCGTATGCGGGTGTTTGAGTTCACCATCAGAAAGTTTGCTGCGTAATTCCTCCAATTCCAACTCAACTATTTCTATGTCTTCGGCAGGTTCATGTTGCGTTTCTGTCGTCTGTTCGGCATCCAAAGCCAGATAATGGTGAACATAAGAATCCATGAACACCGGGTTGGAGGCAACAGAGCCCAGGTAGAACCACTGAACAGCTGTGTAACCGGTTTCTTCCTGCAACTCCCGTTGAGCTGCAAACAAATGTGATTCTCCATCATCCACCATGCCACCGGGCAATTCCAAAATGTACTGTCCAATGCCAAATCGGTACTGATGGATGAGCAATGCCTTGCCGGATGTCGTTACAGCAAGAACGTTAACGGAGTCCTTACCGGTTAGCATTGTAATCTTGTGTGGATTTCCGGTCCGTGGATTTCGGACCCAATCAAATCTCGCCTTAAAAAGCTTCATGTCAGTCTCTTCGCCGGAGCTTATGAGTGGCCAGGCACTTTGTTTATCCTGCATATTGAAATGTTGGGAGTGAAAAAAGGATTGGCAAACTTCAATAATCAGCGGAAATTATTTGTGTTTTTCCCTTCGAATCTTTGATACTAAATTGTTCACTTCACTGTTGGTTCGAAACCGGTGAATAAAATCGCTGCCCACAAGGGCACCCAGACCAAAAAGAAATACCATGTTTCTCACCTTTTCCACTGTGTCGCTGTACTCCGGATAAAAAGTCCGGATGATGAGCATTTCAACAAAGATGATCAGTGCCGATGCCAAAAAGAATAATATGGAAATGGCGCGGGCTTGTTTCAGAAAAGGAGGATGAATGTGGCGCAGGCATTTTTTCAGAAATAGTGCGGAATTCCTGTCATAAGGGTCGATTCGCAAAAGTTCTTTTAAGATATAACCGCATTGCTCCAAACGATGTGTGTGAAAACAAGATGCTGCTTTTTTAAAAAGCGTATTCCTGAACACATCCTCACCATTAAAGAAAACGATGTTGTTCATGACGGATAATTCCAGAACAGCATCGGCTTTTAAGAGGTGTTTTTCGTAGTTGCCAATCTGGAAGAGTGAATTAGTATAACAGTACAATAATTCAAAATACTCCTTGAATTCAAGGGTGTTGATGCTGGCCTCATGCTCCTCAAAATAACGTACCTGAGTCCTCCAATCATTGGATTCGATGGCTCTGAAATCTTCAAAAAACCTTGAATGATATGTCTGCTGTGGTTGTGTCAACTTGCTCAAATTTGATGCAATGCATACAAAACCGGTTTGCTTGGGGAGGCATCGAGCTCTAAGCTCACTATCTGTAGATTTAACAGATAAAATCCGTCCGGGATTAAATTATCCACAAAAATCAGCTCGGTGATGGTGCTATCCAATCTTATTCTTTGGCTTTCCATTTCTTCGATGGAAGTAAAGAGGTTATGTCCCGGAAGAATCCAAAAGGCTCTGTGGCTGGCAAGCTCGCCTTCATCCATTTCTCTGTCGATGGAAGGAAGGTCAATAAGCAGATGTCTGATTCCGCAATTAACGATGAACTCAACCGCTTCCCTTTGGAAATAAGGAGGATTCGTACCCGTATAATTCTTAGATTTCTTGTTTGCAACATTTGGCAATGTTCTGATTATCAGCGCCTCCACTTCTCCGGGTTCTAAATATTGGCTCAATTGACTTTTGAGTATTACTTCATCGCCATCAATTTGTTTTATCGGCTCAATGCTGACGAGTTTGGCCGGAAAATGAAAATGCCTGAGGCTTTTATGGATAGTCAATGGACTTGTGGTGATATGACCAACACATTCTGTATGTGTTCCATTCCCATGCGGTGTAAGCTGAATAGTAAAAAAATTAACTGAAGACCCGGCCTCTGTTGAGCCAATGAAATCTCCATCCTGAACGGGGAGCATTTCCACAGGCGGCGCTCCAAAACAGTTCACACCAATATTTCCAGATGACAATGGCAGGCTGATATCGAGTGGATGATCAAAATCCACTTCAAATTTCTTGTTGCCTATTTTCAGAAATCCCTTTAACGCCATTTTTATTTTTTATGAAAGGTACAAAGCCCGAACATGAAACCGGAAAACATGGAATAATTTTCAGCTTGAACTTTTTTTTTGGCAAATTAGCGCCGACAAATTAACCTCGAAGAAACTTTACATCACCATTCTCGTCCTAAACCAAACGTTATGAGCGATATCCTTACCAAATATGCCAATTTGCTGGTCCAATATTGTGTTGAAATAAAACCTGGTGACCGTTTACTTATCAAATCAACTACACTTGCTGAGCCTTTGGTTCGGGAAGTTTACAGGAGTGCAATCAGAGTAGGAGCATTAGTGGAAACCGAACTCGAATTCCGTGAAAAAGAGCGCATACTCATTGAAGAAGGAGCTGATTCGCAGTTGAAACACATGTCGACTTTATTTTCCAAGGCTATGTTTGAATTTGAGGCCTACATTCTGATAAAAGCTCCTTTCAACCTTCGAGAAGATCAGAACAACGACCCCGACAAATCCAAAATACGCCGCGAAGCTGGAAAGGACGTCAATAAGGCATACTTTGAACGCACTGCCGTTAAAGCACTAAAGCGCAGCTTCTGTCAGTATCCAACTATTGCCAACGCTCAGGAAGCGGGCATGTCACTTGAAGAATACGAAAAGTTCGTTTTTGGTGCCTGCAAACTCTACGATGAAGACCCGGCTGCATCATGGCTGGAAGTCCGGCGCTCGCAACAGCATGTCGTGGACTATCTGAACCAAAAGGAAAATATCCATTATAAAGGCGAGGGAATCGACATCCGCTTTTCAACCAAAGGAAGAAAATGGATCAACTCCGACGGACAGGCCAATATGCCTTCTGGCGAGGTCTATACTTCCCCGGTTGAGGATTCTGTAAACGGAGAAGTGCATTTCACCTATCCCGTCATCTATTCAGGTCATGAAGTCGAAGGTATCACCCTTTGGGTAAAAGATGGCATGGTAGAAAAATGGGAAGCAAAGCGTGGCAAAACCCTTTTGGACCAAATTTTCCAATTGCCGGGTGCACGTCATTTCGGCGAAGCTGCCATCGGAACAAACTACAATATTGACCGTTTTACTAAGAACATACTTTTTGATGAAAAAATAGGTGGAACAGTTCATATGGCAATTGGCCAATCCTATTTGCAAACCGGGGGCAAAAATCAGTCGCCTATCCATTGGGATATGATAGCCGATATGAAAAATGGTGGAGAAATATTTGCCGATGGTGAGAAAATGTATGAAAACGGCAGATTCCTGATTTAAAAAACCAACATTTTTAGAGATTTGCCGTTATCTGGAACTTATTGAAAAAAATAAAAAGGTTTGTTTATGTCCATTTTTCCTAAATTTGACGGCAAATGGAGTAAGCAAATATTAGTATTTAGCTGAGGAACCCTTATTTCCCAAAACAACGCTATAATTACAAAACGTGGAAAACAACATCGCATTCCTGGAACTGAAGTACGGCAACATTTATGGAGGTTACCCCAACTTCTTTGCCATAGCTGAGGTATCCTTACTGGTTTTTGAAAGTCGCTCCAAGAAAATCTTCATTGAATCTTTCATCAATAAAGTGGATGTAGATTATGTGAGTGTATTTTCCAAAACCAATGAACTTGGGCACACTACCGGACGCTACAAGGAAGTCATCAACATGCGCACTGGTCGCACCCGCCCTTTTCTCGAAGAATTCAAATTGGAGAAAAGAGCCCTTGAATATTTCTTCAAACAATTGCGGCCAGTCCATAGCAGGGTAAAAAGATTTATGCTCGATTCACTCAGAAAGTATCAGGTTCAAACCATCATTACTTTTGATGGCCGTCGCGACATATTCTTGTGTGAAAGAGCAGGCGTAAGATTCGGAAGAGTTCAGATAGTCGATTTGCAAAAAGAGTTGAATAAACTCACAGATTATCTGTTTTCGCTGAATAAGCTATCTGTGATTACCAACTACGATATGGATGGTTCTTATCTGCGTTCCAATAACCTCGAATATTGGCTGCACCCGATTGCTGCGAAGCAGTTGGTACCAAAGTCTGCAGCATGGGATGCCGCACGGTTGTTGATGGTTTACAATGAATTCACGGAGCATCAGGCTGATTTCCTCATGAGGGCACAGCAGTTGCTCAATAAGATTCAGGCCAGCAAACCACCTGAGGAGGAAGAATAACCTCAATCCTAAAGATATATTTGCAGAAGGCAGGAATAATTGGATTCCTGCCTTCTTTGTTTTTAAGCACTCTGTGAACTTTTTTGCTCCACCCGGACTTTTAATACCTTATAACCATATTCCGGAATTCTTAAATCAAACGGACTTTATGACCAGAATTACCCTATTTCTAATTTTCTTATCAGTAGGTGTTACTGCGTTGGCACAAGCCCCAAAAAAGAAAGTCCTGGCCTCGGCCTCCATCTTTGCAGATATGACGTCCATGCTTGGTGGTGAACAGTTTGATATTAGCTCCATCGTCCCCATAGGTGGAGATCCACACACCTACGAACCGGTACCTAACGATGCCAAATCAATAGCCGAAGCTGATTTGGTTTTGGTAAACGGTTTGAGCTTCGAGGGTTGGCTAAATGACCTCATCGCCAATTCGGGCACAAAAGCGAAAGTGGTTAGAATAACGGAAGGCATAGAACCTATTAGTGCTGTTTACAAAAACTCCACTGACCCACATGCCTGGATGGATGCAGCGCTGGGATTGGTTTACATTGAAAATATTAAAAACGCTTTAGTGGAATTGGACCCATCCAATGCCCAAATGTTTGAGTTTAATTATAAGGTGTACCGGCAGCAACTCGAAGACCTCGACAAGTACATCTTGGAGCAGATCAGAACAATTCCGGAAGAGCGCAGAATTCTCATCACTTCGCACGATGCTTTTCAGTATTACGGCAGGCGCTACGGCTTGCGCCTGGAGTCTGTTATTGGTATATCCACAGAAGCCGAAGCCCAAACGAGCGATATTATCCGCCTGAACAAAATAATCCGGGAAAGCAGCGTTCCTGCTGTATTTATTGAATCCACCGTAAATCCAAAATTGCTTGAACAGATTGCCACCGATAATCAGGTCAGAATCGGGGGAAAGCTATTTTCCGATTCCATCGGTGAAAAGGAAAGTGAAGCTCCTACTTACTACGATATGCTCAAGTACAATACGGATGTAATTGTTGCAGCGCTTAGTGCTGAAAAAACTGAACCGGCCCCGGAAAAAAGTGGTGACTACAATTTTGTTCTTTGGATAGTGCTTGGATTCATATTGGTTGGAGGATTTGTGGCTATTTGGCATAAAATGAGCTGACCGCATTATCTTGGCCAGAAGTATAAGTTGTGAACCATGAAAGAATTCCCGATTTCAATTAAAGGTCTTTCGGTCTCTTACGACCGTAAGGTAGTGTTGTCCAACATTTTTCTCGAAATAGAATCGGGTCAGGTAATTGGTATTATTGGCCCGAACGGAGCTGGTAAATCGACATTGTTCAAGGCAATTCTCGGGTTGATTCATTCCAATACCGGTCAGGTTCTCATTCAAGGGCAGGCTATTGAACAACAACGCAAAGCTATCGTGTATGTGCCTCAACGCGATGACGTAGATTGGAATTTCCCAGCTACGGTATTGGATGTGGTTCTCATGGGCCGTTATCCCCACAAAAAGCTCTTTAGTCGCGTCAACAAAGAAGATAAAAAGTACGCACTGGAAGCCATGCGTGAAATTGGCATTAGCCATTTAACCGACCGCCAGATTGGAGAACTATCCGGTGGACAACAACAACGGGTGTTCCTCGCACGGGCACTTTGCCAGGGTGCCGAAATCTATTTATTGGATGAACCATTTGTTGGGGTTGACGCCACCACGGAGAAAAAAATCATTCTGGTGATGAAAAAACTGGCAGAAGAAGGAAAAACTGTGCTCATCATACATCATGACCTTTCCACCGTACCTACCTATTTTGACCAGGTCATTATGCTGAATCAGAGATTGGTAGCCTTCGGCAAAACGGAAGCCGTTTTCACTGAAGATAATATTTCTAAAGCTTATAGTGGCCAATTGCCCATACTTCATCAGACTGGTATGATATAAGTAGCCTATCCGGGTTTATTCCTCCACGGCATTTCAGGTAACCCTCTCAAATTGAGATTTGACCTTCTCATTTTGAGAGGGTTTTTTGTTTTTAAAGCATTGCCAATAATAAAAATATGTTCGTTAACATGCTGAAATAAAGCAACTTACGCAAGCAATGATAAAAAAATCAGCGCTGAGGAACGCATTTTGGCACAGGTAAATAGAATCTCAAGGCCAAATTATTTAAGAACACAATGGAAACAGCCCTTTTCTTTTTGACAATGTTTTTAACATTCATGATTATGCTGGTTTTACAAATCATGAGCGAAAGAAAATCCTGAACTGAGCACAAAAACTAATTGAGAATTTTTTAACAGAATTATATAATGAGTACCATCGAATTTAACTATCACTTCGACAGCCTTCAGAATCACCTTCTGCCTTTTGCATATAAGCTGACGAATAATGTTGATGATGCCAGAGACCTGATTCAGGAAACCGCACTTCGCGCTTTTAATAACAAGGAAAAGTTCGAAGTTGGTACCAATTTCCGCGCCTGGGTTACTACCATCATGCGGAACACTTTTATCAACATTTACAGGAAAAAGAAAAACAGAAACACTACTTCTGAACCTACGGACAGTTATGTTTTCCTGAACTCCAATCATTCTGTTAATAATTCTGCATCTTCCAATATCATGATGGACGAACTGGAAACCATCGTCAGCAATCTCGATTATATCTACAGGAAGCCCTTCCTTATGTTTTATGAGGGTTTCAAGTATGAAGAAATTGCAGAAGAAATGGAGCTGCCATTAGGAACAGTAAAGAGCCGTATATTCTTTGCCCGTCAAAAATTGATGGACAGTATCAAGAGACACTATACGCAGGAGACACTCTGGAATTGATTTTACATCCATTTTCAATATACTGTGGGTAACCTGAATGAAAGCCACGGCTATACAGGTGAAAGCCCCTTCAGATAAAACTGCTGGGGCTTTTTTAATTACTCAACTTTACCTACCATTTTCCCTCTGATGTCTTTACTTTGTTGTTAAATTCAGGTTTTTGGCCGAACTCACATATTCCACCAAATGGGTAAGCAGTTTCAATCCAACCATTCTGATAGTGAAAAGGATTCTTCAAAAACAGGGATTCAAGCCATGGCCCCCCCTGTTTTGAAAAGTTGGGTGAGCGGACTCAATCTGAAGGTGCTGCTGAAGCAAGCTCAGTCACTTCGGTTAAAGACCAAAATCCGACTTACACTGGCAGTGCTTTTTGCCGCTATTACCCTGTTGGGTATCATGGGCAGTTATTACATACAGAAAACCTCCAACAATACCATTCTTATGTTGCGGGACAATTACACCACAATTGATTACGCAACCAAAATGTCTCAGTCGGTAAATGACATGATAGGTACGGTGAGTATGAGGGGCACGTCGGAATCCTACAAAAGACAGGAATTGAGAAAGTCTTTCAGCAATTTTGAACGCTATCTGTTTTTGCTCTTGGAAAAGGGAGCTTTTGAAGAGGAGCAGGAAATAACCCAAAGAATACAGGAAGACTATTCCATTTTTAAAGAAAACATCTGGCAATTGATTCGCTCGGAACGGGTACCCATCGACATCTACATGCAGAGGCTGAACCTGCTTAACCTTCTGGAATCCATGCAGGAAATCAATGCCAGGATCATCCAGCAGCGTACTGATGAAGCCAGTGAAATTGCGAATAAGGTGACTTTGTACATGATCATACTGGGTCTGTTCTTTTTCCTCTTCGCCTCTTTATCCCTGTTTTATTTCCCGAATTACATTGCCAATCCCATCCAACGACTCACTGAAAGCATCGGCCAAATTGCCAAAAAGAACTACAGTCAAAGGCTGGAAGTAGTGCATGGCGACGAGCTAGGAGATATGGCGCGCTCATTTAACATGATGGCAGAAAAACTAAGCGAATACGAAAGCATCAATGTCTCCCAGATTCTAACCGAAAAAAGGCGTACAGAATCTATAGTTAACAGGATGAATGAGGCCATTATTGGTCTGGATGAACAGAGGAATATTTTGTTTGCCAATCCGCCGGCTCTAACATTAACAGGACTCAAAACAAAAGACCTGATTGGCAAAAAAGCAACAGTTATAGCTGGTCAAAATCCACTCTTTGGCCACCTTGTCAAAGAAGTACTTACAGATGAAATAGCCAACAGCATGACCTACCCTCTCTTTCATGTTGATAAAGGCAAGAAGCGATATTATTTCAGCAAAGACGTTTTCAAAGTCGCACCCCAGCAACACGAGGACTCCCAGACTGCTAATCTGGGTTTCGTAATCATTTTGAAAAACGTGACCGAACTCAAAGAACAGGACATAGCCAAGACCAACTTCATGGCTACACTTTCACATGAGTTAAAGACTCCCATTTCTGCAATTGACATGAGTCTGAATTTACTTCAGGATCACAGGGTTGGACCATTGAATGATGAGCAGAAAGACCTGTCAGAGACCATCCGGCAAAATTCGGCGAGGCTTCTGAAAATGGTAAATGAGATTCTTGATATCTCCACCATTGAAAGCGGCAAATTACAGCTCAACCTCGAATCTGTTTCCCCTGAAAGAATCCTGGATATAGCCCTTGAAAACATAGAGCCGTTTATGCTCGAAAAACAAATCAAAATCATCAAAGAAACAAGTTCGGGCCTTCCTTCTGTTAACGTCGATATACAGAAAACCAGTGCGGTGCTCATCAATTTCCTGACCAATGCCATTCGATATTCCTTAGCCGGTGGTGAAGTTAAAACCGAGCTCAAACAGGTTGAAAACAAAATCCAATTCAGGGTTCACGATAAGGGACCCGGTATCACTGAAGAAGAACAAAAGAAATTATTCCAGCCTTATAGCCGGACGGCCGGCGACAAAACTAAGGGAACCGGACTTGGACTTGCCATTTCCAAGGAGTTTGTTGAAGCCCATGATGGTAGAATATGGGTAGAGAGTATAATGGGTTCGGGCTCTGTTTTCAGTTTTGAGCTACCTGTCGCTTAGCTGCTTCCTTCCAATTTTTGGTGATAAAGAATTGATTATTCACATCTTAAGAGGCTGTCAGGGCATTTTTATTTATCATTTAATTGATTACCTTCGCACCGCTTTTTCAAAAAAGGGTTTATGCAGCAAGTGATTTTCAAGGATTTAGGAGTCATCTCCTATAAAAAAGCATGGGACTTTCAACAAGGGTTGCATAACAAACTGGTTGACACCAAACGGGAAAACAGAAAGCTGAAAGATGCCGGAAAAGAGTTGTTACCAGTGGAGCATCACTTGATTTTTTGCGAACATCCTCCTGTTTATACTTTGGGCAAAAGTGGCTCTTCCGAACATCTGTTGCTCAATGAAACAGGCCTTGAGGAAAAAGGAATTGAGTTCTTTAAAATAAACCGGGGTGGAGACATCACTTTTCACGGCCCGGGACAAATAGTTGGTTACCCGATTTTCGACCTGGACCAGTTTTTTACTGATGTCCATAAATATGTTCGGTTTTTGGAAGAAGCTGTGATAAGAACACTGGCAGAGTACGGTATTGAAGGAATGCAAATCAAAGAGTACACTGGAGTGTGGCTGCCGGAAAAAGGTTGGATACCAAAGCGCAAAATATGTGCTATTGGGGTTCACCTGAGCCGATGGGTAACATTACACGGTTTTGCTTTCAACATTAATACTGATTTGACTTACTTCACCAACATCATACCCTGTGGTATAAACGATAAGGACAAAAGTGTGACTTCTCTTGCTGTGGAACTTGGAATGAAAGTGGACATGGAAGAAGTCAAACAAAAACTTAAATACCATTTCGCCGAATTATTCGGTTTTGAAATTATCTGATTAATCCTCTGAACCCAATCCTGGCTCATGAAAAAAGATATTCCTATTCATAAAGTCACTGATCTGGCGATTGCAATTGTCCCACGTTTTGAAGACGGCCAACCCGATGAAGAATTGTGGGATGTGTTTATCATCAACCTTAAGAAAGAGCCGATTCACAATGTTCTGGTTAATTCCAGAGGTTACGGCGATATGGAAGGGGAAGCTATGCGCACTACTATCCTCCGCCATTATTTTGAGCAAATTGGTCCTGAGCAAGCCAGGCATATAGAACCCATCCAAACTAAACTTTTTTCTATTGCTAATGAGTACTGGGTAAGCTACAATTTCAAAAACTACATGTACGACAAAAAGTATGTCTTTGTAAAAGGCAGCATTTGCGAGGAAAATTACACCAACATTCCCTTTCTGGACCAAAAGGGTATCATGATAAGATAGTCAATTAAGTCACTTTATTCATATTGAGAATGAAATCCAAGAAAGTCAGTGAGTCAGCAACTACCATGACTGAAATCGTCATGCCCAACGATACAAATCCATTGGGGAATCTGATGGGAGGAAATCTTATGCGCTGGATGGATATGGCAGCCGGAATTTGTGCTGGCAGACACTGTGAATCCTATGCTGTAACAGCTTCTGTTGACCATGTTTCATTTCATCAGCCCATACCACTTGGCGAAGTTGTCACTTTGGATGCCCGGGTAACGAGAGCATTCAATACCAGCGTGGAGGTTTTCGTTGAAGTTTTTATCAGCAATTTTAAAGGTGGGAACCCAAGGAAGTCCAATCACGCTTATTTTACTTTCGTTGCCATTGACGAAGAGTCAAAAAAACCGACAGCTGTTCCTGCAGTTATTCCACTCACCAATGAGGAAGAACAGTTGTTCGAAAGTGCCGTTCGCCGCCGGGAAGTCAGGCTGGTGTTAAGTGGAAGGATGAAAGCCTCGGAGGCGCAAGTGTTAAGGGCCTTCTTCACGAATATGTAATTGCATGGGCTTATCCCATACCCCTGTAGATGAGAAACAGCAGTATCATTAAAATAGCTACTGCTATGATCATTACGGTGAAAAATTTCTTTGAATCGCGTTTATCCAGCCTTTCCTGTCTTTGCTTTTTTCGTTTTGAGATGGTCATAAACCCGGATTTTTAGCTGTTATTTTTCACAATTTCAATGGCAAAATACCCTATTATGGGGAATCTTCTTTACCCTGACAAGCCGAAAGTAGATATTATCTCTGAAAGAAAAAAGCCCCGATACAACAACCGGGGCCTGCTTCTTCAGACAAAAATATGCAAAGGTTAAATCCTTATCACAGGCAGTATTCGTTAGCCTCTACTAATGTTTTAGCAACCAGCCTGCGAGCCACTTTGACGTTGGTTGGTGGATATTTTGTGAATCGTTTCAAACCCATGAGGAAAGTCTTTAGAAGATCCCCCTCCGTAAATGACACAAGTGCGTCGCTGGCTTGTTTTTCAATATTAGCCTGGATATCGGTGAAATAGACCCTGAGAATGGCATCATAAACTTCCTGCTTTTGCGGCTTGTTGCTCATCTCTGCGAGGCGCTCCACTCTCAGTAGCAATGATTCAGCACTGAATATATCCATCAGGATATTGGCGACGTTCATGACGACCTCCTGCTCGTCTTTCATATCCAATTTGCCGTCCATCTGCATTTTCACTGCACCGCCGGCAACCATCAAAGCTATTTTCTTGAAATTCTTCAGCGCTTTTCTTTCTTCTCCGTAAGTACCTTCCGGACTGTCAAAAGAAGGCATCGATGCCAATTCCTTCTGAACTGCCCATGCTGGATTGGTGATATCTATCTGGCCTTTCATTCCCCTCTTAATCAATTGGGAAACCAGCAACAAGCGGTTGATTTCATTGGTACCCTCATAGATGCGGTTGATGCGTGCATCGCGATATGCCGGAGCGGCTGGATATTCTTCTGAAAAACCATTACCACCGTAAATCTGAACCATTTCATCAACCACAAAATCTGTAACTTCAGAACCTAAATTCTTGATGATGGCGCACTCGATGGCATATTCTTCAGCAGCTTTTAAAGTGGCATTGGAGAAAGTATCACCCTGTTCCACAAAAGCTGCTTTCTTATCCTGCAACAAGTCGGAAACGCGGTAACAGGTGCTTTCCAGTGCAAAAGTCTTGATAGCCTGTTCAGCCAGTTTGTACTGGATGGCTCCAAAATTGGACAATGGCTGCTGGAACTGATGCCTTTCATTGGAATAATTGACAGAAGCACTGATGGCTTGCTTACAACCACCCATACACATTATACCCAGTTTATAGCGGCCAATATTTAATGCATTAAAGGCAATGAGGTGCCCACGCCCGATTTCACCCAGGACATTATCAACCGGTACTTTGACATTTTCAAAGAACACTTGCCTTGTGGAAGAACCTTTAATACCCAGTTTATGCTCCTCGGGTCCCAGGCTCATCCCTTCAACACCCTTTTCAATAACGAAACCCGTGAATTTATCACCGTCAATCTGAGCAAAGACAATGAACAAATCAGCAAAACCTGCATTGGAAATCCACATTTTCTGTCCATTGATGATGTAATTCTTTCCATCAGGGCTGAGGTCGGCTCTGGTTTTGATGGACAATGCATCAGAACCAGCGTTTGGTTCGGTCAGGCAATATGCTGAAATCCATTCACCAGAGGACAATTTGGGCAGGTACTTCGTTTTCTGATCTTCCGTACCAAAATACAGAATGGGCAACATGCCAATACCTGTATGAGCAGCAATGGTAGTGGCAAATCCACCTCCCATGTATCCCAGTTCCTCACTGATAAATGAGTTCGTATTGGTGTCCATGGGCATTCCACCATACTCTTCAGGAATATGGCATCCCAGTAAACCCAGTTCACCGGCTTTTTTCATCAGACCAACCTGGTGTTCGATAGTCAGTGGTTTATCTCCGGACTCTTTCACGAAATCCTTGACCATCTGTTTAACCATTAACTGTTCCTCATTGATATCCTCCGGAATAAACGTGCTTTCAGCTTTGGTTTCCTTAACCAGGAATTCTCCACCTTTTAATACAGTGGGTTTTACGAGCGTATCTTCCATGATATTTAGTTTTGAAATTTAGATTTGATTCCTGCGAATTTTCGCTGAAAGCAAATTTAAAAAGCAAGTTTCAGAAAATCAATTAAATGGCGAATAAATTGCGAATATTCGCTAGATGGAATTACGGATAAAAAATAATTATGTTTCGATCGTTGAGATTCAACCCATTGAAACAAAGTATGAAAAGAAGCCCAGCAATTAAATTTTGGAAGAATCGCTTCCGGGAAGGGTCATTTTTTGGAAGGGAAACTAAATCGAACAAACATTAGATTATAGTGGCATGTATTTTGAGCTTGTTTTAAGGGTAATACTAATTGTTTTTTCTGGTTAATCCTGCTCTACCCTCTTTTTGGTAGGAGAGTACCGGCAAAACTGCAACTACAAGACATCCACTTGTAACTTCCCGAAGCAGGTTTCCCCCCACCACTTCGGGATTTTTTTATTTTAGTAATGAGTCAAAAATAAAGTTGCCAAATTGTTTTCTTAACCACTTGAAAATCAGTTGGCTGTTGGCGGTTGGCGGTTGGCGATTGGCAGTTGGTTGCTGGGGCTTGGTTATTTTCCAATTTCCAATTTCCTTTTTCCTTTTGCCTTTTGCCTTTTTACTTAAGGCACTGCTTGTTGATTCCTAAAACATATCTTTCCACTACTCCGATTTCCACTGCAACCTCTGCTCCCTGGAAACCGACTATCATTTCGTCCTTTAGTTTTTCTGCTGCAAGTGCAGTTAATTTTTTGGCAACCGGGACATAAGACCAATGCCATTTTTCTTCATTGTAACCATTTGGCCTGTTTGCATCTTTGGCAGTGTAGGGTTGACAAAAGCCAAACCTGGCCCCATTGCTGGCGAGCCATTCGTAAACTTTTTTACCCTGGCCCACTTCAAAAGTGTAATTGTCCAGATCATTGATATCAATGTCGGTACCCCAATGGTGGCGGGAAGATCCAGGCATGGAACTGTATTCCAAAATCTTCAAAGCCCTGGTCTTGGGGTCAGGATATTTGACAGCTGCGTTTGCACCATTTTCAATGGTACGGGAGCCATCCCATTTTGCCTCCCAGATTTGTTTTTGGCGGTCGAAATTTCTGGTGGCAGAGATTATCTTCAGACTAATGCCATCGGCTTGTGCAGCTTTCCACATTTCGGAAAAGGCAGCATAAGTGTCTTTACGCAAGTAATATACTGACCCGTCGCAATGCTCTGGAGCCACTTTTACAAAATCAGGATGTACAGTTGGGTCGAATTTGCCCATCAGGTATTCCATTGAAAACTCTGAAGAAACTACAGACATATTCTGTTTGTCAATCGGCAGCGTCTCATCCTCCTTAGGCTCCAGATACTGGCTGGTTTCCGGCTGACTATTATCTGTTGCTGGTTCACCAATAGTGGCTTGGTTGTTAGTTGACTGGCTGCCCCGAAGATCGGTGCAGCCATTTATTACCAACAAATTAAGCGTTATTAAAATCAGAGTTTTCATGGTTACTTTTTTGAATCAGAGTTTTGTCTTTGCCTCATTCCAGAGGTTGTCCATTTCCTGAAGTGACATTTCGTTCAGGTCTCTCGGGGCATTTTTTTCAATGTATTCGAAACGCTTTTTAAATTTTCGGTTAACTTTTTCCAGAGCAGTCTCAGGTTCAATTTCCAGAAAACGGGCATAATTAATCAGTGCGAAGAGTATGTCCCCGAATTCTTCCTCCTTTTTTTCCTGAGTCATTCCGTTTTCTACAGCCTGCTTAAATTCAGAGATTTCTTCTTCTACCTTCTCCCAAACCTGTTGAGTGTTTTCCCACTCAAAACCAACCTGTGCTGTTTTCTGTTGCAAACGCCATGCTTTGATCATGGCAGGTAGTGATTCCGGCACTCCAGCCAGTATCGATTTTTTTCCTTCTTTGAGTTTTAGTTGCTCCCAGTTTCTCTTTACGTCTTCTTCATTCTGCACTTTTACATCACCGTAAATATGTGGATGACGGGAAATCAACTTTTCACTGATAGCATGCAAGGCGGAAGCAATATCCCAGGCATTTTTCTCTTCAGCAATTTTAGCATAAAAAACCATGTGCAACATTAAATCGCCAATTTCCTCCTTGATGTCTTCCGTATTTTCAGCGATGATTGCGTCAGCCAATTCATAAGTTTCTTCAATGGTCAGGTTTCTCAATGTCTGAAAAGTCTGTTTTTTATCCCAGGGGCATTGCGACCGAAGATCATCCATTATATCCAGCAATCGTCCAAATGCGGTTAGCTTTTCTTCACGGTTGTGGAGGGTGGATCTGTGACTTTTGGAACTTTGCTTAGAAGACATTAAACAGTACTTTTGCCAGGTAATTTGAATAGAACCGGCTCAAAGGTAAACTATTCAGTTCAGCTCCTGTTTTAACAGCAAAATTTTCATTTAGGGATACTGTTACCAGTATTCCCTGACACAATAACGGAACATGAATTTCTTCGGCACTTTTATCGCAATATTCGCATTCCTTGGGTTTTTTGTCTTAGCCTTAAATATTGGATACATTTTCAAAAAGAGAGAATTCCGTGGAAGCTGTTCATCAAACAATCCAATGGTAGCTGAACAAATAGGATCTTGCCCAGTTTGCGGTAAGACCCCGGAAGAAGAGTGTAAAATGCCAGAAAAAGAAAAGGCGAAACTTTCTGTCAGCTAAACCCTATTTATTCCGGGCCGCCTGCCTTGCCTTCAGCTCCCTGTAACTTACCAATATAAGTGTCGCCACCGTTAGGGGTATAACAAACCATAACATGGTGTTGGAGAAGTAGTCAATTGCCTCATACTGGATTCCTGCCAGAATAATGTATCCCGTATATGCCAGGTAATAAGCTAAAAACACAAAACCTTCCCATCTTTCAATTTTAAAACCAGTAAAGAATATAGGCAGGCAAGCCACAGCAACACCAGTCATAACCGGAAGGTCGAAATAGACAGCAGATTGCTGAACTGCAATACCATCCGGGGCCATAATTGCTGTGATGCCTAAAATGAATAGCAGGTTGAAAATATTACTGCCTACCACATTGCCGACTGCGATATCCCGCTCGCCTTTCAAACTGGCAATAAGAGAAGTGGCTACTTCTGGCAAAGAAGTTCCCGCAGCAATAATGGTTAAACCGATAACCAGTTCACTAACGCCCAATCCCTTGGCGATGGTGACTGAACTCTTGACCAGCAAGTCTGAACCAAAAATCAACAAGCCCAATCCAACCAAAATATAAAATACATTAAGCAGCATTCCTCTTTTTACCGGTTTATTCTCCTCTTTTTCCTTTCCGGACTCCAGCTCAACTTGCTCTTTTCTGCTTTGCTTAATCAGAAAAGCCGTGTAGGTAATTCCCGCCAAAAGCAATATCAGGCCGTCACCAAATCCAATTTTCCCATCCAATGCAAAAGCAAAGGCCACTATGGAAATGCCAACCATAATTGGCACATCCAATCGAATCAGCTGCTTCGCAACTACCAAAGGAGTAATTATAGCTGACAAGCCCAGAATGAACAGGACATTGAAGATATTACTGCCAACTACATTGCCGATGGCGATATCAGCCTGTCCCTTGAAAGTAGAAATCAGACTCACAGCCAACTCAGGAGAACTAGTTCCAAAGGCTACAATAGTTAAACCAATAACCAATGGTGAAATGCGGGCAGCTAATGCAATCTTTGATGCACCTCTTACTAATATTTCTGCACCGCCAATTAACAACAGGAATCCTGCTATGAGTTTTAGAATTACCATAAATCAAGGGAATTAAGCTGTAATTGAACAGCAGCGGCAAAGCTAATCAACGCCACGATTTTGTTTAGATAAAATTCTTAGCCTCAGTTGATTCGCTGATTTTCTATCAGCCAAATTGACATATAAGCTTCAGAACAAAATTGAGCAAATAGCACTTCCTTTATTGCTTCAGTTTTGAATTCTTGCAAAATCTCAGAGCATGGTTGGAAGTTCAGGAATTTGATGAAACCAGTACCCCAAAAAATGGTTCAAATTTCTGACTCATACAACTCACTTAGTAATGAGTCAAAAATAAAATAGCCAAATTGTTTGCTTAACCAATTGAAAATCAGTTGGAAAACTTTTGCCTTTTTACCCCTTCGGGTTGCCTTTTTACTTTTTACTCGTTCCTTAGTGTCGAAATAAGAAAAGGAAAAAACCGGCCAACCCAATTTCGAAGGTTGGCCGGCAGTATATTAAAAGGCGGAATGATCTTATTGAACTATAAAGTATGATGCTTTCAGTTCATACAGATCTATGTGTTAAAAAGACTCTGCGAATCAGTTTACCGTAACTCTGTAGAAGAACGGAGAATCGTAAAAAGTACCACCCGCAAGGTCAGCCACAACGTTGGCATTGGTAAAAGTGCGGCCTTTGGTATCAGTCAATGACAACCTGAATTCAAAAAAGTCGCCTCTAGCCACACCTGCACTGGTCATTCCCAACTTCGATATGGCTTCCGTCGCCGTTACCCTGATTTCTTTTGCCGGGAAATTGCGGTTTGGCGCCAAGGGGAAAACCCGGTTTGTCAAGGGTGCAAACTCACTTGCCGGGATGGTCCTGATACTTGCCTCTTTGGAAAATACAGTTCCTCTCCTGTGCGTGACAAAAACAGTAACATCCTTCAGCAATTTACCGCCCGTTTCGTCAACTACCTCTACCACTACGGAAAAGAAGGAATTAGTCAGGTCGGCTGAGTTGAAAGTGATGCTGTTGCGCTGCAGGGTTCTTAAGTAAACCCCGGTCTCAAACTCATTGTAAGGGATTGCCGGATCGACAAAATCAGTGCAACCTGTTGCCAGAAAAACAGCAATCAAAAGGGTGAATATGGATTTATTGATCTTATTCATTGCAGATTGATTTTTGAATTAATTGATAAAACCTGCCGGGTTGTTGTCCCAGAATGTCCTGACATCATGATTGGCCTTTTGCGTAACATTGGCGTTGCGCTCGACATGTGTCGCAGGATACAGGAATGTCCTCGGGAATTTACCCCAGCTGGGTACTTGTCCCGGCTGCATTCCATCAGGTTGTCCGGTTCTCTTATACAGGTTGTAAGCTTCAACTCCATTGCCAAACAGTGCAATCCAGTATTCGCGAGCGATGACGCGCATCCTGTTGGCACCAGTTGCGTCGAAGTCCTGAGCAACTCTTGTGGTGTACTGTGTCAATCTTGTAGTGTGATCCGCTGCAGGCATGAATGCCGAGATTTTGGATGCTTCAGCCGTAGTGAGTCCCCAGGAGCGGACATAATCTATGTGTTTGGTGATTCCTGAAATCAACAGATCTTTGGCCACTCCCGGTACACCCGTCATAGTTAGCGCTGCCTCAGCCCTCATAAAATCTACATAAGACGCCAGCATGATAGGCTCAATTCCGGCTCCTCCGTTTCCAATGTTTGCAGGTGAAGTTGCTACAGGAGTATTGTTGTCGAAAGTACCCCCTGCAGGATACAGGCCCCAAAGCGTTCTGCCGAGCCCATCGGGTGGAATACCTTCGTTGTTCAGGTGATCCCTGCCCCAATAACCACGGGTGCCGGGCATACACCAAACCATATCTGGTGCATAGTGCAGAGGTTTGAAAGCGGTAACACAACGTGCTTCAGATGGACTAGTCGTGTTGGTACCTCTCTGGCGATAGAAATAATAATGTGCCCGGGGATCGGTAAATCCTTTTGCCTCCGTCAGGTGCCACATGTAGTAAACAGACTGGTAGTCGCCACCTCCACTGGGATATTGTCCTGCCCAGGAAGGGTGACGTGTATCCGGATTGCTTACGTTTTTACCATAAGTAAATACGAAGTTATCAGCAGCAGCGAGTAGATTGCCCTCATTAACCAACCTGGTAATTCCGGCAGCAGCGCCGGTAGGATCGATTAAACGCCTGTTCAGATGATACTTTAATTCCAAAGTATTAACCAATCTGATCCAACGGGTATAATTCCTTCCAAAATACAGGTCAGGAGGTGTACCAATAGTTTCAATGGCGTTAAAGTCTTCTCTGGCGGAAGTCAATAATTTAAGCGCCTCACCATAGATGACGGCTCCCTCAGTATGTTTTGGATTGAAGTTGGTAGCATCAAGGGCTTCGGTAAAGGGTACATTGCCAAATTGATCCACCAAGGTCATCCAGATATAGGCTTCCAGAGTTTTCGCAATTCCCAGGTGCCTTCTGAATTTCTTTTCAGCAGCGATGGTTTTCACCACTTTGATGTCATTCAGAATATTGGAATAAGCTGTGCCCCAGGTACCATCCTGAAATACGGCGGCATACGAAATCTCATAAGTGTCGCTTGCCTGATGATACATCCGCGTTACCCGGCCTCCACGGGAGCTGACTCCACGGAAAAAGGTGGCAAAGCTGGTTTGAATGTTGGTCAGCAAGAGGTCAGGATCGGCACTTTTTTGAGTTACAGCGTTGGGATTGTCCAGTAAATCCATGTCGCAGGAACTCACCAGTACCACTCCCAATATGATCAAAGTTTTATAGAGAAATCTTTTCATGATCAATTGATTTAAAAGTTAGAATGTAAGGTTCAGCGTTCCACCCAATCTCCTTGCGCTCGGACCAGTGAGGAAGTCAAAACCTAATGAGTTACCTACCCCGGTGCTCAAAACATCGGTGTCAAAGTTGACATACTTGGGGAAGTTCAGCGCCCTGAACCACAGGTTTGAACCACTAATCGTCAATGATGCAGCCTTAAATGGAGTCTTCTCCACCAGACTCTTAGGCAATGCATAAGACAGAGAAACCTCTCTCAACCGGAAAGTGCTTCCATCAAATGTTATGGCCTCATCAGAGAAGAAGTAGTTGTTGAAGAAGTAGTTAGCAGCTGTGGTTTGAATATCGTTCTTAACGAACTCAGTAGCGCTTACAGCTTTAACTCCGGGCAGAATTAAACTGAGTTCCCTGTCCAAAATATCAGTATCCTTGGTCAATCCCCTTGCCAGAACACCTTTCACCGTGTTGCTGACAATCACACCCTTATGTCTGTACTCCAACATAAAGGAGAGATTGAATCCCTTGTAATTAAATGAATTGATCAATGAAGAATTGAAAGCAGGGTTGGGGTCGCCCAGTTCCACGTTTCCGGCAGAGACAAGGTAGTTACCAGTTGCGGAAACGATTTTATTGCCTTGGGGGTCTCTTTGTATGCCCAGACCTTCAATAATGCCAAAAGGCTTGCCCGGAATAGCAAAGTTACCCAGGTTGGTAAAGCCCGCAATACCCACTTTTTTCAATCCATCGCTCAATTCCTGGACTATCGATTCGTATTTACTGAAGTTTGCGGTGACATCCCAGGTTATTCCCGACAGGGTCTTAACAGGGGTAACAGTAGCCGATGCTTCAACACCTCTCGTTCTCATTTTACCAATGTTGATGGTAGTTGAGTTGTAGCCGGTGGAAGGATCAATTGGTGCACTGGTGATCAGGTCATTGGTATTTTTCTGGAATACCGATACATCAAACTTTAATTTGTTGTTAAACATTACTGACTCTATACCCAACTCAGTTTCCTTATGTAATTCAGGCTTGAGGTTTGGATTACCGAGTACCGTAGATATATTCTGATTTGGTAAAACAATTCCACCCGGATCAATCCATGAGCGTGCATCCTGATTCAGGATGCTACGGGTTTGATAGGGGCGGGGAAATCCTGCTGATGTACCATAACCGAGTCTGAGCTTAAGATACTGAAGCATGTTGCTTCTTACATCAAATGCTGTGGTTGGTATAAAGGAAAGACTGGCACCGGGGTACAAAATCCGGCGATTCTCCTCTTCCACTGTAGAAGTCCAGTCGTTCCTGGCTGATACGTTGGCAAACAGATAATCATTGTAATCCAGAGTAATGTGTGAATAAACACCAGCCCTGCGCTCCTGAACTTCGTAGTTAAGGTTGACTCCAGTAAAAGGATCGGAAGAGGCCACAGTTGAAAAGTTGGCATGCCTGAATAAGTCAAAGGCCAACTGACCCGTGCTGGCAAGTCCAAATTGCTTGTATTGGTCATCCCTGTAATTTCCACCCAACATGGCGTTTAATGTCAGAGTATTGGTAAGACCCTGTTTGAAATTGAGGATAAGGTCATTATTCCATATTGTATTTTGAATGGTCACACTTTTGTAGTATCCGTTAATAACGTTGGTGTTACCACCGGTGCCACCCTTATTAAGTCTGGTCTCCTGTTCTTCGGTATAGGTATCATAACCAACCCGGTAAGTAATTCCCAGATTTTCGGTAAGGGAATAAACTAACTGTGAGGAATTAAAAAAGCGGTTGACATTGCTGGTATTGGAATAATGCTTCACCAGCCACAATGGGTGGGTGATGTCGTTACCACCTCTGAAATAAACCGAACTCCGGTCAACCGGGTTCTCATAAGGTATATTCCTAAGGTCAACGTTTCGTGGCGTGTACAACACGTTGGCAAATGCTGAAGGAATACCTCCGTCAGCGTTACTACCGTAACCAGCATTTAATGGCGGTGTTTTCATGTCGGTTCCGGCATATTGGAACGAAGTAGTCAAGGCCAGTTTGTCAGATATATCAGTGTTGAAGTTTAAGCCCAGGTTTAACTTCTTAAGGCTGTTACCGGGGGTGAAGCCTTCTTCATCCTGTAAACCAACAGATGCACCATAACTGGTTCTGTCCGTAGCGCCGCTTATTTGCACAGCAGTATTGAGGACCTGTCCTTTACGGAAGAAGGAGTTGTCGATGGTCTCATAAGCCTTATTATCGTACCGCACAATATTAGCACGGGTTGTAGCAGTAGCCGGTCCCCAAGGCTTGGTTGGGTCCACCGCATATTGAGGGAAGTTGTCCCTGATTCTCGCTACACCCGACATCCCAATGGGGTGCGGCACCAGTGTAACATCCTTAAAATTGGCACCCCAGTTACTAAAGAACCAGGCATCTCCCGTCAGCTGCTGGAAGCCTCCCCCGTAGTTGCTTTGGTAAACAGGAAGAGAAGCTATCGTATTCTGGTAATAAGATTGGTTGATGCTGATATCCGCTGTTTTGGCTTTCGTTTTACCACTTCCCTTTGTTGTCACGAGAATAACACCGTTACGCCCCTGATCACCGTATAACAAAGTTGCTGAAAGCCCTTTCAGCACACTGACCGATTCAATGGAGTTGGGATCGAGATCGAGCATACGGCTCGAAGTCGTAACCCCACCTGTTGTAAAACCGTTTTGCTGGTTGGTGCTGGAGTTGAAAGGAACACCATCCACGACAAATAACGGTTGGTTACTTCCTGTGAAAGAGGAATAACCGCGGATAATGATGTTTGTACCCGTACCGGAAACTCCACCGGTAGATGTAATGTTGACACCGGGCACTTTTCCTTGAAGAATCCTGCTCACATCAGCTTCCGGGCGTTTTTCTATCAACCCGGCATCGATGGTTGTAACGGCGTAACCAAGCGCCCTTTTCTCCTTTTTGATACCGAGGCTGGTAACTACCACCTCCGTCAACTGAGCGGCAGCTTCAGCCATTATGACATTTAAGGTTCCGGTTGCACCGAGCGTAAGTTCCTGAGTGGCGAAACCGGTGTAACTAAAAACGAGAACTGAAGCGCCTTCAGGAACCCGGAGTGAATAGGAACCATCGACATCAGTAATAGTACCCGTTGTGGTACCCTTGGCCAGAATACTTACACCGATAAGGGGAACCCCTTTGGTATCGGTGACAGTACCCGCTACATTGCGTTGAGCAAGTATCACTGAGACACTAACCAACGCAAGCATGACGACTAATAAGAGTCTTTTCATACAAATAGAATTTAGTTAGTAAATGATAAAAAAATGATTGTCTTTATACTTTGGTAGGCGTTATCCTGAAGTTCTCGGGAAGGGGTTGAAATCAGGTAAATTGTATGCGGAAAAATAGGCGAGGAGACTGTGTGGATTTGTACGCGTGTTCCAAATTTTTGTATCTGTGATTCAGAGGGTAAAAAAGGATGATAAACTCATCTCATTTCGGACTAAAGTTGTTGGCTGAGAAATTAAACACTACGAAACATCAGGTTGATGTAACTGTATTAATTTAGATGGCCATGCGGCAGGCTTCATCTGTTCAATCTTATTTAGTGTTGACACAAATGAAGAGCATGTTATTTCGCGCACATAACTTAGCAGGCAAAGAGTTTTTCCCGCGGATTTACGCAGATGGACTCGCAAATTTCGCGGAATAAATCATCTGTGAAAATCAGCGGGAATTTTCGCGCAATCTGCGGAAAATAATTACTATGTAACCTGTGCGAGATAAGATGTACTATTCAAGTTGGATAGATAGGATTCTTATTTCGGGTTGATAAAAATGAAGAGCATGTTATTTCGCGCGAAAAGTACTTGCTACTGTTAATCTTCAAGAGACGGTTGTTGGATTGTTACGATATTGTTGCGGAGAACAGCCAAATTTTACTTTGAAGCTTTTAGAGAAATGGCTAAGGCTGATGAAGCCCACCGCAGATGCAATTTCTGAAAGGTTCATGCTGGGTTCCTTCAAAATGTATTCTGAACCTTTTCTCAGACGAATTTCCCTGATGAGGTCCATAGCAGACATGTTGGTTAAAGCTTTCAACTTCCTGAACAGAGATGAGCGGGATGTACCCAGTTTTTTGCATAACAATTCCATATTCATATCCGTATCCTGAATGTTTTCCTCCACATAAAGAATGAAACTATTCAGGAAATCGCTATCCTTTTTTGACCTTACACCAGGTATGGTTTCAGGAGATTCGCTTTGGAGGTATGCTTTAGAACCATAGTAATCCCTGAGGGTTCGTTTCTTGTCCAGTAGTTTTTTGAGCCTAAGCTTCAGTTCATTTGGTTGAAATGGTTTTCCGATATAAGCATCTGCACCATAATCCAGGCCCTGGAGTTTGGACTTGAGGTCAACTTTGGCTGTCAGTAAGACCAAAGGGATATGGCAGGTTACCATGTCTTTCTTAAGGGTTCTGCATATCTGAAATCCGTCCATACCCGGCATCATGACGTCGCAAAGGATGATGTCTGGCATGGTCTCATAGACCTTTTGCATCCCTTCCTTTCCATCCAGCGCGGTGCTGATCAAATACTGGCCATGGAGTATTTGAACTATAAAACTAATCAGCTCTTTATTGTCTTCAATGATTAATAACCTGGGTAAATCGGAAGGCATCCAGCTTTCGTGCTCCGGAACCTTAGCGGATTCCTTAAAGGATTTTACCTTTTCGGTTTTTGACGGCTCAGTAATTGGCGCCGTCCTCGTTACAGGCAATGTCAGGTAAAAAGTGGTTCCTTTACCTTCCACCGATTCAAGGTTTATAGTGCCCTTGATTAAGGTCACCAATTCTTTTACCAGAGCTAAACCGATTCCTGTGCCCTCATTCCTTCTCCTGATTGTGTCGTCAACCTGGTAAAACCTTTCAAAAACAAGTGGCACCTTATCTGCCGGAATACCAAACCCTGTGTCTTTGATTTGCAATTCGATTGCACACTGCCCTGCAGATTTTAGAAATAGTTGAACCTCACCATCCTCTCTGTTGAATTTGATGGCATTTGATATCAAATTGTTGACAATCATTTGAATTTTTTCAGGGTCATAATCCATGATGAATTCTTCCATTTCAGAATGGAAAGTCAGTTTAACCTTATAACCTGCAGCAAAAGAGGTAAAAGACTCAACCAGATACCTCATAAACCTTACTAAGTCTGACTGAACCAAATTGACAGGAAGGGCTCCTGATTCGAGTTTTGATAAACTCAACATTTGATTAATCAGGTTTAATAATTCCCTTCCACTCCGTTGAATTTTCTGCAATCCTTTTTTGGCACTCTCGCCAACCTGGTTCTCCAATTGCTCTGACAGTCCTAATATGATAGTGAGTGGGGTTCTGAATTCATGAGTCACATTGGTGTACAACCTGGTTTTTACAGCATCCAATTCCTGAAGGCGTTTCGTCTCGGCAGAAGCCAGTCTTTTATTTAGTTCAAAATTCCTGATATAATAAAGCAGCACACCTGTAACAATGAAATAAATCAAGTAGGCCCACCATGTTCGCCACCAGGGTGGAAGCACAATGACCGCCATGCTGATTGGCTTGCCCCATTCACCATACCGGTTGCTGCATTTTACCCAAAAATGATAAGTTCCCTGATTGAGGTGGGTGTAGGTAGCTCGTCTGACATTTCCTACCGATCTCCAATTTTTATCGAATCCAACCAGTTTGAACGCATATTGTATTTCATCCGGGAAAAGATATTCCTGAGCAGCGTACCTAATGATAAATACATTCTGCCGGTGATTCAACACAATGCTTTTAGTGAATTCTATGCTCTGGTGCAATGTGCCACTTTCGTCTCCAACTGCAACGGGTTGATTAGCCAACTGAAAATCAGTGAACATCAATTTAGGTATTGCATTCTCCAAGACCACATTGTCTGGATTGCAGCGAACAAGACCCCTGCTATGCGTAAAAAACAAGTTTCCTTTTTCGTCTGAAATAGGCTTTGCGTTAGGTGAAAATGAGCCATCTGGCAAGCCATCTTTTTGATCAAAATTGTAAAACCTGCCTTCTTTAATATTAATAGTGATCTGCTTCTCAGATTGAAGCCACACGTGGTTATTCTTATCATTTATAGCAAAAAGTATAGTGCTGGATGGAAGGCCGTCTTTCTGGTAATATTTGTTTACTACGCCAGTTTCAGTATTAAACCGGTTCAATCCACTGAGCGTGCTGATCCACAAATTCCCGGAATTATCCTCCATGATGTTGGAAAGGCGCAGTTTGGAGGAAATGTCATTTACATTCTCACCATTGATGTTATGAGGAACGAATTTACCCGACTTAGGGTCATAATAGAAAAGCCCTTCTGAAGCAGTGCCTAACCATATCTTTTGTGCTTTATCCACACAGATACTGTAAGTAGAGTTATCAAAATAGTCAGCGTGTGCGGTAAAGTTGACAAAATTGCCACCTTGTGGATTAAACCTGCTGACCCCCGAAAAACCAGCCATCCATAATCTTCCCTCAGCATCCCATGATAAATCACGGATTTGATCATCAAAACAAGAGTCGTTCCTGCCGGTACAATATTTATTGTACAAAATCTTTCCATTGGCGTCGAACTGCATCAGGCGCAATCCATAAGGGTGAATCATCTGTGCCATCCATAAAGTTTTCTTTGCAGGGTCCTCCATGAACTTCAGCACAATGAAGTCAGTAAGGTTTTCTACATGAGGAAATTTTTGCTGAACCTCCTTTCCTGGGAAGGGATAATCCAACCTGATAGGCTTTCCTTCCCTTTTAAGTACAGGTTCCAAGCCGCTTGTAGTTATAAAGTAAGCTTTCCCCTGGAAGCTAACAGCTTTCTGACATGGCAATCTGGTAGATTGAATAATGTTCGCCGGAAATTTGATGAATTCAAAGGAAGAAGCAGGAAGCACCTGGAAGGTCTGACGCTGGGTGACTACCCAAAGTATCGGAATACCGCCATTTGCACCTTTACTTTTAAAAATTTTAAGTACTCCCCCTGTTTCCGGATTATTGGTTGAAAAATCAAGGTATGGTTCAAGGGAGGACGTTTCAGTCTCGTATTTAAGTACCCGGCCTTTATCAGTTCCTGCCAATATTAAATCGCCCTCAAAGAAAACAGAACGAACTGTCTCATGCCGGTTAAGCCCCTTGTCTATCAGTTTTACTTTTCTGCTGTTGGCATCAAATAAATACATGTGAAACCAGGAGACAATCAGGTAAAGGTCCTCCCCTGCTTTGCCCTTCAGAGGTACAGCTGAATTGATATTCTGCTGATGTTCCTGAAGCAGGCTCTTTTTTATAACCGGGAATTGGAGTTGTTCACCTATTGATAAACGGCCTGGTACCAACCTGCTGAGTGTACTGCTGTTAGAATTCAATGCCCAAAAGTTCCCTTTTTTGTCTTCAAACAAAATGCCACAGTGCTCAACATCGCTCACAAAATCGAACTTCTTTTCCTGGTGGGAATAATGGAATATCCCTGTTTGAGTGCCAACCCAGATATCACCTGTTTTGTCTTGTAAAAGTGTGTTTATGGTACCCGGGGCCCTTTTCCTGACCTGTCGCAAATTATCTGAATGCCGCATGAAATTGCCACTGGCAGGATCATAAACATCCACTCCGCAATCCGTCAAGCCTATCCATAATTTGCCTGTACTGTCCTCCAGAAAGTTCGGATTGGAAGCGCAGGAAATAGTTGCCACATCCTCAGGATCATGATGGAAGGTTTTGTACTCGTATCCATCAAACCTTACAATGTTCCTGTTCTTGTCATAGCCCCAAATGAATCCCATCTTATCCTGAAACAGCAACCAGTACTTATTTTCATTGGAAAAGGTAATGACACGATTGGCAGCGTCCGAAACAATTGCTTCCTGCCCGGAGAGGAGATTGGGCAAATACAAGGATAAGAAAACAATGGTTGTTATGATTTTCGCAGAATTGGAAATCATAGGTTTGAGTTTCATACTAATCACAGTGGCCCAAGATATTCAGAAGTATTTGTTTTCCAGATTAAAAAAACATGAAAAAATTATTAACCAATGCTAATCTTGAATCCAAACCACATAGTCTTGAGAAAGAAACCCATCAAAAATCTTGGTAAAACCCACAAAAAGACACTCATCGACCTGGTAAAAGGAGATGAGTGAATTTATATTTCGAATTAGTATGAAACTCTTCCTGTAAAAGCCCTGGAGTGGGATTTATAAGATAGGCTTAAGGGATTTCCGGGTTAAAGGTGCTTACAGAACTCAACTATTGTTTGTATCCCTGTTCCAATAATTTGTAAGATTAATTCAGGAAGAACCAATTTCAATTTCCAAATTCTTCGACCTTAAGTTGGAAATGTAATGACATCAGGTCTATGGACTTCTCTTTCGAAAACATAAATCAGACAAACTCGATAAATCAAAGATGAATGCAACAATCGCAACAATAAGGATGAATAAAAGATAATCCTCTATTCTCCCCATTCCTGTGTAGGACATCATCTCATATAACATGAACTTCGGTTGACAGGAATCCAGTCAGAGGCAATTCGTTTTGATGCAATCCGCATCATGAGGGTATGTACAATCACTGATTTTATGGCAGCCCGCCATAACCAGGACAAAAGCTAGTAATACAGCCCATGAAAGAGAATTGACCTAAGTCACCATAGGTTTAGATTTTCTATTCCAGGGTCAATCACTCGTTATAGTATAGCCTACCAACTGAGACTTTCTATTATTTTAGGGTTTGTTGAAATGGACATATGGGTTCAAAACGCAAAAAGCCCGTCCTGATTTAGTTCAGAACGGGCTTTTGGCGTTATTCCACAAGTGTACGGTTTTGCTAATGGGATTAATTCT
>CAYRDX010000033.1:0-47549 GCA_964423205.1 uncultured Saprospiraceae bacterium | reverse complement strand
CAACTGATTTTCAAGTGGTTAAGAAAACAATTTGGCAACTTTATTTTTGACTCATTACCTAGTTAAAAAGAGAAACCTGGCTGGAGGTTTTCGTCATTTCCGTTTTGGGTTCCCAGCCAGCTTGTCGCTCCGGATTCAATAGTCTGCGTATCACTCTGAGGCGGTGTGTGTACGTGCGTTTTTCAGCATGAAAAACACCATAGTGGTCGAGTTTATCAATTCTGACCTGCTCCGCAACATGAATGATCTGCCGACCAGGTAATATGATGCCGACGTGACGGATATTTCCTGCTTGGTTTTCAAAAAAAGCCAAATCCCCTGGCAAAGCCTGCTCAATAAAATCCACTCCTTGCCCTTGATACACTTGTTCACCTGCGTCGCGGTGCAATTTGATGCCAACCAATTGAAAAACTGCCTGTACAAATCCTGAAGCATCGATTCCGAGAGGGGAGCGACCGCCCCATTGAAATGGAGCAAATTGATAACGCATGGCAATCTTGAGCAGTATTGCAGGTTTTGCCTCCAGGTTCTCAGGAAACACCGCCTGCCCGCTGTATAAATAGGTTTTGCCGTTAAAAGTGAATTTCAATCCGTCAAAGTCCGGCAAACGCGAACCGATGGTGACAGGCATAGCCCGTTCCTCGCACATCAAAGGTTGAAAGAGGTCGAGACAGTAAGCGAAACTGTGTGAAAACAATTCTTTCTCGGTTAGCGTGATTGGCGTGATTTGGAGTGTTTGTACCCATCCAATACAGTTGTCCCAGGTGCATCTGACCCTGGTCCACAATTTTCCTCTTTTTTCAATCAATTCCACAATCTCACCAAACAGGATTTGGGTAACCTGTTCACTTCGATTGGAAGGACTGTGCCGCACTGGCACCACGCTTAAATGACACAGAGCAAAACTCATAAGTATGTTATTAGTTTGGGCTGAAAAGGAAAGGTTTTCATAAAGGGTGTTTCAAAAATACTAACTCTGGTCAAATGTCCGTTCGAATTCCCAATAAAAACACTCTACCTTTGGCATGTCAAGCTTTATTGGCTTTGTGATTGTCAAAATTAATCTGGTGGATTTTCGATTAACATTCCCACAAACCTTTATACAATTGCACAAGAAAAACATGCTGAGATATCTGATATTGACCCTGTGTCTCATTTCATTTCTTCAGAGTTCTGCACAGGACCGATTGTTTAGCCAATTTTACAGCTCTCCGCTTACGCTTAACCCTGCACTTACCGGTTCTTTTGAAGGGAGATTCAGGGTCTCATCTATTTACCGCGACCAATGGCAGAAAGCTCTTGATGACCCATACAAGACTTTTGCTTCTGCAATGGATGTTAAGTGGAGGATGTCTCCTAAGGCCACTCAAAGCAATGACAAAGCTGCCCTTGGCCTTTTGTTCTTTTCCGACAGAGCCGGAATTCTCGACTTCTCTACCACACAAATATCGGTATCAGCAGCCTATCATAAGACTTTGGATAATTTTAATACTCAATACCTGTCGCTTGGGTTCCAAGTTGGAGTAGCGCAGCGGAATTTGAACTATGGAGATGTGACTTTTGAAGATCAGTTTAACGGCACAACGGGTTATACTGATCCTACTTCTGAACAATTTCCTGATAACAACTTTGCGTTTGCTGATTTTTCTGTAGGCCTTAATTATGCTTATACTCCTCGTTATTCGGGAATTAGGTTTTTTGCTGGTGGAGCAATGCACCATTTCTTAAGCCCATCGGTCAGTTTTTTCAAGAACGACGACCCAGCTTCTCTAAGCCCTGAAAATAATCTGGACACGCGTTATTCACTTCAATTGAGTGCATCAATTCCTGCCTCTAAGCAATTTTCTCTGTTGCCGCGGTTGATTTTCGACAAGCAAGGTCAGCACTATAAACTGGATGCGGGGGCAAATATTCGAGTAAGCACCAGTGATTTAAAGAATTCTGCATTGCATATTGGTTCATACTTAAGACCGGTGTACGACGATAACAATAAACCCAGACTCGATGCTATTGTCGCACTGGTCGGTCTCGAATTCAACAATATTCTTTTTGGATTTAGCTACGATGTGAATTTGAACAAGATTGCACCTTTCAACAGAAGGGCTTTCGAAATTTCCATTGCCTATTTGGGTGAATACGAGGACGAACTTATTCTTTGTCCCAAGTTCTAATATTTCAAACCTTTTATCAGACAGCAATTTGATTCAAGAAATATTTCCAGAAAAATCTTTCCACATAGTTATCCACATTCTGTTCAGATTTTGTCCGGCGTTTTCCGCAATCAAAAGAAAAAATGTTGATGTATTTCTTTTGTAAAACAGTGACGGTCAGTAACTTGAATATTGATTAACAAATAGTTTACATCACAAAGTGTGGATATCGCATTGCACACACTTTTGATTAATCCTGTATTCCTTCTTACCTTCGTTTTCCTATTGGAAGAGACATACTTCTTTCATTGCCTCTAGAAAACATACCTTGAGATTACTTCCAGTAATTATGCAGGCTATTAACCTTTCGTAGAAGAAAGAAATTTGGTGCAGGTGCATGAAGGGCAAACTGGCCTAAAGTGCGGGTAGAATATTGTAGCTCGTATTTGTGTGATGTGAATTTTACCTGTGCATTATTTAATTTGTCAATAGTATCAGTAAGTTAGATAGGCTCCTGCTGCAAGAAGCTGTGGCAGGACTTTTTTTTTCATTTCCAAAGGAGGATAAACATACCATGAGCTTATTGTGATTCATTCCACTATCTTTGCCCGGCTTATTTGGCAATTGGATTGCCATCTACACATCAATAAAATTGCAGCACAAAATGAATTATGATTTAATAGTCATCGGTAGCGGTCCCGGAGGGTATGTTGCTGCCATCAGGGCTTCACAACTGGGAATGAATGTCGCCGTTGTAGAAAGGGAGTCATTAGGTGGTATATGCTTAAACTGGGGTTGCATCCCAACAAAAGCCTTGTTGAAAAGTGCCCAGGTCTTTGAGTATGTCAAACATGCATCTGATTATGGGATCAGTATTGAAAATCCCAAAGTTGACTTTGAAGGTATTATCCAAAGAAGCAGGGGAGTGGCTGAAAGTATGAGCAAAGGGATACAGTTTTTGTTCCGCAAAAATAAAATCACTGTCATAAACGGAAATGCCAAACTCCTGAGAGGTAAAAAGGTGGAGGTAACTGATGCCGAAGGAAAGAAACACGAGTATTCGGCTACTAATATTCTTATCGCCACTGGCGCAAGAGCAAAAGCGCTACCCAATATTCCAATTGATGGCGAAAAAATTATCGATTATAGGAAAGCCATGACCTTGGATAAATTACCCAAGAAAATGGTAGTGATTGGTGCAGGTGCCATTGGAGTTGAATTTGCCTATTTCTATCACACCTTGGGAACTGAAGTTGCTGTTGTAGAATTTCTCGAACAGGGACTTGTTCCACGGGAAGATGCGGACATTTCAAAAGAACTTGGTAAAATCTTCTCCAAAAAAGGCATTAAGGTTTTGGGTAACACTTCTGTAGAATCAGTAGATGTTTCTGGTAAAACCTGCAAGGTGAAAGTGAAGGGCCGCAAAGATGGTAAAGAAGAAATTCTCGAATGCGATATAGTGTTTTCGGCAGCGGGCGTTACACCAAACACTGAGAATATAGGTCTGGAAGCTCTGGGAATAGCCACAGACAAGGGAATGATAAAGGTAGATGAGTATTATAAAACCAGCGTTGAAGGTATTTATGCCATTGGGGATGTGATACCCGGACCAGCCCTTGCTCATGTGGCAAGTGCGGAAGGTATCATTTGTGTCGAAAAAATAGCCGGACAGAATCCTGACCCCATGGACTATAACAATATTCCTTCATGCACCTACTGTACTCCGGAAATTGCTTCAGTTGGATATACAGAGCAAGGTGCAAAAGAAGCCGGATTTGAAATTAAAGTGGGAAAGTTTCCATTTACAGCTTCAGGAAAAGCTAAAGCAGCAGGAGATTCAACTGGTTTTGTAAAAGTGATTTTTGACTCCAAATATGGGGAATTCCTGGGTGCACATTTGATAGGTGCCAATGTCACAGAGTTGATTGCTGAAGTCGTTGCAGCCCGCAAACTGGAGACAACTGGTCACGAAATTATCAAAACCGTTCATCCTCATCCTACAATGAGTGAAGCCATCATGGAAGCTGCAGCTGCAGCATATGGTGAGGTAATTCACCTTTAATACCGGATGATGAAAAAAGGGGCGATTTGATGTGAATCAGCCCCTTTTATCTAAAATCTATTGTTCGTTTCTATTTTACTTTTCTGAATTCACCTCCATCTTCTGTAACAATATAGGCTTCGGGAAATCCTTTTGCTTTTGCTCTTGTCAGTGCCTCTTCTGCAGAAGTCATTGTGTCGTAACCTGACAGGAGGATAATGGTATAGGGTCCTTTGACCACCCTGTTAATAATTCCAACATCCTGAATTTTCTCGTCATTAAAGAACTTCAGGTCAGTCAATGTTGTCAGCCGGATAAGATAACCGGAAAGTTCAGATTTCGAGGTGGTAGGTTTTGTCGTACTTCTGGTAGAGATTTCCGTAGAACGGTATTCCCTTGTGGGAGCTACAGCTATTGGTACTTGTACATTGGATTCCGAGACAATGAAAGCACCCGGGTATCCTCTGGTTTTTAAAATATTCTGAACGCGTTCTGCTTCTGCTCGGGTGGGGTAAATTCCAACCCTGACTTTAAACAATCCTCTGTCGCTGGTTGAATAGACATTTCCATCATTATCAACAGCATCTCTGAAAGCTTTCAAATCCACATTTGCTGAGGATACGGCCGCCAGTTGTATTGCGAAACCACTGTTTAGCGTGTTTGAAGGGGCTGAAGGTGCAGGGCTTGCGGCTCTTTCAAATCTGTTGGTGACCGGCAACGCTGTTGAACCAACAGGCATCATTTCCACATTCCTGATTTGGTTATTATCAGATTGCGATGACTGGAAATTCAGATTTACATCAACATAGCCAGCTTTTGAAAAGCGGAGTGTATAATTCGTATTGGGCAAAACGGATACGAAGTATTCACCGTTTGCGGAGCTGAACGATTCAACAGATTCACCTGTATTCTGATTGGTTGTGATGATTTTCACTCTTTCAAGTCCAACCCCGTCAGTACCGGTAAGAATCTTGCCCCGGTAAGCAGAATTTTCATTTGTAAGAGCAACCTCTATGTTTCGGTTCAACTTTAAACTAACTGAGGATATTCTAAGCTGTTTATTGAAATATCCTGTCTTGCCTATACTTATCTGACAATCCAGGTTGTCAATAATCTGAAAATTGAAAACTCCATTGGCATTGGCAGAGTAGCTCTTATCTCCGCAATTTGAAAAATCAATCACCGCGTTGGGTATGGGCTTTCCTGTTGCAGCATCCATCACTTTCAGCACTACCGTTTCTGATTCTTTGACTACCCTGTAGATGTCCTCTAATCCCTTACCGCCTGGCCGATTGGAAACAAAATATCCAAAGTTTCGGATTGGATCATAAATGAAGCCATAATCATCAGAGGATGAATTCAGGTCAGGGCCTGTATGGTAAAGGGTTGCCCATTTTCCTGCACTTTCTTCGGCTCTGAAAATATCAAAACCACCATAACCCCTGTGGTAATCGGAGGCAAAGAAAAGTGAAGTCCCATCGTGGAAGGGAGTTATTTCATTTCCTATGGAGTTGATGGCTGCACCAAGATTTTCAGGTGCCGACCATCCATTCCCCGTGCGGTAGGAGATATAGAGGTCGTACCCTCCAAAACCTCCGGGCCTATTACTGGAGAAATACAGTGCTTTACCATCTGCGGAAAAGGCAGGATAACCTGTAGAATAACCGGTTACGTTATTGGGGAAAGGAACCATGTTCGTCCAATCTCCGTTTGCATTACATTGAGCAATGTGAAGTGACATTTCCTGCCCGCTCGATGGGATTTGCCTAATGCCTTCTGAAAAACTGTTTTTTGTAATTGCTGCCCACTTACCATCGGGAGAATAACTCACCGGGCCTTCATTTGTTCCATTACCAAAGCCTGAATGAAGAGTTGCCGGTGTTTCAAGGAAACCATTTTTATCTCTCTGCGTGATAAAAAGCTTGTTTGCTTTTGATGTCGTGCTTGTAGGAGCGTTTCTGTTGTTTCTGTCATTGATATCGTTTCTGGAAGAAGAGTAAACGATTCTTTCTCCTTTAAACAAAGCTGGGCCAAAGTCAGAAGCCTTAGTATTCAGATATTCATTAGTCACTTTATACAACCCAGGTTCTTCAAGTCCGGTTGCAAAAGCGCATGCTTCTGAGAATTGTCTTGCTCTGGTTCTAAATTCGGCAGAATTGGAAGCCAGGCGGTCAAAAACCTGCCGAGCCTGATCATATCTTCCAAGTTCCTGCAAGGTAAGTCCATATTGAAATACATAAATATCCTTTACTCCTTGTTGATTTACAGCTGTTTGGTAGTGTGACAATGCTTTATCCAATTGGTTCAGGTGCCTGTAGGCATCTGCAATCCTGGAATTAGCATCCAGATGTAAGGGTTGCTTGTCAAGGACCTCCGTGTAGGATACGATGGCGTTTGCATAATCCGATAATTCGTATTGCTTATCGGCTTTTTTCAGAACAGATTGTCCCAAAACTGAATGTGAGAAATATACGAGAATGGTGAGGGCGACCAGTCGTTTAAATACTTTCATGGTATGTAAGTTTTATCAGGATGCAATTTACGTTAGTTTGATGCATTACAATACACTATCATGTAAAACAATGCAAGTCCAATCGGTATCTTGCTGCGATAACGAAGAGAATCAATGGGTAAGTATTTCACAGATGAGTTCAGAACTAATGATAAATGACCCGGTAAGACTGAAATCCCTCGCGCCAGTTGTCGATGGTTTCAGGCAGCTTGTTTTTGTATCGGGCATCATTGGTAAAATAGACGAGAAGAGATTCACTGTTAGTGCGGTCAAAGAATATCGTAGCTGCCCAAAACTTCATGTTCTGGTCATAGATAATGATGGCCTCATTCGAAGTCAGTAATCCGGGGACAAACCCAGATACAGCTGTACCTGAAATATTATCAACCGAACTTATGGTTTCAGCTTCAGTGGTTTGCATGTTAAATGCGAACAGATGATAAGGCTCTTTGCCAACCAATTCCAAAAATGCATCGTGAACCTCTTTGTTTGGAAAAACGGTAGCGGGTTCAGGACCATAAGCAAGAAAGGCTTTTTTCATTCGGAAGATGCGGTCGTAGCGGCCGCCTGCATAAGCCCGTGCACCAAATCCACAGGAGAAATTGGCGCCATTTTGTTCAACAGTGATATGGTCAAAAGCATAATCAAAAGTCAGGATACAGGGCGAATCATCAAACTCAGTAGTTCTGAATACAGCCTTACTTCCTGAAATTTTGGCGGTACCATTTATCGATCCCTGGTGTCCGGCTTTAGTAATGCTAAGTGCGAAATCGAGATTGTTGGCTCTGACATTGCCAATCATCAGCACTCCATTGTCCCAGACATCGTTAAAGTACCAGTTGCCACTCCAACCAAGCGTATCGCTTGCTGAAACACTTTCAGAAAGTTCAAAAGGTATCTGCCTTGTACCATTCATGCTGCTCCAAAAACCTCTCAGTACGTTGCCATTCACTAACTCTGCGTCGAAAATCCCGGTTTCATTTCCAAACCTTCCTTCCAAAATCTGAAATCTGGAGTCGGACTCAGTTTCACCGTTCAGTTCAATGGCTTTGCGGCTTCCTGGGTACCAGTATTTCCCACTCACATAGCCATCATCCCATTTGATAAGAACCATCTCGATATCCTTGTCGTCCATAAATTTCCCTTTGAAAGTCTTCAGGAATCCAATATTGGCCGGTATTTCATCCTGCAAAAGAAGAAGGGAGTCCAGATAATTCTTACGCTTATCATGAATGTCTGCCTCTGAATCCTTGCAGGAGGTAGTAAGTAGTAAGATCGCAATCAAACTTAGGAAGGTAAGTTTCATAGGGTATGTTGGCTGTGTTTAGCTCGATAATTTACAATTATCTTCTTTACAGACGCCTTAACAAAAATCAGGCATGCAATGTTGTCTGCTATTTATCTAAATTCCGGTGAACTGTAAAAATTATTGGTGCCAGGGGGGAATAGTTTACCAAATTTTTATTCTGCTTGAAAAGACTTTACCTTCGGTCATCTTTTTAATGATTAAAGCTACTTTAGCTTTTCTTCCAAGAATGCCCTGATATGATTTATGCAAGAGAACTTATAGGACAAAACGGAAAACTACTATGTTGAGTACTATTGGACAGGTGTTATTTATTGCCATACTGCCGTATTTCTTGACCAAAATCACTTACAGACTGGGTACTCAGAATTGGTTAAGCCCTGTTGTGTTGTGTTATTTGGCAGGAATGGGGGTGTGCAATCTTACCAATGTACCCTTGGATAATACCTTATTATTGCGAATAAGTCAGATTACTATTCTCATTGCAATCCCGCTCCTGCTGTATTCTACAGACCTGGTAGGTTGGTTGAAACTCGCAAAGACTACCATAATCTCTTTCCTGTTTGTGATTTTATCCGTGATAATTGCAGCTGTATCAACGGCATTGTTTTTTCGGGAAACTCTTGAAAACGGATGGATTCTGGGTGGTATGTTGACAGGTGTTTATATAGGTGGAACACCCAACATGAATGCTGTTGGCATTGCTTTGGAAGCCAGCGAAGCAACTTTCATTACACTCAATGCCGCCGAAATAGTCTGTGGTGGACTTTTTCTTATATTCCTGACTTCCTTCGCTCATCAATTTTTCGGATTATTTCTCAAAGATTTTGAAGGTGATAAAAACGCAGAGCATGAAGATTACCTGCCTGGAAACGGCAGAAATCTTAAATACATACTGATAGCCTTAGGCATGACCCTTGGCCTTGTGGCTGTATCGGCTGGTTTTACATGGTTGGTTATGGGGAATCTCGATAAGCCTGGATTCTTAATACTCACCATATCCGCCTTGAGTATAGCCGCGTCGTTTTCAACTAAAATCCGCGCTTTACCAGGTTCCTTTGAGACTGGTGAATACCTTTTGCTCATGTTTTCCATAGCCATTGGTCTGATGGCAGATTTCGGTGAAATCTTTTCGAAGGGGGATTATCTCATCGCTTTTTCAGGAATTACCATGTTAATCATGATAATCCTTCATACCATACTTTGCAGGATTTTTGGTATTGACAGGGATACAATGATTATTACATTAACTGCAGGAATCTATGGACCACCTTTCATTGGGCAGGTTGCTGCTGTTATTAAAAACAGGTCTCTGGTTTTTTCCGGCATTGCTACTGGTCTGGTGGGAATAGCAGTGGCAAACTTCATTGGTATAGCAGTGGCAAACCTGTTGCTTGAATACTTTTTCAGGTGACCATTATAATTTCAACAACTTGAAAACCCTCCTTTCTTTTTGAGTGGTGATATACAAGTAATAAACGCCATTGGGAAAGTCAGTAAGGTCTAATGTTTCATTAGCAAGTATCCGGGCTTCCAGGTTCTCCCTTTGCGTCACCCTTCTTCCCATTGGATCCAGAATTTGAAGATGGTAAGTTAAGATGCCCTCAACTTCAATTTCCATGTTGAAAGGACCTTTACCGGGATTAGGAGAGATGGTGATTTCCGAATCTTTTAACTCTCTGTTTTCCAAAGGAACTCCGCAAATGAAATCTGAATTGAAGGTGACACCAATCGAAAAACTATTGGAGCAACCGCTAGAAATATCCGTAACCTGCAATCCATAAAGCTGAGTGCCTTTTAGGATGTTACAATAGAAGGTATCAGTTGCACCAGTAATTGCTACTTCATCGAGGTGCCATTGTAATTGATACTGACTGGGTAAAGCACTCAGGTCTTGTAGTGAAAGCCTGTTATGAATATCATTAAAAATCGGGCGTGCCGGAAGTTCAGCAAAGTGGAGTGCGGCTGGTTCGGATTTCACCTTGCAACCATAAGGGCTGGTATATTCTACGCAATAATTACCCGACTGGCTAACTGTGAATTTTGGTGTAATTGCTCCAAAAATCAAAGTGGAATCTTTATACCATTGGATATTTTCTTTGTAGCTCGATTCCAGGATAATCTCCTGTCCTTTGCAAAGATTGAATCTTCCGGATGGAGATAAAACTGGCTTTTCGGGAACCGGATATACATACACAGTATCTTTTGTCAGAATAGAACTTACCGGATGTATGATGTTTAGCCTGACTTTTAAGTCCCCATTTGTCAGTAAACCAGAGGTTGCTTTTGAAAAATTGATCAATCCACAGCTGGCAGTTCCTATAGACTCGTTGTCTCTGACTTCCAGTGAATAGTTGCCATCCTTCAGAGGCAAGTTTAGCGTGATCGAATAGGGTAGCGGAGTGTTTTTGATTGGATTGGTTTGGAGAATCAGCTTGCCAGCCGGATCCTTTATCCGGATATATAAATCTGGTGCTTTATTAAAAATCGGCGGCAAATTCAGGTCTTTACATCCAGCCTCTGTGATTTGAATCATAGCTAAAGTATATCCCGAGGTATCGACGTTAGCCTGATAATTCACTTCATAAACACCTGGCCGGGAATAGAACTGTGGACCTGGATCTTCAAGTGAAGATGTTTGCCCGTTTCCAAAATCCCAGAAGTAGGAGAAACCGGGTTTGCCCTGACTGGCGATATTATTCTTGAAATCAACCTGGACAGATCCGCATCCCGAGTTATTGACCATTGAAAAGCCTGGATTTTCGCTGACCGATGGCCCAATGTAAATAGGGAAGGTGAAGGAAGTTGACTGGTTTAGCAAGAGTACTTCGGCAGTCACAAAAACCTGGACATCATAATACCCGGGTTGTAAAGGATTTCCACATAATTTCACACAACCGTCACTTTGGTTATTGGGATTGAAAGTAGTTTGGTTGGCTGACCAACTGAGGCCAGGCGGCAAATTAGCGACAGATTGTATGGTTATCTTGCTGATTGGAAGACCAGCAGGAGTTTTGGGATCAATTGCGTTTACAGGTGAGGTCGTCCTGGGAAGCCGGAAACTGATGCTACCCTCGTATTGGATGCCGCTGATTCCATTCGGAGCTTCACCCATGAAAATCGTATCCTTAGGCAGTTGAGGCAGACTTACGCTGCATCCCGGACAGTTTGTTTGTGCTATGGATAAATGAGGCAGGGTCCAAATCAAAAGTAGCAAACACAAAAGTCGCTGCATAATGGTTGTCATTAATAGTTCTGGTGTCAATAGAGAAAAAATACAAATTGGTGGGTTGCTCCTCTTGGTGTGTGTCAGGCAAATCTAAAACAAAGGATTTAATGATGGATGTTTTTCCACATTTTATATTGAATAGTGCGAAAAATGCCTTAATGCATTTTGCCGAACCGTGTGGTGTAAGTGATTGCCGGAAAAATAAAATCAGCCTCTGGAATTTCATACCCCAAACCCACATCGATAAGGTTATTTTTCCAATTAAAGGATGGACCAATAGCTATCATCCTGGTATCATCCAAATTGGCAAATTCACAGCGAATTTTCCATTTTGGGCTAAGACTGACTGAACCATTCCAGGTGATCAACCATGAAGTTCCGGAGGACCAAAGCCTGTGAATGGCTATTGCCATAAAAGCCCTGTGTGTGCCTAATGAAATTGAAGAAGTAGAAATGGCAATGGGTTCTGCTTCTGGTGAATTATTCAAAAAATCATAACCTAATCCAAACTGGAACCCCTGCGAAAGCCGCATGTAGTCATTTAAAGAATACCACGCTTTTAAACGAATAGTACCTGCCGCAATAATAAAGTATGGTAGAGCATTTGCTCCAACACTCAACCAGTCAGTTAGGCCGTAATCAATTGTATTCATAAGAAGCCATGTATTTCGATACTCCCATTCACCTTTTAGCAGTCCGAATGATGATGGCGTCAGGTAACCGTTGGAAGGTTTAATATGAAATGAATTGACTTCCTTTAGTATGCTATCCTTTAAAACTGTTTCGATTTTTCTAATTTCATCCATGAAAAATGTCAAGGTATCATTCTTTAATTTCACCCGAACAAGTTGTGAATCACTTTCAACCACTACAGCAACAATTCTATCTCCGCGTTTTGTATGGATAAGACACTCCTGTATAGCTGTTGGATTATGGAGATTTTCGGTTCTGCTTTGTGCAAAAGAAAATGAGTTGGAAAGAAGGATGACAGATAAAATCAAAATTGTTTGTGAATTAAGCATTCCTTTTTTTCTTTTGTTGAAAGCCTTTCAGAGTCACTTGCCGATCACTTATTTCACAAAACTTTAGATGTCTTTGCCAATGAAAAAAGTACTATCAGACAGGCCAACTTTGTTGTTCGTAATACTTGCCGGATTTTTTGTTACCAATGCTTTGGTTGCAGAATTCATTGGGGTAAAGATATTCGCCCTGGAACCAACTTTGGGAATAAATAATCTCAATTGGAGTCTTTTTGGTCAGTCCGGGACATTAATGCTAACGGCTGGAGTGTTACTGTGGCCTGTGGTTTTCGTGATGACGGACGTAATCAATGAATACTTTGGCAAAAGGGCTGTGAAGCTTTTGTCCTACCTGACAGCGGGGCTTATCAGTTATGCTTTCATTATGGTTTATGGTGCCATACAACTGGTTCCTGCCGATTGGTGGGTTGTTGTGTATGAAAAAGAGGGAGTTCCCGACATGCAGGCTGCCTTTTCGCAGGTCTTTGGCCAGGGTTTATGGATTATCGCAGGTTCTCTTATTGCATTTCTGATAGGACAGGTAATTGATGCGGGAGTATTTCACAGGTTGCGGATTTTTACTGGCGAAAAACAAGTTTGGTTGCGGGCCACCGGGTCAACTTTGATTTCTCAGTTCATCGATAGCTTTGTGGTGTTATATGTGGCCTTTGTATTGGGCCCTCAAAAATGGTCGTTAGGACTGTTTCTGGCTGTTGGTTCAGTAAACTATGCTTATAAATTTGTCGTGGCTGTAGTGCTGACACCAGTGATTTACCTTGCACATTATCTGATTGATTGGTTTTTGGGTAAGGACCTCGCCGAAAAATTAAAAAAGGAAGCAACAGAGCAATAAGCCTCAGTTTATCTTTTTTTCAAATAGTTGAGAATGTTTTTTTCGATTCTCTCAGTCATGTCAGGACCTGAAAGGTTTCTGAATTTTTTACCAGTTACCTTTTCATAAAGTTCAATGTACCGTTTAGAAACTTCGTCAACAAAGGAATCGGGCATAAATGGCATCAGTTCTCCGTTTCTTCCCTGAAATCCATAACTCATTAACCATTCCCTGACAAACTCTTTGGATAATTGTTTCTGTTGTTCTCCCATAGATTGCCGTTCTTCATAACCTTCAGCATAAAAGTATCTGGAACTGTCAGGAGTATGGATTTCATCAATCAGATAAATCTCACCGTCCTTTTTCCCGAATTCGTATTTGGTGTCGACGAGAATCAATCCCTGGGCTTTGGCCATTTCAGAGCCTCTTTGAAATAGACTACGAGCATATTTTTCAATTTGCTCGTATTCCTTTTCCGGAACCAGCCCTGTCTTAATGATTGCTTCCCTTGATATATCCTCATCGTGCCCCTCTTCAGCCTTGGTAGCCGGAGTAATTATTGGATTTGGAAACCTATCGTGTTCTTTCATTCCTCCAGGAAGTGGAACACCACACAAAATCCGGCCACCATTTTTATACACACGCCATGCATGACCGGTTAAATATGCCCTGACTACCATTTCAATTTTGTAAGGCTGGCAGGATACCCCAATGGCTACATTTGGGTCCGGCGTGGCTATCAGCCAATTTGGACAGATGTCTTTAGTTGCTTGCAGGAAATACGCCGCTGTTTGATTGAGTACCTGCCCTTTTGCGGGTATTGGTTTGGGTAAAACATGGTCAAAAGCAGAAATACGGTCTGAAGCCACCATGATAAGTAAATCATCTACTTGATATACATCTCTGACCTTACCATGGTAAAGGGATTTCTGTCCGGGGAAGCTAAAATTGGTTTGCAAAACTGTTCTTTTCGGTAATGGATTCATGGTGTAGTAATTACCGGAATTGTTCCGGCCAAAGTTAGAAAAGCTATTGCCTAAAAACACAAAGACCCAGCAAGAGACTTGCCGGGTCCGAAAAGATTCTTCATCATCATTTACATGTATTTGACCGAATTGCGGTCGGTCAGGATGTCTTTTAGTTCTTTTAGCATATTGTATTGGTGGGGTAGGACTCTCTTAAAGGCTTCCTTGACAGCAACGAAAGTGCCTTTTTCCATTATGTCAGGCACAATTTGTTGGATCTGGTCCTTTACATATTTCACATCCTCCAGTAATAATCCTTTCAAAGAAGGTATATCGTGCCAGTCACCTTCGAGTGCATAAGCCTCTTCAATTTGACCGTCCTGATTGCTGACTGGATCCAGAGTAATCAATTTCTCATTATCGGAAAGTGTAATCGGGCTGGCAGAGGCTACCACATTTGCTGGTAAACTTAGGAGCTCTTTTTCTTTATCACTTCCAACGAGAAAGACCTCAAGTCCTTTTTCCCGAATTCGGTAGATGATTAAGCTGGCAATTTTAGGAACAGGCATGAATAAGAGTGTTGGGATCAGGGTCAAAAAGAACCCTTAGGTAAAAAGGCAAAAGTAAAAAGGCAAAAGTAAAAAGGCAAAAGGCAAAAGGCAAAAGTAAATTGGACCCCGAGTGCTCGGGGGAAATTGGAAAATAACCAAGCCCCAGCAACCAACTGCCAACCGCCAACAGCCAACTGATTTTCAAGTGGTTAAGAAAACAATTTGGCAACTTTATTTTGACTCATTACTTAATGCATTTTATCTGATTTTCAAACAAGTCGGTTAAAACTTGTCTATGGGATGTTTAACCCCAAAAATCAGAAATGGTTTATAACGCTGCAAATTAACTTACTTTTTCCCAGTATTGAACTATGTCGCCTGAAAAGAAAAAAGAGAAAATACAAACGAGCATTTTCTCTTTTTCAAAAACCAACATTTTAAACTTACTACTGACCACTCAAATATTGCTCCCAGCTTTTGCTGGTATAATGGTTGTCATTAACGAAAGTCAATTCCTTTGTCATGTCAGGAACCTGTTTGAAACCCGGAGAAATGAGGATTCGCTCAAAATTGGGAGTGAGATAAACATAACTCGGGAAGCCAAGTCTTCCATCCAGAAGAGTATATGCAAACATATTTACACCATTTCTACCCCCTGCCTGCCATTTAAATGTTTGGCCATTGAAAACAAAATCTTCCCTTTGTTCGGCATTAAACTTTACAGGATAGAAATTCTCATTGATGTATTTTGCCACTGCAGGGTCTGAAAAAGTTGTTGCATCCATTCTCTTACACCATCCACACCAGTCGGTATATACGTCAATAAAAAACTTCTTTTGCGTTGTTTTGTTGGCTTTAACAGCTTGTTCCATGGTCATCCATTTCACTGCAGAGCCACCTGAATGAACATTTGCTGATGAATCTTTCAGGATAAAGGAATAAACAAGTCCGGCAGCAGCTATCGCTAAAACGAGATACAGGATTTTTTTCATCACAAAGATTTAAAGGTTCAGGAAATAATCTGTCAAATCGGTAATTGGAAGTGCAGGCACAAAAATCTGTACCATAACTAAATGTTGCGTGGAATATACCTCACAAAAGGACGAAATGTTGTCTATTTGTGCTTTTCTAAAGAAAATTTAACACTGTTTTATGCAAGAACGAAGAATTGTCGTGCATGTAAGCGGGTCAAGTGGTTCTGTTTATGCAAAAGTACTTTTCGACCGTTTGGCCAAAATCAAGCCAGATTGGGAGAGGGTAGGAGTAGTCATGAGCGATAACGCAAAGTACAATTGGAAGCTGGAATTGGGAAATGAGCATTACCAAAATTATCCCTTCGACTATTACGAAAAGAATGATTTTAGCGCTCCTTTTGCTTCCGGATCTGCTAAATACGATACCATGATAATCTGCCCTTGCTCAATGGGAGTACTTGCCAGGATAGCAAGTGGTGTTTCAACTGATCTGGCAACCCGGGCAGCTGATGTCATACTAAAGGAACGGAGAAAATTGATATTGGTGCCAAGAGACACTCCGCTCAGCCTTATACACATCAACAATATGAAAACGATTACCGAAGCAGGTGGCATCATCTGTCCGGCAATACCGGGTTTTTACAGCAAACCAGCCACCTTTGAGGAACTCGCAGCCACAGTCGTGGACCGAGTTTTGGATTTGGCGGGCTTTTCTATTCAATCATACAGGTGGGGTGAAGAACCAGTTTAAGTAAGGTGAAATATGAAACATAAATACTTTGACATCATACATGAGGATATGGACTTAGTTATCGTCAACAAGTCTCCTGATGTCTTGACCATACCTGACCGTCATTCGCCCAACAAGTTCAACCTGTACAATTGGTTACAGGGTCATTATGGACAAATCTTCGTAGTGCATCGCCTGGATAAAGAAACCAGTGGCGTCCTGGTTTTTGCAAGAAATGAAGAGTCGCACCGGAATCTCTCACAGCAATTTATGGAAAGAGACATCAGGAAAATCTACCTGACCCTTGTTGAAGGTGTGATGCATCAGGAAGATGGAATCATAGATAAGCCTATTGAACCGGACCCATCAAATCCCGGGCAAATGATGATTGACAAAAAAGGCAAGCCCTCCATCACTGCTTACCATGTCATTGAACGTTTTAAAAATTATTCATTGGTGGAGGCTGACATTAAAACCGGCAGAACCCATCAAATAAGAGTGCATTTCAAGGCCATAGGATTCCCACTTGCTGTGGATGCAATGTATGGCAGGAAGCCTTCATTTCTTCTTTCCGATGTCAAACAAGGGAAATACCAGTTAGGCAAAGGGCAGGAAGAGATGCCGCTCATGTCCCGTGTAAGCCTTCATGCGCAAAAACTTTCTTTTCTGCATCCTACTACCGGTAATCCGGTCAGTTTTGAAGCCCCATTGCCCAAAGATTTTGCAGCGGTAGTAAAGCAACTGCAAAAGTGGGGTAAGTAGTCTTATTTCGATTTCAGCTTTTGTGCAAACTCAATGAAAAACTTCAAAGACTCAGGATTCTTCAGTGAGTCCATGTTGGCAGATTTTTCAGGTGCCTTACCCATGAGGATTTTTTTCACTGGAGATTCCAATTTCTTCCCACTAATGGTATAGGGTATGTCCTTGACCTCTAGTATTTCGTCGGGCACATGTCGTGGCGAATTCTCAGTTCGCAATGCAGTTCTTATTTTTTTCAGCAGTGATTCATCAAGAGTTGATCCTTCTGCCAACAGGACAAATAAAGGCATGTAGTCATTGCCCCTTTCCAATTCAAGGCTTACAATCAAGCTGTCTTTTAACTCAGTGATTTTGTCTAATGTCCGGTAAACTTCTGCCGTACCAATACGGACACCCTGTCTGTTGAGCGTTGAATCTGACCTTCCAAGTATGACTACAGTGTTGCGGTCAGTAATCTTAACCCAATCTCCATGCCTCCAGACTCCCGGATAAACATCGAAATAACTGGAAAGGTATTTCTGTCCTTCGGGATCATTCCAGAAGAACACGGGCATGGATGGCATTGGTTTAGTCACTACCATTTCTCCGACCTCATTGGTAACAGTTTGGCCATATTCGTTCCATGCATACAGAGCGGCACCCAAACTGCGGGCCTGGATCTCTCCTTTGTAAACTGGTTCAGTAGGACAACCACCTACCCATGCCGTACAAACATCGGTTCCACCTGCCATGGAGCAGAGCCACACATCCTTTTTAATGTGTCGGTAAACATACTCAAAAGCGTCAGGTGGGAGAGGCGAGCCGGTTGACCCAATTGACCTAAGGCCACTTAGGTCAAAGTCTTTTCCTGGGGTAATTTCCGCTTTCATGCAGGCAATCAGATAAGGGGCACTGGTGCCGAAATGTGTAATTTTTGCTTTTTCGGCAAGACTCCATAAACGGTTCATATCAGGATAACCCGGACTTCCATCATATAACACTATTGTGGAACCAACCAGCAATGAAGCATGGACGAAGTTCCACATCATCCAGCCTGTTGTTGAAAACCAGAAAAATCTCTCGCCCGGATGCACATCATTGTGCAGGGATAAGTACTTCAGGTGCTCGAGCAGGTTTCCACCATGAGAGTGAGTTATCGCTTTTGGAATCCCTGTCGTTCCCGAGGAGTATAAAATATAAATAGGGTGACCAAAGGGTAGCGCTTCGAATCTCAAATCCAAGTTGGGCCGGAATGTCTCATTCCAGCAAACTGTCTTTTCATTTACTTTGTCTGCTCTGGTTTCTGGATTGAGATAAGGCACCAATACAATCTTTTCCACGCTTTTCAGGTTCTCACTCAACTCTTTGACTACATCGATTCTGTCAAATGGTTTACCGCTGTAATTGTAGCCATCCACTGCAAATAAAACTTTCGGCTCAATTTGCTGCAATCTGTCCACCACGCTGTTGGTCCCAAAATCAGGCGAGCAACTGGACCAGATGGCTCCGATGGAAGCTGCTGCGAGGAATGCATAAGTTGCCTCTGGGATATTCGGCAGATAGGCTGCCACACGGTCTCCCTTGCCGATGCCAATTTCTTTCAAATATGAAGCCATTGAAGCAACCTGGCTTCTCATTTCTTCCCAAGTGATTTCAACATACTCGTGCCTCTCCGAGGAAAAGATGATTGCTGGTCTGCTATTGTCATGCATTCTGAATATGTGTTCAGCATAGTTTAGCTGGCAGCCCTTAAACCAGGATACGAAAGGCATATTTTCCTCAGACATAGATTTCTCAAAAGGAAAATGAGAAATAACAGAAAAATACCGGTATATGGATTCCCAAAATTTTACTGGATTATCCACTGACCATTGCCACAAATCGTGGTAAGCACTGAAAGTCAACTTCTCATTTTCTTTAAGCCAGTTCAGGTAGTGATGCAGGTTGGAATTCATTACAAATTCTTCACCCGGCTTCCATAATATTTCAGGATGTGTCATATTGGACATTATTGACAAGTATCTTGTTGGTAAAGGGGTAAAATTAGAAAAATCACCTACTTTTGATCATGACCTTTATGCAAATCAAACTAACATTTATCAGCATCAAATGAACAAACAATCTCAGGCATTGACGTCGGTAAGAAAGGCATTGTATTCTTCTTTCCTTCTCTTGATTCTTATTTCATGCAGTACCACAGTCCGTAAATCGGGACAAGTTCATACTTCAGAAGTTCAGAATGCTGCGGCTGCTGCTGTTGATTCCAACACTATTAAATTCACCATTCTGCAATTAAATGACGTTTATGAAATAGCGCCATTACAGCAGGGAAAGGTGGGTGGAATGGCAAGAGTTGCAACAATTCGTCACCAATTATTGAAGGAAACACCTAATGTCCTTACAGTGATGACGGGAGACTTCCTCAGCCCTTCCTTGCTCGGCACAATGAAGTTCGGTGAAGGCCGTGTGAAAGGCCGGCAAATGGTGGAAGTGATGAATGCCATCGGTTTTGACTTAGTGGGTTTTGGCAATCACGAGTTTGACCTGAAAGAAGATGAATTGCAACAGCGCATCAATGAATCTTCATTTACCTGGTTGTCCACCAATGTAATGTACAAGCAGGCTGACCTGATATCGCCTTTTTACAAAGAAACTTCAGGCAGTAATTCATGGTTTCCCAAAACTTATTCCTGGACAGTTGAGGATAAGGATTTAGGCATTTCAGCTAAAATCGGCTTTTATGGTGCATGTATCGACGACAACAAGCAACCTTTTGTGTATTACGAGGACGCTTATATTGAAGCTTCAAAAGCATACAGGGAATTGTTGGAGGAATCTCAGGTTATCATCGGCATCACCCATCTGGAACTGCCAATGGATTTGAAAATGGCCTCCCTGTTACCTCAAACTTCTCTAATAATGGGCGGGCATGAACACGAAAACAGCCTCGATACTGTTGGAACTACCATCATTGCAAAGGCTGATGCCAATGCTAAAACAGTTTACATACACCGTTTCCAGTACAACATCAAATCAAAAGAGGTAACTCTGGTATCGGAGTTGAAAGAAATAACTGATGAGATTGTGGAAGAGCCGAAAGTTGCCAGTGTGGTTGCTCGTTGGAACAACTACCAAAAGCAACAAATTTCGAGTATTGTCGATAATCCAGATGAAGTAATTTTCAATGCTGTTGAACCATTGGATGGGCTGGAGAAAAGTGTGCGGAATCATCAGACCAATTTAGGTCAAGTCATAGCAGCTGGCATTGCCCACGCAGCTGCGAGTCCTGTTGATGCTGCATTTTTCAACAGCGGGTCCATCCGCGTAGATGATAGATTGGCAGGGGCTATTACTGCGGTTGACGTATTCAGGACTTTACCTTTTGGAGGTGGTCTTTTTGAAATTGACATTAAAGGCTCACTACTTACGCGAATTTTAAATGCCGGACTGGATAATGTAGGAAAAGGGGGGTACCTGCAGTGGTACAACATAAATCAGGATGAAACCACTAAAGTTTGGAAAATTAAAAACGAAACCATAAAAGCTGATAAGATTTACCGATTGGTCACCAATGACTACGTATTTGCAGGAAATGAAACCCATCTTGAATTTTTAAACAAAAACAATCCCGAAGTCGTAAAATGGTCAACCGCTGCCGACAACGATTCGAACGACCTGCGGAGTGATGTCAGAAAAGCAGTCGTGGCTTATCTCAAAACGTTGAAAGATTAAAACCACCAGTGATGATTCAGAGCATTATAAAAGTATTGGCTATTCTCGTCGTAGGCATTCTGATCTACAATTATTTCCTTGGGACACCTGAAGAAAAATCCAATGCATCTAAAATTTTCAAAGAATTCAAGGACGTAGGTGTTGCTGTGACTGGTTTGCTAAAATCAGAAAAAGCAAAGTTTGATGATGGTAAATACGACGAAGCTATTGATAAAATTGGGGGAATCATCGACAGACTCAAATCCAGTGCAAAGGAGTTCGATGAAAAATATATTTCCCGGATTTCTGAGTTGGACGAAAAAAGAAGAGAACTGCGTGATGACCTTGACCAGTACAGGAATGAAGAATTGCGCAAGGCCAAAGAAAAAGAAAACTATGTACCCAACTACCGCAAAGATTCAAACGAACTGAAGCGTGAATTGGAGAATCTTTTGAAGAATACAGAACAGCTACTTAAAGATTTGGAAACGAACAAATAGGCTGCACCTGGATCAAGTTTCAACACAAGCGAGCAACACTATGCGAAAGGCACCAAACATTAAACCCAATTACTTCTATGCAATCGTCAGCGTTACCATACTTTTGACGCTATTGGGTTTATTCGGTCTGTTACTGATGCAAGGCCAATACCTTATCAATGCTTACAAAGAGAAGATTGAGATTATTGTCGAGGTAAAAGATGAAACTCCATTTTCGAGCCTGGATACGCTCAAATCATTCCTGATTTCCCAGCAGTTTGCAAAACCAAATTCCGTAAGGTTCATTTCAAAGGAGGAAGGAATAAAAATGATGCAGCGTGAATTTGGAGATGATTTCTTAAAACTGGACCTCCCAAACCCACTTTATGATGTACTCATTTTTAACCTGAAGGCTGAATTTATGCATCAGGATAGTATACCGGCGATAAAGAGTACCTTGTTGACCAACCCATATGTCAGCGATGTTTTTTATCAGGAAGATGTTACCATTGCCATTACCAATAACCTGCAAAAAGTGAGTTACGTTTTGTTAATAGCAGGCCTCATTTTTATTGTTGTTGCAGTTGTTTTGATTTTGAACACTATTCGTTTGTCTTTGTACGCCAACCGTCTGATAATTAAGAATATGGAGTTGGTGGGAGCATCCTGGGATTTCATCAGCAGGCCTTATCTGACGAAAAGCTTATGGCATGGGTTCCTAAGTGCTGTATTTGCCTGTGGCATAATTTCGGCTCTACTGTATCTGCTCATCCGGCAGGTACCAGAAATGCAGAAGGTGATAAACCTTCCGGCCGTTGGAATGCTTTATGGATTGTTAACTGTCATTGGGATTGTGATATCAGTCCTCAGTACCTATTACGTAGTCAGAAAATACCTCATGATGCGGGTAGATGACCTGTATTAAGTAAACTGGCTATTTTCTAATTTGGAAAGTTCTCAACTTTTTGGCGACATTTGCGCCGAATTTAACTTAAACAGATGAGTAAAAGTGTAAGTAAGAAAAAGGTAGTAGTCACTGCGAAGAAAGCAACTCCTACCGCTACACGGCCAAAAGTCTCCTCCACACCCAGTGGCCCACTTGTTTTCAGCCGCAGAAATTATATACTGATGGTTGGTGGCATCCTGCTTATTGCACTTGGGCTTCTTCTTATGAGTGGAGGGGCAATGCCCAGTCCTGATGTCTGGGACGAGTCCATCATTTACAGTTTCCGCCGAACGGTATTGGCCCCATTGGTCATAGTACTCGGATTGATATTGGAAATTGTAGCCATTTTCTTTCCATCCAAAAAGGAGTCTGTAACTGAATCGCCTGCTGAATGATAGATATTGTCAGAGCTATTATCCTTGGCATTATTCAGGGTTTAACAGAGTTCCTCCCGGTTAGCAGTAGTGGTCATCTCGAGCTGGCAAAATATTTTCTTGGTGACGATAGCCTGGCTGCTGAAAGCCTATTGATGACGGTGGTGCTTCATTTCGGAACTGCACTGAGCACTTTGGTTGTGTTCCGAAAAGAAGTAATTCAGATTTTCAAAGGGCTATTTCAATTTTCATGGAATGAGGAAGCCCGTTTTTCATGGTTTGTTGTCATATCCATGATTCCTACTGCTATAGTTGGTTTATTTTGGAAAGAGCAGGTTGATGCTCTTTTCAATAAACAAATCGTTCTGGTTTGTATTAGCCTCATGATTACCGGTTTACTGCTCCTTTTGGCTGACAGGGCAAAAAGCAGCAACAGACCTTTAGGTGCCATAAATGCGCTTCTCGTTGGGATTGCACAAGCCATTGCCATATTGCCTGGAATATCCAGGTCAGGGGCTACTATCTCTGCTTCTGTATTATTAGGCATTGACAGAGGGATGGCTGCCAGGTTCAGCTTCCTGATGGTGGTTCCTTTAATTTTGGGGAAAATTGCCAAAGATTTGCTGGGCGGAGAACTCAGCGCTAATACACCAAATTTGTTACCCTTGGTTTCAGGATTTATTGCAGCATTTTTTACCGGTATGTTGGCTTGTACCTGGATGATTAGATTGGTGAAAGGAAGCAAGTTGTACTACTTTTCTGCCTATTGCTTCTTTATTGCTATTGTTGCTCTAATTTTATACCTTGCATAAACATCAAATTGTATATAGCTGATATTCTAAGTGTTGAAGGGCTTTTTACTCTTTAGAATTCATGCTAAATTGTTTCAGAAATTATGGAAGACCCGTTGCCGAGTCGCAAATTGATTGAAGGAACCTGCTTGCTCGTGAACAAGCCAAATGGCTGGACTTCATTCGACGTTGTCAACAAAATCCGATCAACGATAAAATACAGCCTATACGTTAAGAAAATTAAAGTAGGGCATGCTGGGACACTTGATCCAATGGCGAATGGCTTATTGATAGTTTGCACCGGAAAGCATACCAAGAAAATTTCCAACTATCTGAACAAGGACAAAGAATATACCGGCATCATCACCTTAGGCTCAACAACCCCTTCGTACGATGCTGAAACAGAGCCAGATGCCACATTTCCTACCGAACACATTACTCAGGAACTTGTTGAAAAAGCCAGGCTAAAGTTTTTGGGAGCAATTGAGCAAATACCACCTATGTTTTCTGCAATCAAGGTTGATGGTCAACCATTGTATAAGAAGGCAAGATTGGGTCTCAGTGCTGAAGTTGAACCCCGCCAGGTGACCATTCATGAATTTGAGATAAACCGAATTGAAATCCCTTATTTGCATTTTCGGATAAAGTGCAGTAAGGGTACTTATATACGGTCTGTAGCACATGAGTTTGGGCAGGCTCTGGAATCTGGAGCCTATCTAAGTGAATTGTGTCGCACCTCTATTGGGGAATATTCATTGGAAGATGCCTGGAAACTGTATGATCTTATTGACCACATTGAAAGCATGGTACCTGTTTCCGACCATTCATGAACTTTACAGAATACAAGACTTTAACAGCTTCTTCAAAAGGTGAATACCGCGATAGCGGAAGCAAGTTTTTTGGTTATGCCTTTCCGATACAGTCTCCGGAAGATTGGCAGGAACACCTCAGCCATATCAAAAAAGAACACCCTAAAGCCCGCCATCATTGTTTTGCCTACAGATACGGACTCGATGGGAATAATTTCCGCACCTATGATGACGGAGAACCCTCAGGAACTGCCGGCAAGCCCATTCTTGGTCAAATAGACAGCCATCAGTTGACAAATGTTTTTATTGTGGTGGTAAGATATTTTGGAGGGACTCTCCTCGGAACTTCAGGCCTGATCCAGGCATACCGAAATGCCGCGGCAGACGCAATACTTAAGAGTGAAATAGTTAAGAGGCAGGTAATGAACGTGTATGAGTTACGATTTGATTATGCCATTATGGGTGAGTTGTTGGACATGCTAAAAAAGGAGGATGTTCAGATTTTGAAGCAAGAATTTGCCGTACATCCTTGTCTTGAAATTGCCGTCCCAAAAGCTTCGGATCGACAGTTCTTTATTTCTCTTTATGCCGGACTTGAAAAAGTTAGTCATGTGGAAGCTGAAAAATTGCAGAACATCAATGGCTTGGAAGTCACTTTTAGGTACACACTATAGAAAAATCCATCTCCAACTGATGTTGACTAAAATTACTCCGAGTACACAATAATTTTCCTCTCAATTTGGTACATTTGAGTCAATCTGAGAGTAAGTATCCAATCTTAATATCTGGATTCTCAGTGATTTCATAACTCAAACCTCTTCCCATTATGTTTCCTCGTTTAGCACTTTTACCAATCGGATTATTCCTGATTTGGGCTTTTGTGTGCCAACGCTGGTACGTTTGCCACATCAAACAGCGATGTGGAGCTGACCGGAATGAAATTCCGGCTCCACCACCCTTGGACACGAGGCCTCTAGTATTCAAATGGTCAAAAGCCGATGCGCAGGCTGGCCCAACATTTAATTCTTACAGGGATTCCCTTATTAAAGCACTTCCAGTAGATCAACTGCTGGAAATTACCGGAATTTATTTCAAAGATGAGAAAGCTCCCAAAGACTTTGCAAACATGGGCCTCGCAAGGGCAGAAAACGTCAAAGAGTTATTTGGCCGTTACATTGATGCAGACAGACTAGTGGTTACATCCAGAACAGAAAATGAACCGGAGGGGATTCGAAAAATGACTTTTGAAAGTATCGAATTCCGATTCAAGGACAAACCAAAAGGAGATGAAGTTGAATTCATAGAAGTTGAGAACCAGATTACCATCTTGTTTCCTTATGGGCAAGCCACACGTACAGCAGATCCAAGGGTAGATGATTATCTATCAAGATTGGCTGAAAGACTAAAACAGACCAAAGAAGTTGTTTCCATTTCCGGTCATACCGATAACACTGGAAATCCCGAATTCAATATGCAACTAGGGTCAGCACGGGCTAAGCACGTGCACGATATCCTGGTGTTAAAGGGCATTGCAAAAAACAGAATCAGCATGGTGTCGAAAGGTCAGACCGAACCGGTAGCCAGCAATGATACAGAAGAAGGAAGAAGGCTGAACAGGCGGGTTGTATTATTACTGGTCAATGGTCATTGACCATAACTCTTCACAAGTAAATCGAAACAATTGCATCACTTTAAAAATCAATAACTATGTTCGAGAATACTTTTCAGGGACCTGGTTTCTCTACTTATACAAACCATACGCTTGAAATCCTGATGATGCTTTTAGTTGCATTCCTTCTGGGTTTACTGCTCGGATATATTCTTTGGTATCGCTGGCGGAGCCAATACAGTGAGTTGGAAGGTGATTACAACCGGCTGAAATCCATTCACACTAACACCGAAAAGGACAACCTCGGCCTTAAATACCAAGTGGAGCAGCTGAACAAAGAAAGCACTGAATACCGTCAGAAAGCCAGGGTTGCAGATGCTGATTTGCAGATTGCCAAATCCAAGATTCAGAAACTTGAAGCTGAAATGGCTGCTTCTCCGGCTGTTCAAGGCAAAGGAACTGTTTTGGGAACTACTGCTAAGGCTGGTGCAAAACCCGATGACCTAAAAAAAATTGAAGGAATCGGAACCAAGATAGCCGGAATTCTGAACAATGCAGGGATAGTGAGTTTCGCAGATTTAGCCAAAACCGATGTCGCCAGGATACAGAAAATCCTGGACGATGCTGGGCCAGGATACACTTTGGCTGAACCCGGAACATGGCCACAGCAGGCAGGACTAGCGGCTGAAGGTAAGTGGGAAGATTTAAAAAAACTGCAGGACTTATTAGTTGGCGGGAAAAAGCCGGAATAGAGTGGTTTATTCCAGGAAGAGATTGGTCTTTTTAGATAATCGTTTTGAAAATTAAGCTATCCAAGTAAGGTTGAGAAAGTTCAGAGAGTTGAGAGTGAGCATTGCTGACTTTGTCTCATCTCCCTCAATCTCCTAAACCAACTCAACTAATTGAGAAACCATGAAAGTTGAAATTAAATTTTCAATGTGTTCCTCTATAAAAGCATTCTTCCGGGAAACAAATCTTTTCTAAATATCGAGTAGACCTTCGGGTAAGCTTAGTTTAATTAGCTTACTGCTTTTATCTATTTCCTGAATAAATTCTTCATTCAGTGGAATGTAGATATTGTTTCCCTGGAATTGGACAACTGCCATTTCCTGTTGGGGGAATTCAAGTACTTCTGCGATCATGCCAATCTCTCCAAACTTCTGGTCAAAACAAGTAAAACCTTCACAGTAGGAATATTTCAATCCTGAAGAACTGCCCGCAGCAGAACCTGTTTGAACATCTTGTTTTCTCAAAAGCAATTCCTTTGAACTGACAGCGGTGGCATCAGCGGGACTATCAATACCCTCCAGTTTTAACAAAATGGCATTGGTTTCCCTTAATCCTTCCACAAAGAAGGGTAGTGGTTTGCCCTGCACAGGAATAAATACTACCTCGGAGTGAACCAGGTCTTCCAGATAATTTTCATTTACAGAAATTTTTATCTCTCCTTGCGCTCCATGCGCCTTTTGGGTAAACCCTATGCGGACATACGAATCTGTCATCAGTTCCAGGCGGTGATTTTTTGTTTTACAATAAATCCTTTTTCGGCTTTCTCAGTCCATGGCTTGCCAGTGCATTTTTCAATACATTGGGTATCCAGTATCCACAATTCACGGTAAATAAGCCCAATCCCTTTTGCATATTTCTCTGTTCCACGTCGCAATTCAATCAAGTTTTCAGAATTGGCGATTTGCACGTTAACAACGTCAATCAATTTGAGCGTTCCAATAGTCTCAGAACCCATCAGGTCTGTTATTTTCGATTGCCAGTTTTTGAACATTTCCAGGCTTTCACCTTCAACATTGACGATTAAGCCAGGATTAAAATGCACGTTCCCATCCCAGGTTTTATTCTTTCGAACTGGAAAAACAAGCTTGATAAATCGCAGGTTATCCTCAGTTCGGTAGGCACGTTCATTGGTCAATTCCGCAGTCAGGACTTTTTGAATTTGCCAGGGTTGTATTGCCTCTTTTCTTTGGTAGCGTTCTATTTTGTAAACGATATTTCCATTTATACCGGGAAAGGAATCACTGACAACTTCTCTGAAGAAGGTTTTAGATGTCTTATTTTTTTCTGAGCCGGTTGGGGTGTAAATGATGGAATCAACCTCAAACTCTACCAGTTTACCAACCTGCAGTGGAAAGTACTCCAGACCAGATTCCAATTTGTAATCGTCAGGAGTTTTTTCGCATGAAGGAAGGAGGAATAACATTGATAGGATAAAGGTTCCAGGAACAATCCTTTTCATAGCGTTAAGGGATTATTTTGGTTCGTAAAAACTACTATAAATGACTCCCCCACCAACCACATCATTCCCTTCATAAAAAACTGCCGATTGCCCGGGAGCAACACCTTTCACGTAGGTCAGGAATTCAACCATTAAGTTATCTCCATCTATATGGAGGCTGCTGAATGTACCGGCATCTCGGTATCTGATTTTGGTAATGACTTCCAGCCCTTCAGGTAGTGATTCATACTTCATCAGATTATGTTGTGAAACTCTCATCCTGTTTCTGATAAGTTCCGATTCTTCACCAAGGACTACTGTATTGGTCTCCGGAATTATTTGGGTGACAAACATCGGTTGGCCGAAAGCGACTCCTAGGCCTTTTCGTTGACCAACAGTATAAAATGGATAACCAACATGTTCACCAATTACTTCTCCGGCAGCATTTACAAAACTACCACCTGCTACTTTTTCTTCGAGTCCTACAACTCTTCTTTTCAGAAAACCTCGGTAGTCATTATCGGGTACAAAGCAAATTTCGTAGCTCTCGCTTTTCTTCGATAATTCCTCGTAACCCCTTTTTGCAGCCATTTTCCTCACTTCAGTTTTTTGAAAACCTCCAATAGGAAATTTACTTCTCTGCATGCACTCCTGACTGAGTCCCCATAGGACATAAGACTGGTCTTTTTGCAAATCCGGGGCTCTGCGGATAAAATATCTGCCATCATGTTGATGGATTTGAGCATAATGCCCAGTAGCAATGAATTCACAGTCCAGTGCGTCTGCCTTTTTTAGAAGGGCGTTCCACTTGATATGCGTATTACAGAGAACACAAGGATTAGGGGTTCTTCCGGCAAGATATTCCTCCACGAAATTGTCGATTACATAATCGCCGAACTCCTCTCTGATATCTACAATAAAGTGATGAAATCCCATGTCAACCGCCACCTGCCTGGCATCATTGATGGAATCCAGGCTGCAGCAGCCAGTTTCCTTATGAGAACCACCTGAGGTAGCATAATCCCAGGTCTTCATCGTAATACCCACAACCTCATAGCCCTCCTCGTGCATGAGCATGGCTGTCACCGTACTGTCGATGCCACCACTCATAGCTACTAGGACCCGTCCATGTTTACTCATTCTTTTTTTCTTTTATGTCCTAATTTGATGAAAAACCTGGTCACGAAACCAATAACAACAAACGCGATGCAAAGTTAAGTTTTTAGAAACATGGGCAGGGAGATATTGAAACAATTAGGCGGGTATGAACAATTACATTGTTGTTTAACGTTATAAGTTATACTTTTGATACCCAAACAAATGTCGCAAGGCAATTATCTTAATAACCAAAACATACTGTCATGAAAGTATTAGCCAGCCTTCTAACCATCCTGTTATTCACTTCAGTATTATGGGCTCAAAAGGAGGAATACGGAATTGCATCATATTACTCAGATAATTTTCACGGAAAGCCTACAGCAAGCGGGGAGTTATACGATATGAATGCAATGACCGCTGCGCATAAAACACTGCCATTTGGTACTATGATTAAAGTGACCAGGTTGGACAATGGTAAATCTGTCCAGGTAAAAGTCAACGACAGGGGGCCTCATATTCCCGGCAGAGTAGTGGAAGTTTCAGGGGCTGCTGCCAAAATGCTGGATTTGGTGCGTGACGGATTGGCAAAGGTTGTGGTTGAAATGGTTACAGCTGATCCACCAAAAGAGACGACAGCCAAAAGCCCGGAACCGCCTAAGAGTAATCCTGCACCAACTACTGAAACCAAAGCAGAACCAACAAACAAACCAACTCCGCCGAAAGAATCAAAACCTCTACAGCCAGCTGACACTGGAAATAAATCAAATCAAAAATCACTTGGTGGTTCCTCAAATACCAAAGCCTCTGGTGAAGAAAGCCAACCGTACGGCTTATACCAAATGCAGCTCAATCGCCCTGAAAAAAAGGGTTTTGCAGTGCAAGTGGCGGCCTTGAGCACTCAAGATGCCATGTTTCGCAAGGTTACTGATTTGCAGAACGAATGGTTTAGCAATATTATGGTAAGTGTAGAGCAGGGCAAAAAGAAAGAGCTCTTGTATAAAATACTATTAGGACCTTTCCCTGATGCAGATGCCGCCAATGTTTACAAAGAAAATCTCAAGAAAAACAAAAAAATGGATGGTTTCGTGATTGATTTATCAACCATCCAGGCTGTAAAATGAACCACAAATTAACCGTTCCCTTTTAGAAAGGGTTTTTTATCTGCGATATGTAACCATCGTGAAAACGTCGGCGTCTGACACTTAGATATGAAAATCATCAGGTAGTCATTTATTATTACTTCCACCATGAAAAACTTCTTCGTGTTGGTCACATTCTTTTTAGCACTGCTTTTTCAATCTTGCGTCTTTGATTCCGGTGGGTGGTCAGAAGGCTGGTCATTGACGGGCTTAAGTGGCGAAGGTAAAAAAGTAACCAAGGAGTTAAATGTTGATGACTTTGATGCGGTTGGATTGTCCATTTCCGCTCAAGTATTTCTCACACAAGGTGTTACTCAATCTGTCAGGATTGAAGCCCAGCAAAATATAATTGACAACATCAGAACGGAAGTTGAAGAAGGCAAATGGAAAATCAGATTTGACCAGAATGTCCGCAGACATGAAGGAATAACAATCTGGATAACTGTTCCAACTTTAACTGAAGCGAGCATCAGCGGTTCAGGTGATATCATTGGTGAAACTCCGTTTACTGGATTATCGGATTTTTTCACTGGAGTAAGCGGTTCAGGAAATATTGATCTAAACATTGAGGCTACTAATGTAGAAAGCAGCATTAGTGGCTCAGGGGACATCCGCCTTTCCGGTAAATGTCAAAGTCTGAATGTGAAAATCAGCGGTGCCGGAGATGTGACTGCATCGGAATTATATACCCACGTTGCTGATGTCAAGATATCAGGCTCAGGTGATGTCAGCGTTAATGCCGATGAGAAATTGGATGTTTCCATTTCTGGTTCCGGTGATGTGCATTATTCTGGAAATGCGAAGGTAAGTGCTAAAGTGAGTGGCAGCGGTGATGTAAAGGCCAGATAAGCGCACAGTGATGGCTGCCTTGGTTTCAAGGTGCTAAAACCGGTAGAAATTCCTGCCTATTTTTCAGCATTTCAGTTTGCATACAGACTGTGTGAAGATTAACTTTGTCGCCCCAGATTCAGAAAATTTGGCCACCCTAGCTCAGCCGGTAGAGCAACGCTTTCGTAAAGCGTGGGTCGGGAGTTCGAGTCTCCTGGGTGGCTCTTAGCTTCCTCGAATTAGTGTTAGAACGGGGTGTAGCGCAGCTCGGTAGCGCGCGTCGTTCGGGACGACGAGGTCGCTGGTTCAAATCCAGTCACCCCGACTTTCTTTTTTTTTCTTGTAGTCCTAACACTCTGGTACCCTTACAGAAACATTCACCGCCAATCCACCATCCGAGGTTTCTTTGTACTTATCGCTCATATCCTTGGCAGTTTCCCACATGGTCTTAATCACGCTGTCGAGTGAAACTTTCGCAAGACTTGGATCGCTGGCCAATGCAATCTGACTGGCTGTAATGGCCTTCATTGCACCCATTGTATTCCGCTCGATACAAGGTATTTGAACAAGACCTCCTATTGGGTCACAAGTGAGGCCAAGGTGGTGTTCCATAGCTATTTCGGCAGCCATCAAAGCCTGCCATGGGCTACCGCCCAGGCATTCTGTAAGCGCTGCTGCTGCCATGGCTGAGGATACCCCTATCTCTGCTTGGCACCCACCCATAGCTGCCGATATGGTAGAGCCCTTTTTGAACAGACTTCCGATTTCACCTGCAGTGAGCAAAAAGCGGATGATATCATCTTCACCCTTGTTGTCACAAAAGCACAGAAAGTACAACATGACGGCAGGGATGACTCCCGCTGCACCGTTCGTCGGTGCTGTTACCACGCGACTAAAAGCTGCGTTTTCCTCATTAACCGCCATCGCGAAGCAACTCACCCATTTGGTAACATTTGTGAATGCTGAACCACTTAGTTTAATGGTTTTGAACCAACCTTTCCTGGTAGTGTACTCTGTATCTTCCAGTAATTTGGCATTGATGAGATGAGCCCGTCTTTTTACTCCCAGTCCTCCGGGTAGGTCTCCAGGTGTGTGGCAACCACCATAAACACAACTCAGCATTGTATTCCAGATTTCGAGCAGCCCTCCTTTTATGTCATCTTCATTTCTCCAGGTCAATTCGTTTTGCATAACTATTTCCGAAATACTTTGGCCAGTGGATTTTATCCATTTTATAAGATCTTCCTCTTTATCAATGGGATAGGGTAGTGTTACTTTTTGAAAATCAGCTGCCTTATCGCCTTCTTGAATCACAAAGCCTCCACCAATGGAATAATAGGTTTCCTGCCAGGTGGTGCCATCACTTAGTGAGGCATGGAAAGTCAGACCATTTGGGTGGAACGGAAGCTTTTCAAAAATGAAATCGATATCTTTCAACGGATCAAATGGAACTTTATAAATTCCATTTAGCTGAATAATTTTATGCGTGTCAATTTCCCGGAGGTAGTCACTGAGCTTATCCGTTTCTATGGTTTTGGGATGATGACCACTCAGTCCCATCATCACGGCGATATCGGTACCGTGCCCGCGACCTGTTTTGGCTAAAGAACCAAACAGACTGACTTTTATCTTGATAACCTTGGACACTTCTATTTTTTCAAGAAATGTCAATGCTGCTACCCATGGTCCCATTGTATGCGAACTGGAAGGCCCGATTCCTATTTTAAAAATGTCAAATACGCTGATTCTTTCCATTGTCATTTATTAATGTGCCAAATATAGAGCCCCGTGTATGAAATAACGATGTCCACTTTCTGCGCGCTGAATATTTCTATGAACTTTATAAAATGCTCTGAAAGAACTTCTTGAAGAATCTTCCATGCCAATTTCCAGTGTTCTGGTTTTTACTACAGCAAAAACCTTTTGGGAGAATTTAATTCAAGATGTTTTACCTTAAACCTTTAAACATCGGAATATACCTAAATTCATGACTTCAAGAAATTGAATGATTTCCAATATTCCTATTCTAATCCAACCCGAATTCCAAATTTTTTTCGTTGAAAACTGACAAAAAAGAAATTATTCCTACATTTGCTGTGACTGTTCCCTGAAATATCCGATAGCCAATTAGCTGAATTCTTTAAACTGCACGTCTTTAATCATTTTGCGCTATGGATAAAAAGTCTGTGAAATTAACTGGCCTTATTACAAAACTGACCCTGGCTGCAAACAGGGTTGTCAAGAAGAAAAGAAACGAAAAACGAACTGCTGCAAACCTTACCTCCGAACCTCTCCTGTCATTCAGGGCTAAGCGTTATGAAGGGCGAACAAGTGCCTTCCGGCTGATAGATTAATAATTTGTCAGCGTAAAGAGTGTAAGGTATTTTCCTACAGGAAGGAAAAAGAAAAAGTGGCTGTAATTCTCATTGCAGCCACTTTGTTATTGTTTGAAACTACTTTGCAGTTTGAAGTATAATTTCTCGAATGAGGAAACTCACCGGAGCAGCCGGCTTCTGTTGATTTTGTCTTTAATGATTGGTTTCATGAGCTCAGCTGCCTGTAAGATTAATCCCTCGCTGCTTGGAAAGGGTCGGGGCCTGTTACCAATTTTCTTTTTGGAATCTTCAGAAAGCGCTCTCTTGTCTCCGTCGAAGGTAGCGGCATAGTTTTCAAAGACAGCATCCACATTTACAGGTTCCGTGTGAACAAGTTCACGCAATTCATTATCGAATATCTCCAGACGTGCTCCCACATGAGCAGCCTTATGCTGATACGTTTCAAAAACTTTGGCTTTGATGAGTATTTTCCTGGCAACCTTGATGTCATTACCTGCAGTATCTTTCATGACGTTTCCTTTTGCATCAAGGACGTAATCAAAACCTTCTTCGATGGTCTTGTCATCGATGTACTCACGTTCTTTTACCAAATCAGGAGTAACGGCAATGCTGGTGATTTTCATTTGAGCAGTGTAGTCGTATTTCATACCTGCTTCTGCATTCAAATGCACTGAACGCCAATCTCTTTCCATGTCTCTGACGCTGATGCGCTTGAGTTCCTGTTCAAATCCCGGAGGAAGTACTGAGCCGGAATTATTGTCAATTCGGAACAAAATGTAAATAGTTCCCAATTCTCTTGCTCTATCCATGAGATAGTCTTCATCTCTAAAGCTTTTGTAATAACGGTCTATGTTCTCCAGTTCCCTGTATGCTTTCCTGGCAGCTTCTTTGTCTCCGCGTTCTGCTAGTTCCATCAGGCGTTTAGCCTCAGTATAGTGGTAATCCGCTGCCTTGCCTTTGGATTCGATTTCCATATCTTCAATCTTGACGAAGCGGAATTCTGCCTTCTTGCCATTGTCATCATAAAGCGGCAGCAATGGCTCAATCAATTCTTGTCTTTGCCTGATTCTGCGATGAATGTTATTGATTTCAACCCAGTTTTCCTGTCTGCCTTCATTTTTTAAAACTTCGATTGTCCGCATGTCGTTGCGGGTAACTTTTTCAAAAGCTTCTTCCAGAGCATCAACATGCTTGGCCTTCTTTTTTTTCTTACCGGCAAGCTTTCTGACGCTGATGCTTATGGCATCTTCATAAGCGCCTTTGTCTATGAGTTTAGATGGGCTGGTGCAGCTGAAGAAGAATAAGAAAGCTGCAAGAGTGTAAATAGCTGTTTTCATTTTTGTGGTTCTCATGGCTTAATCGTTTTACCATTAGAGTGTCTTACCCGCTAATGTACTGCTAACGAAGTATTAAAACCAGTAAAAAATAGGTTAACAGAAATTACCAACTGTTAGATAATGTTAACTCTTTATAGAATTTCTATTCTGAATCTTGGAAAACCCGTTGAGGATTGTATCGAATGTCAGCTGTTCAGCTTTTTTCTTCCCAAACAATGGCCAATTGGACAATCATTTCTACTGCCTTTTGCATATCCTGAACACTTACCCATTCCTGCCTGGAATGAAAGGCATGTTCACCGGCAAAAATGTTTGGACAGGGAAGCCCCATAAATGATAATCGTGAACCATCCGTTCCACCTCTTATACTTGAGCGGTGAAGTTTTAATCCCACACGGCGAATGGCTTCTTCTGCATTGGCAACTACTTCAGGATGTTTATCGAGTACCTTTTTCATATTGCGGTACTGTTCTTTGACTTCGATTTCCGCTTTTGAATTGGGATAGTTTTTAAGAACCTTTTCAGTGACTTTCCTGACCACGTTCTCATGTTCAGCCAGTTTTTCATCAGTAAAATCTCTAATGATAAAACGAATAGTTGCCGATTCCGCCATCGCGTTCAAGGTAACTGGGTGGACAAATCCTTCCCGGCCTTCAGTTGTTTCAGGAGAAAGCCCTGTTTTGGGTAATGTTGAAATAATTTCGGAAGCGATTTTAATGGCGTTCTCCATTTTACCTTTGGCAAAGCCGGGATGAGCACTAACTCCTTTAATAGTGATAGTCAGCGCGTCAGCCGAAAATGTCTCATCTTCCAGTGAGCCTGCTTTTTCTCCATCCACCGTATATCCAAAATCTGCCCCCAGTTTTTTCAGATTGACTTTGTCCACTCCTCTGCCTATTTCTTCGTCAGGGGTAAAGAGTATCTTGATGGTACCATGTTTTATGTCAGGATTAGTCATCAGAAATTGGGCAGCGTCCATAATTTCGGCAAGCCCGGCTTTATTATCAGCACCAAGAAGGGTCGTTCCACTTGCGGTGATGACGTCATTTCCAATTTGGTCTTTTAAATTGGGATGTTCTGATTTTCTTATAACCTGATCCGGGTCGTCAGGCAAAATGATGTCAATGCCTTGATAATTTTTGTGGATGATGGGTTTTACGTTTTCTCCGCTGCAATCAGGGCTTGTATCCATGTGAGAACAAAAGCAAATTACCGGGACTTTTTTTGTGGTATTGGAAGGAATAGTGGCATACACATATCCGTATTTGTCCATTTTGGCATCCGATATCCCTATGTCCACCAGTTCCTTCACCAGCATTTTTCCAAGGTTTTTTTGTTTGGCTGTAGAAGGAATAGTTTTCGATTCAGGATCTGATTGGGTGTCGATTTTGACATACCTGAGAAAGCGGTCAACTACAGAGTGTTTAATATTCAGTGTCATTGTGTTTTAGTTAATTGAATTATTGAATTTGGTTACAGGCTTCTGTTCGGGGCCGAATTAACGAAAAAAACAGATAAATACCTTTCTTTTTCCAAAGACCTGTTGGTGATGATATAGGGGGCATCTAAATTCAGTGAGCAGGATGAATTTTAAAGGACCCTGAAACCAAAGGTGCTTTTCTTTGTTTAACACCTCATTAACAGCGAGTGCGGCTTAATTTAGTCCGACTGGAACAACTATGATATAAATTTGCACATCGAATAAAAATCGATATAAGGTGGATTTGTAATTTTGCACCGCTATTGATGTTGTTCTAATAATCTCTTCATTTAAAAAAAACGATAAAATGTTGAAGCAAATCAAATTTGGAATCTTAGCAACATTAGTTGTCTTCTTGGGTATGGCTTGCTCAAATGACGGCAGTGTCCGTGAACAGGCTGTTCAGGATGCCACTGGAGAAACTGTTGCAGCTGTTGCTCCCGAAACAGAAGCTATCCCTGAAGGACCTACTACCGTAATCACGTGGGAAATCAATGAATTTGATTTCGGAAAAGTGAAAGCTGGACCTCCCGTTCGCAAAACATATAAATTCAAGAATACTGGCGACCAGCCATTGGTTATTACCAATGCAAAAGGTAGCTGCGGTTGTACAGTACCTGATTGGCCTAAAGAGCCAATACCAGTAGGAGGTACCGGAGAGATAGTACTTGAATTCGATACAAAAGGTAGAAGTGGAATGCAGGCAAAACAGGTTACTGTAACTGCCAATACCAATCCCCCACAAACCATTCTGTATTTGAAAGGCGATTTGATTGCTGAGGATAATACCTCCGGTCAGTAATTTGTCTTCTGACTGATATAAAGCCCGCATAATGCATACATTGTGCGGGCTTTTGTTTAATTGGTAAGAGACTCGTACCCGTAATGAAACATTATTTCTCTCTAATAAAATTCAGCCATACCATTTTTGCATTACCTTTTGCCTTGCTTGGATTTTTCCTTGCGACTTATGGTGAGGGTAATTCATTTTCCTTGCGACTCCTTGGTTTGGTGGTTTTGTGTATGATTCTGGCGCGAAGTGCGGCGATGGCATTCAATCGTTATCTCGATCGGGATATAGATAGCAAAAACCCCCGTACAATCAGTCGGGAGATTCCTGCTGGCGTAATCACACCGAAATCTGCACTCTTTTTTGTTGCACTGAGTTCATTCCTTTTTATTGCAACAACCTGGTTCATTAATGAATTGTGCTTCTATTTATCTCCTGTGGCATTGTTGATTATTTTAGGTTACAGTTATACCAAGAGATTTACCTATCTGTGCCATCTGATATTGGGACTTGGTCTGTCACTTGCACCCATTGGAGCATATTTAGCAGCGGGTGGAGGGTTTGACCTTATACCTCTTCTATATTCAGCAGCGGTATTGTTGTGGGTTACAGGTTTTGATGTAATTTATGCTCTTCAGGATGAAGATTTTGATAAGCTCCAGTCGCTCTATTCACTGCCCGTAAAATTTGGAAAAAAAGTGGCCCTGTTGATATCCTTTTTTTTGCATGTCTTGTCCTTTGGTTTTATTGTGGGGGCTACCTGGTTGGCACAGGGCAACTATGCTAATTTGGGATGGTTATCATGGATTGGTGTTATTTTATTTTCAATCCTGTTGTTCTATCAGCATAGCCTGGTAAAACCTGATGATTTGAGTCGGGTTAATCTGGCCTTTTTTACAACTAATGGGGTTGCAAGCATTTTGTTTTGCAGCTTTGTTATTCTTGATATTATAAACTGAATTCCAAGTGGAATACCTGAATGCATTTATAAGCGGTTACAAAAATTACGCACTATATCTGTGGAGTGAAATTACCAATCCTGGCTGGCACAATTACTTCTATTGGCTCATCGGAGTTTCTGCTTTTTTCTTTGTACTTGAATTGCTAAAGCCTTGGAGAAGTAAACAACCTACTTTCAGGAAAGACTTCTGGCTGGATTTCTTTTACATGTTTTTTAATTTTTTCCTTTTTTCCCTCATCATTTACAATGCAGCTTCAGACGCTGTGGTTCTTTTTTTTAAAGATGCGATTCTATGGATTAGTGGATTTGATATACAAGCCTCCAATCCGTTGCGGCAGCTACCATTATGGGCCATACTTCTTATAGGCTTTGTCATTCGGGATTTTATACAATGGTGGATTCATAGATTGCTGCATTATTCACCAGCTCTTTGGGAGTTTCACAAAGTGCACCACTCAGTTGAACAGATGGGGTTTGCTGCACATTTGCGGTATCATTGGATGGAGAACGTAGTTTATCGAGCCATTGAATATACCCCATTGGCGCTATTGGGTATTGGATTGTACGACTTTTTTATCATCCACATTTTCGCCCTGGCAATTGGGCATTACAATCATTCAAATCTCAGTGCTCCGGGTTGGCTTACCGGAAGTGTTGTTGGATTGCTGATAGGATTGATAATAGCTACAAACGGATTCGAAGCAAACCTGATGACTGATGCTGCTTTGCTAAATCAAGTGGGCATAGTGCTATTGAGCGCACTAGGTGGTGCAATTCTGCTGGGCCCGTGGATGAAAAAGCTTTTTAATAGCCCTGAAATGCACATCTGGCATCATGCTTATGACATTCCAGCGGAAAGAAGATTTGGAATCAACTTTGGCTTGTCATTGGCAATTTGGGATTACATCTTTGGAACAGCTTACATCCCACATAATGGGAGAGATATTAAATTGGGTTTTCCCGGAGTAGAGACTTTCCCCGTTACATTTTCAGACCAGGCAAAACACGGTGTAATTAAGAAAAGGGTATAAAATCAGCGATTCCTGATGTCCAATCTTTGTTGTCTGATTTCCCGGTAACGTTCTGCACGTTTCCCAAAGACAAAGTTCAGACTCAACCCTGCCTGTATAGCATGAATGTTGGCTTGAAATTCCGGGATGCCAGCTGCATCAAGTTGAGGCCGGTTAATCCGGTAATAGGTGTATCCCATCTGCAACATGGTCGCTCTGAAAAGTGGTATGGAAAATCCCGCACCGGCATTAAAACCAAGGTGGGCTGAATAACTTTCAGTAAGTGAGACTGGCGAGCCTGGAGGCACTTTGGTTATCCAATCAGAAGTGTACATTCCGGCACCTGCCCTAAGAACAAGCCCAAATCTCATGGCCGGAAATCTTGAAATATTTGTTCTAAGGAAAGCACCATAATAAGTATCCTTGAATTCCTCGCTTACCAGAGAAGTTGAAAATACCGGATTTGTGTAGTTGGTTTGATACTCAACACCTAACTGAAAATGATCAGCACCTGCAGCAAGCCTCCCTCCGTAACTGTAGTAATCATCTGCTGTAGTGTATCTCTGTTGATTATATGCAGTTCGATTTGCAGCTCCTAAAATTTCAAGGTAAAGCTGTTGTGAGAACAAGGACGTTGAATAAAAAGTCCAAATAAGGATAGTCAGTAGCTTGATAGTCATTTGCAAAAAAAAGGTAGAAGATTAAAGCTCAGTATATTAACTAAGAGAGGTTAGGTAATGATATCCACCCAACCTCTCTACTTCGAGAATTCGCAAAATATTAACCTTTAAGCGCTACATTACCCGCAGTGCCTTTACCAGGAAGGTTAAGACAAAAGGTAGTGCAAGCCAGAACCATTGAGGCAGCCAAATAAGCATGGCTACAAAAACTATTGCAGAGATTAAGAATAAAATCCAGTCTTTTGCAGTAGATACAGTTGATTCAGAATTCATTTGCACATTAGTTTAGTTGAGCAAAAGTAGGAAGGCGTTAGGAACGGACAAAATAATTTTTGGATTATGCTGAATTCAAGCCAATGTAGTTCTTATAAAATGAATTAACCTTTAGAGAAATGATTCTGATTATCCGTTTGGTTTATTTAGTCAGGTTTCTTCCAGTTCGATTCTTTCGCTTGTTGAGACAACTGTTTTCTGGTTTTAAAAGTCTGTTTCAAACCCGGTCGCCTCAGTTGTCTGTCAGCCAGATTATCCTTTGGTGGGGTGGGCTATTTTTTTACATCATTGATTTGGCAGGACTAGGTGAAATATATGAAACACTATGCGGATTGGTAAAATGGAATACGAGGCTATTAAGCAATGATGAGCTAAGTCAGGCGAAATCCGTATTTGGCGAAAGCATTCAATGGGAAAGGGTAAGAATCGATGAAAAGGCATTCATTGGATGCAAGCAATGGCACTTTTGTTACGTCAGTTTTTATACTATAAACTCATGGGGCTCCATGAATATGCCATTGCTGATTCATGAATTAACACACATTTGGCAATTTGAGCGATATGGTGCTGTGTATATCCCACAGGCTCTGAAAGCTATGCACTCGAAAGCTGGATATAACTATGGTGGAGTTCCGGGATTACAAAATGCAAAAGAGGCTGGGTGCAAACTGTCAGATTTTAATATGGAACAACAGGCAGACATTGTAGCTGATTATTTCAGAATTAGAGAAAAGCTTTTGCCAAAATGGGGAAATCAAATAAATCCTGATTTTTCAGCTTATGAATACTTTGTTTCTGAGCTAAAAAAGTGAAGAATCAGATTGGCAATTGATTTGCCTCAATACTAATATGTTGTAAGTTTGTGCCCCTTTGATTTACACAAATTCCGATTCTATTCGGGTTTAGCGATTTAGCTTTTTATGGTAAAATACTACATAAGGGAAAATGGTAGAACCAAAGAGCTTGCAGAGCCTGTGGAGGCCTGTTGGATTAATGTATCCGCGCCATTCACACCTGAAGAATTGGAGGAAATCGCACAGCAGTTTGACATTCCGCTAGACTTTTTGACCGACCCACTCGACATAGACGAAAGACCTCGTTATGAGCGGGACGAAGACAAGAGGGTTATCATTTTGGCTACGCCAATCATTAATCCTTTTGAAGAGGATATCGATGCTATTTTCATCACTGTGCCAGTTGGTATCATCATCACAATTGACCACGTAATCACCATCAGTTCGCAAGAAAATCCAGTTCTGAATCTCTTCCTTGAGAATAAGGTGAAGAATTTTGAACCAGAAGATGACCAGCTCTTTGTTCTTCAGATTTTAGAACACAATGTCTATCGCTTTTTAAACTGCCTTAAGCAACTCAATCAAAGAAGAAATCTGATAGAAAAGGAATTGTATTTCAGCAGTCGGAACAAAGAATTGAAATCGTTGCTTAGTATTGAAAAGAGCCTGGTTTACTTCGTGTCTTCACTTAGCGATAATGAATTGCTGAAAATGAAAATTAAGCGGTCAGACTTTTTATTACTCGGCAATGACGAGGAAAAGACGGATTTTTTTGAAGACATCATTATCGATAACAGTCAGGCCCTGCAGATGGCAAACATGTACACTAACATTTTGAATGGTACAATGGATGCCTATGGCTCCATCATATCCAATAACCTGAACCTGGCGATAAAGAGGTTAACTACCATTACAATCATTATAATGGTACCGACTTTGGTGGCCAGTTTTATGGGGATGAATGTTCCCCTGCCACTGGCAGATGATCAAACTAGTTCTTTCTTCATAATTCTGGTGATTTCACTCTTATTCAGTTCGATACTTGCCTGGTATTTTCAGCGAAAAAATCTTTTTTAGCTGGTTAGATTAATCTTTCAACTATCCAATTCTCTGTATTAAATATTGGTTTTCAAAATATTAGTTTGATGTAAAGTGAAAGCAAATAAACTATTTGGTTACACGTTTTTAGTTTTCCACATTGAGTTTTCCACATCGTTGAAAAACTGTTTAAAAATTTATCCCGCTGATTAACAGAGATATGTGTTAGTTATCCACAATATGTTGAAAACTCTGCCTTTGAAGTATTCACTGCAGTTTTACCTTAGTGCTGACAAAACCACATACTGAGAAAACTAATTAGTATTCAATCAAGGCAGGCTGAAGGGAAATTCGCCTGATGCACCAAAGGTTAGTCAATTCCCCTTGTTACATTGTAAGTGGGGCTTACTGCTACTATCTACAAGGGTTATTTTATCGCCTCGCTGCCGTGATGATATCTACATTTTCCTGGTGCCGGGGCTTTAAAATGGCCACTCGGCTCCTTCACAACCGGGAAACACTAAACACAATACTAGGAACAGCACGTTGACACTATAAACCGAATCTGTGAACATGGAGTCATTAACCTTACACAAAAAAACACCTGGTGTGATTGCCAGGGAAAAGAACACAAGAACCTATACTTTTCAGGAAGCCCTGAAGGCCTCTATCCGTTATTTTGGTGGAGATGAACTTGCTGCCAATGTGTGGATCAACAAGTACGCCCTGAAGGATTCAGCCGGCAATTTGTACGAGAGGTCGCCAGACCAAATGCACAGAAGGATTGCTTCTGAAATTGCCCGAATTGAGGCCAAGTATCCCAATGCAGTTGGAGAAGAAGAGATTTACAACCTTTTAAAAGAGTTCAAATACATCATTCCTCAGGGCAGTCCTATGTCAGGTATCGGGAACAACTTGCAGGCTTCCTCCCTTTCCAACTGTTTTGTTATCGGGAACCATGCAGACTCATACGGTGGCATAATCCGCGCTGATGAGGAGCAGGTACAATTGATGAAAAGAAGGGGTGGGGTAGGTCACGACCTTTCTCATATTCGGCCACAAGGCAGCCCGGTACTGAATTCTGCACTATCATCAACCGGATTAGTGCCGTTTATGGAGCGTTACTCCAATTCAACACGTGAGGTGGCGCAGGATGGAAGAAGAGGTGCACTTATGCTGACGGTTTCCATTAAGCATCCTGATGCTGAGAGTTTTATCGATGCTAAAATGGAAAAAGGCAAAGTGACTGGTGCAAACGTATCAGTGCGCATCGATGATGACTTCATGAGAGCTGCCCTATCGAAAAGAAATTATGTGCAGCAGTTTCCACTGGATAGCACTGATCCGGTTTTGCGTAAAGAAATCAACGCTTCAGAACTTTGGGATAAGATAATCCAAAACGCATGGAAATCTGCTGAGCCAGGCGTGCTTTTCTGGGATACCATCATTCGAGAATCCGTTCCGGATTGTTATGCTGACCTTGGATATCAAACCATTTCGACAAATCCATGTGGCGAGATTCCACTTTGCCCCTACGACAGTTGTCGGCTTTTGGCTATTAATCTTTTTAGTTACGTCGACAATCCATTCACTGAAAGCGCCAGTTTCAATTTTGAAAAGTTCAAGCTACATGTTCAGTATGCCATGCGCATGATGGACGATATCATTGACCTGGAACTGGAAAAGATTGATAAGATTCTGGAAAAAATTCAAAAAGATCCAGAACCAGACGAAATCAGAAATACAGAATACCAGCTTTGGAGGAGAATCCGCAAGACTTGTGAAGAAGGACGACGTACCGGCGTTGGCATTACAGCAGAAGGAGACATGCTGGCAGCAATGGGTTTGAGATATGGAACCGATGAGGCCATTGACTTCTCAGTGAAAGTTCATCGTACATTGGCTCTGAATGCCTATCAGTCCTCTGTTACCATGGCCAAGGAAAGAGGGTCATTTACCATTTACGACCCCATCCGCGAATCAAAAAACCCATTCATTCTCCGGATTAAGACCGAAGATGAAAACTTATATCAGGAAATGACTAAGTACGGGCGCCGGAATATTGCACTGCTAACTATCGCGCCAACCGGTACGACAAGCCTGATGTCTCAAACTACTTCTGGTATAGAACCCGCATACCTGATTTCTTACAAGAGAAGAAGGAAGGTGAATCCGAATGACAAGGAAACCAAAGCTACTTTTGTTGATGAGGTAGGTGACCATTGGGAAGAGTATAATGTATTTCACCACAAGTTCCTTGATTGGTTAAAACTCAATGGGTATTCCGAGAAACAAGTTACCCATATGTCAACAGAAGAACTAAAGGAGGTAATCGCTAACTCACCTTACCATAAAGCAACTGCCAACGATGTGGACTGGATACAGAAGGTGAAGATGCAAGGTGCCATTCAGAAATGGGTAGATCACAGTATCAGTGTAACCGTGAACATCCCTAATGAGGCTACTCCAGAATTGGTTAAAGAGATTTACAAAACCGCATGGGAGAGTGGATGCAAGGGCTGCACCATATACCGTGATGGTTCCCGTTCAGGTGTCTTAGTCAGCAACGAAGCATCTGACGACAAAGAGTCCCGTAATTCTTCAGGTTTTAACACAACTTATGCTCCGAAACGACCTAAAGTACTGGAGGCCGAAATAGTTCGTTTTCAGAATAACCACGAAAGGTGGATGGCGTTTGTTGGAGTGTTCGAGGGTAAGCCCTATGAGATATTCACAGGAAAGGCAGAAGATATTTTTATTCTTCCTGCCTATGTTCAGACTGGCTGGATTATCAAAGAAAAAGATGACGAAGGCAACAACCGCTATGATTTCCAATTCTGCGATAAGGATAACTATAAAATTACCATGCAGGGGCTTTCACGTTCATTCGACAAAGAATACTGGAATTACGCTAAGTTGATATCAGGTATCCTGCGCCATGGCATGCCCCTGCAATATGCAGTGAACCTCGTTGCTGGTCTCAATGTCGAACAGGAACACATCAATTCCTGGAAAAATGGCGTAGTGCGTGCACTTAAAAAATTCATTCCTGATGGCACTCACGCTGTCAAGGAAGTTTGTCCGGAATGCGGCGATCCAGATGGGGTGATCTACAAGGAGGGATGCCTGATCTGTAAAAGCTGCGGCCATACAGAGTGTGGCTAAGCCGGCACGGCAGATGGCTCCGGGTGCATTCCCGGAGTCCAGAACCCTTTCAGTTTGACTCTGTACAACGTTTTCTCATAGACTGTGTTAGGGTGAGTTGCTTCAGCTTCTCACCTTTTTAGTTGCTCAAAGTGTGTAATTCTTCAACCACTTTGGGTACACCGATGCTTGCTTTTTCTGCTATTATCTTCAGGTTGGCGGAGCGCCTGAGTTCATAATTGATCGAAGGATTGGGATCGACATAATAAATCTTGCAGTGAGAAGGGGTATATGAAATCAAACCCGCAGCCGGATAAACCTGCATGGAAGTCCCGACAATTATTGCAATATCGGCCGAACTGACTTCCAAAGCTGCAACTGAAATCATTGGGACCATTTCTCCAAACCAGACAATGTGAGGGCGCAATTGACTTCCTCTTTCGCACAAGTCTCCGATATTTAGGTCTCCTTCACATGTATAAATGAGATTCGAATCAAGGGTGCTCCGGGATTTTGCTAACTCTCCATGCAGATGTATAATTTTGGTACTGCCTGCTTTTTCGTGAAGGTTATCCACGTTTTGGGTTACTACACTGACGTCAAAATGTTTTTCCAACTCCGCAATGGCAAAATGTGCGGCATTTGGCTGGGCTTTTCTGAGTTGAGCCCGCCTTTCATTGTAAAACCTCAGAACAAGTTCAGGATTTCTGTGCCATGCTTCAGGCGTGGCCACCTCTTCTACCTTGTGGTTCTCCCACAATCCATCTGCTTCTCTAAACGTCTTTAGTCCACTTTCAGCACTTACGCCGGCTCCAGTTAGTACAACAATTTTTTTCATGATAATTGAATTTGGTTAGTCTTCTAACTCAGCCAAAAATGCCTCAACATTTTTTGAAACAGCTAACCTCCCTGAAAATTTTTTCTGCAAATCATTGAAAAGTGCATCTGCGAAAGCTACCTGGCCAATGTCACGAAGATGTGCAAGGATATTTTGAAGCTTACGGGCGGGTATGACCCCTATATGGTTCTCCAGATAACTTGTAAGCAGGTTTCTGTACAAGTTCCTGATTTCGGATTTTTTTACGTCAAACAGTGTTTTGCCATAAATCGTGAGATAATCCAGGTTGTTGGCTTCTTTTAATAAGTCGTATAACTCCCCGTGCATTCCCTCCATGTTATATATCGAAGAAAGCACAGCAACTCTTTTTTCATCAAAGAGTTGCTTTTGCCATACTGATATCAACTCTGTTCTCCTTTCATTCCAATCGGCAAGTTGCAAGTCTCTTAATTTCTGAAATTCATTTAAATCCCAGCTTCGCTTCAGTTTTTCAGTAAGTATGAGCGCCATTTGCTCTGAATCATTTCGCTCCTGAGCTAAACGAATCATGAGTAAGTCGAGTTTTTCCACTTCTCTTTTGTCCCATTTTTTACGTCTGGCCTTTTTACACCAGGACCAAGCCCAATCCAGATGCCCGGCTGTGATAGCTAAAGGAGTGAGTCTGAAAAATGATTCTACATCTGAGAATACCTCCTTTTCCAGTGATTTTAGCTCTGCCGCCATCCCCATTTTACCGATTATGCTGATTCGCAAGACCTCAATGTCTTCTCGGAAATCATCAGGTAGTGATTGATTAGAAGCCACCACCTTGAGGTTTGCAGTAAACTCCTGAGCACGATTGGTTTCCAATGCCAATTCCATTATGCACGGAAAAAAACGTTTGTGAAGATCGTTTAACCTGTAAGCTGGGCGAAAAACAGAATCTGTGCAAAAATCCCAAATATCTGTTCTTAGTTCCGGAGCTATTGGACAATTCGTAAGGCGGTAGAGTTTATTAAAAACTTCATTGATGTTGGAGGTCAATTTCTCCGGACCACTTACACATTTCCTGATAAGGGGTGTCAATTTTTCTAACAGTGACCTAAGAATGTCAAAGGCCTCAGCGTAATTATTCAGGGCAAGAAGATCATCGATCTGATTAATCAACATACCTGTGACTTTCAACAACCTGCGCAAACCATTTGCAGGAATATTGGATTGGGTATTTCGGGAATCTGATATGGCGGCCTCCAAAATCTGATTGTATTTTTCTGAAGACTCCTGTACTTGTATTTTGGAGGCGAATCTGCTTTTCAATAGCAAAGCAAAATTGCGGTTCTTTTGCGCATAGGTCCGGACGAATGCAAGAAGCTCTTCTGTTTCTGCCTGATCAAATACAGCACCGAGGGTAAATTTTGGCTCTTGAAGTTTATCCTTTTTTACGGCTGACTGTCGTTGATATTCCTCCGCATTCTTATGTCTGCGCAAGGCAAATAAGACTGCAGATGCATGACTGCAGATAAGATATTTCCTGAAAGTATTACATTCACAAGAAATAGCCTTTACACGCTTTGGGGTTATTTGAATTTCCACTTCAAAAGTATGGACTCTTGCTGACCACAAATTGCGTTGCAGTTCCTTCAAATCATGGACGGAGCCTGCTTCCAATAGTTTTTCACCTGAAAGAAGTTGTTCTTCTGACAGTTCCTGCTCGAGGTTTTGGAGAATGAAATTTTTCATATTAGCAGCAGAAAACTTGTGTCTTACAACAAAACTGCAATTCTCACTATGGATTTTTTCTAAATTGATTTGGGACGGATTTTCACAGAGC